>CP141731.1:1289304-1933956 GCA_035621235.1 Actinomycetaceae bacterium MB13-C1-2
TGGGGACAGAGGGCTAATAGATGGCATACAGGAGCGAATTTACTATGGAAGTTGAAGTGCCGTTTGATCCGCAGTTCTTTGGCTGTTCTTTGTCTGGTGCTGTTCACTCGAATCAAGAGTGGTTTAGCTCCTTGGGGATCCAAACCAGGGTTCCGAGGTTTGCTCTCTCGTCTGCTCTGGTGCTCGTCGGTATGCCTCGAGGTGAGAGAAAAGATTTGTTCGACTCAACCATGGGCTGGATTGTGGGCATCGAAGACATAGCTGACTCCCCGTCGGCTGCAGATGTTTCACAACTCTTGAGGCGTTTAGGGTGTGCATCAAACCAGACGCTGATCATCGCATTTCCCGATTATTGGAGCGAAGCCGCTGAGATTCACAAGAAGAACCCGGGGAGCTCTGTCATTTTTGTCGCTGCTCCAGACGCTCCTACCTCGTTTCCTGGAGAGCTTAGTTCAGGGAACATTGAGGCGCGTATGGTCCTTGAGGTGGCAAACCGACAAGAACTTCGTCCCGACACAACGTTTCTTATTCCCGCGACGTCGACGATGCAAAACAACGCGGTCCCAGTTGCCTACTATTCTAGTTCACAGGTGCTATCTGATGTTCCCGGAGGATACCGGATTCTGTATCTCTCTTTTGCGGGAGCGCTTTCCTCCCTGTCGGGAGGAGGCAGCGTGCGCGAGTACCTCAATGCCACTTTGGGAGGCGGTCACAACCCCCCATATGCAGGCTGGCTCGTAGATCAAGCAGGAACTTACGACATTGAATGCGTAAGCATGGTCAGGCTGTCGTTGAGTAAGGGTGCGCTGGTAATTCACGGATTCGATATAAGACAGACGGCTCCGGGGTGCGGTTGGAAGTCGAGATCGCACAGAGTACTTCTCAACGGCGCAGAACACGGTCAACAACTCGAAATAATGCTTCGGCCGCTTCTCCGGCGCGTCCTAAACACCGTCCCAGGATTGTTCGCACTTTCGGATCAAGAGTATTCGGCTTTCACCGGTCCTGATAGCGAACCCATTGACCTGGGTGAACTTGTTGACGACACATACTCAGTCCAGGTAACGGACGAGCGAGGACACAACATCCTCGATTCGGGGTCCGTCGAAATACTGTCTGGTATTTCTGAAGCTGATGATCGAGTCTATGCAATAGAGAGCGCTGCCGGCGGAGTAACGTTAACTGTCGTGGATTCGTGAGTTCCGCCAACTGAGCTAAGTTTGATGGCATTTACTTGTCATACTCATCAGTTCGGGTGTCAGGATTGATGCAGTTTCCTCCATAAGAGATCGTTTGGTGAGTTGACGACTCTTGTCGGTTTAGAGCGTTTGTATAGATAACATATTTTACGTCGGCCAGTGTAGTAGTCTCTGAAATCATGACGGTAGAAGGCTCTCTTCGACAGCTAGCAAGTGAACTCGCGGTATCGGCTCATATGAGCGGATTACTAACTCGAATCAGCTTACGGAACGAGGTACTTGACGTGTCGCTGCCGATTCTTGGATCAACTGTCGGCATCCGGGTTGAGCCGTTGGAATCCCAATTTGCGGTGGGCGTGGTCGGTTTTAATCCGGTTGCTGTTCGTTGGATTCACGATGTTCTGGGCTTTTGCACACGACTAATGGTCGTCAGTTCCGAGGGTAGAGAGATCGCGTATACTGCTCTGTCGGTGACCGAAGGCGATCTGATGCTTGAGACGTGTAGAGCCATCGAGTTAACTAGAAGATTTCGTCACCAAGAAGAATCAGGGAACTACTCACCCGACACCACTGTCCCAATGTATTGGTCTTCTGGTCTCCTAAATTTTGGGGACTGGATTGGTCCGCACTTGATATATGGTATGACCGGGAGACAGCCCGTATTGCAGAACAGAGTAGGTTTATCCCCCGACAGGGTCCTGTGGTCTGTAGGATCTATTCTTGGATGGTTCAAGAGTCCAAATGTTGATGTATGGGGCAGTGGTTTGATTCGACCTTTGACCCAGGAGGAGGCTTTAGCGAAACGAAAGCTCGGTGCGGAGGTCAAGATCCACGCTGTTCGTGGTGTGCTTACTATGGAAGAGGTTACTAGTAAGATTGGCTGGCACGTGCCCGAAATTATCGGGGATCCAGGTCTTCTGTTGCCAGACATCATGCCGCGAGCGCAACATTCCTCCGGTCGCTCAGTCGTCGTGCCGCATTACATACACCGGCAACGAGTCGAGAGCAATCCGAGCGCTAACGGTAACGTTGTGGATGTTCGGAACGATGTTTTCACCTGTGCGTCTCAAATCTCCGGAGCGACAGCCGTCGTCTCGTCGTCTCTCCACGGAATTGTGCTAGCGCAAGCGTACGAAGTCCCATGGGTGTGGCTGAGGGTCGATGATCTCCCGTTGACGGGGGTGGACTTCAAGTTTGAGGATTTCTTCACTTGTCTTGATCGGGCCGCAGTGGCATCAGTGACTGTGCGCGAGTCAGAGTTATCTACCGTGTCATTCCAAGAGGTGGCAAAGAGAGCAACGTTGCCTGAGCTGAAAACTGACCTCGATGCACTCCGGGATGCACTGCCGGTCCGGCCAGCGTCACGGTCAGTTGACACGTTTTGGGAGTAGCGTGAATAGTTTTCCCTATACGCGGTCTCCATTGTTACCAACCTATTGGGTGCAAACTAGAAGGGGAGCGTCCGACTCACGGAGATTATTTTTACTCCAATCTGGATGGCTCGCTTTCGATCCTTATGGCGAATGAGGGGCGCCTTGACGGAGGCGATCCATGCGATATGATCGCTGTTCCAGATGCAACCGTGTGGATCTCTGGCATCGGGTGATGTGCCGCCAAGTTTGATCGAAGCACCCACCTTCGTTTCAAGACTCACGCATCGTTCTGGATTAGGTGCGCTACCCGCTCAAGGTAGTAAGGCTTGCGACAGATCGACTGATGTACTGAATCATGGAAGATGATGTTGCTTCCCGTGTGCTTTCATTTACCAAGTCATCGCCTATGTTTGACTTGGTATTGTGCAAGTCCGGCAGTTCTGCCACTTGTCATCAATATCGTCGGCCCCACGTCCCTTTGCGTCAGGATGCGCTACAGTAGGCGAATATCGGCTTTGAATTCGTTGATTTTGCAGTGCAGAAATAGTTCGGATGTTCTTGTACGTGAGCGTGTCGGTGCCTACTGGTCATAGGGAACTGTTCAGGGGTGCTGGGGTTCGGGATTTGGATGATGACTCTGGATAGGGGAACTGGTGAGCAAAGAGAAGGTCAGCCTGTTTCTGGTCTGTTACAACCAGGAGAATTACATAGGTGAAGCCGTACGTTCCGCGCTGAAGCAGACGTATTCGCCACTGGAAGTGGTCATCTCCGACGACCACTCTAGGGACAGGACATTTTGCCGCGCATCTGACGAGGTTAGGGCATATTCGGGACCGCACTCAGTATCTGTGCATAGAAATGGATCCAATCTAGGGATGTGCGCGAACTTCAACCAAGTGATGAATATGACCTCCGGCAGTATCGTCGTCGGAATGGACGGTGATGACATCGCTGATCCCGACTACGTTAAGCGGATGGTGGCTGCATTTGAAGACGCTCCTGATGGGATGGGCGTTGGTCTCGGTTTCCAGAAGGTTGATGCTGAGAGTCGCCCCGTGGGATCACCTTTCTTGAGATCTCCGGAGCGCTGGATACTGTCTGATTGGAAGGCTAAGGGGAACCTGTTGACGGGTGGCCCGGCCCGCGCCTATAGGCGCTCCGTCATGGACTTCTTCGGGCCTCTTATGGATGACGCCCAGACGATTGACTCCACAATGGTGCTTCGATGTTTGATGCTGGGGGGCTTTATAAAGGGGGGGCGGTCTCGGTGGACTATAGAATCCACGGAGCAAATGCAACTGTGGGAAGAGGTGCTGCCCGAATCGACAGGGGTAAGATATTCGATCAATACTTCCAGGACTTTCTTGTAGCGGTTCGTCGTGGGCTACTCACGGAAGTGCAAGTGGATCAGCTAAGAAGTGCTCTTGTCGGTCGTTACGCGGAGGTCCTCGCACAGCGCGCGATTTGAGTATTTTGGCCTGAGGGCAAAGAAGCCGTCGACTTCTCTACTTTGCTATGGCTTATAGGTGATCATGTCGCTGATAAGTCTGGCTGAAACAAATCGACAAGCCCGTTTTCATCGTACGCAATGCTTATTTAGAGTACGTCGGAATCTATCTATGGGGATTGATAGGGTCTAGTGTACGTAGTGAACTGGTCCGGGTTTGGTTCCGTCCTTTTTGAGAGGATGGGATTATGCCGCAGAAGTATCCACAGTCGTTTCGGGATCGTGCGGTGCGCATGGTTTTAGACCGGCTCAACGATGACAAGGCAGTGTCACCTTTAGCAGTGATAAAGGAAGTCGCCCCGCGTCTTGGGGTTGCTAACGAGACGCTACGTCGGTGGGTCAACCAAGATCAAGTTGACGCCGGTAAGCGCCCGGGGGTTTCCACTGAGGAATCCGCTGAAATCCGCAAACTTCGGCGTGAGAACAGCGAGTTGCGGCGCGCTAACGGGTTGAGCGCACCTCGGCTTTCTTCGCAGCGGAACCAGGCCGCCCTACGACGAAATGATCGCTTACGTTGACGCGTATCGGGATCAGTTCGGGGTCGAGGTTATCTGCCGCGTTCTTAGAGCAACATTGGGTGGGTTCATCACTGCCAGAGGGTACCGGGCCGCTAAGACCCGTCCCGTCAGTGACCGCGGGGTACGTGATCGTGAACTGATTCCAGTGTTGTGGGAGATTCACGCCCGCAACTACGGGGTCTACGGTAAACGTAAAATGTGGAAAGCCATGACGCGTGAGGGATGGATGATCGGCCGGGAACAAACGGCCCGACTCATGCGTAAAGCCGGACTCCACGGGGTTCGGCGGGGCCGTAAACCCATCACCACCTGCCCTGCGAAGACGGTTGATGAGCGTTTGGACTTGGTGGATCGTAACTTCACCGCATCTGGCCCAAACCAGCTCTGGGTGGCAGACATTACGTATGTGAGAACAACTTCGGGGTTTTGTTACACAGCATTCGTCGCTGACGTGTTTTCCCGCAAGATCGTGGGCTGGTCCACCAGGTCAACAATGCGAACCGAAGACCTCCCCTTAGAGGCGTTGGAACACGCGTTGATCGCCGCGAAAGACCAAGCCCTTCAAGGCCTAGTCCATCACAGCGACCGAGGCAGCCAGGGTGGATTCAATTGGTCGTCGCAACACCTCGATTTGGAGGTGTTTTATGGTTCGTCGTCAGCAGGCTGCGGATCGGGCGGTCCGCCCGAAGCTACGTTCCCCTGGTCATCCGAAGTTCCAGCGGCATGTCGAGGCCGCGTTCTGGTTGCAGATCGCCAAGGGGATGCTTCCTGCCGAGGCCGCAGGGCAGGTTGGCGTGGCGTCTGCGGTGGGTCAGCGGTGGTTCCACAATGCTGGGGGTATGCCACCATTTGACGTGAAGTTCACCCCGACAGGGCGCTATTTGTCTTTTGTCGAACGCGAGGAAATCGCTTTGTTGCGGGCTCAAGGACAGGGGGTGCGTCAGATAGCCCGCACCGTTGGTCGTGACCCGGGGACGATCTCCAGAGAGCTGGAGCCTGTCAGATTGTTTGTGTATGGCTTGATCTGAAAGGCTGTGCTGGCGTTGGATACACGAACGATTGATTTGGACGAGATCGATTTGATTGATAAGAACAGTGAGGCAACAAATCGTTTAGCGAAAGAGCTTGAGGATTCTGGGGCTCTGGCTGATTTGTTTGCCCGCATTGATAGCGGTGAAGTGGAACTAACAGGCGATGGCGGTCTCATTCCCGCACTGATCAAGACTGCTTTGGAACGCGGTTTAGAAGCGGAGATGACCTCGCATTTGGGTTACGCTGCGGGCGATCGGGAATCTAAGGAAGCCGTAGGGGCTGCGAACTCAAGGAATGGCTCATACCCTAAGTCAGTTGCCACCGAGGTAGGCCCGATTGAGGTCTCGATACCAAGGGACCGGGATGGTTCTTTCACCCCGCGCCTGGTCCCGAAAGGATCGCGGCGTCTGGGAGGCCTAGATGACATGATCATCAGCCTTTATGCGGGGGGAATGACGATAAGGGAAATCCAGTGGCACCTGAGCCAGACCATTGGCACTGACTTATCCCACGAGACGATCTCGAACATCACTGACGCCGTGTTAGAGGCCGTCCTGGAATGGCAAAAACGGCCCCTGGATGAGTTCTACCCCGTCATGTATCTAGACGCGATCCGCGTGAAAGTCAGGGATGGATCTCATGTGCGTTCTAAAGCCGCTCATATCGCCATTGGCGTTGACATGGACGGTGTCAAACACGTCCTGGGGATCTGGGTTCAAAACAACGAAGGCGCTAGTTTCTGGGCCTCGGTGTGCTCTAATCTGCGTAACCGCGGCGTAGCCGATGTCCTCATTGTTTGTTGTGATGGGCTCACCGGCCTGCCCGAAGCCGTGGAAGCTACCTGGCCTGAAACCATAGTCCAGACCTGCGTGGTGCACCTGATTCGCGCCTCGATGCGGTTCGTGAACTACCAAGACCGTAAAAAGGTCTCCGCAGCGCTTAGACCCATTTACACGGCCGTTGATGCCGACGCCGCGGCCGAAGCACTCAGCGCTTTCGCGAAGAGCGATCTGGGGGCAAAGAACCCCGCGACGGTGAGTACTTGGCAGTCAGCGTGGGACCGGTTCACCCCGTTCCTGGAGTTCCCCCCAGAGCTACGCCGCGTCATTTACACGACCAACGCGATCGAGTCACTGAACTACCAGCTACGCAAAATCAGTAAGAACCGCGGCCAGTTCCCAAACGATGAAGCGGCAGTGAAACTGCTATGGCTTGGGATCTGCAACATCGAAGACAAAAGAGCGGCCGAAAGACAACGAGATAAAGGAAAGAGAGGTAAAGACCGAAAAGCATCAGGAAGACTAATCCAAGGACATGTAACCACCAACTGGAAACAAGCCCTAGCCCAACTCGCAGTCGCCTACCCCGACCGCGTCAACCCCCACATTTACTAACCCCCAAACACAAACTATTTGACAAGCTCGAGAGCTGCGCCGTAACGCTGCCACTCGGGGTAGGAAACTGGAGTACCGCGCATCTGTTGCGCAGTGGAAAGCTGATCTAGCAGCCAAACGCCCTAAAACCGCGAAACTGGTCGCTAACCCGCGGTTACGCGCCTATGTAGAAGAACGCCTATCGGGCCAGATCAAAACACCTTCAGGCATGGTGGTCAGCGGCCCGGAACCTCCACGTTTCACCGGCAACAACAAACCTCACCGTAAGCACCGGGCATGGTCGAATGCTTGGAGTCCCGAGCAAATCAGTAACCGACTCAAGGTCGATTTCCCCGATGATGAGTCCATGCGGATAAGCCACGAAGCGATCTACCAGTCCCTTTACATTCAGGGCCGTGGCGCGCTCAAACGCGAGCTGGTGTGGTGTTTACGCACCGGACGCGCGTTGCGCGCCCCGCGGGAGCGATCCAGACGCAAAACTTGGGCCCATGTGACTCCTGAGACGCTGATCAGTGAGAGACCCGCAGAAGCAGAGGACCGAGCCGTTCCAGGACACTGGGAAGGTGATCTACTGATCGGGTTGGAACGCTCAGCGATCGGTACTGTCGTCGAGCGGACAACCAGGTTCACCATGCTAGTCCACCTGCCACGCGAAGATGGTTGGCGGCACATGGGCGCCGTCAAGAATGGGCCCGCCCTGGCTGGCTACGGGGCAAACACCATGAAAAACGCATTAGCGAACGCGATGGCGACTTTACCTTCAGAACTAGCACGCTCGTTGACCTGGGATCGCGGTAAGGAGATGTCGGCACACGCCCAGTTCAAAGTTGAGACCGGGATACCCGTGTTCTTCGCCGACCCACAATCACCCTGGCAGCGAGGCACAAACGAGAACACCAACGGCCTGCTGCGACAGTATTTCCCCAAAGGCACGGACCTGTCCCGATGGTCGGCCACGGAACTTGAAGCCGTCGCCCACGCACTCAACACCCGGCCAAGGAAAACACTCGGATGGAAAACCCCAGCCGAGGCCTTCAACGAGCACCTACTATTACTCCAACAAGCCGGTGTTGCATCAACCGATTGAACCTGGTCAATACGTGTCAATTCGCTACTCGCAGCGCCTAGAAGAAGCCGGGATCACCCCCCCTCGGTGGGATCGGGCGGCGACTCATATGATAACGCCCTCGCCGAGACGGTCAATGGTCTTTACAAAGCCGAACTCATCCATGCCAGGCCCGCTTGGCCATCCGTGACCGAGGTCGAATTCGAGACCCTGAAATGGGTTCACTGGTGGAACCATGACCGGCTCCACGAAGCCCTGGGCTACCAGAGCCCAACTGAACACGAAACAAACTATTACAACACCCACGCCAGAGCAAAAGCCCTAGCATAAACAACGGAACAAAACCTGGACCGCTTCAACTATTTGTTGTCGGCCAAACCGCGATCGCTCTTTGAGCGAGAGAGGGGGTCCAGGCGTGAATCCGGTGCAATTTCCCTGGAGGCGGGCGACCGTAGCGGTGCGTGCCTTACCTCGCAAAACGGTCGGTGGTCCGGATGTGTAAGTCAGCGGTGGCATTATGTTGCGCCAACGCGCCAACGCGCCAACGCGCCAACGCGCCAACGCGCCATCGTTCCGTCGTGGTCTCTGGTCCTGTATCGGTCGGATAGCTGGCACTTGAGGAAGATCCCGGCAGACGGGACTGCCGGATCTGAGAGATCAAAACTGGCTGTCCATCCGCCGTCATCACGGGGCCTGAACGGGAGAGGGGTCTAGGCACCAGAACCGATGAGTGCAACGCCGCTGAGTGCTTGCGATGAACCTATAGGAAATCGTCCCTCTAATAGAACCAGGTTCTCGTCAATGGACGCGGACTCAAGCGTTGTCGGGATTCTCGACAGCTTGCGTGTATCTGAGTTTGTCCGAGTTTCATCCGTCGTCGTTGTGATGCGGAGTTGAAGGTTGTCATTATGACGAGTGATGGTGGCGGACTTTCTATGTTCAATCGTGACGGCCTGTCTTGTCGGTTCGCTGGTCGGATGACCGAGCCGTGTCTTCCACAGGTCACGGTCTACAGTGATGGTGACTTCGAGTTCTAGATCGTCATCTTTGGCAAGTGGGAGTGGGATGGTCGCCGTAAAGCCGCTTTGAGAGTATGAGGTTTGCGAATCATTTGCCTCGAAGTCGCCCCATTCACTATTCGTATGCCGTAACGGCGCGGACCAGAGTGGCTCGCCGTCCTTGTGAACTAGACGGATCTCTCAACTGGTCCACTCGGATGATGGAACGTCCGGAATATAGGCATAACCGGAGATTTCCAGTGCGTTGGTGTCAGTGAAGTGCGCGGACCAGAGTTTTGCGGCTATGAACCAGTCGTTGCCTCTTCGTTCAAGGACGGAATCGGGAAGTTCGATAGAAAACTCGTCGACATTGGGAAGGTGGGCGGTCCACACGCTCTTGGTTCTCCTTCATTGCGGAGTCTGTCCGTACTCTACAGACGCCGCGATAAGAGTCTCGACGTCATCGCGCGTACCATTGGCACCCAAGTAACAGAGCAGACGCTCCGAGAAAGGAATGTCTCGGAAGACGGCCCGGTCGGCGGTGTCGTACAACTCCTTGGTGAGCGCGTGCAGGACGTTCCAGTACTCGTCAGTGGTGTAGAGAACTTGTTTGAGGTACATACAAAGATCGCGGCCTAGAATTATCTTCCTAAGATGGTCTTGTGCGGTTGGCGGCATCCTTTTTGCGAGTTCAAGGAGTGCAATTATGACGCGCTCGCGGTCCGCAAGATCCTGAATGGTCTGCTTAGATTGAGATCTGTTTCGTGGCCCTTTAGGCAGTCGCCAGGAGTAGACATCGTAGTCGACTACGTCGAAAGTGCTGGCAGCCACGGCGGCGCGAATTGCCGGTTGCTGGTCCTCGTAATTTCGGTCTTCGGGAAAAAGCCGACAGACTCCCGCCAGAACTTCGCGGCGTAAATCTTGTTCCAAATGACCGGTTCTTCAAGGATTTGGGGGAATACTGCGAGGGTTGTTGATCTACGTTCTCGCTGTTGAACTCTCTGGGTGATGCTTGGTCGTATGGTTCCTCCGTCCCCTCCCGAATGTAGCCGCCGCTGATGAACTGGGAGCCCGTTGTCTTTAGGGTGTCTAGCGTCCGATGGTAGGTATGGGGAAGTGCTCGATCGTCAGCGTCGATAAAGGTCAGATATTTGCCTCGTGCTGCATTGATCCCAATGTTACGGGCTTTGCCGGGGCCGCTGTTGGTGTCGGTGGAGAGCAGCTTTATGCGACTGTCACGGGAGGCGAGGTTTGAAACGGCGGCGCGGGTTTCGTCCTCAGACACATCGTCAACGACAATGACTTCTATTGTTGGGACTTCCTGATTCAGCGCGCTACGAACTGCACGTTCAATTGTTGTTTCAGCGCTGAAGGCCGGGATGATGACGCTGAGCTCGGAGCGCTGGAATCGCCTTCGAAGCGCCGCCAACCTCGGGACAAGTGGGATGCTCTCTCAGACAATTCGACGACTCCAACCATGAGGACAGACACGTCCAGAATATCGGAGGACGGCTCAGATCCGCTCTATGAGGATCTCGTGTGCTCGCACTCTTATCACCATTTCTTGCAATTTGATGTTGCCGTTTCACTTTTGGTTCTTGGTGATCTTCCGTTTGTGGACGGGAGTTGGTGCGAGTTGTCCACACACTCAATAGAGGTCGATAGACGAAACATCGATGTCTGTCCATGCTTGTTCGCAGTTGAATTGCGAGGCGCATAGATTGCTGGTGATCCCTGGGCCGCTGGATAATAATGGGAGGATGATCCAGATGTCGTATGAGACAGTGACCATTATGGTCGGACTGATAACGGTGATGATCACAGTCATTGGCAGTAGCTGGGCGATGGTGCGGAACCTGCGTACTGAAATGAAGAGCGAGTTCGGGACCGTGAACGAACGAATCGACGGTCTGCGTGTGGAGTTCAAGGGTGCGGTTTCTGATTTGCGCACCGAGACTCGTGAGAATTTCGCTGATTTGCGTGATGAGCTCAGGGGAGATATTTCTAGTCTTCGTGTTGAAGTCACGTCGCTGGGTCATCGGATTAACTCAACAAACTCGAGGATTGATCGGTTGGCTGACGCTTTAATAGTGCCAGTTGGCAAGGCTAGCTGAACCGCGTCGGCGGGCTGGGCTTCGTCATTCCTGAATAGAGTGCGCGTAGCGACTTCGCGCTCGTTTGCCACGTGCGGGCTTCTGCTTCTCGCTTCGCGTTGGTGCTCGCGGCCTCGTAGCTGTCTTTGTTTGTCATCAGAGTGTGGATTTGCTCGGCGAGCGCGTCCGCGTTGCCAGCCTCAAACTTCGGTTGGTTTGTTCCCGTGATGTTATCGCAGAGGACGGGAAGATCCGACGTGACAACAGGTACTCCCAAAGCCATCGCTTCCAGACCTTTGAGTGGCGCAACGTTGCGAGTGACTATGGTATCGATCCTCGGGATCACAAAGACATCGAGCGACTGGTACCAGATGGAGGATTCTGGCTTGGGTACACGTCCGGCGAACACGACCGCGTTCTCCCGTTCTAGGCCCAACTCCGCTGCGCGCAGCTTGAGGTCTGGAAGCGCAACTCCGTCACCGACGATGGCGCATCGAACGTCATGGCCGCGGTTGCGCAGAATTCGGACGGCGTTAAGAAGCGTGGGCAAACCCTCGTAATCCACGACCGAGGTCACTGTTCCGACCCAGAAAGGGTTCTCTTGATCTGTGTTCAGGCCCAGTCGGCTCCGGGCCGCTTGCCTATCAACCTGAGTTTCCAGAACGCTTGCATCGACGGAGTTGGGAATGACCGTGATCTTGTCGGCGCGGATACCTCGGCTGATCAGCTCGTCCTTCTGAACGCTTGATAACGCAATGACGGCATTAGCCCGCTGAGCCATCTCGGTTTCGCGGGTGCGCATCAGTGTGTAGTACTCGGAACGGCTCCGTTCAGCTTGGAACGCTTCGGGTTGCCGGGCGACCCAGGTCTGTTCCATATTGCCGCGCATCTCGTAGACCCAGGGAACGCCTGTAGCTCGCGAGACAGCGTCAGCTACCAGTCCATTCTGGTAGTTCGTGGTCGTATGAATCACGTCGGGGCGAAATGTCTGGGCGATCTTAGTTATTTCGTCGGCTTGGATAGCCAGACGCTTTGCGGGGTTTGAGGGCCACCGGCTCGGTAGTAGGCGTTCATAGCGGATTCCATCAACAGTGTCGTGTTCGCTCGCGGTTAGCGCCCCGATGGTCGTCGGGTACCCCAGTCGGGTCACGCCCAGAACCTCAACCCCGTTGTCTTGCACGGCTTTGAGGATGCTCTGTGTGCGGTACGTGTATCCGGAACGGGTCCAGGGAAGGGAGTTGGTGAGGATATATAGGACTCGGGCGGTGCGGTTCGATAATTCCTCCTCGTCCACTTGCGGTTGGATACATGAAGGCCTGAGCTGGATGCCCATACCAGGTCTTAGAATCGTCTGCTCACCCAGGAAACGCTCGGACAGCCGCCCACTCAGCTTCGATGGATCGATGGCAGAAACGTCTCCATTCGTCCACAGTCTGCGTGCTTCAGTCCGCTGATCTGCCATGGATGGGAGTTGTTCTCCGAGCTGCAACAAAAGCTCTGATTCAAGGCGGCCGACATGCTTGGTAGAGATGGAGGCGTCAAGAATCGCGAGTGCTTGTTGGCGATGATCTAGAAGGAGAGCTTTGAAGGCCCGCAGACCCGGGGAGGACTGAAGATCGGGAATAAGTCTGGCGGCCTGTTTGCGATATCTGGGCGGCAGCTTTCGGAAGGATTGGACGATGAAGAGCAAAGGGTCTTCAGTAAGCATTCGGAGGATCACATCCGCTGTGAGTGGCGCTCTCCGAAGAAGATTTAGTAGATCATTCGCTCTCATTGGCCACATGCTCAACGAAGTCGACAAACTTGTTCGCGTTCTCGTCCGGGGTCTCGCGTTCCGCCAGCCAACGGGTTCCCCGATCCCCAACTTCTAGCAGGCCCAGATTGTTCGCCAAAAAGGTCCACGCGTCAGCGAGAGCATGAGGATCCATGGCGGGAACCGCCATGCCTGCTCCAGTCTCGTTGATTATTCGCTCCACTTCTCCGTTCGCCACGACGGTAACGTGACGACCCGAACTGAGCGCCTCATAGAACTTTGAGGGGACACAGAACTTCAGGGGAGCCCAGTCTCGGAGGTGGACCAGACTGGTATCAGTCCACTCATAGTGCTCCATCACGTCAGCCCGTGGGATTCGCCCGAGGAACTCGATACCAGTTCCTTCTGCCTTGTCCTTAAGCCCCGCAAGGGATGCTCCTGAACCAATGATTCGCATCTGGATGTCGGTTCCCTGGGCCTGCGCTAACCGTACTGCACTGATGACATTTGATAGTCCCTGGGCTCGGCCAGTCGTTCCCAGATACAAGACCTTGAGACTGCCCGGATTATGAGAGACTCGAGGTGGCACCGCCTGCGGTAGAACCGAGCCGAGGTTTCTGACATTGACCACGTTCTTGTATCCACGATCTCTCAAACGCTCGGCGAACGAGGGGGTAGTCGTGACGATACCGGCCGCGCCGTCTAGAGTTTTGTTGGTCAAGCGGGTAAAGAAGCTGGTCGCTACTGAGAACATCGACGAATAGATTACGCTCGATCGAGATTTCTGCTTCTGATCGACGGTCCATTCCTTTGTGTACTTGAGTAGGTCGGGCCAGACATCGCGCAGATCAACTATGTATGGTGTTTTTCCCAGCTTTCCCACACAGGCCGCTGCGTAGGCAGCCGGCAGTGGAGGAGCGGTCGCGATAACCACATCAGGATGGTACCTCTTCACCAACCGTAATCCCGTGCGGATCGATGAGAGCATGACATGCCCCTGGTCGACAATCCGGGTGCGAAGTCGCTGATCGTGAGGCGAGAAGTTGCACCGCCAGACAGTCTCTCCGTGGCGGCCAACAGCAACGGCACCGGATTGCACTTTCGGGTCGTTGGAGGTCAACGTCCCGCCAGGGTAATGCGGGGGCGGAGCAACCACGTCGACTATGTGGTCTCGAGCAATGAGTCCTTCGACGAGTGGTGCCCAACGCCGTTGGGGCGTTCCCTCCTCGGGTTCCCACTGCTGAGCAATGATCAGTATTCGCATGCGCCTTATTGGGCGTCAATGTAGGCAAGAGTGACGCCGGTTAGCCCAATGTTAACGGACGTTAGGTAAGCGTGGTTCGAGTGTTTGCCAAAGCGTGTGGTAGTACTCATCCGTGTAGTGGAACGGGGCCTCACCCCACCTATGCTGAGGGTCCGCAACGGGTGTATTTGACGCAGGAGAAACTACTTGCCAACCCATTTCGCGGAGCAGTTCAAAATACTCCGCGTACTGGATATTCGCTTCGGATGCGGACAATCCAAAACTGACTCCCGTGGGTTCCCCCTTGGCTGTCCGTTCAGCCCAAAGATTCTGAATCAACAGCGTGCGGCCGAACAAGTCAGCCTTTGTTAGGCCATCTTTGAGGACTTGAGCGGCGTCTGCGAAAGATAAGAAGTGCTCGAGCGAGCCGAACGGGATCGGTTGCCAGCTGCCGGGAGCGGACCTAATGATATCCGCAGCCGGACTGTCGTACGTGTTGGTGATCACACCTCCGTCAGTACAGCGAAAAAAGCCTCCGCGTTCGTCGGTGAGGTCCATCAGTAGCGTCATCGTTGGGTGACGTCTTGCAGTGCTTATGATGCGATGCAAAGCATCGCCACGGAGATCCCCCTGGTAGTTGCGAGTCTCGAAAGCGGATGGGAGTTCTTGTGCCGCTAAGTGAGGTTGATCAGCGTTGTTACCAACTGAGCACCATGATTGGCGCGCCGCATAGTTAAGGAGTTTGATGCCCTTGGGCTTAACCGCCTCGACCATGTCACGTGAGACGCAACTGCCATAGATCATCAGGTCCAAGTACTTGTCTCCTACGCACGTCGTTCCGCTGAGTTGCATTAATGCGGCAGGTGGTTGCTCACAGTCCCTGCGGCGCATTCAGGGTAAAGCATAGAATCACTTAGGTTTAGGCCCAATTCAAGGGGAAGGTGCCACTGAATGTCCGGATGGAGTCTCGAAGACTTCCGCAAAGGTTTCTGGCACCTGCGAAAGGGTGGCCTTTCCGAGCTGCAGAAGTTCATGGGTAGACGCCACGCTTCGACCGGTGCCTCTAGAGTGACCGGTGTCTTTAGAGGACAGTATCGGATCACACACGGGGTTAGCGAGACGGAGTGGCCGGAATGGGCGATTCCAAACGTATCGCATCCACGTCACGGAATTCGCGTAGGCGTAATTGCCGACGATTTTTCTCGTATGGCGCTTCAATATGAATGGGAGCAAGTCGATCTGACTCCAGATAACTGGAGAGGTCATCTAGATACGGGAATCGACCTGCTATTCGTGGAGTCGGCATGGCATGGCTTTGATGGGACCTGGCGCTATCGGCTTGCGGATGCAAAGGGACAAGCCGCGGAGTTACCCGATTTGGTTGATACTTGCCGAACTGCAGGAATCCCCTCCGTTTTCTGGAACAAAGAGGACCCGGTTCACTTTGCGGATTTCTTGGACACGGCCCGACTATTTGATTGGGTCTTCACAACCGAGGAAGCGACGGTTACTGATTACCAACGTGAACTGGGACATGACCGGATTGGGGTGCTTCCTTTTGCGGCGCAGCAGTCCATCCATAATCCGATTCGTCCGCCGGGATGGGATCCTGAGAATCTCCGTGGAGTCGCGTTCGCAGGCACCTACTTTAAGCACAAGTATCCCGAACGCAAGGAGCAAATGGACCTCTTGCTCAGTGGCTCCGAGCGTGCGGTGACCAAACAGAAGGAACAACTCGACATATACTCCCGATTTGCGGGACTTGATCCAAACTATGAGTTCCCCGATCTGTATCAAAAGTATGTTCGAGGAGAGTTGAGCTACCCACAGATGCTCACGGCCTATCGGTACTATCGGATATTCCTGAACGCAAACTCGGTTCCTACCAGTGAGTCAATGTGCGGCAGACGAGTTTTTGAGATTTCAGCCTGTGGAACACCTGTTCTTACCTGCCCAACTCCCGCGATCAGCAGCGCGTTTCCAGACGGCACTATTCCAGAGGCTGTCGACCGAGATGAGGCTTACGATTGGGCGCGGGGGCTACTAAGATCTCAACAGTTGCGGGACCACCTGACGCACCTGTCACAGCGCGAGATTTGGAAACGTCATACCTATACCAACCGAGTCGATCATGTGCTGACTCAGATCGGAATGGAAGATAAGGCTTACCGAGCCCCGACTGTGAGCGCGATGATAGCCACCAACCGTCCTAACCAGTTGGAACATGTACTTGGGCAAATGGCTGTACAGGCAGACATCAATCTTGAGGTCTTGGTTCTGTGTCATGGATTTGAGCTGTCCGTTGAGCGAAAAACAGAGCTAGAGGAACAATTCGGACCGGTTAGGTGGATTGAGGCAAACTCGGACCTGAAACTAGGCGAACTCTACAATATCTTGGCCCGCGCAGCATCTGGCGAGGTGGTCGCCAAGATTGATGACGACGACTTTTACGGACCACACTACCTATCGGAGCAACTGGCGGCGCTCGACTACTCGAACGCGGATGTCGTTGGCAAGGCCGCGCATCATGTCTACTTGGAACGCATCGGCGCGACTGTTCTGCGCTTTCCTGAAGGGGAACATAAGTACCGACCGTTTGTCAGCGGCCCAACGATCGTCGCGAAACGGCAGGCAGTGTTAGCCCATCCATTCCCAGATGTCGGACGAGGGGAAGATACTGGATTCCTCAAGGCAATCATTGACGGGGGCGGAACTATCTTTAGCTCAAGCCGATTCGAGTTCATGCAGGTGCGTGGTGCAAGGGCCGAGCACACCTGGGATATCGCCGATGCCAATGTGCTTTCGACGGGTCAGGTAGTCGCGTATGGGAGGGCATTGGACCATGTCATCTTCTAGCAGACCGCCTGTGTCCGCTAGCGAGCCAAGAGCGGACACTCGAACCCAAGCAGAATTACCGCTGGATGAATGGGTTGGCGCGACTTACATAAAGGGGAGTCGGGAAGGGATCGTTGAGGTTCCTTCGTGGGGTCTGGAACCCGTGGGTCGGCGTCCCGGTTTCTTCACTTATTGGCGACAAGTCTGGAAACGGCGGGCGTTCATTTGGGCGGATGCGAAGGCCAAGGCGTACCAGAACACGCGGGGCATGTTGCTCGGGAAGATCTGGTTAATCGTTAGCCCATTCCTGAATGCCGCCGTCTACTGGATCGTTTTTGGTCTGCTGCTTCAAACCTCTCGCGGGATCGATAATTTTCTTGGCTATTTGGTGATCGGTGTAAACTTTTTCCCGCTGATCAATAGTGCGCTGACCGGGGGAGGTAACGCCCTAAACGGCTCAAAGAACCTGATTCGTGCTTTTTCATTCCCTCGGGCATCTGTTCTGGTGTCATGGAGCATTAGGTCGTTCCTGGATTTCATCCCCGTTGCAATAGCCACGATGATTTTCGTTGCGGTTCTAACTCCTGCCAGCCCAAACTGGCGCTGGTTTCTGATTATCCCAATAGTCAGTATTGTCGTAGTTTTTGCGAATGGCTTAGCCATGCTCACAGCAAGCCTCACGGCTCGATTGCCAGATTTGAAGTTTATTTGGCCGTTGATAAACAGGTTTTGGTTCTACTTGTCGGGAGTGTTTTTCACGCTGTCTCGTTTCGAGGACTACTTCTGGGTTTCATTCCTGATGCAGGCGAACCCGGGGTACGTGTTCCTTTCGATGAGTCGAGACGTGCTGATTTATCAGACGGTGCCTCCACTATCCACCTGGATTTACCTGGCTACGTGGGCAGTTGCCGTTTGGCTGGTCGGCGCCCTGGTCTTCTGGTCGAGAGAGGAGACTTATGGTGACCTCTAGCGATGAGATTCTGGCGGATCCGCAAAATGTGGATAGTGAAGAGAACACGTCAGCGAAGAAAAGAAGACCACATGCACTTGGCGGTCCCTCCGTTGTTGTTGATCGGGTAACAAAGGTCTATAGATCAGAAGCGTCAGGACCGGCCGCTGCCAAACGAGCAACGACCATGGCGCGAGCTTTGCACAAGGTGGGGTTGCATTCTTACAGGACCAAGGTCAATGCAGTAGATGATGTGAGCTTGGTTGTTCAGGCAGGTGAAGCGGTCGGCATCCTCGGCTCGAATGGTGCAGGAAAATCGACTCTGCTCCGGCTCATCGCCGGTTCTGAAGCGGTGACGTCGGGCCAGATTCTTGCGCGAAGTCAGCCCACTCTGCTGGGGGTGAGCGCGGCACTGGTGCCCGCACTGTCTGGGTTGCGGAACATCGAGTTGGGGTGTCTTGCGCTTGGGCTCACTCCTGAGCAGACCGAAGCGGTGACCCCCAGGATTACCGAACTGGCGGGAATCGGTGACGCCGTCGAACGCCCGATGAGTACGTACTCATCGGGCATGGGATCTCGCCTGAGATTCGCGATCAACGTAGCGGCTAGCCCCGATATTCTGTTGATTGACGAGGCGCTTGGTACGGGTGATGCTGCCTTCGCGACCCGATCCGAGCAGATCGTTGATGAAATCCTGCGTGACTCTGGCACTGTTTTTATGGTTTCTCACGCTGCGAAGACAATCGAAAACATGTGCACCCGAGCAGTCTGGATGCATCACGGCAAGATAATTGCTGATGGGCCAGCGCCGGAGGTTGCGGTTAGATATCGTGTCTGGGCTTGGCGCGTCGCCCACGGCAAGATGGATGAGGCAGACGCGATTCTTGCAGAAGAGTTGAAGAACTCTGTTGAGCAACACGTAGTGCTTGACAATGCCGATGCACGGCCTAGTCGGCGTGCGCGATAGGTGGTGGGGATAGTGGCTTGGCGTCAACGTATTGTCGCGATAATTGGTGCCCTTGTCGCGGTTTCGCTAATCGCGGGCGCAGTGTTTTGGATGTACTCGAACGTGCGTGCCAAAGATAGCTGGAAGAACTTCGTTATCAAGTCGGCCTCCCAAATATCGAAGGCCGAAGCACAGATCACCAACTCGCTTTACACCATAGGTGACGCGCGCGACGTGGGCGTATCTAAGGAGTTTACGGACGCGTACGGGGACCAGATTGACACCACAAGGGACGCGCTCGTCGCGGTTTCTTCGCTCGCGGACTTTGTGGTTAGGGACGAGGTTGCGGCTGATGGCGAGCTTCCACAGAGCAGTCCTTTGGGTCGCGACCTTGACAACATTGCCGGTTTGAAGGTCCAAAGCAAAGAGAAGGTCAAGGTTCCCAGAAACCTTCGGAACACCTCCGAAAAGTATCATTCGCTCATGGATGATCTCAATGAGCAGACATCGATCCTGAAAGAGATGGACGAGGAGGCTCTGGATCAGATAGATAAGACTGAGGACAATTCGCTGGAGTCTTGGAATGAGGCGCAGGATGCCCTTCAGGTTGAATTGTCTGAAGCCTGGGTTGTATTGCAGCGGCTAGGGCAACTGGAGTTGACTGATGAGCAGAAGACGCCACTCTGGGGAGCTTTTGAAAAGGGGCAACAGGTATTGTTGCGCGCCGCGGACCAGGACATGGAAGATCTGGATGGGCGAGACGTGATCGAAGCCGAGATGACGGTTGCGACCACTGAAATCCATGACATTTTTGGGCCTTTCAAGGCACAACTGAAGGCACTTGACGAAGCCAAGAAAGCTGAACTGCTTGCCGCCGGCGAAGACGCGGATGCCGTAATGGCGGAAGAACAGTACTGGGACGACTATGTGCCGCCGGCAGGGGAATGGGAATGGGTTGACCCGAGCACTTCTTGTGGTGCGGGACAGTACTGGGACGGTTGGTCCTGCGTGACTACGACATCCCCTACCCCAACACCTACCCCGACTCCTACCCCAACGCCCACTCCGAATCCCGGCCCTGACCCGACCCCAAACCCCGATCCCGAACCAACCCCAGACCCGGAGCCAACGCCAGAACCGGGTGACGGCACTGGTGGTCCGTGTATCGGAGAAGAATGCGCAACAACCCCTTCAAGCTAACTGCGCAGCCTGGATCTGAGAATTATTGAGTGCCGAGACGGAAAGTCAGGCCGGGCAAGTACGTTCACGGCCCAGGAGATGGCTCCTCGTACTCGTTGCGATGCTGGTTACGGTCGTGACCGCAGGGACCGTCTTGATGACGTTCGCGGTCTGGAATCCTAATGTTGATCGGCCAGAACATGCGGACGCTATCGTGGTTCTTGCTTACAGTCGAGGACGACTGGATGAAGGGCGAAATCTGGCGGAAGAGGGCGTCTCGGACAACCTCGTAATAAGCCATTCCGTCCGGATGGATCGGATGATCCGCGAGGGCGAACTGCCCGTCGTGTCTCCCGAAGAACTGAAGCTCCACGGCCCACCTTCCGGCCCATGGGTTGAGGAATGCGGGGCGCAGTATCCCGATTACTTCGCGATCTGCATAACGCCAGAACCGAACACGACGGTGGGCGAGGCGTTGGGGGTTGATGAACTCAGTGCCGAAATGGGTTGGGATGACATCGTGGTCGTTACCGAGCGATCGCACTTGGCACGGGCAGAACACGTCTTCAAGAGTTGCACAACGGGGAACATTCTCCCGGTTTCATCGGGAAATCCTGGGCCGTTCACTCGCGATGTGTATCGAACGGTATATGAACTTGCAGGATGGATAAAAGACCGCGTGGTCAACCCCTGTAGGTAGGCAAAACTTTCGAAGCTAAAGAACCCGAATTCTCTCACCGCAGTGGACGGCACTGTTTTCACGGACGAAGACATTGAACGATGGGCGGTGGTTGATGAGTCCGAAGACGGCTACTCCGGTCGTCATTTGGGTCCGCCGACTCCGGGTAGACCCATCGCCGCGGGCAGGGAGTTAAAACCGCTTTCCATCAGGATCGATGTCGAGCGAAAGCTGAGGCTTGATCTCATTGCGGCCGAACGAAAGACGACCGTCTCGAAGTTGATTCGCGACTTGATTGACTCGCTGTGATTTGACTGGCGCCCAGTGACGGTAAGCTCGCCTTGCCCGAATTACGGCAAATGGTTGTTCCTATCCGGTTGGTTGGCGTGCGCCGCAAGCAGCCGCACAGCAAAGTACTAGATGAACGGTGGACCAAGAAGTAGGGTAGGTCCGTTCTCCGTGCGCGATCCCACAGTTCAGGCGTTGCTTCGTTTCCCGCGTCAAACGTAGACTTTCACGTGGTAACCCGACCTGTCGGGCTTCCAGCCGAGCCAGCCGCAAGGTTGGTGAGGCGCGCGGGCTCCCTTCCGTTTGGAGCTCCGGGTGTCATCCTCCTGCTTCACTGCGTGGTTGGGTAAGACGAGAGTTAGTTCGTGGGAAACGGGCCGCTAGGTCCGCCTCGTACGAGATGTTCTCCGCTTACCTGGACCCGGCCGAAAAGCCGACCACGGGGCGCTGTTCAGTCATGGCACGCCGGCCCCTGACGGATCAGTGTGTCCGCAGGAGGCCAAACAAGTCACCTAAGTCTGCAACCGCAGAAGCTGCTCTGATGCGTAAAAACACCGGGGCATCTAGAAGGAGATGTAGTGCCAACTATCAATCAGTTGGTCCGCAAGGGCCGCACGCCGAAGCCCAAGAAGGGCAAGACGCCAGCGCTGAAGGGCTCCCCCCAGCGTCGTGGTGTCTGCACGCGCGTTTACACGACCACCCCGAAGAAGCCGAACTCTGCTCTGCGTAAGGTCGCCCGTGTGCGCCTGTCCAGTGGCATCGAGGTCTCGGCCTACATCCCGGGTGAGGGTCACAACCTTCAGGAACACTCAATGGTCCTGGTCCGTGGTGGCCGTGTTAAGGACCTCCCCGGCGTTCGCTACCGCATCATCCGTGGGGCGCTGGATACCCAGGGCGTCCGTGACCGCCAGCAGGCTCGCTCCCGCTACGGCGCGAAGAAGGAGAAGAAGTAATGCCTCGTAAGGGTCCAGTCCCCAAGCGTCCCCTGGTCGATGATCCGGTTTACGGTTCGAAGTTGGTTTCTCAGCTCGTTAACCGTGTTCTGCTCGACGGTAAGAAGTCAACCGCGGAATCGATCGTTTACGGCGCCCTCGAAATCGTTGGTGAGAAGACGGATCAACCGCCTGTCACCGTCATGAAGCGAGCACTTGACAACATTCGCCCGAACGTTGAGGTCCGTTCCCGCCGTGTCGGTGGTTCGACTTACCAGGTTCCGGTTGAGGTTCGTCCCTCGCGCGCAACCGCTCTTTCGCTCCGCTGGTTGGTTGACTACTCGCGCAAGCGTCGTGAGAAGACCATGACCGAGCGTTTGGCGAACGAAATCCTCGATGCCTCCAACGGTCTTGGTGCCGCTGTGAAGCGTCGCGAGGACGTCCACAAGATGGCCGAGTCGAACCGCGCGTTCGCACACTACCGCTGGTAATAGTAAGGAATCCACGTGGCACAAGAAGTGCTTACAGACCTTAGTAAGGTCCGCAACATCGGCATCATGGCGCACATCGATGCCGGAAAGACGACCGTCACAGAACGCATCCTGTTCTACACGGGCATCAACTACAAGATTGGTGAAACCCACGACGGTGCCTCGACCACGGACTGGATGGAGCAGGAAAAGGAGCGTGGTATCACCATCACCTCCGCTGCTGTAACCACGTTCTGGAAGGGCTACCAGATCAACGTTATCGACACCCCCGGACACGTTGACTTCACGGCTGAGGTAGAGCGCTCGCTGCGCGTCCTCGACGGTGCTGTCGCAGTGTTTGACGGTAAGGAAGGTGTCGAGCCGCAGTCTGAGACCGTTTGGCGTCAGGCCGACAAGTACAACGTTCCGCGCATCTGCTTCATCAATAAGATGGACAAGCTGGGTGCCGACTTCTACTACTCGGTTAAGACCATCATTGACCGTTTGTCCGCGACCCCGATCGTCATGGAACTGCCTATCGGTGCAGAGAGTGACTTCTCCGGCGTCGTTGACCTGATTCGGATGAAGGCTCTGCGTTTCCCCGAGGTTGACGAGAATGGCAATAAGACCCTCGGCGCACTTGTGGTCGAGGAAGATATTCCCGCTGACCTCGTTGATAAGGCTGAGGAATACCGTGAGAAGCTCATGGAGGCCGCGGCCGAAGGCACCGAGGAACTCATGGACGCCTACCTTGAGAACCTTGAGCTGACCAACGACCAGATTAAAGAGGGTGTTCGCGCTCTGACCGTTTCTGGCACAGCTTTCCCGGTTTACTGCGGTACCGCGCTACGTAACCAGGGTGTTCAGCCCGTTCTGGACGGTGTAGTTGATTTCCTACCTTCGCCTTTGGACATTGGCGATGTTGAGGGTTTCCGCCCCGGCCACGAAGAGGATGGCAACACTGAGATCCGCAAGCCGGACGAGAACGAACCTTTCTCCGCCCTGGCTTTCAAGATCGCGGCACACCCGTTCTACGGCAAGCTGATCTTCATCCGGGTCTACTCCGGCAAGGTTGAGTCCGGTGGTCAGGTACTCAACGCGACCAAGGGCAAGAAGGAGCGCATTGGGCGCATCTTCCAGATGCACTCCAACAAGGAGAACCCGGTCGAGGTTGCGCACGCCGGACACATCTACGCAGTGGTTGGCCTTAAGGACACCACGACCGGTGATTCACTGTCTGCAATCGACAAGCCCGTTGTGATTGAGTCGATGACCTTCCCGAAGCCGGTTATCCACGTTGCGGTTGAGCCCAAGTCGAAGGCTGACCAAGAGAAGATGTCGCTGGCTATCCAGAAGCTGGCGGAAGAGGATCCGACCTTCTCCGTCGAGCTAGATCCCGAAACCGGTCAGACCGTTATCGGTGGTATGGGTGAGCTTCACCTGGACATCATCGTTGACCGGATGCGTCGTGAGTACAAGGTCGAGGCAAACGTCGGCAAGCCAATGGTCGCGTACCGCGAGACCATCCGTAAGCCGGTTGAGAAGCTCGAATACACCCACAAGAAGCAGACTGGTGGTTCCGGTCAGTTCGGTCGTGTCATTATTGCGATCGAGCCGATGGAAGCGAACGCCGAGGTCGACTACGAGTTTGTCGACAAGGTGACCGGCGGCCGTATTCCTCGTGAATACATTCCTTCGGTCGACGCAGGCATGAAGTCCGCTCTGGATACCGGCGTCCTCGCTGGATACCCGGTTGTGGGCGTCAAGGCAACACTGCTCGACGGCGCCTACCACGACGTTGACTCTTCTGAAATGGCGTTCAAGATTGCCGGAACAATGGCGATGCGTGAAGCCCTACGGAAGGCCAGCCCGGTTCTGCTTGAGCCGGTCATGGATGTCGAGGTTCGTACCCCCGAAGAGTATCTGGGAGAAGTCATCGGCGACCTGAACAGCCGCCGCGGCGCAATCCAGTCAATGGATGAGCAGCACGGCGTTCGCGTCGTTCGCGCGCACGTTCCACTGTCAGAAATGTTCGGTTACGTTGGCGATCTGCGTTCTAAGACGCAGGGCCGCGCGGTCTACAGCATGCAGTTCGATAGCTACGCTGAAGTACCTCGCAATGTCGCTGACGAAATCGTTGGAAAGTCTCGGGGCGAGTAACCCCGGGGTGGGTCCGCCCGCACGCAGTTTCGCGGGCGGATCTCCTCACAAAATCAAAGGAAAACCCCGTAGCTGCTTAGCCCCGATGTAGAGTTACACAGGCGAAACAACTACCCGAGTCCAGGAGGACAATAGTGGCGAAGGCCAAGTTTGAGCGCACAAAGCCTCACGTGAATGTCGGCACCATTGGTCACGTTGACCACGGTAAGACGACCCTGACCGCAGCAATCACCAAGGTGCTGGCAGACAAGTACCCGGACCTGAACGAGTTCAGCCCGTTTGATGCTGTTGACAACGCACCTGAAGAGCGCGAGCGCGGAATCACCATCAACGTTTCCCACGTTGAGTACCAGACCGACAAGCGTCACTACGCACACGTTGACGCCCCCGGTCACGCTGACTACGTCAAGAACATGATCACCGGTGCCGCCCAGATGGACGGCGCGATCCTGGTGGTTGCCGCAACTGACGGCCCCATGGCACAGACCCGCGAGCACGTTCTTCTTGCCCGCCAGGTTGGCGTCCCCACCATCCTTGTCGCACTGAACAAGTCCGACATGGTTGATGATGAGGAAATGCTTGAGCTGGTTGAGGAAGAGGTCCGCGACCTACTGTCCAGCCAGGGCTTCGACGGCGACAACGCTCCGGTCATCCAGGTTTCCGCTCTGAAGGCCCTTGAGGGCGATCCGGAGTGGGCAGCCAAGGTTGAGGAGCTCATGGACGCGGTCGATGAGTACGTCCCCACCCCTGAGCGCGAGATGGATAAGCCGTTCCTCATGCCTATCGAGGACGTTTTCACCATCACCGGTCGTGGCACCGTTGTTACCGGCCGTGTCGAGCGTGGCAAGCTGCCGATCAACTCCGAAGTTGAGATCCTCGGCCTGCGCGAGCCACAGAAGACCACGGTCACCGGTATCGAGATGTTCCACAAGCAGATGGACGAGGCGTGGGCAGGCGAGAACTGTGGTCTGCTTCTTCGCGGCACCAAGCGTACCGACGTTGAGCGTGGCCAGGTCGTTGCCGTTCCCGGTTCGATCAAGCCTCACACCAAGTTCAAGGCTCAGGTCTACATCCTGAAGAAGGACGAGGGTGGCCGTGAGAAGCCGTTCTTCTCTAACTACCGTCCTCAGTTCTACTTCCGTACCACGGACGTTACCGGCATCATCACGCTGCCCGAGGGCCGCGACATGGTTATGCCTGGCGACACCACCGAGATTGAGGTCGAGCTGATTCAGCCGATCGCAATGGAGGTTGGCCTCGGTTTCGCTATCCGTGAGGGTGGCCGCACCGTTGGTTCGGGTAAGGTTACCGAGATCCTCGGCTAGTAGTTCCAGGGCCAATAGGCTATTCAAAAGTCCGGTTCCACTCCCTGCAAGGGGGAGGGACCGGACTTTTGCATTCCTGCATCGCTCTGGGGGTCGGGCATTGGTTTTAGACCCACGTTGGTCTCGCGTCCGCGTTGGTTTCGGGCCTGCATTAGTCCTAGGCCCGCGTTGGTTTCAGGCCTGCATTAGTCCTAGGCCCGCGTTGGTTTCAGGCCCGTGGTGGTTTAGGACTCACGCTAGTTCCAGATCCCCGTTGGTTTCGGTCCCGCCTTAGTTTCGGGCCCACGCTAGTTCCAGGTCCCCGTTGGTTTCGGTCCCACATTAGTTTCAGACCCACACTAGTTTCGGGTCCTCGTTAGTTTCGCGTCCGCATTGCTCTCGGGCCCACGCTAGTTCCAGGTCCCCGTTGGTTTCGGTCCCACATTAGTTTCAGACCCACACTAGTTTCGCGCCCTCATTAGTTTCAGGCCTGCATTGGTTTCGGTCCCGCGCTAGTCCCAGATCCAGCCATATATCTCCCTTCTGCCCTACAGGCCGGCTTTCGCCGAGACCAGTCGCCATTGGCCGAAACTCGGGGTCTCGATGAGTAAAGTCCCGTTGACACCCCTGATTCTGGCATTCAACCCAGAGGAGATATCGACCTAATACGAGGGAGAATGAGGTTCGCACTTGCCCATGCGGATACACAGTCTCGATGTGCCGGAACTCGGGGTCTCGATGACTATAGTCCCGTTGACGCCCCGAGTTTTGGCATGTCAATCCGTCTCACCCAGACGACCGTCAGTTTTGGCCCAATTTGTGCTCGCGCCTAAATGGGGCGACAGTGTCTGGAAAGGAGCGTGTGATGACTGACAAGACTGGAACAAGAACTCTTCAACTTCCCCATCCCCTAGTGCCGGAGAATGTGTCGCTGGGTAAAGTCCTTGAAACCCGACATTCGATCCGAAAGTTCAGTGATGAACCACTTAGCCAGGAGGACTTGGCGACGCTTCTATGGGCCGGCTACGGCGTACGGGATGATGGGAGGCGAACGGTCCCATCGGCGGTTGCCTTTTACGGACTCCAACTTTTCGTAGTGGTTGGAGAAGTGAGGCGCATTGATTCGGGGATTTATTCTTGGAACCCACAGACCAACGGCCTCAATCTCATGAGTTCAGGTGACCTGCGTTTTCAGCTGCAAAAGGCCACCTCGGGTCAAGAAGTAGTGGCTGACGCCCCGGCTACCTTAGTCTTTGCTGCCTCGGAGAAGTACGGCGAACGGTTCGGTGATCGAGGCGAGGCTTTTGCTGCCAACGAGGTTGGTTTCTCTGTCCAGAACACCTTGCTGACGGCGGTCGCGCTTGGACTAGGAGCGGTTCCGGTGGGAGGATTCTCTGCGTCGGAAGTAGCAGACAGCCTTGGCATCCAAGGGAGCGGCAAGCCATATTTACTGGTCCCAGTCGGTCACCCCGCCTGACTGAGTACTATTCCCCCGGCGTCAGTGGAAGTAGGCACATTCCCGTGAAACTCAAGCGACAGGTCGAGCTATCACCCCGGCGTCCGTCGAGGTAAGGGTTGCGCCGTCGTCGGTCACCCCGCCTGACTGAGTACTATCACCCTGGCGTCAGTGGAAGTAGGCACATTCCCGTGAAACTCAAGCGACAGGTCGAGCTATCACCCTGGCGTCCGTCGAGGTAAGGGTTGCGCCGTCGTCGGTCACCCCGCCTGACTGAGTACTATCAACCCGGGTTCGCCTCTGATCAATCTGATCTCGCAAGGCTTCGCGGCACAATGGTGAACGGAGATTCTGCGTTTCGCCGTAATCCGGGGTCTCGATGGTGATTCGCTCCTGGAGACCCCGGCTTTTGGAAGTCGGACCTAGAGACGCTCTGCCGGCTGTGAGACTGTCCGCGCAGCCCGGGCTAACTCGTGCTGAATCCTCTCAATTAGTCGGTCAGGTTCCTGAAGATCACGCCACCTAAATCGGATCACTCTCCATCCGAGGCTACGCAGTGAGTCCTCCCTTTCGATCTGGTCCAGCATCACGATGTCGCGATCATGCCCCTGGTACTTGATTCTCCCGTCAAACTCGATGCATAACATTAGTTCGGGCACCGCAGCGTCCAAATAGTATTTCCCCATAGGGTGTGACACCAAGTGTTGAGTACGCACACTCCCTGCCCCGCTCAGATGAAGGTGATAGAGCAGCAGCTCCTCCGCCACCGAATCACATCCTCCGTCGGCGCGTTCCAAGATCCAAGCTGCTCTTCTCCGGTTGCGGGAACGCGGCTCAGTTTGGGTTGTCAGTCGCTCTAGCAAAGCAATCCGAGCCGTTGCTTCCCGTGCTCTAGATGCATCTAACGCCCGACGTGAGAACCGGGAAAGTCGACGTAGTCCCTCGCACGCGGTCACGAAACTGGACTCATTCGGAGCTAACAGAACCGTCGACACAATGGTGTCTTTGAGATCCAGAGTGTTAATACCGGATATCTGTTCCTGCGCCATCCTGGACATCGAAGTCGCAGGATGAAGGGTTAGGCGAGTTGCCGGGGCGAGAATCTTATCGCAAAGCATCACTGGCTGAAGCATCTCCGTTCCCCCGCGCCCCGATCCAGATAGACGGAGGTCCATGTTCCAGGTCGTATCGGCCGAATCCAGGCCGTGAAGAAGCGCAGCAACAGGACCAACAATGGTGGATTCCTTCCAGGACCGGGCACATGAAGCTGCCCGCGCGATCGCGATGGCCTGTCCCTTGTCCCAAGAATTGGTCAGCGAAAGGGCATAATCGGCTTCCATGTAGCACCCACGGCGGACCTTCACTAGATTTCGCCGCTTACGGAGGTTAGGGATGTCGGCGGAAAACACGACGTGTTCAAGCACTCTACTTGCATCCATTTTCCCTCCTCGGTTCAAGTTCGTCCTAGATTGGCGGACGTGCGAGAGGCGTGCAACACCGTTCGCCCACATCTGTGGAATGTCCCCGTACGAGGGGACTGTGGACGAGCCGAACTCGAGGTCCAGCGTCACTCTGACGGGACCCCAACTCGGGTTAACTCCCTCGGAACTGAATTTCGGACCGTTGTCGGTGTTGTCTTCGGTGGGGTGGAATCTTGACGTTGGTTGCCATGCTTGAGGTCAGATACCTATTGGCCGTGTCTCTAGCTGAGACATTAGTGTGGCGGCGTGAACGCTGAGGGGTGAACCTCTGTCGGTGTTGTCTTCGGTGGGGTGGAATCTTTCCATTGGTTGCCGTGTTTGAGGTCAGATACCTATTGGCCGTGTCTCTAGCTGAGACATTAGTGTGGCGGTGTGAACGCTGAGGGGTGAACCTCTGTCGGTGTCGTCTTCAGCCTGGAATAGAACAGATCGAGGACTTGCCAAGTGTCGCAATTTGACGCGGAGCACAACGGATAGGGATAACTACTCGACGTGTGGCGGACAGAGATTGCCGCGGTGGCTAGTGCGGGCGAAACTCTACTCGGTAAACCGACCTGAGACAAAATTCGTAATTTTCCACCACGCTACGTCAATTAGCAAGTGCTATCTCAAAACGACTTGCAAAAATCAAGCGGTCGGTAAATATGACGCAGATCTCCACCGATGAGACTTTGGGCCTTTACTCGCATTGTTCAGATTTTTCTGTTTCTGGGAAACAGGTCCTAGTCTGCGAAAATGCGGCGAACGTCTGCATGGCACTGAAACATTCACTGAAACCATGTCATTTGTAGCGTAAAAGATGTGGGGGTATGAAGTGGGGATAAATATCGTTATGGGTAATAATGACGAGGTTGCATTGACCATATAATCTGCCCCGCTCTCCGAAAGCAGCAGTTTTGCTGGCTTGCAATGACTTGTGAAAAGACTTAGACGGCGCTCTTGACGCTGTCTTGTGCACTGAAAATCCGGTGCTCGCAACAGACGAGTTTGAGGGAGTTACATGCAGTCGCCTCGTAAGCGCATATCTGTGCTGGTTGCGCTCGCACTGAGCGTGTTCATTGGAGTTGCTGCTCCTATTGGGGGAACCTCGGTGGCGCTAGCCGTCGCAGAGTCCGAAGACACCGTTGCTGACAAAGGTTCGGCCACGGACGATCCGAGTCCGACTAACAGTTCGCTTACCGAACAGATGACACCGACCATTCCGGATTCCTCCGATGTGGAGGATGCTCAGTCGCCCGAAGGTACGGGGGCAAACGAGTCTGGCGTCGAGGAAGGTGGAACCTCAACGGAGGTGACAAACGGGGATGACTCCGAGGTTCAGAGCAACCAGCAATCACTGATCGCGCCTCAGGAGGCAGCCGTGGCGCCGCTCGCGATGCCGACCGGACGCAACTATCTTGTCTGGCAGGTCAAGGACGAAACAGGTAACCCCGCCGGTGGGATGACGGTGGCAGTTCAAGGGCCACGAAGTAGTCCGTCGAACTGGGGAACAACCTACAACGTCACCGACTGCACCGTGGATCCCTGTGCGGCCGGCTCGATGGATCAGGATCCTCGTCCGGGATACTTCGCAGTTCAGCAGCTTATTGGTGTCAATACTTCCGGCACCAAGACCATAACTAACGTGAGTAGCAGTAACCGATACCGGATTTCTCCGGTTGGTTCGGGAACCGCCTACCAGTGGCAGACAACCGACCAGAGCGCCATCGAGATCCCCGGTTCGGGCAACACCCCTACCGGGTGGCCAAGTAACGGTCCGTGGGACTTTACATCCGGCACGGGTGCCGGTCACGGCACACTGTTGGTGAAGCCGATTATCTCAACTGGTATCTCGTTTTGTGATGCCTCCGTGGCGAACGACCAGTACTTCGCTCTGAACCGCACCGGGTCGAATGAACGCACAGTGTCGATTTCCGTTGCCAGCTACAACGCCGCGCAGACAGCTATCAATTCGACCACGAGCACCCTTGCTAGCTCAGTGATCCAGGTGCCCTCGGGCCAGACAGCAAATGGTCTGGGAATAACTAAGGGCGGAATCTTCTACTTCACCACGCAAAATGCGGCAACGCGAGCCATTACCGTATACCGGTTTCAGCCGGGCATAGACTCCCAGCCTTTCCCCATTTACACCATGGACTTACTCTCGCCGACGACGAACACCGTGGTTGCTGGCGCTGCGACCATCTATAACGGTACAGAAGAGTTCTATTTCGCTTACTTCTCAAAATCCGATTCGCCGGGAAGCTCGGCTGTTCGGTTCCACCTGTACCGTTACTCGGCCGGTAACGGAAGTCGAACAGGCGAGGTCGCACACGTTGATGTGCCGATTCCACAGGGGTCAGGATTCGATCTTTCCAAGGGTCTCAACGGAGACTTCGCGTTCGATACCCAAAAGAACATTCAGTTTGTCGTATCAAACTGGGGTGGCAGTTACGGAGGCAAGGCGCTTTCGGGCGTTGTCCCAGCGAGCGTTTTCCAGGATCTTCCAGGCCGAACTAATCTCGCTGATGTCCCAACTATCTACGGTACTGCTAATGCCGGTGGCTTCAGTGTGTCTTCAAACGACGCCATCAACGGTGTGACTTTTACGTCAAAGGGCAATGCCATCATCCAGCTCGGCAGTTTCAACTCCTTCGCGGATCCGACGACAATCGAGATGAGGGGTACTGGCCGAACACTAAGTGGAAATCTTGTGGACCTGGCGAGTTGCGGTGCTCCTGCCACCATCACAGTTCTCAAGAACGTTGAAGGAGCGCGCGTCGCGCCTACCGACCAGTTCAAACTGAGCGCGGACCGAGTTACAAGTGGGCAGACATTCCCATTTGATGACGTGACGACGCAGGGGCAAGCTACGGGAGTCCAAGCACAGAAGATGGGTCCCTTCGTTCTGTTGCTCGACGGTACCTTCAACGCTTCTGAGTCCTTTAGCGGAACGCCGAACAACTGGGACTCGTACCAGAAGAGCTATGAGTGTTACGAGGCAGATGACAACGGAAATCGTCTGACTGAAGCCAATGGTGAACCGGTTCCTGCGTTTGTCTCCGGTAGTGGTGCCAGCCTTTCCTTCCCTCTGTCTGGAGCGGGAAAGCCCGATGCGGTACACGACGGAACGCACCTCGTCTGCGCGTTTACCAACAGAGGAACCCCTCCTGCCGAGATAACCATCCATAAGGATGTACTTCCGCAAGACGGCGGTTCTGGACCCCACGTGCCGAAATCGGACTGGACTGTAGGTGCTGTAGCAACAAAGACGGGTGATAGCGACATTACGGTCACCCCGGCGTCCGGCGGCACACCGCTTGCAACTCAGCAGACCGATGCTGATGGTAACGCCTCTTGGTCGATCGATTTTGCCCCGGGCACGTCGGCTCCCTCAGCGAGCGTTAACGTGAAAGAAGTGATGGGCTCAGGCTTCAGCTTCGTAAGCGGAAGCTGCTTGCATACCAAGGCTGATGGAACCAGTTCAACAGTTGAGTTTGACTCCAGTACTGCTGTCGGTGGTCTCGACATTGCCGATGTCAAGCCCGGCGATACCGTGAGCTGCAACTTCCTAAACGGCAATGTCCCAACCCTTGAGTTGTGCAAGTCCGTTCAGAGTGTGCCCGGTGGCGTGCTCCCGGACGCTGCCTCAACGGACTGGTTGCTTTCGGCTGAAGGCGTCTCCGGTAACGGCGGGTCCAGTTTCGACGGTGCTAAGTGCGGGAGCCCGAGGCAGGTGGCATCAGGTGAGTACAAGCTCACCGAGACCGTCGATCCAGGCGGACCCAACGTTGCGCTTGCCAATGCCTACGATGTTTCGACCACATGGTCCTGTGAACGTCGAAAGGTAGGTTCGGATTCCTTCGGTCCGGCAGAAACGCTCGGTTCGGATGACATCGTGGAGATCTTCGGTGCGGACGAGGACTCCGTTGCGCAAGATGCCGCCGTACGATGCACAATCACAAACCAGGCTGCAGAGATCTCTCTGCTCAAGCGCGTAGAGGGTCACGCGGAAACAACCGAGGCAGACTTCCTGCTGTCGGTGGTTCCGGAATCTGCCACCCCGCTGCCAGTACTTGAGGACGCACGAGGTATCAACGCGATCAGGGATTTCAACACTGTGACTGTAAAGCCGGGGGAGCGGTACACGCTCTCGGAGCGATCCGCCAAGTGGGGAACAACTGACAACTCGGTCCCGTACGTGGTGAAGGCACTGGAGAAGTATCAGGTTAGCGGAACATGCCCTGCCACTCCGACTGCCCAATCGATCGCTAACAGTGCGTGCTGGGCCGCAGTCGACTCCGGTGCGGACGAGGAATACACAGTCACTGCCGGAAGCATCGGTGGACGCGACTTCTACCGATTCACGAACGTGGCCCCGACTCCTCCGGACCTACCGAGTACCGGCGGGCTGTCCTCGACCCAGTTCTTGATTGGTGGGTTCACGGCGCTGGGTCTGGCATTGCTTGGTGGAACGGCGTATTCAAAACGTCGCCCAGCCAAGGCAAGACATTCCCTCTAAAGAACTACGACAAAAACTTGTAAACAGATTTCTTGTGTCAGAAGACCCAAGGACGAAAGGAAAAGTAGATGAATAGGAAGAGAACGCTTGGCCGCAAGCTGCTGGCCAGTGCGGGGGCGGGAGCCTTGGGTCTCCTCGGCGTTGTTGGACTTGCTTCGACGGCAATGGCAGCCGACCCGGGAAATATTGATCCGGATGAGACCGGATCGCTGACAATCCACAAGCACCTCGGTCTGCCCACCGATCTAGCCAACAACGGAACTCAACTGGCTGATGATGCTCTTGATCCCGATGACAACCCACCGGCAGAGAAGGTTGAGTTTAAGCTGCAGCAGGTAGGCGTTATCAACTCTGGTGGGACATGCGTTGCCTTGAACCCGGCTGTGGCGGGTGACTGGGATGCTATCCAGGCCGCAACCAGCCCACTGGTAACGGGCACCACTGAGGGCGACTATTGTGTCGCCGCCGATAAGGGCACCCAGGAGACCAACGCATCGGGTGTTGTAACCTTCACTCCGCTCGATCTTGGCTTCTACTACGTTACCGAGGGTGCCGACAATGGTGGAAACAATATTGTTAAGAAGACCGCTCCATTCTTCGTGACGGTTCCGTTCCCCTCATACGCGGGCACCAGCCCGACAGCGGAGCGCGTTTGGACCTATGACGTTCATGTCTATCCGAAGAACCAGGCTGCAGAGGTCCCAACGAAGACGATCAGTGATACTCCTTCTAAGTACGCCGTTGGAGCGACAGTTGTTTGGACCATCGACGCGGTGGTCCCGACTCTGGCCGACGACGATTCCTTTACTCAGGGTTCGGTGTACGACCAGTTGGATAGCCGCCTAACGTTCAAGTCTTCGAAGGTGTACGTGGACGGCACCGAGGTGACGGATGCCAGCGTAGTGACCAAGCCTGCCGAGAATGCAACCGGCACCCTCACCTGGTCGTTCGTAGATCCGGCTGGTCTGGCGCTTCTAAAGGCAAACCAGGGCAAGACCATCACCGTCGAACTAACCACCGAGGTTAACGCGACAATCGGCGATGGGCAGATTGAGAACGCCCCTGGCACCCCAGGCAACGGTTACGGTTCAAGTTTCAATGACGTTCCCACGCCGGGTGATGAAACCCCCGTGACACTGTGGGGCCAGTTGGTGGTCAACAAGCAGGACAACTCGACACCCGCGAAGCCTCTGAAGGACGCAGAGTTCAAGGTATTCGAGAAGTCCGCCGCAACCTGCCCAACTGAAGCGCCAGCGACCGGAGCGGTCGCCACGGGCACCTCAAACGCTGACGGCGTTGTTCAGTGGGATGCGAGTGACCCCGCGTCTTCTCCTCTCGGCCTGTGGATCGGTAACTGGGACAAGAAGACCGACGTTCCTGTGTCCCCAAGCAAGGACTACTGCGTTTACGAGACCAAGGTTCCTGCTGGTTACACCGGCACCACTGGCGCCCAGGTAGCGACAATTACCCCGGGAAGCACCACTCCTGTCGCGATCACCGTGACTAACGCCCAAAAGGACGTTCCGGATCTTCCCGAGACAGGTGCCAACGGAACGCGACTAATGATCATTGGCGGTAGCGCCCTCGTGCTGATCGCTGGTGGTCTATTCCTGGCCCGTCGCCGTCAGGAACAGCAGTAACAGACGAACACCCGCATCGAATGTGGACTACTAGTTCATAGCCGATGCAACTCGCAGCGGCGGGGGAGCCAACTCCTCCGCCGCTTGCGCATGAGGGCGACCTGGTGGCGAGAGCAGTCGTCCTGCGTCCCGTTGTTTTACTACTCGCATATTGCAAGTGCTTAGCGCGGGGAGATCCGATTCGAGGGTTTGTTTTCCGCCGCTTGCGTATGAAAGGAACAGCTTTGGCAACGCAACCGAGACACGCTCTTAGGGGTCACGGGCGGCCGACGCGGTCCAACCACGACGATTTGCGTGTGGCCCTCGAACACGGGAGCGAAACGGACCCTACTGCCAAGACCGGCGACACACGACCCAAGTGGCGGCTGTCCGCATTTGCGTTGCTCATTGCGGTGATCGGCCTTTCGGGATTAGGCGTTTTGATGTACCCGTCGACCGCGTCCTGGTTGTCGCAGTACAGCCAATCCAAACTGATCGAGGCGTATACCCAGGTGGTGGCAAGCGACCCACTACCCGGAAATGAGTTCGAACGGTCGTTAGCCAGCAAATATAACGAGGAACTCCGATCGGGTTCCATTCTGATTGGCGCCGACTCAAGCAAACCGACAACAGACGCGGAGCGAGTCGATTCGATTGAGGTAGACGGTCGCGACTACTGGCATCTATTACTGACTCAATCCGGAACGATGGCGCGCTTGAAGGTGCCGTCGATCAACATTGATCTTCCAATCTTCCACGGCACCTCAGACGAGACGCTAGAAAAAGGCGTTGGACACCTACAGGGAACGTCGCTTCCCGTGGGAGGAACGGATACGCATTCTGTTCTTACGGCACACACCGGTCTTGCCAAAGCGACACTGTTCAACAATCTCAACAAGGTTGAGATTGGGGACACCTTCACCGTCGAGGTGTTCGGAGATGTACTCACATACCGCGTGATCGAAACCCGTGTCGTAAAGCCAGATGACACCGAAGCAATTCGACTACGGGCAGGCGATGATCTGGTAACGCTTGTTACCTGTACCCCGCTGGGAATCAATACGCATAGATACTTGGTGACCGGGGAGCGGATTACACCCACGCCGCAGATTGATATAGATGCAGCGCAAGCTTCTCCCGACATCCCAGGCTTTCCATGGTGGGCCGTGATTCTCCCCGCCGGGGTGGTGTTGGCAGTCGTGTATGTTTGGCGGAGCGGGTATCCGAGGGGAACTAAGAAGTCCTGACCCGAGATCCGGATGGCACCTATGAGGACGGTAAGGGCACCCCGACGCCCTCCGTGACCAAATGGGGTGGCCTAAAGATCAACAAGCACGCGGACAACACTGACAAGAACCCGCTTTCGGGCGCGGTCTTCCAGGTCTTCGACACCCAGGCCAAAGCTGACGCCTGCGTGACGTTGGTATCTGATGCCAGTGGTAGTCTCCCTGCTGGTTGTGCTGACGCAGTGAGCGTTTCGCGCGACGCTGCGGGCGATCCGATCAATCCGGCTCAGGACAAGTTCACAACGGCCGCTGACGGGACCGTGACTATCCCCGGTCTGTACATTGGTAAGGACACTGCAACGTCCAAGACCTACTACGTTGTGGAAATCGTGCCACCGGCAGGCTACGTCAACGCGAACGCCGTGTATGACGTAGTGGTTACGCCCGGTACGATCGCCAACGCTGTCACGGAGGACGTGCCGAACGCACAGGTCCCACCGACAACTTTGCCGATGACCGGTGCGCAGGTCAGCGCGTTTCTAGCGATTGCCGCCGTGCTTCTCGGCGGCGGTGCGATCGCGCTGGTAGTTTCCGGACGTCGCAAGGCAGTTAGGAACTAATCTGACTGCAACAGATACGACTAAGAGCGGGGCGAGCAGGGGAGGAATCTCCTGGCGCCTCGCTCTTGGCGCGCTCATGGCAGTGGCGGCACTGGGCATAGCTCTATATACTCCATTTGCTCAGTGGTGGAACGACAGGGAACACGCTAAAGCGCTGAGTGAGTTGAGCGAGGCGGTGGTTGTAGGTCCCGAAGAGCGCCTCCTACAGATACTGGCGGACGCAGAGGACTACAACCGAAGGTTCTTGGCCAGTCACGATAACTCCGACTACGTGTCGCAACTTGATCCCATAGGGGACGGAACTATGGGGCGAATCAAGATCGACAAGATCAAGGTGGACTTGCCGATCTACCACACTTCGTCAGATAGGGTGCTCCGCAAAGGCGCAGGGCACATGGACGAAACAACTCTGCCAATCGGCGGTCTGGCGACTCACGCCGCAATTACCGCCCACAGAGGGTTGGTGGAATCAAAGCTTTTTACGGATCTGGACAAAGTCAATGTGGGGGACACTTTTACCCTGGAGATTCTGGGCGAGGCACTCGTCTACCAAGTTCAGACCGTCAGAATTGTGGCACCGGAAGAGACGGACTGGTTAGTGGCTGATCCGAACAAGGATCTGGTCACCCTGATCACCTGTGATCCCCTAGGGATTAACACGGAGCGAATGCTGGTGACTGGGGAGAGGGTCTTCCCGACACCGGTTGAAGCCCAGGAGTCTGTTGGAGAGCCTTCAAATCTACCGGAGTTTCCGTGGTGGCTGGTTGGACTCATTACCGGCCTGACGGTGATCGCAGGTGCGGTCTGGTACTCGCGTAGACCGGTGCGATCGCGGGGTGTTCATGTGGTCGATGGGTCTGATGACATGCGATCTGTCGACTCCGCCTCTTAAGAGTGACTTGGTCTGGTGCTCGCGCCGATCAGCGCGACTCTTGGAAGGTCAAGCTGTAGACCTATCAGTCATTGGTCTGGCAAAAGCACAGCGGTGTCTCGCGGAGCTCACCTCGACTAGATTTGTTATGAAACTGTGACTTTTTCTTAACATTCTAGAGTTCAATGGGTCTTTAGTCCTATAAAAAGCTCGACACCGTTTACAAACCCTTTCTCATCTGCGAAAAAGCGATTTCAGTCGGACAGTGCTGGCGAGATTTTCGCAAGTTTACTAAGAGTTTGCGCCTTTCGCTCCTTGGTCGAGGTCTTCCTTATCCCCCTTTTATACCCCTATATTTGGACCTCAAGCGTAGGACATAAGTCCTACGTCTAGTGTTCGGTCATCACGACGTTAGACGGATGGCTCAACTTCTGGTTTCAAGTGGGTCAAAGGCGTTCCGGGCATCTGGCTTGTCACCGACCTAGTCCATCGACCGAGACCGTCCCATCGACCAATAGGAGCTATAAAAGATGAGAGCATCCAGGCAATTGAACAGAGGTGAAACTAGACGCCATCGCCTCACGCGTGCAGTATGGGCCACTCTTGCATCAGTAACACTCGTTGCTACCGGGACGGGACTGGCATATGCCACCGACCTAGACTCCTCATCCGAGGGTGCCATCAGCGCCGAGGAGGGGATTGACGATTCCGCAACTGTCGCTCAGAGCTTCAAAGTTACGACAGAAAATAACAGCATCGATGAGGACTCGGTTTCTGGAAGTAGCGCGCTTGTTGACAATCCGGCGCAGTCAGGCAATGAGTCCGACCAGCAGACCGACGATGATTCGAACGAGGCGCAGGCCGGCACCGATCTTGATCTCCCTCAGTCCGAGGACGGTCTGTCGGAAGGCGATCAGCTAGGTGCTCGACTGCTTCAGACCCCGACTGTTGAACCGTTTGCCGCTCCGGGAACGGCGACGGTGAAGGTAACCGCGCGTGTTGCAGCAACAGGGGACGCCAGCGGGACAACGGGTATCGGCTTCACGCTCTACGACGGCAACACACCCACGTCCTACAGTTGTTCAGTCGATTCCGATGCGGGCGAGTGCAGCATCGAGGTTCCTACCGCCGGCTTGGGCAAGGCGTACCGAGTGGTTCAAACCTCAACCCCGGGAAACCTGTTCCCTAACCCGCAGCTCTACGTGCAGGGCCAGACAGGAGCGTCGGGGAGCGCGACCCGACAGATCAACTATCCAGCGGGAATGACCCCGGTACTTCAATCAACGAACGAGGTCTCGATGCCCGCCGATGCGGTCATCACGGCTACGGGTGGCGCTAGTAGCGCTCGGGATCGTTCGCTCGGCAACATACTGAGCTCCCACTACAACGTTGCGCGAAACACCTGCGTGGCGGTGCAGGTGGCCGGTCTCATCGATGTGTCAACCTCGATTACCGACGCTCAGCTGACGCAGTATCGGAATGGAATCAAACAGGGAATCGACGGACTAATCGGCACCGGTGCCAGCCTACAGCTGTTCACTTTTGGTACCACCTCGCCAGCGAGCGGGACTGCGCCCTCTCCTCGTCTGCTAGTCGACGCGGCGGGCGCTACCACCCTCAAAGCCTGGGTTGACACCAATGTGCAACGCAGCGCTGTCGGAACCCAATACACAAACTGGGCCGCCGGAATCAATGCGGTGAAGTCGGCGGGTAGCACCGACCCCTTCACTGCAATGCTCCTGGTGACAGACGGAGCCCCTAACCGTCCAACCAGCGACAACATGTCAGACACCAATGTCCGCGCACTTGAGGAAGCGATCTATGCCGCCAACGGTATCAAAGCGGGCGGAACACGTTCCATTGGTGTCGGCATCGGCCTGGGCGCAGGCGTAGCTCAGACCAATCTGCGCGCAGTTTCGGATCCGCTCAACTTCTACAATGTGGCGAATTTTCAGGGCCTTGGCGACCTCCTTACCAGTCTCGGAGCCGACCTAACTGCATGCACGGCACGAATCTCGGTCACGAAATTCCAGGGAAACGGGCCGGACGATGCGAGTAGTGTCGCGCTACCCAACTGGCCTGTGAACGCGATTCTCGACGATCCTGCGACCGGCGTGACCATCAGCCCTGCTACGTCGCAGCAGACAGGCGTCGCCGGTGAGCCTGCAAGTTGGACCGTAACTCTCCCGACCGAGTCTTCGACATTCGATGCAACCATAAGTGAGACCGTAGACGACTCGTTGCCGTTCCAGACCGGTCGCTACAGGGTTGTCTCGGGCACCCCCGGGCCGTGGGTGGTCTTCGATGCGTCGAGTTTCGCGGTTACCGGCCTCGGGGTTGGCAACGATATTGAGGTTGAGTTCTACAACAACGAACTTCCGTCCGCCCCCGAGTGGACCCTAACGAAATCCTCCGACCCAATCACCGAGTCGAGTGTGAGCCCGGGCCAGACGATTACGTACACGTTGACCGCGACAAACACCTCGACCAAAGCAACGCTGAACGGCGCCACCGCAGAAGACGATTTATCGAACGTTTTGAACAACGCTGTATTGACCCAGCCTCTTGCCGCGGGTCTGAGCCTGGCGGGGACAAGTCTGACGTGGGATGTTCCCACCCTGGCACCTGGCGCGAACGTTTCCGTCAACTACACGGTCACGGTGAACCAGGGCGCTTATGGCGTGACAATCGGCAATGTCGTTACTGCCGGCGATGAAGTTCCGCCACCCTCGAATTGCGGTGATAACGGGGTCTGTGGCGAAACCGAGCACTACACCCCCGCGTGGGATCTGACGAAGTCCTCGAACCCAGCCTCGGGTTCAACTGTCGATCCAGGGGACACAATCACCTATACGCTGACGGCCAAGAACACCTCGGATGTTGCGCGCTTAGTGGGTGCCACGGCTGAGGACGACCTGTCAGAAGTGCTGAACGGTGCGACGTTAGTCGAGCCGCTCGCGGCCGGGCTAACGTTGAACGGGACTAAGCTGACGTGGGACTTTGGGACGATTGATCCGGGAAAGACCGCAACGGTGAGCTACCAGGTGGTGGTGAACCAAGATGCTGTTGGTGTGACCATTGGGAACGTCGTGACTGGCAAGGGCGATATTCCTCCGAGCCCGTGTCCCGAATCCAACGCCGACTGTCGCGAGACCGCGCATCACACTCCCTCGTGGTCGTTGGTCAAATCCTCGAACCCGGAGGATGGCTCCACCGTCAATCCAGGGAGCAGTGTGACGTACACGCTGACGGCGACGAACACTTCTAACACGGCGATTCTTCGTGGCCTTACCGTGACGGACGATTTGTCGAACGTGTTGAACAATGCAGCCAAGGTTGGCGGTCCGACCGCAAGCGCCGGCGTTGTCTTCTACAACCCGGTGATCGCAACCCAACTCATCTGGACCATTGATGAGTTGGCGCCGGGGGAGACTGCAACGGCGACTTACACCGTGAAAATCAATGACGGTGCATACGGGGTCACCATCGCTAACGTGGCGACGGGCGAGGGGCCAGTTCCACCGGATCCATGCCCGACGACTGACGAGAGTTGTCGTGAGACGAGGCACTTCACTCCGGCGTGGGATCTGACGAAGTCTTCAGACCCCGTTAGCGGATCGACGGTGGCGCCGGGGGAGACAATTACCTACACGCTGACCGCAACTAATACCTCTGAAAACGCGGTTCTTGAAGGTGCAACAGCGGAAGATGATCTATCCCAGGTGCTGAACAACGCGGCATTGACTGAACCGCTGGCAGAAGGCCTGGTCCTGAACGGCACCACTCTCACATGGTCCATTCCGGACCTGGCGCCAGGCGAGACTGTGTCGGTCGACTATGCCGCAACAGTTAGCTCGGACGCACACGGTGTTGATATCGGGAACGTGGTGGTGGGCGAAGGGCCGGTGCCACCAAGCCCATGTAGCGACGAAAGTGCGAAGTGCCGGGAGACCAAGCACTACACTCCGGCATGGCACCTGCAGAAGAGTTCCGACCCGAAGTCCGGTTCGGTTGTGATCGCTGGACAGACTGTAACCTACACGCTGACCGCGACTAACACCTCGAACGCGACGGTTGAAGGCGCTAAAGCAGTTGATGATCTATCGAAGGTGCTGAACAATGCGACGCTGGTGACGCCGCTGGATGGCTCACTGAAGTTGGAGGGCACCGAGTTGATATGGGACTTGCCGACACTGAAACCCGGTGAGGATGCGAAGGTCTCATACAAGGTAAAGGTGAATGACATCAAGACCAGCATTTCGTTGGTCAACGTGGTGAAGCCTGTAACTCCAGGCGGAGAGTGCCTGGAGAATCAGTGCAGTACCAATCATTCAGGCAAGCTACCGGGCCGCTCAGGCCAGCTTCCGGACACGGGTACCAACGGAGCGATGACGCTGGTAGTCGGTGCGGGTCTGCTACTGCTGGGTGGTTTGGGATTCGGCGTCTCGCGCCGTCGGAGGAGAGGGGATGACATCTAGGCCCAGATGATGCCCGTCTCTAGCTGAGACGCCGAAGAAGGGTCCCGATCAATGAGATCGGGACCCTTCCGTGTGTTGTGTTTCCGTGTGTTGTGTTTCCGTGTGTTGTGTTTCCGTGTGTTGTGTTTCCGTGTGTTGTGTTTCCGTGTGTTGTGTTTCCGTGTGCTGTGTTTCTTCTTCCGCGCCCTGCGTTGATACAGAGCGGCCGGTTCGATTCTGGGCCGTCGCATGCGGCTCCGCGATGCTGAACTCATGTGGGGAGATGCGGCGATTGATTGCACTGGACCCAGTTGGTACTAGACGATTTGACCAGGTACACGTACCGCCGCCTTTTCTACGAATGTGGTGAATAACCTGCGCGGGTGACCAGAAAACCGTTGGACATCAAGAAAGAAGTACATCGCCATTTTGTCGGTCGTCGCCTGTAGTCTCAGGACATGGCAAAGCGCAAAGAGGATCAGTTAGCCAAGATTGAGCCAGACCTGATTGGAATCGCCGGAAAGGCGCTCGCGAAGAGCGAGAACAGGGTCGATCGCGTCTTAGGGGCAATGGGAATCAAGGTTGGTGGGGGCAAGAAGGCCTTGCGGCGCCTTGATCGTGCGTTCATCGTTGCGACTTCAGGGAGTGGCCTAGCCAAGGGCGTCGGCTCGATCTCCCCGCGAGGAATGAAACTCCCCGCGACTGCGCTGAACCGAGTCTCGACGGTAGGACTCCTGTCGGCAGCAGCGCTGTACATAACGGCTCATGCAAGAGTGCGCGAAATTCCGATGGATGATCCCAGGGTCCAGCAGATGATGCGGCAGGCTCTCACCGCTTCTGCAATGCTTCCAGCCGGTCAGGTGGCGTTGCAGGGAGTCTCGCGGTATGTGGGCAAATCGGCTGGTCTCCCGAACGATCCTCGTACGTGGGTGGCGCTCGCGGCAGGCGCAACTGTAGGTGGCTACTCGGGCAAGACTATCGGCGACCGAATTGTGGCGGCGGTCAATGAAGCATTCGATAACGACCTGTACGAGTCCGAGGGTATCGTGATCAGCGAGCAGCCCGTTGACGGACAGAGCCTGCACGAGCCTGACCACGATTCAGCTGGCGGTTTCAGTGGATACGGATTCGGGCACTAGAAAATGGCGGAGAGATCAACCGGCCCACTGTGGGAGTCAAAGAACGGGTGGCAGTTGCACAGGTTGCCGTTTGGGGCTGCGATGGTCTCGCTCGTGATTGCGGGACTGCTGATCGCACCAAGCGTTGGAAACTGGTTTGCGGCAAACTCACGGGCACAGGTGCTAACGGCGCATGCGGACATCGTTGAACAAACTCCGCAATCGGACTTGGAGACGCTGCTAAGCCAGGCGCGAGTCTGCAATGACGCGATGGAGTCGCTGGCGTATGTGCTTCCGAGCTTCGCGGTGCCGCAGGAGAGTGTCGATGATCTGGACGAACAGTTGGTGGATGCTGGTTCTAGTCATGAGGTTTCGGCACGGTGGGCAGAACCTCCATCTGAGTGCGAGGATGCGTTTTCGGATGACTTAGGACAGGCTTCCTACTCCTCTATATATGACGCGACCCTGAACCTGGGCGATGGAGTGTTGGCGCGGTTGACGATCCCAAGGATCGGAGTCGACACGCCGGTTCATCACTGGGTGGAGGAAGAAAGCCTGAGTGATGGGGTCGGGCATGTTCCCTCTAGCTCACTCCCGGTGGGTGGTGAAACGACGAACGCCGTCCTTGTGGGTCATGACGCGGGACTGTTTGCAGATCTGGGACGTGTACAGGTTGGTGACAGATTGACGTTACAGGTCATGGGGGAGACGCTGACGTACCGGATTATCAGTTCAGAAGTGGTGGAGGTGGACCAGACGGTTCCCGTTGAGGCCGTCGCGGGTGAGGACCACGTGACGCTGATAACGGCGCCCGGAGCAAACATTCTGGCGCAGCACCGGCTGGTGACGGCGGAACGAGTTCTGGTCATGGACGAGGAGCTAGAGGCCCTGGCCGCGCCCGTTAGCGGGGGAGGTTTCCCATGGTGGCTGGTGGGGGTATTGGCGGCCGTGGGACTTTTGGGACTGGCGGTTTGGTGGTCTGGTCGTCCTCTGGAGGATGAAGAGGGAACGACGGAGGTTGCTGTTGACGCGGGTAGACAACTAAGTGGATCCTCCGGGACCTTAAGCGGAGACGGGGAATCAGAGGAGGACATAGGGGTTCGGAGTGTTTCCTCGTTCGCGGGTGATCCGGCGTTCCAGGAGTATTTGGCGAACTATCAAATGGACCCGCGAACTGAGGCGGAGTTGTGGGATGACGAGACAGAGGACTCCTCGTACAGAAACGCGCGGCAGAAGCAGTGAGAGTACGGAAGTGGTATCGGTCCGTCGAAATATTGGAATGAGTTAGAGCACACGGTACTGAATGATTGGAAGCGGTGCTGAGAGAGGTTGACCGGTGCGGTCACGGATAAAGTAGTTGTGAAGTTTTGGTCTGCGTAGCAAGAACGGCGGAGGACGAGGATGGCACTGAAGATTCGGCAGTATCGACCCGAGGATCGCGCGGCCGTGGGACGAATCTGTGTCCTAACCGGGGACATCGGCAAAGATGCTACAGGGCAGTTCGCGACGGATGAGCTTTTGCCGTACGTGTATGCGTATCCGTACTTGGCGCATGCCCCGGAGTTGGCGTTTGTCATAGAGGACGAGGACGGGGAGGTTGTCGGATACGTCATCGGGACGGAGGACGTGGGCAAGATGGCTGAATGGGCAGCCGGCGATTGGGCCAAAGAGTATGACTTGGCGCTGCCGGTCGACGACTCATGGACGGAAAAGGATATAGAGCTGAGGCGCCGCGGAGCGCAGCCCGAGTCTAGAGTGCACCAGTTCACGGATGACTACCCGGGAGAGTTACACATCGACCTGCTTCCGTCCGCGCAGGGCGGTGGAATGGGGCGAAAGCTCATTACCAGCTTCGCCAGGGCACTTGCGGATCGTGGGGTAGATGGTCTGGCAATCGGAGTAGCGGCTGATAACGAGGGCGCGGTCGGCTTCTACAAGAGGCTTGGCTTCAGGGTGCTTCGGGTGGACGAGTGGGATGGGAAGGTAGGAGGCTACCTGATGGGCCTCGACATCCCGAAGTTCTTGGCTGAGGCAGACAGGAGGGCGTAGACGCGCACCGGGCTTCGAGGACTTTACCCAGCGACACATTCTCCGGCACTAGGGGACGGGGAAGTTGAAGAGTTCTTGTTCCAGTCTTATCAGTCATCGCATGCTCTTTTCCGGACACTGTCGCCCATTTAGGTGCGAGCACAAATTGGGCCAAGACTGACGGTCTTCTGGGTGAGACGGATTGACATGCCGAAACTCGAGGTCTCGGCGGGACTTTACTCATCGAGACCCCGAGTTCCGGCACATCGAGAGTGTGTCTCCGCATGGGGTGCCCCTATATTGATTATCAAGCGGCTAGGGCTGGTTGTGGGGTGTGGGACTACTGAAGGTTTAGGTGATAGTTCCTAGTCACGCTGCGAGTATCGCGCGTGACTGGTAATTCCTCCTACGCCTGGCGTTTGCGTCTGGACACACTGAACCATCGGCGTCCCATTCGAGTCATCCTCGTACGCACGGCGTTTTGTCAGGGTCATCCGTTCGGCGGCCGTCGGCTCAGTGAATCATCCTCCTACGCCTGGCATTTGCGTCTGGACACACCGAACCATCGGCGTCCCAGTCGAGTCATCCTCGTACGCACGGCGTTTATACACGATGAGTTTGGGAAGTCTTCCCGATTCCAGCTACCGGTTTCTTTGTGCATCTCTCGAACTCAGGTTGTCGGTTGAGCACGGTTGTTCACTCCGGGTTGGACGTAACTTATTGCCCCATTCGCGTCTTGGACTAACTCATCTGGGCGCGCGAACAGTGCCGATCCGATGCAGTGTCGCCCAGAACCACACGACTGAAAGGGAAGAAAAGCCGTAGGCAAGAGTTTGGGCGGCGTAGAACATGTTCTCGTTGAAAACCGGATCAAGGTGGAACTGCAGATTGGGAATCTGACCCGCCGCGTTGGCTTGGGAGAGCGCTTCGATAACGCCCCAGCGGTTGAGGGTTCCGATTGCGAGAATAACGCCCACTGCAAGCGTGCCGACACCAAAGATGCCAAGGAAAGTAAGAATAATCGGGCGGATACGAGGCGAACCTCCTGGTTCCCTCGTCATTTCGTTCCTCGAAAGTAACCAGAGGGCCGCGATGGCACCGATGGCAAGGACGACGGCATCCGCGCCGAGAGTGTCAGAGAAGCGGTGCCATCTCGCGGTGACTGTCGCGAATCCGATACCGACTGCCCACAGCGTGGCGGGAATGACGATCCAACCTCGTATGCGGAAGCTGAGGATGAGTAGCAGTGAGACAACGATCGCCATTGCGATGGTGGTGTGACCCGAAGGGAAAGAGTTGTGCGCATTGTTCTCATAGATGGGAGCGAGATCGGGTCGAGTGAGGATGGTCTTTTTTAGTAGTTCCGTAGTTACGGTCGAAGCCCCTAAGACTCCCATGGCCGCGAAGGCGACTTGCCAGGATTTGCGGACGATGCCGATGATGGCGTAGACGACCATTAGCAGAGCTAGTGAGCCGACTGAGATGTAGTGAAGGTTATGGAGGGCGTCGTCGACTTCAACAGTCGAGACCTGTTGGGCGCCGAGAAGAGCGGAGTTCTCAAGGTACTGGCCAAGGTAGGTCCGCACCAGTAGTAGGTAACTTGCAACCAATACGGTTAGCGCCACAACGATCATGAAGATCCAGCGTGCGCCGATTTTGCCCTTAAGGTTCTCCATGGGTGCCCTCCTATAGCGGCCATCAGCTTGGACCAAGAATACGCGACGAGGATCGAGGCGAGTTAGGTAATGGTCCACTCTGGCGGATGCTCGTTCTCTTGGGGGCAGGCAACCTAAGTACTTGGCTTGGAACATCTGCCACTGTGGTCATTACTGGTCCGGGGACTGTGACGCGCCGGAGGGGGTAGTCGGCCACTCCGGCAGATATTCGCCCTTGGGCTACGCGGACGAAGAGTCCTCCTCCAAGTTATCTAAGCTGCGGCATAAGAAGGACCAAGTTTGGAGTCCACGAGGGCTCACAAGAGTGATGCGGATGTCCCGAGCCTGGGCGTATGTGATGGCGGGCTGCCCGGTTTGGCCTAGTAAGAGAGAGGGCCAATGTTGGAGCGTGGGCTGACAAGAGTGATGCGGATGTCCCGAGCCTGGGGTGAGTGAGGGCGGGCTGCCCGGCCCGGCTTAGTCTGAAGGAGGGTCAGTATCCGAGTGCGGGGTCATCAAAGGTGGGAGCCAATGTCCCAGTGTGGGATCAGCGAGGGCGAGGTAAGCATCCCGGTCGGAGTAAAGTCGAGGAGGGCTTGGTGGTCAGATGTGGATTTTTCGGCTTCTGAAGGGCGACCTCTAGTGAGACTCGTCGCAGGAACCCCTCTGGACTTGGACGAATGCAAAACCGCGTGCCAGACTATTCAAGCTGCCTCACGAAGGTGAGGCGATTTGGGTGCTTGAAAAACGTGCCGCTCCTGCTTCAAGGATCGCGACCCACTTGCTGCCCAAGTTCTTTTGACAAGACAACGGCCAAGCCGGAGCCAATCTGGCAGCCGCAGGAATGTGTGTCCCGACTGGGACACGCCCGAATGCGGGGGCCGGTGACGAATCTGGTACGAGAAGAGGTAAAACGGCATGGCGGGACAAAAGATCCGCATCCGGCTCAAGTCGTATGACCACGAGGTCATCGACAGCTCGGCGCGCAAGATTGTCGACACTGTTCAGCGCGCAGGCGCGACCGTGGTTGGACCCGTGCCGCTGCCGACCGAGAAGAACGTTTTCGTTGTTATTCGGTCTCCCCACAAGTACAAGGACAGCCGCGAGCAGTTCGAGATGCGCACGCACAAGCGGCTCATCGACATCATTGATCCCACGCCTAAGGCCGTCGATTCGCTCATGCGTCTTGACCTTCCTGCTGACGTGAACATCGAGATTAAGCTCTGAGGACATCTGCAATGACTACTGACACCGCGCCACGCAAGGCGCTGCTGGGCCGCAAGCTCGGCATGACCCAAGTTTGGGACGAGGACGGCCACGTTGTCCCCATCACGGTCGTCCAGGTCGGCACGAACGTCGTTACTCAGGTGCGCACCGAGGATAACGATGGCTACTCGGCCGTCCAGATCGGCTTTGAGGACATTGATCCTCGCCGCGTGACCAAGCCTCTGCTTGGTCACTTCGAGAAGGCGGGGGTTGCCCCCAAGCGCCACGTCGCGGAGTTCCGCACTTCGGACGCTGCCGACTATCAACCCGGCCAGGAACTTGAGGCTTCGGTCTTTGAGGTTGGTCAGAATGTTGACGTGACCGGCACTACCAAGGGCAAGGGCTTCGCAGGCGTTATGAAGCGTCACGGCTTTAAGGGTGGCCCGGCCTCGCACGGCGCTCACAAGATCCACCGTAAGCCGGGCTCTATCGGTGCCTGTGCTACTCCGGGTCGCATCTTCCGCGGTCAGCGGATGGCGGGCCGTATGGGTGGCGACAAGCGCACCATTCAAAACCTTGAGATCGTCGGCGCGGATACCGACAAGGGCCTGCTGTTGGTCAAGGGCGCAATCCCTGGACCGGCTAAGGCTGTTGTCATGGTTCGCACCGCTGTGAAGGGGGCATGATGGCGACCAAGGCTATGTATAAGGACTCCCAGGTTGAGGTCTTGACCCTTGAGGGCAAGGCGACTGGCCGCAAGGTCACACTTCCCGGCAACCTGTTTGACGTTGATCTGAACATTCCGTTGATCCACCAGGTAGTTGAGGCTCAGATGGCCGCAGCTCGCCAGGGTACTCACGCGACCAAGACTCGCGGCATGGTATCCGGCGGCGGCAAGAAGCCGTATCGCCAGAAGGGCACCGGTAACGCTCGCCAGGGTTCAATCCGCGCTCCTCACTACAAGGGCGGCGGCGTTGTTCACGGCCCGCAGCCGCGTGACTATAGCCAGCGGACCCCCAAGAAGATGATCGCCGGCGCACTGCGTTCCGCTCTATCTGATCGCGCCCGCAATGGTTCGCTCATCATTCTTGAGGACCTTGTTGCCGAGGACGTTCCTTCGACCAAGGCCGCGCTGAAGACACTGGCCACGGTCACGAGTGGTGGCAAGGTTCTGATTGTTATCGATCGGGACGAGGACGGAGCTACCGCAGTTCTCAAGAGCTACTCAAATGCACCGGCCGCTCACACCATCTGGGCTGATCAACTCAATGCATACGACGTCGTCGATGCCGCTGAAGTCATCTTCTCCGAGGATGCGATCAACAGCTACATCGAACGCGCTTCGGTCAAAGCCCCTGCTCGCGAAGAGAAGGTTGCCTCAAAGGTAAAGGCCCTCGAAGAGAAGAAGGCTGACAAGACCTCTAAGTCGAAGAAGGCTGACGACGCTCCTGCCAAGAAGTCCGCGGCGAAGGCTGAGGAGGCTCCTGCAAAGAAGGCTCCCGCCAAAAAGGCCGCTAAAGCCGAAGCTGGCGATGCCAAGGCCGCTGCTAAGAAAGCGCCGGCTAAGAAGGCGACCAAGAAGGTTGAAGAAGCCATCGAGGATATCGAGGGCGCCGCTAAGAAGGTTGCCAAGAAGGCTGAGACCGCTGCCGAGGATATCGTTCACGATGTCGAGGCGGCAGTGAAGAAGCCCGCTAAGAAGGCGCCTGCCAAGAAAGCAGCTGCTAAGGAGGATGCCGAATGAGCACTCTGGAAGCCTCGAAGAATCCGCGCGACATCATCCTGCGTCCGGTAGTAACCGAAAAGACGTCACGTCTGCAGGACGAGGGTAAGTACACGTTCATCGTTGATCCTCGTGCAAACAAGACCGAAATCAAGAACGCCATTGAGGATATCTTCGGCGTCAAGGTTTCGAAGGTTGCAACGATGAACCGTCCTGGTAAGACCTACCGTCGCCGCGATGGCGTTGGAAAGCGCCCCGACACCAAGCGTGCAATCGTCACGCTGCGTGAGGGTGCAATCGACGTTTTCGGCGAAACTGGGATTTAGGCCGGAGGGGTAAAAGACACTATGGCTATTCGTAAGTACAAGCCGACGACACCAGGTCGTCGTCACGGGAGCGTCTCGGACTTTTCTGAGATCACCCGTTCGACTCCTGAGAAGTCGCTGGTTCGCCCGATCACCAAGACCGGTGGTCGTAACTCGTACGGTCGTGTTACCTCGCGTCGCCGCGGTGGCGGACACAAGCGTGCCTACCGCGTCATTGACTTCAAGCGCAATGACAAAGACGGCGTACCCGCAACCGTTGCTCACATTGAGTACGACCCGAACCGTACCGCGAACATCGCTCTGCTGCACTACGCAGATGGCGAGAAGCGCTACATCCTCGCACCGGCTGGTATCAAGCAGGGCACCAAGATTGAGAACGGGCCGAAGGCTGACATCAAGGTTGGTAACAACCTCCCGATGCGCAACATCCCTCTTGGCACAGTCATCCACAACGTGGAACTGAACGCTGGACAGGGAGCCAAGATGGCTCGCTCTGCTGGTACCTCGGTCCAGCTGGTCGCTAAGGAGGGTCGCTTCGCTCAGTTGCGCCTCCCCTCTGGCGAAATCCGCAACGTTGACATCAACTGCCGCGCCACCATCGGCGAGGTTGGCAATGCCGAACAGGGCAACATTGACCTGGGCAAAGCTGGCCGCGCTCGCTGGAAGGGACGTCGCCCCAAGGTTCGCGGTGTTGCCATGAACCCTGTGGATCACCCACACGGTGGTGGTGAGGGCCGCACATCTGGCGGTCGTCACCCAGTCAGCCCCTGGGGCAAGCCCGAGGGGCGCACTCGTCGCCCGAACAAGCCGAGCGATCAGTACATTGTTCGTCGTCGCCGCACTGGCAAGAAGCGCTGATAGGAAGCCTGGATTATGCCACGTAGTTTGAAGAAGGGCCCCTTCGTCGACGCCCACCTGCAGAAGAAGGTCGACGAGCAGCTTGCGTCCGGCAACAAGCAGGTCATCAAGACCTGGTCACGCCGCTCCATGATCACGCCTGATTTCCTAGGCCTGACCTTCGCTGTTCATGACGGCCGCCGCCATGTGCCGGTCTTTGTGACAGAGTCGATGGTTGGTCACAAGCTCGGTGAGTTCGCGCCCACGCGTACTTTCCGCAGTCACGTGAAGGACGACCGTAAGGGACGTCGCCGCTAGGCGCGCCCGGGAATAGGAGAGACTGATGGAAGCCAAGGCGCAGGCGCGTTACGTACGCGTTACGCCCCAGAAGGCTCGCCGGGTCGTCAACGAGATCCGTAACAAGAGCGTTCTAGAGGCAGACGATCTATTGCAGTTCGCACCGCAAAAGGTTGCGCACGACATCCGCAAGGTACTGAATAGCGCCGTTGCGAATGCTCACGTGCTGGCCGATAACGCGGGCGAATCACTTCAGGATGCCGAGCTTGTGGTCCTTGAGACGTACGTCGACGAGGGACCGACAATGAAGCGCTACCGTCCGCGGGCACAGGGCCGCGCCGGACAGATCCTGAAGCGCACAAGCCACATCACCGTGATTGTTGGCACCGATGAAGAAGAGGAGGGGGATCGCTAGATGGGCCAGAAGGTCAACCCCACTGGTTTCCGCCTGGGGATCACCACCGATCATCGCTCGCGTTGGTTTGCGGATTCGACGACTGAGAACCAGCGTTACCGCGACTACGTTGCCGAGGACGTGAAGATCCGCGAGGTACTTCAAGAGGGACTTGAGCGCGCGGGCATTTCCCGCGTCGAAATCGAGCGCACCCGCGACCGTGTTCGCGTGGACCTGCACACCGCACGTCCGGGCATCGTTATTGGCCGCCGTGGCGCTGAGGCTGATCGCCTTCGCCAGGACCTTGAGAAGCTCACGGGCAAGCAGGTTCAGCTGAACATCCTTGAGGTTAAGAACCCGGAGATTGACGCTCAGCTTGTTGCTCAGGGCGTTGCCGAGCAGCTTGCAGCACGCGTTTCATTCCGCCGCGCAATGCGCAAGGCAATCCAGTCGGCACAGCGCGCCGGCGCGAAGGGTATTCGCGTTCAGTGCTCAGGTCGTCTGGGCGGCGCAGAAATGTCGCGTAGCGAGTTCTACCGTGAAGGTCGAGTTCCGCTACAGACACTGCGAGCGAACATTGACTACGGCTTCCACGAAGCTCGTACTACCTTCGGCCGCATTGGCGTGAAGGTTTGGATTTACAAGGGTGACATGACCGAGCGCGAGTTTGCTCGTCAGCAGGCCGAGCAGTCTGGCCGTGGCGGGGCTCCTCGTCGTGGCGAGCGTCGTGGCGGATCCCGCCGTGACTCGCGCGGTGGCCAGCGCGGTCGTGATGCCGAAGCCGCACAGAGTGCACCGGTTGCAGAGGATGCAACGGTGGTAGTCGAGGCGCCGGCAGAAGCACCCGCAGAAACTGCGACCAGCGGAACGGAGGCCTGAGCCCATGCTCATTCCCCGCCGAGTTAAGTACCGTAAGCAGCACCGCCCGAAGCGCGGCGGCATGGCTAAAGGTGGCACCGAACTTGCGTTCGGCGACTACGGCATCCAGGCACTAGAGCCCACCTACCTGACTAACCGTCAGATCGAGGCAGCTCGTATCGCCATGACCCGTCACATCAAGCGTGGCGGTAAAGTTTGGATCACCGTTTTCCCGGACCGTCCCCTGACCAAGAAGCCTGCCGAAACCCGTATGGGTAAAGGTAAGGGTTCACCAGAGTGGTGGGTCGCTCCAGTCAAGCCCGGCCGGATCATCTTCGAGTTGTCGGGTGTTGATGAAGATTTGGCCCGCGAGGCTATGCGCCGCGCACGCCACAAGCTCCCGATTAAGACCCGTTTCGTAGTGCGAGAGGGTGTTGAGAACTAATGGCCGATAACGTTTTGAAGACGGCTGACCTCGATGCCATGGATGACGCTCAGCTCCGCAAGGAACTTGAGCGCGCAAAGGCCGAGTTGTTCAACCTTCGTTTTTCTCAGGCTGTCGGTAGCCTTGAGGACAGCGGACGGATGAAGTCTGTGCGTCGCAACATTGCCCGTATCTACACGATTGCGCGTGAGAGGGAGCTTGGCTTCCGTACCGCGCCCGGAACTGAGGACTGAGAATGACTGAAGTGGCCGCAGCGACGGAACGCAACCAGCGCAAGGTACGCCGTGGATACGTGACCTCGGACAAGATGGACAAGACAGTTGTTGTTGTCCTTGAGGACCGAGTAAAGCACCCCCTTTACGGCAAGGTCACGGTCAAGACCAAGAAGGTCAAGGCCCACGACGAAAACAATGAGTGCGGCGTAGGTGACTACGTCCTAATCATGGAAACCCGTCCTCTTTCGCGTACCAAGCACTGGCGCGTGGCAGAGATCCTGGAGAAGGCGAAGTAGTCCCGTAGGAACTACCGAGCACTTTCCAAACAAACAATCCGTTCGGCCAGGCTCTAGGGCGCAGGTCCAAAGAGAACCGGCACGACGACAGGAGTCATAAGACATGATCCAGCAGGAGTCGCGACTGAAGATCGCTGACAACACGGGGGCGAAGGAAATCCTCACCATCCGTGTTCTCGGTGGCTCAAAACGACGTTACGCGGGTATCGGCGACGTTATTGTCGCCACCGTGAAGGACGCCATCCCCGGCGGAAACGTGAAGAAGGGTGAGGTCGTAAAAGCCGTCATCGTTCGCACGAAGAAGCCTTCACGTAGGCCCGATGGTTCCTACATTCGATTCGACGAGAATGCGGCTGTCATTTTGAAGAATGACGATGGTGACCCGCGTGGCACCCGTATTTTCGGCCCAGTTGGCCGCGAACTGCGCGACAAGCGCTTCATGCGCATCGTCTCGCTGGCACCGGAGGTGATCTGATGGCCGCCAAGATTAAGAAGGGCGACATCGTAGAGGTTGTGCGCGGTCGTTCCTCAGACCCCAAGAAGCTTGAAGCACGCAACCAGCGTCGTTTGGAAGAGGGCTACGAGCCCTTGGCTCCCGGCGACAAAGGCAAGCAGGGGCGCGTCATTAAGGTTTTCCCTGAAGAGCGCAAGGTGCTTGTTGAGGGCGTAAATCTGAAGACCCGCCACGTGCGTCAGGGACAATCGGGCCAGGAGGGTGGCATTGTCACCGCCGAGGCACCGATTGCGATCGAAAAGGTCGCCCTGGTGGACCCTGACACGAAGAAGCCGGTACGCGTTGGCTTCCGCGAGGACGTAGTCGAGCGTGACGGTCGTAAGCGCACCGTTCGTGTTCGCGTTGCCCGCGGTGGTAGTCGTCGTGGCATCGAGCCCGGTAAGGAGCTGGACGCATGAGCCCCCGTCTGAAGGAAAAGTACAACGATCAGATCAGGTCTGAGATGATCGAGGAGTTCAAACTGCCGAACGTCATGATGGCACCTAAGCCTGTAAAGGTAGTCGTCAACATGGGTGTCGGCGATGCGGCTCGTGATTCAAAACTTCTGGACGGCGCACTGAAGGATCTGGAGGCCATTACCGGTCAAAAGCCCCGCGTGAACCGAGCAAAGAAGTCAATCGCCCAGTTCAAGCTTCGTGAGGGTCAGCCAATCGGCGCTTCGGTGACGATTCGCGGAGACCGGATGTGGGAGTTCCTCGACCGTCTAATGTCGACCGCACTGCCACGTATCCGCGACTTCCGCGGCTTGTCAGCCAAGCAGTTTGACGGACATGGCAACTACACCTTTGGACTGACCGAACAGGTTATGTTCAACGAAATTAACGTCGACAATGTCGACCGGGCTCGCGGCATGGACATCACCGTTGTCACGTCTGCTGACAGCGATGAACAGGGTCGCGCACTACTTCGTAAGCTCGGCTTCCCCTTCAAAGAGGACTAACAATGGCTAAGACATCTCTGAAGATCAAGGCAGCACGCAAGCCGAAGTATGCGGTCCGTGCTTACACAAGGTGCAACCGTTGCGGTCGCCCCCACTCGGTCTACCGCAAGTTCGGCTTGTGCCGTATCTGCCTACGTGAGTTGGCCCTGCGTGGCGAACTCCCCGGCGTGACTAAGAGCAGCTGGTAACACTTACGACGCAGGTCCCCGGCGGCGATTGCCGAGGGAAACCACGCCGAGGAAGGGCCAAGGCCCAAAATGACAATGACTGATCCGGTCGCAGACATGCTTACGCGTCTGCGCAACGCAAACACGGCTCATCACGAGTCCGTGTCAATGCCCTACTCAAAGCTCAAGGACGGGATCGCGCAGATCCTGAAGAGCGAGGGCTATATCAAGGACATCCGCATCGAAGATGCGCGCGTCGGCAAGACGCTGACCCTTGATCTGAAGTACGGCAACCGCCGTGAGCGTGCAATCACCGGCCTGAAGCGAGTTTCTAAGCCAGGTCTACGTGTGTATGCGAAATCAACTGAACTGCCTCAGGTCCGCGGTGGATTGGGCGTGGCGATTCTATCGACCTCGTCCGGTCTTCTAACTGACCGTCAGGCTTCCGACAAAGGTGTAGGTGGGGAAGTCCTCGCCTACGTCTGGTAGAAGGAGGACGCGCAATGTCACGTATTGGCAAGCAGCCCGTCGTTCTTCCTGCGGGTGTCGAAGCTAAGATCGACGGACAGGACGTAACTGTGAAGGGTCCTAAGGGCGAACTTTCGCTTGAGGTTCCCACACCTATCAGCGCCAAGCTGGAGGGTAGCGAAATCCTGGTGAGTCGTCCGGATGATGACCGGACTAATCGATCGCTGCACGGCCTTTCCCGTACGCTCATCGCCAACATGGTCGAGGGTGTAACGAACGGCTACGCGAAGAACCTTGAGATCGTCGGTACTGGTTATCGTGCGACCCAGAAGGGCAAGGCTGTTGAGTTTGCCCTCGGTTACTCTCACACCATCACCTTCGAGCCGCCGGAAGGCATCGACATCACCGCCACCTCACAGACCAAGGTCGTTGTGAGTGGTATTGATAAGCAGAAGGTTGGCGAGGTCGCCGCAAACATCCGCAAACTGCGCAAGCCGGAACCCTACAAGGGCAAGGGCATTCGCTATGAAGGCGAAGTTGTGCGACGCAAGGTCGGAAAGGCTGGTAAGTAGTAATGGCTTACACGGTCAAGGGCAAAGGAAAGTTCGTTTCCCGTAGGCGCCGTCATCAGCGCGTGCGTGCGAAGATTGCTGGAACCGCTACGCGGCCCCGTCTGGTAGTTACCAGAAGCAACCGTCACATGTTCGCTCAAGTTGTGAACGATGACGAGGGCAAGACGCTGGTCTGGGCTTCCACAATGGAGCCCGAGCTGCGCGCCTCGTCCGGTGACAAGACGGAGAAGGCCAGCAAGGTTGGCGCTCTGATTGCGGAGCGTGCGAAGGAAGCCGGCATCGAAGAGGTCGTTTTCGATCGCGGTGGAAACAAGTATCACGGCCGCGTGGCGGCAGTAGCGGAAGGCGCCCGTGAGGGCGGCCTGAAGCTGTGAGCGCGAGTAAGGAAAGGGAGAGCATCTGATGGCTGAAAGAAGCCAAGGAAATACCGATCAGGACTCCGCGCGCCAGGGCCAAGGTGGAGACCGCCGTGGACGTGGTGGTCAGCGCGGAGAGGGACGCCAGCAGGGGCGCGGTCGTCAAGACGATCGCAACCAGTACCTGGAGCGCGTCGTTACCATCAACCGTGTGTCCAAGGTTGTGAAGGGTGGACGTAGGTTCAGCTTCACCGCTCTGGTCGTGGTTGGTGACGGTGAGGGCACCGTCGGCGTTGGCTACGGTAAGGCCAAGGAAGTTCCGGCAGCGATTGCGAAGGGTGTCGAAGAGGCGAAGAAGAACTTCTTCCGTGTCCCGATGATCCGTCGTACTATCCCGCACCTGGTTGAAGGTCGCGCATCGGCAGGCATCGTTCTGCTGCGTCCGGCTTCACCTGGTACCGGTGTTATCGCTGGTGGTCCGGTCCGCGCCGTACTTGAGTGCGCCGGTATCCACGATGTGCTAACAAAGTCGCTCGGTTCGTCGAACGCAATCAACATTGTTCACGCAACTGTTGACGCTCTGAAGCAGCTTGAGGAACCCGAGGAAGTGGCAGCACGCCGCGGACTCCCTCTGGAGCGTGTCGCACCGACTACCATGCTCGCAGCGCGTGCCGCTGGTGAGGCAGAGCGCAAGGCTGAGGCTGAGAAGAAAGAAGCCGCGAAAGCCTCCGCAGGGGTGAGCGAGTAATGGCAAAGCTGAAGATCACTCTGACCAAGTCTATTTACGGTCAGAAGAGGAACATCGCCGAGTCTGTGCGCTCCCTCGGGTTGCGCAAGATCGGTCAGAGCACGGTCCGTGAGGACACCCCGGTTGTTCTGGGGCAGGTTCACACGGCTAAGCACCTGCTTGACGTGGAAGAGGTTGACTGACAATGGCACAGACCAAGAAGAACGTCAGCGTCCCCGCCGAAGGTGAGGTCGTAAGGCTTCACCACCTAGCTCCTGCTCCCGGTGCCAAGACCGCAAAGACCCGCGTGGGTCGCGGTGAGGGCTCTAAGGGCAAGACTGCAGGGCGAGGCACCAAGGGCACCAAGGCACGCAACACGGTCCGTATTGGCTTCGAGGGTGGACAGATGCCGTTGCATATGCGCCTGCCGAAGCTACGTGGCTTCAAAAACCCGTTCAGGGTTGAGTACCAGGTCGTTAATCTGGACAAGCTACAGGAACTGTTCCCGGAGGGTGGAACGGTCACCGTTGAGGATCTGGTTGCTAAGAACGCAGTCCGTAAGGGCGAGCCGGTCAAGGTCCTTGGTAGCGGTGACGTTACCGCAAAGTTCGATGTGGTTGCTGACAAGTGGTCGGCTACCGCTGAGGAAAAGATCAAGAACGCGGGCGGCAGCCTGTCAGTTCGATAAGCTTGAGCGGTGTGTTTCGGATTTTCTGTACTGAAGACCTGGAATATGCCGCCCATCGCTAAGGCCTAGGGGAGGGCACCACTTCGGCGCCCTCCCTTTGGTCACGTTACAACAGCTATTCTTTATAGCCAGAGTCATATCTGGTCTACAGTCCAGGAGGAAGCTTGCTACGCGCATTCGCCCAGGCCTTCCGCACGCCGGAGCTTCGCGGGAAGATCCTGTTTACGCTATTGATGATGGCGCTCTACAGGCTCGGGGTGTTCATCCCGACGCCGGGGGTCTCGGCGCAAGCGATCAGCGAGTGTTCGGCACTGCAGGAGCAGTCCTCTTTGCTGGACATGTTCAACCTATTCTCCGGTGGGGCGCTGAAATCACTGTCGATCTTCGCGCTCGGCATCATGCCCTACATCACCGCATCGATTATCATTCAGGTGCTGCGAGTCGCGGTTCCCAGGTTTGAAGATTTGCATAAGGAGGGTCAGTCGGGCCAGTCAAAGCTGACGCAGTACACCCGGTACCTGACTATTTTCCTGGCAGTCTTACAGTCAACGACAATGATCTCTATGGCGGCTTCGGGACAGATGTTCCCAGGGTGCACCACAGCCGTCATCCCCAACGCAAGTTTCTTGACCTACCTGTTTATGGTCCTGGTAATGACCGCAGGTACGGCAGTAATCATGTGGTTCGGCGAGCTGATCACCGAACGCGGCGTTGGCAATGGTATGTCGCTACTGATCTTCACCGGTATTGTCTCGACGATGCCAATGACGCTCATTGACATCGGTCGCACCCGCAGTTGGGGAATCGTTCTGCTGATTGTCCTCATCATTCTCGCGGTTACCGTCGTTGTTGTGTATGTTGAGCAGGCGCAGAGGCGTATTCCTGTTCAGTACGCCAAGCGCATGGTTGGACGTCGCACTTACGGTGGCACCACCACATACATTCCTTTGAAGATCAACATGGCCGGAGTCATTCCCGTGATCTTCTCGACTTCGATACTCGGATTGCCGCCGCTAATCGCAAATTTTGGCGACCCGACCTCCGGTTGGGTCCAGTGGATCAACTACAACTTCCGGCCTCAGGGCGTGTGGTACATGATCACAAACGCCTTGCTGATATTCGCGTTCGCGTACTTCTACACGACGATCACGTTCAATCCGGACGAAGTCGCTGACAACATGAAGCGTTACGGTGGATTCATTCCCGGCTATCGAGCGGGACGGCCCACCGCGGAATACCTGAGCTACGTGGTAAACCGTCTGACGTTTGCTGGTGGTATCTATCTGGTGGTCATTGCAACTCTTCCGTCGCTGATAATGATCCCAATGCGGCTCGCACCAAACCAGATGCCATTCGGAGGTACTACGCTCCTGATTATGGTTGGCGTCGGTCTGCAGACCGTTAAGGAAATCAACTCCCAGTTGCAACAACATCATTATGAGGGATTCTTGAAGTGACAGCGATTATCCTCTTTGGCCCTCCCGGAGTCGGGAAAGGAACACAGGCGGCGTGGCTCGCTGAGTTTCTGGGAGTTCCTGCGATTTCAACAGGACAGATCTTCCGGGCAAACATCGAGGATAAGACGGAGTTGGGGAAGCTAGCGGAAGGCTACATCGAGCGTGGGGAGTTGGTGCCCGACTCGGTAACGAATCCGATGGTGCAAGCCAGGCTCTCGGCCCCCGATGTCGCGAAGGGGTTTGTCCTTGACGGATACCCTCGTTCACTCGAACAGACTTACATGCTTCGAGACACCCTGGCCAAAGAGGGAATCGAGATCGACGCGGTCCTGGAACTCGTAGCGGACGAAGATAAGCTGATCGAGCGCCTAATGACCCGTGCGGCTGAACAGAACCGCAGCGATGACCGCGAGGACGTTTTCCGCCACCGGCTTGAGATTTACGCGGAGCGAACAGAGCCGCTTGCCACATACTATGCAGATCAGGATCTGCTGGATGTCGTAGATGCCTCGGGCAACAAGCAAGAGGTGGCCGAGGAGATGCTGAAGGCGCTAAGGGCAAGGAGCCTCGCCTAGGACGATAGCTGGAGTCGGACCCGCCCCAGCGGCGCCCGACTCAGCATGGCTTCATTGCGTCCCGCTCTCTGCGCCTGTCTTGGAGCAGCACCCTTTTCCCCTCCTTCCGTCCGGGGTTTCCAATCAGATAGGGCGTCTCGGAGCCCCCGAAATACGGCGTGTCGCCTCCCTATGTGATTGGAGATTGGCGGAGGTGGGTGAGCGCCTCGTTGGTCACATCCGCGTTCGTAATGCCTGACGCCCGAGTAGATTGGAGCGGGATTCTACGGAAGGAAACAGTCGTGGCATTTGGTCATACCGGAGGGAAAAGTCCGCAGCAGTTGGAGTACATGCGCGAGGCTGGACAGGTAGTTGCCACTGTTCACGCGGCTCTGCGCGAGGTGGTCAAGCCCGGGATGACCACCAAGGAACTGGATCAGCTCGTCTACGCCGTGACCCTTGCCAACGACGCCAAGCCAAACTTCCTTAACTACAACGGCTTTTCGGGCTCAGTATGTATCTCGGTGAACGAGGAAATCGTGCACGGTATTCCCGGGTCCCGGGTCCTGGAACCCGGGGACATTGTCTCATTTGATTGCGGTGCTGTAATCGAACGAGGCGGTCTTCCATGGCACGGGGACGCAGCCTTCACAGTGGTACTTGACGGCCCGAACGAAGAACAGAATGAGAAGCGACGTCAACTCTCTTCCATAACTGAGCATTCGATGTGGGCTGGGATTGCTAGAGCTGCCACGGCGAGGCGCATCGGTGATATTGGGGCTGCGATTGAGGACGATGTCGAGGCACAGGGATTGGAATACGGGTGGACTCCTGAACTACTGGAGGGCTACACGGGGCACGGAATCGGGAATCATCTGCATGAGGACCCGACCGTCTACAACTACCGGACCCGCAACAGGGGCCCAAAGATCGGGTCAGGTACGACGATTTGTATCGAGCCGATGCTGACGGAGGGGGACCAGACCTCTGCAACTCTTGCTGACGACTGGACGGTAGTCACTGTTAATGGGCTGGCATCGGCGCACTGGGAGCACACAATCGCGATCACAAATGAGGGAATCTCTGTTCTGACAGCGCCGGACGCGGGAGCGGCGGGGCTAGCACCATACGGAATAGAGCCAATAGCCTCGTTCCTGTAGTGGGCTTATCTTTGTAGCGTGCCTCTTTCTGAAGTGGGGCGTATTTCTGTAGCGGAGCGTATTTCTGTAGTGGGCCTCTCTCTGAAGTCGCCCTCGTCCCTCGTGGGAATCTCCAATCAGATTGGGGCGTCTCGCGGTCTTGAAATGCGGCGTGTCGTTCCCCTATCTGATTGGCAAACCACGGGAGAGCGCAACTCACGCGATGTAGGACAGGTGACGCATTCGGGTCGGCGTGTTTGCGTGAGTTCGCTAACCATTAGGCCTCCGGTGTTTCGTAGCGGGTTATGCCTGTATTAGGGTTATCTGTCGGGCATACTCACGTCCACTAACACGCACCAGAAGAAGGATTAGCAGAGTTTTATGGCGAAAAAGGACGGCGTAATCGAGGTCGAGGGAAGCGTTGTTGAAGCGCTCCCGAACGCGATGTTCCGTGTCGAACTTGAGAACGGTCACCTGGTCTTGGCTCACATCTCGGGCAAGATGCGCCAGCACTACATCCGCATTCTTCCCGAAGATCGTGTGGTTGTTGAGCTGAGCCCCTACGACCTGTCTCGCGGACGGATCGTCTACCGATACAGGTGATCGCCTTGGCTACCTCGGGAAACCGGCGGTGGTCAAGACCCACTCCTAGTGGAAACAGGAACAGCAATGAAAGTAAAGCCAAGCGTCAAGAAGATCTGTGACAAGTGCAAGGTGATTCGTCGCCACGGCAACGTCATGGTGATTTGTGAGAACCCTAGGCACAAACAGCGTCAGGGCTAGCTCTACGCAAAAGTAAGCGTCTCTCGACCGGGCATCAACTGCCCGGACCCCTGGTCCGAAGGCCAGGGCCACATAAGTGGTAGATAGGCGACGACCTTCGGAACTAAATATGGAGCAGCAGTAATGGCACGTATTGCAGGCGTAGACCTCCCTCGCGAGAAGCGAATGGAAGTTGCGCTAACTTACATTTTCGGTGTGGGTAAGACCCGCGCTAAAGAAACGCTAGAAGCAACAGGTGTTAGCCCTGACCTTCGCGTCAAGGATGCCTCAGAAGAGGACCTGGTTAAGCTTCGTCAGTACATCGACTCGAACTACAAGGTTGAAGGTGACCTGCGCCGTGAGGTTCAGGCAGACATTCGCCGCAAGATCGAAATCGGTAGCTACCAGGGGCGCCGCCACCGCGCCGGATTGCCGGTCCGTGGTCAGCGCACCAAGACCAACGCTCGCACCCGCAAGGGCCCGAAGCGCACGGTTGCCGGTAAGAAGAAGGCCAAGTAGAGGTAGTTACTCGGTAACCCGGGTATCCCAGGAATCTTGTAGGAGAGAAAGAAAAGATGGCTGTAAAGTCTCAATCTTCTGCGCGGAAGCCGCGTAGGAAGGAAAAGCGCAACGTCGCTCAGGGGAACGCTTACATTCGTTCTACCTTCAATAACACAATCGTTTCCATCACGGACCCGACCGGTGCGGTGATCGCGTCATCTTCGTCCGGCCAGGTGGGTTTCAAAGGTTCACGTAAGTCAACCCCGTTTGCGGCGCAGCTTGCTGCTGAAGCAGCTGCTCGTCGTGCCCAAGATCAGGGCATGAAGAAGGTCGACATCTACGTGAAGGGCCCGGGCTCCGGTCGCGAGACCGCGATTCGTGCACTCCAGGCTGCCGGACTTGAGGTTGGATCCATTCAGGATGTCACCCCTCAGGCGCATAACGGCTGCCGCCCTCCGAAGCGTCGCCGCGGTTAATTACTTTTCACTGACCCGGCGTGGAGGCCATCTACGCCGGGCTGGTAACAACAAGGAATCCTCCCTCTTCCGCCTCGGCGGAGTCCTAAAATCGGCGTCATATGGCGGGCGTCGAGAAGAAAGGAACCGAACGTGCTGATTGCACAGCGACCCATCCTGACTGAAGAAGTCGTTTCGGACAACCGTTCCCGTTTCACCCTTGAGCCCCTTGAGCCGGGCTTCGGGTACACCCTTGGTAACTCCCTTCGTCGTACCCTGCTGTCGTCGATCCCCGGTGCAGCTGTCACCTCGGTTCGCATCGAAGGTGTACCGCACGAGTTTGAAACCATCGAGGGTGTCAAGGAAGACGTCTCTGAGATCATTTTGAACGTGAAGCAACTGGTTCTCTCATCTGAGAATGACGAGCCCGTTGACATGTACGTTCGCAAGTCCGGCCCCGGCGAGGTGCTTGCGGGTGACATCGTTCCCCCGGCGGGCATCGAGATCCACAATCCTGAACTTCGGATTGCCACTCTCAACGAGCACGGCAAGCTTGAGCTTGAACTGACTGTTGAACGTGGCCGTGGCTATGTCTCCGCTGCCCAGAACAAGCACTCGGACGATGACTACGATGCGATTCCGGTCGACTCGATCTATTCGCCGGTCCTCAAGGTGACCTACCGCGTCGAAGCGACTCGTGTTGAGCAGCGTACCGACTTTGACCGTCTGATTCTGGATGTCGAAACCAAGCCTTCGATCCTTCCGCGCGACGCAGTTGCGTCTGCTGGAAAGACCCTGGTTGAGCTGTTCGGTCTGGCCCGCGACCTAAACGTCGAGGCCGAGGGCATCGAGATTGGCACGACTACCACCGATGAAACCCTTGCAGCAGACCTGGCGCTACCGATCGAGAGCCTGAATCTTCAGTCTCGCTCGTACAACGCTCTGCGTCGCCGGGGAATCCTAACGGTTGGCGAACTGGTGGCTCACTCTGAGGCCGACCTCCTCGACATCCGTAACTTCGGCACCAAGTCGATTGAAGAGATCAAGGTTGCCCTGGCTGGCCTGGGCATGGCTCTCAAGGATTCGCAGATGCCGACCGGTATCTCGGTTGACGAGTCCATCTTCAGCGACAACCAGGAATTCTGAGCGTTTCGAAAGATCGCCCGGTAGAAACTTTAAGACTCAAAACACTAAACAGGAGCACAAATGCCCACTCCGAAAAAGGGCCCCCGTCTGGGTGGCAGCGCAGCACACCAGCGCAAGATTCTCTCGAACCTTGCTACCCAGCTGATCGAGAACGGCTCGATCACCACTACCGAGGCGAAGGCAAAGCTGCTACAGCCCTACTTTGAAAAGCTGGTCACCAAGGCCAAGAGCGGAACCATCCACGATCGTCGTATTGTGGCGCGTAAGATCCGTTCGAAGGACGCCATCTACCAGTTGTTCGATGAGATCGTTCCCGAGATCGATTCGGAACGTAACGGCGGCTACACTCGCGTCACCCGCATCGGGAACCGTAAGGGCGACAATGCTCCTATGGCCGTTATCGAGATCATCACCGAGCCGGTGATGAAGAAGGCGACCGTCAAGGCTGCTGAGGCTCCGGCCAAGAAGGCTGCTAAGAAGAGCGCCAAGAAGGTCGAAGAAGCTCCGGTTCAGGCTGAAGAGACCGTTACCGAGGATCTTGAGTCCGCGGCTGGGTCAGAAGAGGTGGCTGAAGAGGCCGCTGAGGCTGTAGTCGAAGAGGGCGATGCTTCCGCAGTTGAGGAAGAAGTAGCTGAGGACGAGGCGAAGTAACTTCCTCCTAGTCGCTCGGCCGTCCTGACGGCAAGCGCAGATTTCACCGAAAAGGGTGGGTCTCAGTCCAGTTTGTTCTGGATCGGGACCCACCCTTTCTTTGCGGTTCTCCCCGGGGTTGAGTTTGTGCGTCTCATTCGAAGACGCTGCATGCACGTCGTGTGAGGCCAAAACTCGGGGTCTCGGTGACGGCTTGCTCATCGACACCCCTAGTTTTGGCCCGTACCCCCGGCACACCAGCACGGACCTTGTCCATGTGCAGCGCAAAACACTCTACGGAGAGCTACTTGAACTCTCTGGGTGTTTCATTTCTCTGTGAGGAACTGTAGCGTCGAGCCGCCGTCGGTTAGATCCGCCAGCTTGCCATTCAAAACCGCGTTTTCCGGGTCGGCGAGATGCTCTGTGAATGCTTCGTCATCGCGGTAGCGCTCCAGTACGACAATCTGGAGCGCGTTGTCCCTATCGTGGTAGACCTCGAACCGCTGCGAGCCGACCATAGCTAGCACGTGCTTTCCGTACTCGACCAAGAGATCGTGGACTTTGTCGGTCGTGTCCTCATATGTGTCGATCCTTGCGATTAGGTTGATGGCTCCCATGATCACCCCTTCTGAAATGCTGAATATATCCATATTCTCTGGCAGAGAGGCTGGCGTTAGACAGTGGCCGACCTTCCCCAATAGGTGCAGTCTGGCTTGCGCCCACTAGAAGTGGTGAAGGCTCGCTGAGAACGTGCATCCATCCCTAATGCGTCCCTTACCTGGGGTACACAACGCGTCCGGATTGGTTCCGTGTCCCTCATTTGAGGTGCACGACTTGTCGGAGAGGGTCCGGTAGATTTGGGGCATGTCCTCGTCTGCGCCGCTTACCCTCTGCATTGACTGTGGGGGAGGAGGCATCAAAGCCTCCGTTTTGGGACCTGACGGAGCGAACATCGAAGGTCCGAATAGGACTCCCACGCCGTATCCTCTGCCGCCCGAACTGTTGGTTTCGACCTTTGTAGATCTCGCCGGTCAACTTCCCAAAGCCGACCGGGTCACCGTTGGCATGCCGGGCATGATCCGAAATGGCGAGGTGATTGCAACTCCTCACTACATCACCAAGCAGGGCCCGCGTTCGAAGATTGTGCCCCAACTTGAGCGGGCGTGGTCTGGGTTCAGGATGAGCGAAGCTGCCTCACGAGCGCTCGGTTTGCCCGTCCTCGTCCTCAACGACGCGGAGGTAGCGGGAGCAGCCTCAGTCGAGGGCTTGGGCCTCGAAATGATCATCACCCTGGGAACCGGGTTGGGAAACGCGATCTTCCTCGACGGAGTTCTTTCCCCGCACGCTGAACTCTCTCAGGGGCTCGTCCGCTGGGGACTGACCTACGATGACTACCTCGGAGAGCACGAACGCCTTCGCCTTGGCGACGCTCACTGGTCCCGGCGTGTTCGTCGCGTAATTGAGGGATTCGAACCTGTCTACCGTTGGGACCGGCTGTACATCGGCGGCGGTAACGCCCGTTGCATCACCGAGTACCAGCGTTCCAAAATACCGGCCGGGGTGGAGTACGTAGGGAACGAGGCGGGCATGACGGGCGGTGTACGCGCTTGGGAATTGGCGGCCCGGAAATGAGCGGCGCGACCGCGTCCCAAAAGCAAACTCCCGTCGTTGAGGTCGACTGCGGCGATTCGGGCCGTGACTGCGTCCGGGCGGACGTGGATACCGGGGCCGCGCATAGTCCCGAAACCGAGACGGATGAAATAATGGTCTCGGTGACCACACGTGATACTCAGCGGATTCGTTTTGAGCTTTCGTACGAGGGAAGTGAATTCCACGGTTGGGCCACCCAGGACGGGCTTCGCACAGTTCAGGGGGAGGTTGAGGAAGCCTTAGCGACCGTGTTCCGCGAACCTATCCGTCTCACCGTCGCGGGTCGCACAGACGCCGGAGTGCACGCCGCTCATCAGGTGGCTCACGCTGACCTGCCTTCGGGTGCGCCAGCTATGGACGATCTCGAGCATCTGTGCGACCGCTTGAATCGGCTGATCGCGGCCGGTTCCAATGAAGACAAAGGGATGTCCGATCTTGTCATCCGCCGGATCATGGCGGTCTCTGGCGATTTTGATGCAAGATTCTCTGCCGAGGCACGACACTATGTTTATAAGATCGTTGATCGGCGCGAAGCGCGGGACCCGATCGGTCGCGCCGACGCCTGGTGGAGTCCGTATCCGGATCTGGATGTCGCCGCGATGCAGGGCGCGGCGGAGACATTGTTGGGTACGCATGACTTCCTTTCCTTCTGCAAGCCGCGAGACGGTGCGACCACCATCCGTTCGCTTACTCAACTGGACGTGAGCAGGATGGGGGGAGCCATCCGGATCGAAGTCTCAGCGGACGCGTTCTGCCACTCGATGGTGAGATCCCTCGTCGGAGCCATAGTTGACGTAGGTCGAGGAACGCGGGACCCGGAGTGGGTGGTCTCCCTCATACAACACCCAAGTCGGAGTCACGGAGTGCCGATAGCGCCGGCTCGGGGACTCACCCTGGCTCGCATTGACTATCCGCCGGAAGAGCAGTGGGCGAAGCGTTCGCAGCAGGCACGAAGGGTCCGTGATATCTCAGAGACCTGCTGTGGATGAGTGAGCGTGGATTTGGGATGAGGTTCGCGAGGGTTTTTGTTTGTGGGTGAGTGCGGACGGAACCAAAGATCGAGCGCTTGAGGACTCGCGCACACTTTGTGACCATACTTTGGTTTTGGTGGCGCCTCGTCGGTAAACTCAAGGAGTTGTGCGTGAGCTCTGTTGACTCAATCCCACTCGTTAGCAGCGCGACCCGCAGGGGTATCCGCTCAACAGCGACTTTTACCGTGAATCGCAAAGTGCGCCTCCCGCAAGGCTGCCCGGAGCGATTCCATGAACAAAAGAATTGAAGGCTATCTAGTGCGCACCTACTCACCGAAGCCAGGCGACGCAGACAAGAAGTGGTATGTCGTTGATGCCAGCGACGCCGTTCTTGGACGCCTGTCGGCCCAGGTTGCTGCCCTTTTGCGCGGCAAGCACAAGGCGACGTTTGCTCCTCACATGGACATGGGCGACAACGTCATCGTCATCAACGCTGACAAAGTCGTACTTACCGGCAACAAGCTCGATCAGAAGATGGCTTACCGCCACTCTGGTTACCCGGGCGGCCTGAGGGCCACCCCGTACCGCGAGCTGATGGAGAAGAATCCTGAGCGCGCCGTTTCTAAGGCGATTACGGGAATGCTTCCCCACAACTCACTGGGACGAGCTCAGGCGAAGAAACTGCATGTATATGCAGGGCCTGACCATCCGCACGCGGCACAAATGCCGGAAGTCTACGAGCTGAAGCAGGTCGCCCAGTAACGCGGGCTACCTAAGTCATTTAGGAGAATCGTGGCTGAGACCACCGAAGTTTTGGAGCTGGACGAGGAAGTCGTCCCTAGCTCGTACACCAGTGAAACCGAGACGGCTGCTCCTGGAGCTGGCGCCTCGATCACCGCACCGGGCGCGGGCCTGGGTCGTCGCAAGCAGGCTATTGCTCGCGTCCGACTGGTTCCCGGCACCGGCGAGTGGACGATTAATGGTCGTACCCTCGAGAACTACTTCCCGAACAAGTTGCACCAGCAGGCCGTGAACGCTCCGTTCGCTCTGCTTGACCTTGAGGGACGTTTTGATGTTATCGCTCTGATCAAGGGCGGCGGTCCTTCAGGACAGGCCGGGGCATTGCGCCTTGGTGTGGCTCGCGCACTCAACGAGATTGATCGTGAGGCCAACCGTCCGGCACTGAAGAAGGCTGGCTTCTTGACCCGTGACGCTCGCGCTGTTGAGCGTAAGAAGGCTGGTCTGAAGAAGGCACGTAAGGCGCCGCAGTACTCGAAGCGCTAGGCGTAGCGTTGCGCGAGAGTGCTCTCAAGTGGCGAGTCTCGAAGCGCTAGGCGACGCACTCAGCCATTCACCTGCGATAATCCGCGCGTGAATGAGAACGTAAAGGCTCCCCGGTTCAAACGAACCGGGGAGCTTGCGTTAACGATTTTTGGGAGCCATGCGGGAAACCAACAACATGAACAACACCTGACACTTAACCCCACGCGGATCCAGCGTTAGTCATGTGGAGCCTTGGTTGCGTTAGTTACGGTTAGCCAGCGATGGTCAGGGAAAACGGTCTCGAAATCGCCCCGTTCTGCCGACAAGACACGTCCAACGCAACCAAAGCCATCCATGATGTAACTGTGCGCGTGGCGGGGCTCCTGGCTCCATTAGCGCGAGCGGTCGACTTCGGTGCGGGCTTGCTCGGCGAGGCCCATGTTTCGCGGCGATGACGCGCGACTCCTCATACAAATGCTGGTCCCGCCGGGCCTGGCTCTTTTACGAGTAACATTGCAGAGTACTTTTCCCACCTGGAGGCACATCCATGGCAAGACTGTTCGGAACTGACGGCGTTCGAGGGCTCGCTAATCGCGACATTACTGCAGACTTAGCTCTGCAACTTGGGGAAGCTGCGGCCCGCCGCATCGGCCCCGCGGTAAAGGTTCCTGATCGTAAGCCTCGTTGCGTCATCGGCCGCGATACAAGGGTGTCGGGAGAGTTTCTCGACCATGCCATCGCCGCAGGTCTTGCCGCCTCCGGCGTGGACGCCGTCCGCATCGGGGTTGTCCCGACTCCTGCAGTAGCGCACCTTACTGCCACTGAGGATGAGGTGGACTTTGGAGTCATGATCTCCGCCTCCCACAATCCAATGCCCGACAACGGCATCAAATTCTTCGCGCACGGTGGTTACAAACTCGATGACCAGATCGAGGACGAGATCGCCGAACTCCTAGGACAAGAGTGGGAACGCCCCATTGCAGACGCAGTCGGCGAGGTCTGGTACGACGATGACATGGCTGAAAAATCTTACGTCGAGCACCTTGTGGCATCTTGCGGCGTGAATCTCAAGGGCCTCCGCATTGCAGTCGACTGCGCGAACGGTGCGGCCTCCGTGCTCGGCCCGGAGGCATTACGCGCGGCCGGCGCTGACGTGGTGGTCATTAACGCCTTCCCAGATGGTCGGAACATTAATGACGAGTGCGGTTCCACCCATCCGGGTCAGCTTCAGGCCGTGACGGTCGCGTCTGGTGCCAACTTTGGGGTCGCCTACGACGGGGATGCCGACCGCTGCATTGCAGTGGACCATCGGGGTGATCTGGTTGATGGTGACAAGATTATGGGAGTCCTAGCGTTACAGATGAAAGCCGAGGGGCGGCTGGCCAAGGACACTCTTGTGGTCACTGTGATGTCCAATCTTGGCCTGCTTAATGCAATGCGCCAGAGCGGAATCGAGGTTGTCCAAAGCGCGGTCGGAGACCGGTACGTGCTAGAGGCGATGCGCGAAGATGGCTTTTCTCTGGGTGGGGAACAATCGGGCCACGTCATTGCTAGCGATTATGCAACCACCGGCGATGGTGTCCTCACGTCCATGCTCTTGGCTCGCACTCTTAAGGAGTCGGGTAGGAGTCTTGCCGATTTGGCCACTCAGATTCCCAGACTTCCCCAGACTCTGATTAACGTTAAGGGCGTTGACCGTGGCGGACTGGACCACGAGGGAGTTCAGGAAGCCGTGAAGTACGTCGAAGACTTGCTGGGAGATCAGGGTAGGGTGCTTATGAGGCCCTCGGGTACAGAACCCCTCGTTCGCGTGATGGTTGAAGCACCAACGCAACAGCAGGCTGACGGGATGGCCGAGACGGTAGCAACCGCGGTGAGGAAGTATCTGTCGGTGGACGCGTAGTTGGCGCTTGGCTCGCTAGAAAGGCACTATCTGCATGGATGCGGTCATCTTCGATATGGATGGCGTATTGGTCGATACCGAGGCGGCTCACGAAACGTTGGGCGAAGAGTTCTTCAAATCAAAGAGGCTAGACATGCCTCCAGAAGTCACCAGAACTCTGATTGGCGCAACAGGAGAGAAGTTCTGGGGAACGTTTGAAGCTCGCAATCCCGGAGTTGACTCCGGTGCTGTACGCAGAGAATATAACGAGTTCATGGACTCCCGACTTACCGACTACTCGAAGATTATGAACCCCGGAGTTTCCTCGCTGATCGCCTCGATCAAGAGGGCAGGTTACGGGCTGGCCCTAGCGACCTCCAGCGGGCGCGCAAACGCAGAACGCGTTTTGAGCCAGTGCGGGCTTGAGGAATTCTTTGATGTGGTCGTCTGTGGTGGGGACGTCTCTGAATCCAAGCCCTCCCCACAGATCTTTCTGAAGGCCGCTGATTTGCTCGGTGTGACACCCTCTGCCTGCGTCATCGTGGAGGACTCTCATAATGGTGTCCGGGCTGGTAAAGCCTCCGGAGCGACTGTCCTAGGTAAAGAGGACAAACGGTTTTTTCAGGATATCTCGTCCGCCGATCAAATCGTCACGACGCTTGAAGGGCTATCCGTTCATGATCTTGAGGCCCTCTGGGATCAAGCGAACTAGTGGGACGTGTCGGGACGTCGCTCCCGTTCTCGCGCGCTGAACCAGCGCCTATTGGTGGCGCTTTCGCTTGACTTCGCCCCGGCGAGCTTCGCTCGTTTGCCTCGCGATGTGCCGACTCCCCGCGCGATCTAGGAAACAAATCCACGACGCGGAACACTAGATCTTTCTGAGGAAGATGTCCTCAATCAGGTGATCTGAATCCTTCTTCAGGACGAGGGTTGCGCGGGGACGAGTTGGAGCGATGTTCTCGACGAGGTTTGGAAGGTTGATACTTCTCCAAATTCCCTTCGCGGTCTCGATCGCCTCGGCGTCAGTCAACGATGCGTAGTTCTTGAAGTACGAGGCCGGATTCGTAAACGCAGTCTGACGTAGCTGAAGGAAACGATCAACGTACCAGCGCTCGATGTCTTTCGGGTCGGCGTCGACATAGATCCTGAAGTCGAAATAGTCCGCCAGGCTCACTCCTAAGCTTCCCGGACCGGTCCGTGCGGGAAGCAAGACGTTTAGACCCTCGACTATGAGGATATCCGGGTGGCTCACCGTGAGGTGCTTTCCCGGGACGATATCGTAGATGACGTGTGAGTATACGGGCGCCTCAACGTTGCTTTCGCCCGCCTTCACGCGCGCAACAAACTCAAGCAGCGCTCTCCGGTCATACGACTCAGGGAAACCTTTACGCCCAAGGATCCCGCGACGCTTGAGTTCCTCGTTTGGCAGCAGGAACCCATCGGTGGTGATCAGATCGACCCGGGGAGTACGAGGCCAGCGCGATAACAGTAACTGCAGCAACCTCGCCACCGTCGACTTGCCGACCGCGACGGATCCAGCAATGCCGATGACGAAGGGAGTCGGACGCTGGTACGGCTCGCCTAGCAGGGTTTGACGGCCGGCCGCATTGCGGCGCGTCGAGTCCATGTACAGCTGCAGCAGCGCGGACAAGGGACGGTAGATCGCGTCTACCTCGGCCAGATCGATCGGATCACCCAAGGAAGCAAGCTTCTCGACATCTTCCGGGGTCAACGGCAGAGGGGTCTGGGGGGCTGCTGCGGACCACTGCTCACGCGAAAAGTGAGTGAACGGACCCACGTCGGTAGCTGTAGGCTCAACTGAGAACACTCCATGATTATCTATCAAGCCTTAGGCTTAAGTGAGCAGATCAAGGGGGAGTGAATGTCACAGGGGACCCGATACGGAGCCTTGGCGAAGGCCCAGGACCATGGACACAGGTCCGAGGTTGGCTTTGACAGGGCAGTCCAAATCTCGACTGACTGGGTTTCGCGACGTCTCACAACCCCCACCTCGGCCGACAATAAGTACACGCGGGGTGCGGTCCTTGTCGCCACCGGTTCGCCGACGTATCCGGGAGCCGCGGTCCTCGGTTGCCTCGGAGCGGCCAAGACGGGATCCGGGTACGTTCGTTACCTTGGACCAACTCGGTGCGAGGACCTAGTTTTGGCCAGACTTCCCGAGGCCGTGATGGGTGGAGGTCGCTGCGATGCGGCTGTTATCGGTAGCGGTTGGGATGCTTCGATGGCTTCGATTGTGGACACGGTCGCGAGGGACTGTGGGCAGAATCGGACACCTCTGGTGGTGGATGCCGGGGCGCTCACGGGGGCTCGAGAGTGGGCTGAGGGTGGTGCCCCGGTGGTCGCTACTCCTCATCCCGGTGAAGCCGTTTCATTAATGAGGCAACTGATACCGGATCGTGTCCTGTCCAGAGAACAGGTCGAAGAAAGTCCGGCGCACGTCTCAGCGCTCCTTGCTAGAGCGCTGGGAGCAGTCGTCGTTGTCAAGGCAGCGAAGACCGCCGTTGCGGACCCAAGAGGCCCTGTTTATGTCTTTACGGCACCCGCGGGTTGGGGTGCAGTTGCCGGGGCAGGGGATGTCTTGGCTGGAGTAATCGCTACATGTCTGGCAGCAAGGTCGGGTGATTTGGAGCAATCGACAGAGACAAAAGTGCAACTGTCCGAAGGTAGCGCCAGTCTCCTGCGCTCCTCGGCTTTGGGTGAGGCGGTGGCGGTAGGCGTCGGGATCCATGGCCTCGCTGCGGGCTTCGCCTCCGGAGTATTGGACGGGGAACTTGGTTCTAGTGGGACGCAGGGCCATCCAATCCTGGCGACAGATATCGCCGAAGCAATCCCAGTGACAATCGGCGTACTGCTTTCGCGGGCTCACGGTTCACTGTGACGCGCGCTGTTTCCTAATTAGTCAGCCATTCTGGATTGGATAGGCGCGGCCTACTTTCGAGGCAGTATCCTGAATCTTCGTCGGTTGACATACTTCTTCCACTGAAGAGAACAACGAAATCGAGGTCCCTTGTCCCTTCTTCTCGCGCTCTCACCATCGATTCTCTGGGGATTCATGGGAATACTCCTGATGAAGTTCGGGGGAAACAGTCGGCAGCAGACAATGGGACAGATTCTCGGCGGATTGATTGTTGGAGTCCTCTTCGCAGTGTTCTTTGGAACCAACCCGAGCCTGACCGACAACATGGTCGCTTTCGTTTCGGGATTGATCATGTCCACAGGAATCCTGTTCCAGATGAAGGCGTACCACAACATCGGTGTCTCGCGGGTGATGCCGTTAACGACCGGTTTGCAGCTACTTGGCTTTGCATTAGTTGGTGTCCTTGGATTTGGAGAATGGCTCGGCACTCCTGCGCTTCCAGTTGGGATCACGGGGGTGGTGGCCATTACGGCCGGGGTCTTGCTCACTGCCTGGACCGAGAAGCAAGACACGGTTTCTCCAGTTCCTGTTCCGGTGATCGAACCGGGTGAGAGCGGCGAGCTTGGGTATGCTCCAGCCGACCGAACCGCAACGGTAGACACGGACAGTGGTTCGGCACCAACTTCGACCCAACTCCGAGCGGGGATCATCCAGACACTGCTGTGCACCGCCTTCTATATTGCCGCGCCACTTCCGATCCGGGTCTTCGACGTCGATCCGGTAACCACGTTCCTCCCGCAATCCCTCGGCTGGGTCGTGATGGGAATACTCGTAACCTTCCCTTTGGTTGCAGGGGACCGTGGGGCCAAGGACGATCGCTTCAGTAAGTACACCCTGCGGGCCATGATCCCAGGGGCCATGTGGGCGCTGGGTGTCGTGGTCATGCAGTTCTCCCAGGCAACGGTTGGCGTGGCGATTGGGTTTTCACTGTCGCAGATGGGAGTTGTCATCTCGACTTTCGGAGGGATTTGGCTACTCGGGGAAACAAGGACGAAGAGAGAAATGCAGGTCATAACACTCGGCGTTGTCTGCCTAGTGATCGGCGCACTACTGCTGGGCCTTGCTAAATCACTAGACGTCCCGATCTAGCCGCAGAGCCAACCGTGCGCTTGTCACGGCAGTCTCTTGCTCGTGACTCGTTCGACGGCATGGAGCGCTCACGTTGTGTCCCGGTGTCGGCACACGCGAAGAGTGCGTTCCCTACGAGTCGGCCCTACCACAGCTTCTGAGAAGCGGCCTCGTCGACTACCCAGAGGGTCTCTTCTGCCCCGTGTACGTGTCCTGCCGGAGTTTGCTCGACAGGCGACCCTGACCAGGCGGAAGCCACCGCTGCGGCCTTGTCGGCTCCTGCCACCACTAGCCAAACGTTGCGCGCGTTGTTGATGGCGTCGAAAGTCAACGAGACCCGCTGGGGTGGGGGCTTCGGGGCATCGTGCACCCCCACGGCCGCCCCGCTGGCACCAAGCGCAGAGTTCCCCGGGAACAGCGATGCGATATGTCCGTCTGGGCCGACCCCCAACAGAAGTATGTCGAACGAGGGGACTGCCTCACCCTCGTTCGCAAACTTTGCTAACTCAGTGGCATACTCTCTGGCGGCGTCCTCGGGCGTTTCGATTCCTGATTCACCAGGGCGAGGGACGTAGTGCACGTTCACTGCGGGCAACGCGTCGCCGAGTCCATTGATGAGCGCCTCGCGCGCCTGCGTCTCGTTCCGTTCGGGATCGCCCTCAGGCAAGAAACGTTCGTCCCCCCACCAGAGGTGGACCCCGCTCCAGTCAATTGCGCTCGCGGTCGCGCTGGTGGCGAGCTGTTCCAATGTCTTGATACCAACAGTGCCGCCGGTCAAAACCAGATGGACCGGGGCCATTCGCGACTGTCGGTCGATCACCTCGCTCGCCAGCTGCGCTGCTACTGCCGCTGCGACGGTATCGGCGTCCGGGTGGATAACGATTCTTGTACTCACGGAGTTGCCCCTGCCTGCCTATCTGCCCTCGACAAGCGAGAGTCCTTCCCGAAGGACATCCCCATAGACCTCGTCTGAGTCCAATCGGCGCAGGTCCTCCGCCAGCGCGTCCCCCAACGAGCGCATTGGTAGCGAGATGCGCTGTGCGGGCTGCCCGGGCAGATTGAAGGATGCCACGTTTCCGTCGGGCCTTGAAAGGACTATCGTTCCACTCGCGCGTTCCAAACGAACCTCTGTCAGCCCCGGCACACCCTTTATCAGTTCCATATCAACCGGACATTCGAGGCGCAGCGCGAGCCAACCCGCGAGCAGATCGATCGACGGATGACCCTCCTCGCCCGCGACGGTTGCCCGAAGGACGGGTTCGAACGGGGGTTGGTCCAGTGTTGCCGCTATTCGGCTACGCCACAGCGTTGTTCTAGTCCACGCCAGATCGGTGTCCCCCGGGACATAGGCGTCCCGAAGGGTAAGAAGTAGGTCGATGCCCCGAGGGTCTGACCGACTGTCGGTAATACGGCGCTGTCCCAGCTTGCCGACGGGGTCTTCAGAGGGATCAGTCGGCGCTTCATGCGGCCAGTAGATGACCACCGGAGCGTCAGGGAGAAGCAGCGGTAGCACAAGGGTATCCAGGTGCTGCGAGAGTTCCTCGCTGTGGCGGAGCACAATGACCTCACTAGCACCCGCATCACGACCAAGACGTAGCTCTGCATTCAGCTTTCCGTCGGTATCGGGCTCATGGGACAGGACGATGACACGGCACGGGTGCTCGTGGCTTGCCGCATTGGCAGCCTCAATAGCAGGCTCAATGTCGCAGTCACCGGCATCGATCACCAGAGTAAGCACCCTCGAAAGTGCAACTGCGCCACCCTGTTCGCGCACCGTAACCAGGCGGCGGTTGATCTGGGAAACTGTGGTGTCAGGCAGTTCGATAATCAAGGTCGCCTCCAGGCTCGTCCGTCAGCCTCCAGCATTGCGTCGGCTGATGGTGGTCCCCAAGTCCCGGAGCGATACACCTCGGGGGCTCCGCCTTCGGCCCAGTGTTCCGTGACCGGGTCCAGTATTTTCCACGAGAGTTCCACTTCACGCGGACGAGGGAATAGTGGCGGGTCGCCCAGCAGCACGTCCAGGATTAGTCGTTCGTACGCCTCGGGCGAAGCCTCAGTAAAAGCGTGTCCGTATCCAAAGTCCATGGTCACCTCACGCACTTCCATCGCACTGCCAGGGACCTTGGCGTTGACTTGGAGACTGGCGCCCTCGTCCGGCTGGATACGGATTACCAGGGCATTCCTCCCAGGTTCACGACTGCCGGTAGTAGAGAAGGGGAGAGGGGGAGCCTCCCTGAAGACCACCGCGATCTCAGTTACGCGGCGGGCCAGTCGTTTTCCGGTCCTTAGGTAGAAGGGGACCCCGGCCCATCGTCTGGTCTGGATATCAACACGGATCGCGGCATAGGTGTCGGTGGTGGAACCGGAGTCGAACCCACCCTCGTCCACGTAACCGACAACCTCTTCACCTCCGAGCCATCCTGGGCCGTACTGGCCGCGGACCGCGTAGGTGTCAAGGTCGTCAGGGACGCGTGCGGCGGAGAGAATCTTCATCTTCTCAGCAGCGAGGTCGTCTGCGTCAAAGCTGACCGGCTCTTCCATTGCGGTAAGCGCCAGTAGCTGCAGCAGGTGATTCTGGATGACGTCCCGCGCAGCGCCAATACCGTCGTAGTAGCCGGCGCGACCCTCGACGCCGATGTCCTCGGCCATCGTGATCTGGACGTGATCGACGTACTTGGACTTCCAGAGCGGCTCAAAAAGCTGATTCGAGAAACGGAGCGCCAATATGTTCTGAACGGTTTCTTTGCCGAGGTAGTGGTCGATTCGGAATACCGAGTCCGGCTTGAAAACGGCCTCGACAACGGCGTTGAGTTCCTTGGCAGACTCAAGGTCGTGACCAAACGGTTTCTCAATGACGACGCGCCGCCACGAGTCATCCTCGGACTTCGAAAGACCGGAGCGGGCCAGTTGCTCACAAACTTGCGGGAATGCTGCCGGGGGAACTGAAAGATAGAAGGCAAAATTGCCGCGCGTTCCCCGGGAGGCGTCGAGTTCCTCCGTTACCTCACGCAGGCGGTCAAAGGCATCGTCGTCATCGAAGGTCCCCTGGACAAAACGGATGCCTCCGACCAGCTGCTTCCATGTAGCCTCATTGAAGTCAGTTCGCGAGTGCTGTTCGACGCAGGCGCGGACCTCTTCTGCGAAGCGCGCGTCGTCCCAGTCGCGACGACCAAAGCCGACCAGAGCAAAGCCGGGAGAGAGCAGGCCGCGGTTTGTTAGGTCGTATACGGCGGGAAGTACCTTCTTGCGTGCTAAATCGCCTGTGACACCGAAGATGACAAGACCGGCTGGCCCTGCGATGCGGGCGAGGCGTCGATCCCGTTTGTCCCGTAGCGGGTTGTTGGTGGCGGTGACTTCAGCGGGGCTCATAGGGCGGTTTCGGATCGATCACTGGACCACTCCGTGTGGAAGGAACCGGGACGGTCGACCCGCCGGTAGGTATGTGCACCGAATAAGTCGCGTTGTGCCTGGATCAGATTAGCGGGAAGGCGCTCGGCGCGGACACCATCGTAGTAGGCGAGGGACGACGAGAAGGCTGGTGTTGGTACGCCGTGAAGTGCTGCCTGGGAGACGATGGAGCGCCAGGCTTTGAGGCCCGCGGCGACTGCACCCGCGAAGTACTCATCTGAGAGCAACAGAGGTAATTCGGGATTCCGGTCGTACGCTTCAGTGATCCGGTTCAGGAATCGGGCGCGAATGATGCATCCTCCGCGCCAGATACGTGCCATCGCGCCGCGGTCGATGTTCCAGTCGTACTGTTCGGAGGCAGCAGCAATCTGGTCAAAGCCTTGCGAATAGGCGACGATCTTCGAAGCATAGAGCGCCAGGCGGACGTTCTCGATGAACGCCTCTCGATTCTCGATGTGCCACGGCTCTCCCTCTGCGGGAAGCGTGGCACGAGCCGCTTCGCGTTGAGGAATGGAACCCGAGAGGGCGCGGGCGAAAGTGGCTTCTCCGATTCCGGTAATGGGAACCCCGAGGTCGAGTGCGCTCTGAACAGTCCACCGGCCGGTGCCCTTTTGCTCGGCTTGATCAAGGATCATGTCGACGAGGGGCTTACCGGTTTCGGTATCTACTTGGCCGAGTACCTCCGCGGTAATCTCGATGAGAAAGGACTCAAGGTCGCCCTTGTTCCACTCGGCGAAGATTTCGGCAATCTCGGGTGCCTTGGCACCCAACCCCTGCCTGAGTAAGTCGTACGCCTCTGCGATCAGTTGCATGTCGGCATACTCGATACCGTTGTGAACCATTTTGACGAAGTGGCCAGCGCCGTTCGGGCCGACGTAGGTGCAACACGGCACGCCGTCGACCTTGGCCGAGATGTCTTCGAGTATCGGTCCGAGCGTTTGGTAAGACTGCTTGGTTCCGCCAGGCATGATCGAGGGGCCGAGAAGGGCGCCCTCTTCCCCTCCCGAGACGCCTGTGCCAACAAAGTGAATTCCCTTCTCAGCCAATGCCTTCTCGCGGCGAATGGTATCCGGGAAGTGGGAGTTGCCCGCATCGACAATAATGTCGCCGGGTGCAAGCAAGGGAACCAGTTCTTCGATTACTGCATCGGTTGCGGGTCCGGCCTGAACCATCGAGATGATAGTGCGCGGTTCCTGAAGGGAATCAACGAACTCGGCCATAGTTTTCGAGGGGACAAAGTCGCCCTCGTCCCCGTGATCCGCAATCAGCGACTCGGTACGGGCGTAGGTGCGGTTGTGAACTGCGGTCTTGTAGCCGTGGCGGGCGATGTTGCGTGCCAGATTTCGACCCATGACTGCCAGTCCGGTAACTCCGATTTGGGCCTTTTCTTGTTCGCTCATGCACCTGATCTTTCGAGTCGTCGATTGGCGGTGTACTCGAAGAATTCTACGCGCGGAAGGCCGGGAGTTCCCAGTCGATCAGAGGTTGGGATGGGTCTAAGGTCCTAGATGGTGTTGGCGAGTGCGCAGAGCAGGTGAAGCAGTCGTACGAGTGATCAACCACCAAAGAGCGCTTTCTGGCTTGGGTATCCCAGTTGGTTGGGTGTATCAGACAAGTCTGAGTACCTTCTGTCGTGGGTAGCTATTGATGTGGATATCTGCCGGTGTGGCCTACGGGCTTTGTCTGGTCCGTGCACTTTGATCGAGTGTCGGCCGATGTGGCCGGTTTGTTCCCCTGGAACCGCGATGTCTCGGTTTGGGGTGGGCCACAGGGGCGGATATTCAGTTTGGGCGAGGCAGTTGCGGGCGCTTCTGGTGCGAGTGTCGGCCGATGTGGCCGGTTTGTTCCCCTGGAACCGCAATGTCTCGGTTTGGGGCGGCCCGCAGGGGCGGATATTCCGCGTGAGTATCGCGCGAGGGGACCTTCTCCACGGCAGCCTTCACGACGGCGCCTTCTCCCACGGTAGCCTTGTCGTGTGCGAGCGCTTCGAAAACTTACGGCCGCCCCCGGCCTCGACCTGGTTGAAATCCCCGAGCCCGAACCGGCTTTCGGCGAAGTAAAGATTCGCGTGGCCGCGACCGGTCTGTGCGGGACGGACCTACATCTCTACCGATTTGACGGAGGTGCGCCGGGTTCCCTCAACCCACCCCAGACTCTGGGACACGAGTTCTCCGGAACCATCGTCCAGCTTGGGGAAGGAGTGCCACACGGCGACGCTCCGGGTGATCTTAGGGTCGGCCAGCACGTGTCGGTTGAGGGTCATGTGGTCTGCGGTCGCTGTCGCAACTGCCGCGCCGGGCGGAAGCATATGTGCGTTCGGGCTGAAGGCATAGGCGTAAACCGTGATGGCGCCTTTGCTGACTATGTGGTTGTCCCTGCTTCGAATGTCTGGGTGCAACCAGACCTAGTGGATGCTGAACTGGGCGCGCTCTTTGATCCATTTGGGAACGCAGTCCACGTGTGCCAGCAGGCAGAACTAACCGGCCAGGATGTGCTTATCACGGGTGCCGGACCAATTGGCGTTATGTGTGTAGCTCTCGCAAAGCATGCCGGTGCGCGTCACGTTGTGATCACGGACCTGAGCGAAAATCGCCTTGAACTGGCTCGCAAGGCCGGAGCTGATGCCGCCATTAGGCCCGGGATGGGTGCACTTCAAGCAACAATGAACGAATTGGGAATTGTCGAGGGCTTCGACGTCGGCCTGGAGATGTCTGGCTCAGCCTCGGCAATGCAAGACCTTATCGACCACTGCACCCACGGTGCGACACTGGTTCTCTTGGGACTACCCGCAAGGCCATTTCCTATCGATTGGAACAAGGTCATTACGTCGATGCTTACGATCAAGGGCGTGTACGGCAGGGAAATGTATGACACCTGGTACCTGGCAACCTACATGGTGGAATCCTCACCCGAACTGCGTGATGCCCTGCACCTGGTAGTAACGAACAGGTTCGAGCCCGAAAACTGGCAGGAAGCCTTCGATGTCCTCGCATCCGGCGAATCCGGCAAAGTCATAATCAACTGGGAGTGACGTGTACACAATCCGCGAGAAACTACAGACAGAACTGAGCTCTATTGAAGAGGCGGGTCTCTACAAGAACGAACGCGAGATACTGGGTCCCCAGGGCCCAACCGTCCAGACCACATCTGGTGCGGCACTCAACTTCTGTGCAAATAACTACCTGGGGCTCGCCGATGATCCGCGCTTGGTCGAGGCAGCGCACAAAGCCTTGGACGAGTGGGGCTATGGGCTTTCGTCTGTGCGCTTCATTTGCGGAACTCAGGAACAGCACCGCGAACTGGAACGCGAACTCGGCGACTACCTACATATGGATGACGTCATCCTCTTTTCGAGCTGCTTCGATGCGAACGGCGGTATTTTTGAGGCGTTGCTGGGGTCGGACGACGCGATTGTCTCGGACGCACTCAATCACGCCTCGCTCATTGATGGGATCAGACTCTGCAAAGCCAATCGCTACCGTTACGCAAATCGGGACATGGAAGACCTTCGTAAGCAGTTGACCGCGGCGCGCGAGGCAGGAGCGCAGCAGATAGTCATTGTCACCGACGGTGTTTTCTCGATGGATGGCTCTCACGCCCCTCTTCCCGAGATATGCGATTTGGCCGATGAGTTCGAGGCCATGGTTATGGTTGACGACTCTCACGCCACCGGGTTCGTTGGCCCCGAGGGGCGCGGCACTCCGGCGGTGATGGGGGTCGAGGATCGCGTTGACATTCTCACCGGCACCTTCGGCAAAGCACTCGGCGGTGCTTCTGGTGGTTACGTCGCTTCGCACCAGGAGGTCGTGGATATTCTGCGTCAGCGAGCTAGGCCGTACCTGTTTTCAAATACTCTCGCCCCCTCAATCGTGGGTGGGACCCGGGAGGCAATACGGATCGCTAAGGGCGCCGACGAACAGCGAGATCACCTAAGTGCGATGGCGTCCCTCTTCCGCTCCCTTATGGACGAGGCCGGATTCGAACTACTTCCGGGGAGTCACCCCATTGTCGCGGTCATGTTCCCAGGCGAGGACGGAGCGCGCGTAGCAACCGAGGTTGCCCGCTTCATGCTGGAAGACGGCGTCTACGTGACAGCCTTCAGCTTCCCGGTGGTTCCCAAAGGGAAGGCGCGAATCCGGGTTCAGCTTTCTGCGGCACACTCGGAAGAGGATGTGCGTTCCTGCGTCGCCGCGTTCAAAGCGGCCCGAGACAAAGCTGCCGGTTAGTTTTTCATACCGGAAGTGCCAGCACGGAACTTTTGTCTGCCGGTGGGGCGCACTGGTTTTTATGCTGTTGGTAGCTCAGGCGAGTATTTGCCAGTGTGGTCGGTTCGCCGTTCGGGAATCGCATGATTTGGTCGCGAGGGTGACCACTGTGGCAGATACTCTGAGGCCGAGTCTGGGACAACATCGGCAGATGGTGGTAACTGCCGGCTGTGTCATAGCAGTGTGAGGAGATGCCGCAAGATTCACGGCCATGTTGCGTTACCGCGTGTCACCCACGGTGCGTTACCAGGCCACTCATGGTGCGTTACCAGGCCAGGGGTCTTCGCCTTATGGTAATTCTCGGAACTCGAGAGTGGCCAGTCTGCAACGTTCCGCGTACTTCAGGTAGATACTGCATGACTCAGTGATGGGGTTACCCACGGTTTTCTGTGGGTAAGGGGATAATAGGGGAGTGATTCCCTCTGGTACTGATCTATTTCCCGCTGAACTCGACGTAGACCTGGACGCGCTCGCAGCCAATGCTCACAAGCTAAAGGAGTATGCGGGAGAGGCCGAACTACTGGCAGTGGTAAAGGCCAACGGATACGGCTTCGGTAGGTACGAAGTCGCGAGTCGTCTGTGGCACGAGGGTGTGCACTGGTTTGGTGTCTCAAAGCTCCCCGAAGCACTGGCGTTGCGCAAGCATTTCACCTCTTCAGACATCCCGCCAGAACAGGCGCGAATACTGACATGGCTTGAAACGCCAACAACGGCCTGGGTTGATGCGGTTGAGTCAGACATTGACGTCTCGGTCTCTGATCGTCGCCAGCTAGGCCAGGTAGTCAGCGCGGTCAGGTCCCTCCGCTCCCGTGGCGTCTCCCAGGATGCGGCGCGCGTCCATCTCAAGATCGACGTGGGAATGGGCCGCGGCGGTGCGACACTTGACGACCTCCCCGAACTGGCCAGGGCAGTCCGCGATGCAACTCGAGCGAACGAGGTTGAACTAGTTGGTTTTTGGTCGCACCTCTCATGTGCAGATGATCCGGAGGGAGCCGGAGCTGAGGTCACACAGCGACAAATAGAGGTGTACCAGCAGGGACTTGAGGTTCTGGCTCTGCTTGGTCTCGAACCTGAAATTCGACACCTCGCTGCGACATCTGGAACTATTTGGCATCCCGGAGCTCATTTTGACATGGTGCGCCCCGGAATCGGACTCTACGGTTACTCCCCATCGGTGGAAGTTGCCTCGTCCAAGGAACTGGGACTGCGACCCGTTGGCGTTCTGCGTACGCCGATCATTCAGGTGAAGCGGGTCGACCCCGGGCATACGGTTTCATACGGAGCCACCTGGACCTCCCCCGATCGACACTGGATCGGATTACTTCCTATCGGATATGCCGATGGGATTCCCCGTCAGATCTCAAATCAGGCGGATTTCTTGATTGAGACACAAGATGAGCGGATTCCAACCAGAATCCTTGGGCGGGTTTGTATGGACCAGATGGTCATTGACCTGGGCGCGGGCGAGGAGCCGACTGCCGTAGTTGGCGATTCTGTAATCTTGTTCGGTGACCCCGTTAGGGGCGAGCCGAGCGCGGATAACTGGGCCGATCTTGCCGAAACCATCAATTACGAAATAATCTCGCGCCTCCCTGAACACATTGATCGAAGGTATCACCCGGGAGTTGCAGAGTGACAAATATACAGTTTGAGGTGGCGAGCGCCGAGCAAACTCGCGATCTTGGAGAGCGCGTCGGATCGTTGCTTTGTGGCGGGGATGTACTGCTACTTATCGGAGACCTTGGGGCCGGAAAGACCACGTTTGTGCAGGGCTTGGCGCGCGGGCTGGGAGTTGTCGGCAACGTTACTTCGCCGACATACATAATTGCGCGAGTTCATGAATCGCGCGGGGACGGCCCTGCGCTGATCCACGCCGATGCCTATCGGGTAAGTGACGAGCTTGATCTGGAGACGATTGACCTTGACGCCACAGTCGAGGATTCGGTAACGGTGGTCGAGTGGGGCAGAGGTCGGGCAGAGGCCCTGCAGGACGAACGTTTGGAGATCGAGTTCGATTTTGAAGGCGGCTCCGACGAGGCGTTCGATGCCATAGACGAGCCCCGCGTCATTAGGCTCAAGCCAATCGGTGAGAATTGGGTGGCCCGGCTCAAGGAAGTCGATATCGCGTGAACCCTCTCATCATATTTGACCGAAAATGCAGCATCAGAGAAAGAACGATGATGCCCTGCTTGACTAGTGGTCCGAGGGAAACGCCCGTGAGATTTGTAGTAGAGGGAGAACCGAGATGAGGACTCTGTGTATTGACACGTCGGGACCGGCGGTGATCTCGCTCGTCGATGGACAGACGATCTTGGCGGAGGCCGTGGAGCCCAATGCGAGACGGCACGCCGAGTCGCTGGGACTTCTTCTGGGTGAGATCCTGGAAGCCCTCGACCTGCAGGATCTACCAGGCGCTGGAATTGATCGGGTGTGTGTCGGCGTTGGTCCCGGACCGTTCACCGGGCTTCGGGCTGGCATCATTTTTGCCTCGACTCTGGGCCGGGGTTTAGGAGTTCCAGTCCTGGGCGTTGGTTCGCTTGAAGCACTCGCACGTCAGGCGATCGACGAAGTCGAGGTTTCAGAGCAGACCTTGCGCATAGGCTCGTCGGAGACCCCCGCTCTTTCAGAGTCCGATCAGGTCGCGCTGCCAGCTAGCGAAAACTTGCGCGTCTTGGTTGTGACGGACGCAAAACGTCACGAAATCTACTGGGCGATTTACGGTGCCAAGGGCGCAGACGACGTTCAGTCTATTGAAGGACCGAATGTGGGTCCGGCAACTGAGGCGCTTACGAATGCGATTGATAGAGGAGTCAAGGCGATCGCCGGACCGCGGGCAACCCTGGAGTCTTTGCGAGAAGTGCTTGAGGAAAACTCGGCAGAGGGAGCGAGGCTTGGGGAAACTGTCCTGGTTCCACTGGACGTTAATCCCGCAGTGTTTCCTCGGATAGTTGATACGAGGGCGGATGACGAGTTTCCCCTCACCCCGCTCTATCTACGCAGGCCGGACATTCATGGTCAACCGACCATACTGATGCCTCCCAATTAACGCCGCTCCGATTAATGCCACTGCGTCCGCGCCAGTGCTGACTTGTCCCGACCGTGGAGGGGTTGTGCCCTGATCGGAGTGCAGTGAACCAGAAGCATTAGCTGCCATTTGGCGTGTCTAGGTTTGGTTTGAATTACCGTTTCCAGGTTTTGTGGCGTAGGTCTTCCCAGCTGATAGCGGTTGCCATTGGGTATGCCCACAGTGACGGTATCGCCCAATTAGTGGTGATAGACCTCGACCGCAGTGACTGCTGCGTTGAAACGTTCCTCAGAGACTATCGCTCCTTCGCGCCGAACGCCGTCATTGCTTACTTGGAGAACGCGCTCAGGGTTGAGATAGCTCGGGCGCCCCTTTGAGTCCCACTTGCCGGTCCCCATCGGAACGAATCCGTCGTGATTCTTCGTGGACAGATAGCAGGCCGCGAGCGAAGAGTTGTTGATTCGTGCAATGAGTAGCACCGGGCGGTCCTTCCCTCGTCCGTCATTCTCGACGTAGGGAACCCAGGTCCAAACGACCTCGCCAGGATCGGGCTGGTGGTCGTTTTCCGGTTCATAACTGTAGTTGAGTTTGCGGATCTCCGAGGCGGTCATCTCCCGGGTAGCTCCACGCCCCGCCTGGCCGGGACTTACGTCGCCGCCCGGGGCATTGACAAGACCGGCCGTTGCAGCTTCCCTGCGGGATTTGGATCCCGTGGCGGAGCTCTTCTTCGAATTGTTTCGTCCAACCTGGATACCGAAGATCGCAAGGACGACAACGATCACAGCTTGAAGCCACGGTGGGAGAGTAGCGCTAACTGCCTCGTACAGCTGAGCAATTGCGTTACTGTCCATCGGGACCCCATCTGTCTGCCGATATGTCGCGGAGGCTGAAGCCGCTCTTAGAAGTGTATCGATATGTATTCGTCAGCGGAGCGCCCGCGACACGAAGAACATGGACCGCGCAAGCATCGCTATTCTTTATCCTTGGTTGACACAGGAGGAGATGAGTTGCGGATTCAAGCTGAGAGCCCTCGGGTCGCGGACGTGCGGGCGCTAATAGAGGTCCACGTCCAGGAGTCTGCTCAGGCCTCGGAGGTCTCGTTCGCTCTTGAAACCGAGGATCTTGACTCACCTGATATCACTTTCTTGACAGCGCGTTCGGACGAGGGGGAGCTGATCGGGATGGCGGCGCTGAAGGACCATCACGATGGCACAGGTGAACTCAAATCAATGCGTGCCGCACAGAGGGTGCGAGGTAACGGAACCGGGTCGGCATTGCTTGAGTGCGTTATTGAGTTGGCGCGTGAGAAGGGAATGGAACAGCTCAACCTCGAAACCGGGGTTGAGGATTTCTTCGCGCCGGCAAGGCGTCTCTATGAGAAACGCGGCTTCGTTCTCCGAGGACCATTCGCGGATTACAAGGGTGAACCAGGAAGCCTCTATTACGGCCTGGCTCTCGAAATATAGCTGTGGAGAACCTCGCTGATCGAGAGTTCTCCGTTGCACCTAAAGACGGTGGATATGCACAGACCCAGACCGGCGGGGGTGCGTGAGGGGCTTCCGGAACCCAGTTTTGACCCGACTTGTGAATCTCTCGGGTTTGCTTGAGAGGATTGCTTGACCAAGTTGGTCAAGCGGCTTAGCGTGGGGGTATGGAGTCCAGGATGGTGAACGTGTATGAGGCGAAGACACACCTGTCTAAATTGCTCGATCTCGCCGCAAAGGGGAGCGAAACAATAATCGCCAAGTCCGGGAAACCGGTGGCCAAGCTGGTTCCGTATCGAGAAGATCGGATTAAGACACTGGGTCTACTAAAGGGCAGGATTTGGATCGCCGATGACTTCGATGAGTTCGCAGCGCAGGACGATCTTGACTGGTATAGCGAATGAACTTGCTGCTGGACACCCACATCCTGCTTTGGGCGCTGAATGATGACTCTCGACTGTCTGAAGCCCATCGAGACTTGATTGTTGACCCTAGAACTCGGGTTTTCTACTCAAGTGTTTCGATCGCTGAGATCTCAATCAAGGCGGCTCTTGGGAAACTTGATGCCCCAGAAGGCATGGCGGATTACGCTCGCCAAAGCGGCATGGAGTCGCTCGGCTTCGTCGATGAACACGCCGAAGAACTCCGTTACCTTCCATGGCACCACAGAGACCCTTTCGACCGGATGTTGGTAGCGCAAGCAAAGGTGGAAGAGCTGGCCTTTGCCACCGTTGATCCGCGGTTCGCAGAGTACGAGGGTATTCGGATTGTCTAGGGGGATCAGTCGAGTCGAGCGAGAGATAAGACCCCTTATAAGAGGTGACGTTAACTCTCTTCTGAGGTTGGAGCGCCAGATTTTCGACGCGGATGCTTGGTCGAAAGAGCTACTGGCCGATGAAATCGACTCGCCTTGGGCCACCTACCTTGGAGTGTTTGAAGGGGAGAGCCTCATCGCCTACGGCGGGATCAAGGGCGACCTCGAGGGAGACATAATGACCATTGGGGTGCTTCCAGACAAGCGCGGTGCAGGGACCGGGCGTTGGTTGCTTCGCGCGCTAATCGCGATGGCACGAACCCGGGGAATGAACGCGCTATTCCTAGAAGTTCGCGCCTCGAACGAAGTCGCGCGCAAGCTGTATGGGAGTGAAGGGTTTGAGGAGTTGGCGAGGATTCCCTCGTACTATCGCCACCCAACGGAGGACGCGGTGACTATGCGCCTAAGACTGGGAACCTAATCCCCGGTCTTTCATCTCGCGGGGCTTATTCCCCACCGTATCTGTCGCGGGAAGGCAGCAGGACGCGCGGTCAACGATGAGGGCAGTTTCTCCCGCGAAACCATTTACGAAAACGATGATGTTTCCTAAACCCGGATCATTGGCCGTGATACGCGCTCTTTTGCCACTGTCCGATTACTGGTGAGGCCGGACACAGCGATACTTTAAAGATGGCGTGATTGTGCGGGAACCGATGGGTGAAGGAGCCCGATATCTCGGTTCGAATGGGAGGTTGGAATAAGGTCCCACTAAGTACAGCGGGTGCACAGATACTGTTGCTTCATGGCCAACAACACTGTCGCAACGAAGAAGCGGCGCGCATGGACCACGGGCGTGTTTGTAAAACAGCTCATGGCGGTCTCAGGGCTGTTCTTCGTTTTCTTCCTACTGTTCCACTCGTACGGGAACCTCAAGATGTTCTTGGGGCCCGAAGCGTACAACGATTACGCCCACTGGTTGCACGAAGACGCGTTTGTCCCGATCTTCCCCCACGGTGGATTCCTCCTCGTCTTCCGCCTAGTAATGATCGTGCTTATCCTGGTGCACATCCTCGCGGCCGCGCACGTGTGGGTGAAGTCCAAGAAAGCGCGTAAGACGCAGTACGCGGTGAAGAAGAGCGCGGTCGACGCTTACGCGGCGCGCACCATGCGCGTTACCGGCGTCGTGCTGATCTTTGGCATCGTCTTCCACATCCTGCACTTCACCACAGCGACGATCCAGACCGGATTCACTGGTGCCGACACCCCTTATGACAAGATGGTCAACTCTTTCCAGAGTCCTTGGGTCTTCTTGGCGTACCTGATCTTTGTTGGAGTTGTCGCCTCGCACGTAGGGCACGGTTTCTGGTCGGCCTTCCAGACCCTGGGCTGGGTTCGTGGGAACACACGGACCTTCATGCTCTGGCTCTCCGGCATTTTGGCCGCTGTCATTTTCGTGATGTTCATGATTACACCGCTTTGCATTTTGCTCGGTGTAATCCAGTAGGGCGGATAGGGGATTACTAATGGCTAATAAAGATACAGATCTTGTGGACGGCCTCTTCCGCATCGGCGACGACATCGAGGACCACAAGGCTCCGATGAACGTTCCGCTGAAGGACCGGTGGAAGACCCGTAAGAACGAGGTAAAGCTGGTCAACCCGGCGAACAGGCGCAAGCTACGCATAATCGTTGTTGGTACGGGCCTCGCTGGTGGTGCCGCCGCCGCGTCACTCGGCGAGCAGGGATACAACGTCGACGCGTTCTTTTACCAGGACTCGGCACGGCGCGCCCACTCAATCGCGGCGCAGGGCGGAATCAACGCCGCTAAGGACTACAAGAACGATAACGATTCGGTCTACAGACTGTTCTACGACACCGTCAAGGGCGGCGACTACAGGGCGCGCGAGAACAATGTGTACCGCCTGGCCGAGGTCTCACCAAACATCATCGACCAGTGTGTGGCACAGGGAGTTCCGTTCGCGCGTGAGTACGGCGGATACCTTGACAACCGTTCCTTTGGTGGTGTTCAGGTCGAGCGCACGTTCTACGCTCGCGGCCAAACTGGCCAGCAGCTGCTGATTGGTGCCTACCAAGCGCTAGAGCGCCAGGTAACCAAGGGCACGGTGACGGAACACAGCCGCCACGAAATGCTGGACATCATCATGGACGAGGGGCGAGCAGTTGGCATCGTCGCTCGTGACATGGTTACTGGCGAAGTTGAGAGCTTCCTGGCTGACGCTGTCATCCTCGCTACCGGCGGCTACGGCAACGTCTTCTTCCTGTCTACGAACGCAATGGGCTGCAACGCGACGGCGATCTGGCGCGCACACCGTAAGGGTGCCTACTTCGCCAACCCCGCCTTCACACAGATTCACCCGACCTGTATTCCACAGCACGGTGACCAGCAGTCGAAGCTCACCCTCATGTCTGAGTCGCTTCGTAACGACGGACGTATCTGGGTGCCGAAGAAGGTCGAGGATTGCGAAAAGGATCCTCGTGACATTCCGGAGGAAGACCGTGACTACTACCTTGAGCGGATTTACCCGGCGTTCGGCAACCTGGTTCCTCGTGACATCGCTTCACGGCAGGCGAAGAACATGTGCGATGCCGGACTCGGTGTTGGACCGAAGGTCGGCGGCGAGCGCCGCGGGGTCTACCTGGACTTCGCTGAGGCAATTGATCGGCTCGGGAAGCCCGCTGTGTCCGCCAAGTACGGCAACCTCTTTGACATGTACCAGCGGATCACCGGTGAAGATCCGTATGAGGTGCCGATGCGGATCTACCCCGCCGTTCACTACACCATGGGCGGCCTGTGGGTTGACTACGATCTAGAGTCCAATGTCCCGGGTCTGTACGTGGCGGGAGAGGCAAACTTCTCCGATCACGGCGCGAACCGACTTGGTGCATCTGCTCTGATGCAGGGACTGGCGGACGGCTACTTCGTCCTGCCGGACACCATCTGTAACTATTTGGCTGATGCGCTGAACCGACCTCACCTCGATCAAAACTCGCCGTCGGTTGTTGAGGCACGTGAGACCGTTCAGTCACAGATTGACCGACTCATGTCGATCAACGGCTCGCGCAGCGCTGACTCCTTCCACAAGGAGTTGGGTAACATCATGTGGGAGTACTGCGGTATGGCTCGCACGGAGGAGGGGCTGAAGAAGGCGATTGGCCTCATCCGCGAACTCCGCAAGGAATTCTGGACGAACCTGAGGGTTCCGGGCGACCCCGACACGCTCAACCAGTCCCTTGAGAAGGCAGGTCGAGTTGCCGACTTCATGGAACTCGGGGAACTCATGTGTATCGACGCGCTGAACCGCAGGGAGTCTTGCGGCGGTCACTTCCGACTCGAGTCGCAGACGCCCGAGGGCGAGGCCCTGCGAAACGACGAGGACTATCTCTACGTTTCCGCGTGGGAGTGGACCGGTGAGGGTAACCCGCCGATCCTCCACAAGGAACCGCTCGTTTATCAGAACATCGAACTCAAGCAGCGGAGCTACAAGTGAACCTAAAACTAAGAATCTGGCGCCAAGACGGCCCCAAGGACAAGGGTGCGCTGCATGAGTACGAGGTGCGGGGCGTGTCTGAGGACTCCTCGTTCCTTGAAATGCTGGACATCCTGAATGAGGAACTGTTCGCACGAGGGGAGGAGCCGATTGCATTCGACTCCGACTGCCGCGAAGGAATCTGCGGTCAGTGCGGCATCGTTATCGACGGTATCGCCAACGGTCCGGAACGTACTACGACGTGTCAGTTGCACATGCGCACGTTCCACGATGGCGACACGATCACGATCGAACCATGGCGTGCGACGGCGTTCCCCGTTATTAAGGACCTGGTCGTAAACAGGTCGGCATTCGACCGGATCATTCGCGCGGGCGGATACATCTCGGTCAACACAGGGGCTGCTCCGGACGCAAACGTCGTCCTGGTTCCAAAGCCTGATGCTGACACAGCGTTCAACGCCGCGGCATGCATCGGCTGTGGATCGTGTGTCGCAGCGTGTCCTAACGCCTCGGCAATGCTGTTCACTGCGGCTAAGGTGACCCACTTGGGTCTGTTGCCGCAGGGCCAGCCCGAGAACAAGTCTCGCGTTGTGAACATGCTGAACCAGATGGACGCTGAGGGCTTTGGTGGCTGCACCAACATTGGTGAATGTGCTGCGGTTTGCCCGAAGGAAATTCCGTTGGACGTCATTGCTACGCTCAACCGTCAGCTTGGAAAGGCGCTGTTCGCGGGAGTCTAGGCAAGCCTGATCGAACACAAAGGCGGTGCTGAGGGGAACCTCGGTACCGCCTTTTTCGAGACTCTTGCATGGGGTGACGATACGACCGGAATCCGGGGTGTCGTCGATGATTCGCTTGTTGACGCCCCCGATTTCGGTCGCCAGACCTAATCCTTTTGGGTTGTCAATCAGACAGGAAGCCGATACGCCATAAAATGATCACCAACCCAACAGTCTTGATTGCTGACCCGAGGGGAAACGGGCCTCGGCACCGATAGAACTGACTCGGAGCCGACGGTGAGAGGTTCTATGCTTGGTTCGTGAGTTCTGAAGCTTTGATCCTTGGTATCGAGTCCACCTGCGATGAGACCGGAGTTGCCCTCGTTAGAGGCATAGATTTGTTGGGTGAGGCCGTCGCAACTTCGATGGATGAGCATGTTAGGTACGGCGGGATCATTCCCGAGATTGCATCGAGGGCTCATCTTGAGAGCTTCCTTCCGACCCTTGACCTAGCGCTGGAACGCGCGGGCCTCGAACTCAACGATGTTGATGTCATCGCCTGCGCCGCCGGTCCTGGTCTGGTCGGTTCTCTCACCGTAGGAATTACTGCCGCTAAGGGGCTGTCTCTTTCCCTTGGATTACCCCTCTACGGCGTCAACCATGTCATCGGGCATCTTGCCATTGACGCACTTGAACACGGTCCCCTTCCGGATCGGTTTATCGGCTTGGTTGCTTCGGGCGGACACTCTAACCTGCTGCTCATCAACAACATCGCGACCGACATTATCGAGCTTGGTGGAACCCTAGACGATGCGGCGGGCGAGGCATTCGACAAAGTGGGCCGACTTCTTGGCCTGCCCTATCCCGGCGGCCCACATGTCGACCGCTTGGCCCGCGAAGGTGACAGGGATGCCATATTGTTCCCGCGTGGTCTCGCCGCCGGTAAGGACAAAGAGCGGCACCGATACGACTTCTCATTCTCGGGTCTGAAGACTGCTGTCAATCGTTACCTGAAGGCAAATCCTAGTGCGAATTTCGCCGACATCGCTGCTGGGTTCAGTGAGTCGGTTAATGACTCGCTGACTGCCAAGGCCGTTGCAGCGGCGGTTGCTAACGATTGTGAGTGGATTGTCGTTGGAGGTGGTTTTGCTGCGAACTCAAGGTTGAGGGAGCTACTCGATGAACGGGCGACGGCGGCTGGTGTTGGGGTTCGAATCCCTCCGATGAGACTCTGTACGGATAACGGGGCACAGATTGCCGCTATCGGAGCACAGATTGTCGCCGCCGGACTTCCTCCTTCTCCTAGCGATTTCGGACCTAGGTCGAGCATGTCTTTGGAGCAGCCGTACCTGGCTCCGAGCGAATAGAAGGTCGGGACGTTGCTGGCTGAGTATCTACCGGTGCGGCCGGGGGCTTCCCGTGTCACCTGCGTGTTTGCCGGGCGGAAGTGCCACTCCGGCGGATATTCCACTCGGGGAATCAGAGAATGGGCCACTTCGGCTCAAACTCAGCGCGCTACCTAGATTCGGCGGCCAGCTCCAACGTTCGAGGTTCCATCGCGTCGGGTGTCGAGGAACATCTCCGGATCCAGCGGTCCGTCGGCGGCCATTTCGGCCCGCATCAATTCGACCACGGTATCGAGGGCATGCTTGGGGTCGGCCGCGGCGACCGCTCTCTGCCGCTGGTATGAAGCACCGTGTTTGAGGATCTCCCTGATCTTCAGCATTCCCTCGGCACAACCCAGGTCTTGCGCTACGGGAAGAAGTTCCTCCAGGTAGTACTCGACCGTGTCGCGTACGTGTTCCTCATTCCCCTCTGCATCAACGATTAGTTTCGCGTCTAGCCCATACCGAGCAGAGCGCCACTTGTTTTCGGAGATGAACCATTCGGGGAGAACCGTCAGTTTTTCACCTGCATCGAGCTTTCGGGAGGCATACTCAACCGATGCGTGAGTTAGGCTAGCTAGAGCTTCGACCTCAAGAATGTTGGTGCAGGCATCGAAGATTCGGACCTCCACGGTGCCGAGCTTCACGGAAGGGCGAACATCCCATCGAAGTTCATCGAAGCTCTTGATAACCCCGGTCTTCTTCATTCCGTGGTGGTAGTTCTCTAGCTCCGACCAAGCATGAAACTGAGGGGGCAGCCCAGCGGTGGGGAGTTGCTGGAATACCATGGCGCGGTTGGAAGCATAGCCTGTATCTTCACCACTCCAGAACGGGGAAGAAGCAGCTAGGGCCTGGAGTTGACCAGCTCGGGAAATGATGGCATTGACGATCGGGAGCACCTTGGCCCGGTCCTCGACTCCAACATGAACGTGAACCCCATAGAGCAGCATCTGGCGCCCCCAGTACTGAGTACGTTCAACCAACTCTTGATAGCGCTTCGAGTCTGTCACTCTTTGGAAGGCTGGCCTGGCGAACGGGTGGCTTCCGGCAGTTGCCAGATCGATCCTGAATCCGTCAGTTATGGGACGGAGTTTGCTTGCTGCGAAGTGAATGTCTTCCACGCACCCGGTAACGTCGCGGTGCGGGTACGAGGCGACTTCTACTGTGTTAAGAAGCATCTCTCTGCGAACCAGCGGTGCCAAATCAGGATCCTGTTGAGCCTCTTCGAAGACAGGATCGGCAGCTTGGCGCAGATCATTGGAGTCTTTATCGACCAGTTGCAACTCCCACTCAATGCCCACGCTTGAGCGTTCGGACTGTGCGAACTTCAGAGTCATCTTGGCTCACTTCCGGTGGCGGTACGTGCTGCCTGGTAGAAATCATTGCATGTGAAAACTACCGAGTCGATGCAGGTGTGGAATAGACCGCTAGCACTCGGCTTGTTTGAGTGCCAATGCAGGCATAGACTTATCCCCAGATTGAGGTTCGCCTCAATCCCATTTGGCGCCTTGATCCCCGCGACGGCAGGGCACCGGGAAATCATTCATAAGAAGTTAGAAAGGGAGAGTAACTGTGTCAGTTACCATTCAACCCCTGGAAGATCGCATTGTGATCAAGCAGGTTGACGCTGAACAGACCACCTCGTCCGGCCTGGTGATCCCCGATACCGCTAAGGAAAAGCCCCAGCAGGGCGAAGTGGTTGCAGTGGGTCCCGGTCGTGTCGATGACAACGGGAACCGTGTTCCTATGGACGTTGCCGTTGGCGACATCGTCATCTACAGCCGCTACGGTGGCACTGAGGTCAAGCACGAGGGCGTCGAGTACCTGATCCTGGGTGCTCGTGACGTTCTGGCCAAAGTTGGCTAGTAGCATCTGATTCAAATCCCAGTTTTGGGTGGAATGCCGGAGTGTCCAAGTGGGCGCTCCGGCATTTTTCATACCGGTACAAGTTGCTTCGCCGTTAGCGCGCTTGCACACCCCATACGGGCTGCGCAAGCATGGTCGTACGCAACGCGCACCTTACATGGAAGGCGCGAGCCAGTCCTTGATTCGATACGGGGCGTTGCGTATTCCACATGGACCTCGTAAGGAGGCCCGGTCACCCCTGATTAGACTCGGTACATGGGTGACTATAGAGAAGACAAGTTTGTTGGTACCGGCCTCACTTATGACGACGTTCTCTTACTTCCCGAACTCACCGACGTAATTCCATCATCGGTAGACACAAGTACTTTCGTCACCAGGAACGTTCGTCTGCACATCCCGCTGCTTTCGGCAGCGATGGACACGGTAACCGAAGCACGAATGGCGATTGCGATGGCTCGCCAAGGTGGTCTTGGGATCATTCACCGCAACCTTTCGATTGCGGACCAGGCCGATCAGGTTCGACAGGTCAAGCGCTCCGAGTCGGGGATGGTCGCGGACCCCGTCACTGTCCCGCGTACAGCAACGATTGATCAGCTCGATCAACTCTGCGGTAAGTACAAGGTCTCCGGTCTTCCGGTCCTGGATGATGACGGGACCCTCGTTGGCATCATCACCAATCGCGACCTGCGCTTCCTTCCCGCGAGTCAGTGGGCTACTACCACGGTCGAGGAGTGCATGACTCCTATGCCGCTTATTACCGGTCCCGCCGGCATTGCCCGTGAGGATGCCCGCGCTCTGTTAGCTGAGCACCGTATCGAGAAGCTTCCACTGGTGGATGAGGAAGGGCATCTGGCCGGGCTCATCACCGTCAAGGACTTCGTCAAGACGGATCGCTACCCGCACGCATCCAAAGACACCGAGGGGAGACTGCTGGTCGGTGCGGCCGTCGGGTTCTACGGTGACGCCTACGACAGAGCGGCCGCACTTGCCGATGCCGGAGCCGATGTTCTGGTCGTTGACACCGCGAACGGCGGAGCCCTGGCAGCGCGCGAAATGATCGCGCGAATAAGGTCCGACAGCGGTTTCGAGGGTGTGGACATTATTGGAGGTAACGTCGCGACGGAAGAGGGGGCAAAGGGCCTCATCGATGCCGGTGTCGACGCGGTCAAGGTCGGTGTTGGCCCGGGTTCCATATGCACCACGCGCGTTGTGGCGGGGGTCGGTGTTCCACAGGTCACCGCGATTGATCTCGCCTCGAAGGCCTGTGCAAAAGCGGACGTTCCGATAATCGCCGATGGTGGCCTTCAGTACTCCGGTGATATTGCCAAGGCAATCGTTGCTGGCGCTTCGACGGTCATGCTTGGATCGCTCTTTGCAGGAAGTGATGAGTCGCCGGGCGATGTTGTGTTCTCTGGGGGCAAGCAGTTCAAGCAGTACCGCGGCATGGGTGCGATGGCGGCAATGAGCTCTCGCGGTCGCAAGTCCTATTCAAAGGATCGTTACTTCCAGGCCGATGTTGACTCTGACGAGAAGCTGGTCCCCGAGGGCATCGAAGGACAAGTTCCCTATGCGGGAACCGTGGCGGATATTGTGTACCAGTTGGTTGGCGGGCTACACCAGTCGATGTTTTACGCGGGTGCAAACACGCTTGACGAGCTGAAGCGAAGGGGTCGTCTAGTTCGGATTACTCCGGCAGGGCTTCGTGAATCCCACCCACACGACGTGGTCATCACTGCCCAGGCCCCGAACTATAAAGGTACCTCCGAGAAGTAGCCGGAGATGTCGGAGTCTTGCGGCACACTGATCGCATGAGCGAAAGTACGACGAATCGGGTAGTTTCCGGCCCGGAAGGCGTTTGGCCGAGGGCTGGTCGAACGGACTCTACCGACCCGGCCACCGTCACTCTGGCGGTCGACCAGCCAGAGATGGATCACCCGGAGGCCGCTCGCCCAGGGTCCGACAAAAAGGCGGTTTGTCATCCGATGCTGGATTACCCAGACACTGCTCAGGCCGGGACTGCGGGAATGGCACAGTGGGTTTCCGATCCGTGGCTTGGTTTTGACACCGAGACCACGGGCGTGTCGCCCACATGCGACAGGATCGTAACAGCGGCGACCGTGACTCGATTCAGTACCGGCGTGACAGAGACTAAGAGTTGGCTCATCAACCCCCAGGTTCCGATTCCTGCCCGTGCTACCGCAGTTCATGGCATCTCTACCGAATACGCCTCTTCGAACGGTCAAGATCCACGCGAAGGGCTTGATCAGATCAGCGAGGTCTTGGCTAACCACATGTCCCAGGGAAGGATCATTGTCGTTTTCAACGCGGGCTTTGACCTTCCTCTACTTGAGGCTGATTCAAAGCGTCACGGAGTAAAGAGCCTAAGTGAGCGACTGGATGGTGAAGTGGCCCCCGTGGCTGACCCGCTGGTTCTGGACCGAGCCCTCGACCGCTACCGAAAAGGCAAACGTACCCTGGCCGATGTGGCACTGGCGTACGGAATCGCGGTTCCCGAGGACACGCACCAGGCACATGTCGACTCGATCCTGGCACTCGAAGTTCTAGGCGCAATCCTCGACAGATACCCAAGCCTGGGTGCTATGTCTTTGAGTGAGCTTCATCAGTACCAGCGCGATTCTCATTCGAGATGGGCCGAGGATTTTCAGAAGTTCCTTGCCTCAAAGGGAAAGACTAGCCAGATCAGCCGAGTCTGGTTCTGACGTGGCATCCGGGTGAGGGCCGTCCGGATGCTCAGCGAAGTCGGCGGACAGGACATGAATAGTAGGTCGTGTTCCAAGGGCCAGTGAAGGCACATTGCAACATTTGGAGCGCGGTGGGGCGCCATGTTCCTGGCTGATCGAGAAGCTCTGCCTCCAGTCGGGCAGTTTGGAGTCTGAGACTTTTGGGTGGGGAAGGCCAGGCATGACAACGTAGAATAGACGGGTGAGTTCAGAGGTGGAGATTGGTCGCGGTAAGCGAGGACGCCAGGCCTATTCCCTGGATGATGTTGCCTTGATTCCGGCGCGTCGGACCCGTGACCCTGAAGACGTGAACGTGTCGTGGCAATTTGACGCATACCACCTAGACATCCCGGTTGTTGCGGCTCCGATGGATTCTGTCATGAGTCCTGAGTCTGTCATTGAGTTTGGCAAACTCGGTGGCCTCGGGGTCTTGGACCTCGACGGACTCTGGACTAGATACGAAGACCCGAGGCCTCTGCTCGAAGAGATCGCCGCTCTGCCCCAGGGTCAGACCACTTCACGGTTGCAAGAGATTTACTCCGAGCCGATCAAGGACTCGCTGATTAGGGAGCGAGTAGAACAGATCCGTGACGCGGGAATCGTCACGGCAGGTCGGTTCTCACCTCAACGGGTTCTGGATCACTGGCGGACCGCCGCCGAGGCGGGTATTGATATCTTCGTGATCCGCGGAACCACTGTTTCAGCGGAGCATGTCTCCAGCCGTCGTGAGCCCCTGAATCTCAAGCGCTTCATATATGAGCTTGACGTTCCTGTCATCGTCGGGGGAGTTGCGACCTACACCAGCGCGTTACACCTGATGCGTACGGGAGCCGCAGGAGTATTGGTTGGATTTGGTGGAGGAGCCGCTCACGCTACCAGGCAATCCCTAGGAATCCACGCACCGCAGGCCACAGCTATCGCCGATGTTGCAGCGGCCAGGCGAGACTATCTCGATGAGTCAGGCGGCCGCTATGTCCACGTAATCGCTGACGGTGGTGTCGGACGAAGTGGCAACATGATCAAAGCGATCGCGTGTGGTGCGGATGCTGTCATGCTCGGCGCGGCGCTTGCGCGCTCGGTCGATGCTCCTGGGCGCGGGTGGCACTGGGGATCAGAAGCAACGCATCCAGAGGTTCCACGCGGTCACCGAGCCGAGGTTGAGACGGTCGGAACGCTAAAGGAGATTCTCTACGGCCCCTCCGTTAGGGATGACGGATATCTGAACTTCGTCGGAGCCCTGCGCAGGACAATGGCAACGACGGGATACTCCGAGGTCAAGGACCTGCAACGAGTCGAGGTAGTCGTGAGCCCCTACCACCCCACATAGGACCCGGCAGGCCAATCAAGGTCTGCGAACCCTCCAACCGAGTATTGGAAACTGAAGGAGAACAAATGGCCCAGCCAGAAACTGAGTACCGGATCGAGCACGACACTATGGGCGAGGTCAAGGTTCCCGCAAGCGCGCTCTACGCCGCGCAAACGCAGCGCGCGGTAGGGAACTTCCCGATCTCGGGTGAGACCCTCAAGCCGCACCATATTGCCGCTCTTGGACAGATCAAGCGCGCAGCGGCCCTCGCCAACAAGGAGTTGGGAGTTATCGACGAGGCCACTTCCTCCGCGATTGTCGAGGCCGCGACTGAGGTTATCGATGGCAAGCACGATGACCAGTTCCCAATTGATGTCTACCAAACCGGCTCGGGCACCTCATCGAATATGAACACCAATGAGGTTGTCGCGAACATCGCCACCAGGATCAAGGGAGATACGGTCCATCCGAACGATCACGTAAATGCATCGCAGTCGTCCAATGATGTTTTCCCCTCGTCCATTCACATTGCCGCGTACCAGGCGGTAGAGGAAGTTCTTCTTCCCGGACTTAAGACTCTGCAGAACTCCCTGGCCAACAAAGCCGTCGAGTTTAAGGATGTGGTGAAGTCCGGTCGGACCCACCTGATGGACGCCACCCCGATCACCCTGGGGCAGGAGTTTTCCGGCTACGCGCAACAGATTCAGTACGGCATTGACCGCGTCGAGTCGGCGCTACCGCGACTGGCCGAGCTACCACTCGGAGGCACTGCCGTTGGCACAGGCATCAACACGCCCGCTGGCTTCTCGGAGCGTGTCATTGAGATCATCGCAGAGAACACGGGGTTCCCTTTCGTTGAGGCACCGAACCACTTTGAGGCTCAAGCGGCTCAAGATTCACTGGTTGAGTTGTCCGGCCAACTCCGTACAGTTGCGGTTTCTCTGGTGAAGATCGCGAACGATCTACGCTGGATGGGATCGGGTCCTCGTACCGGCATCGGCGAAATTAGCCTGCCCGACCTGCAACCGGGTTCCTCGATCATGCCCGGCAAGGTGAACCCGGTTCTGCCGGAAGCGACTATCCAGGTCGCGGCTCAGGTCGTTGGAAACGACGCGACCATTGCGTTTGCTGGAGCGCAGGGCAACTTTGACCTGTTGGTTATGCTTCCGGTTATGGCTGCGAACCTGCTTCAGTCAATCAACATTCTGGGCAACGTCTCGCGTGTTCTGGCTGACCGCTGCGTTGACGGGCTCGTCGCGAACGAGGACGCGTGCCTGCGTTACGCCGAATCCTCTCCTTCGATCGTTACCCCGCTAAACCGTCTGATTGGTTACGAGAATGCTGCGAAGATCGCGAAGCATTCGGTCAAAGCAAATATGACGGTTCGTGAGGCTGTTGAGGACCTCGGTTTCGTGGAGCGCGGAGAGGTAACGCCTGAGCAACTCGACGTAGCTCTGGACGTTCACTCTATGACGGGCCCAGCAAGCAAGTAGTTGACAGACACTTAGTAGTACCCAGCGACAAAGCGGCCCGGACTCCTGAAGAGGAGCCCGGGCTTTGCTTTGTCCACTTTGCTTTGTCTACTTTGATTGAGCACCGACTCAATCCTTGATAAGGATCTGCCGGAAACGCGGTCAGATGACCTTGGCGAGCCAGATCGTTGGTAAGCAGCTTTCTTCGAACTCCAATCAGATAGGGAGTCTAGTAACCTCGGAAACGCGGCGTGTTTTCTCCCTATGTGATTGGCAAACCAGAAGAAGGGGGTGGACGAGGGGAGGGGTGGATACTATCCGACCGGTTCACGCTCGCGGATTGTCGGCATTCCTAGGCTTACCGGGTGCGGACCCTCGGACTGATCAGTTCCGTCGACCAGGTCGACCAGGGCGCAACCACCGCAACTCGCAGTCTGTGGCTTGTCATCCCAGACAATCTGCTCACCACTTGCGAAGTTGAGCTTGCTCCCTCCGTCGTGCTGCTGGAGAGCAGTCGAGAGCATTAGCTTGATGCGATTGAGCTGGTTTACCTCGGAGGCACCCGGGTCAAAGTCAACCGAAACGATGTTTGCCTGAGGATAGCGGTTTCGTAGAGCCCGGAACATACCCTTGCCGACGATGTGGTTCGGTAGGCAGGCGAAGGGTTGTGCGCAGATAATGTTCGGACAACCGTGCTCGATCATGTCAACCATTTCGGCCGTCAAGTACCAGCCCTCGCCCGCCTGATTACCCATTCTTGCGATATCGGTTGAGCGTTCAGCCATCTCCATGATCCCGCGGTGGGGCACAAACTTGCCGTTTGTCTTCGCGAGGGCGGCATGAACTGGCGCCTCATACTTCTCCATCGCCCAGAGTGCCGCTGATCGAGCCCACTTATTCTTGGCCGACATTCCCAGATTCTTCTGGTTCCATGCGCCGGAGGCGGCGGAGTTGTGGAAGAACTGCATCAGCCCCGGAAGCACCGCCTCGCAGCCCTCGGCCTCGATCACGTCTACAGCGTGATTGTTGGCATCAGGATGGAACTTAACCAGAATCTCACCAACCAGTCCGACCTGGGGCTTACGGGGGATGTCAAGCATCTCAAAGTCGTCAAATTCGGAAACGCACCAGTTTACGAGTTTCTTGAATGAAAGGTGTCCGCGCCATTCGTCCGAGTAGCCGCCCTTTACCAGCCAGTCAGTACACAGTTTGTTCCAGCGTTCATAAAGCGCCATTGCTGAACCGGGGACAGCTTCGTAGGGGCGAATCCTCAGTAGCATCGATTGCAGCAGGTCACCGAGGACAATCGACTGAATTCCGCGGTGGATAGTCGGCAACTTGGGGTTGAATCCAGGATTGTCCTCAAGGCCTTGAACCGACGCGGTGACCACCGGCACCTGCGGGTATCCAGCGTCGCGTAGGCCCTTACGCAGTAGGGCTGCGTAGTTGGTGGCTCGACACATTCCGCCGGTCTGGGTAATTACGACCGCGGTCCGGTCAGGGTTCGATCTGCCAGCAATAAACTCATCGATAAGCTGTCCGATCACGACGATTGCGGGATAGCAGGAGTCGTTGTTGACGAATTTCAGTCCCGTCTCCATGGTCTCACTATTGGTGTGTTCCAAGACGCGAACGTTGAAGCCAGCATTCCGCAGAACCGGCTGAAGCAGACGGAACTGGATTGGAGCCATTTGGGGGGCGAGGATCTCCCATCCCTCCTCGCGCATTTCCTTCGTGAACGAAACCCGAGGTTGGATGTGCCCGGCTTCGGTCTCACGTGTCTCTTCGTCAGCGGCCCGCCCCGAGGGGTCAACAACTCCGGCAGTTTCGACGTGCTCCGAAACGACAGCCTCGCGCTCAGCCACCGCCGACTGCAACGAGCGGAGTCGAATACGCGCGGCACCAAGGTTCGAGACCTCATCAATCTTGAGAACGGTGTGAACGTCGCCGCGTCCTTCAAGGATTTCCTGTACCTGGTCCGCGGTGATTGCGTCAACCCCGCAGCCGAAGGAGTTCAGCTGAACCATTTGCAGGTCGGACTCATCGCCGACGCGAGCTGCCGCTTCGTACAGGCGAGAGTGATAAGACCACTGGTCGCGGACCCGCAGAGGGCGTTCCAGACGACCATCAGCGACACAGTCTTCTGTGAGAACACCCATTCCGAGGCCGTTCACTAGTTCAGGGATTCCATGGTTGATCTCTGGGTCCAGGTGATAAGGGCGCCCGGCAAGGACGATGCCTTTGAGCCCCTTGTCCTTCATCCAGTCCATGTACTCAGCGCCTTTTTCGCGGATCTCCCGCTTGACAGAGGCATCTTCTTCCCAGGCCTTGTCGAGGGCCTGCTGCATTTCTTCGACCGGAATTTCCCATTTAGAGAAAGCATCCGCCAGGTGGGCCGCGAGATACTCGCGATTTCCCAGATTGACGAACGGTGAGATCAAGATGGCTTCATCGCCGGCGAACTGCTCCATGTTGTTCCGGATTACCTCCGGGTACGTTGCAACGACGGGACAGTTGAAGTGGTTGTCAGCGCCCTCAAACTCCGTCTGTTCAAAGCTGACACACGGATAGAAGATTGTCGTTACGCCTTTTTCGATGAGCGACTCGATGTGACCGTGAACCAACTTCGCCGGATAGCACACATTCTCAGAGGGAATGGATTCCATCCCCTTTTCAAACAGGTCGTGGTCAGAGCGCCCCGAGATCATGACGCGGAAGCCCAGTTCTGTCAGAAGCGTGAACCAGAACGGGTAGTTTTCGTACATGTTGAGTACGCGGGGAATACCGATGTCGCCGCGGAATGCCTTAGCTTCCGTGAGTCGGCGGTATCCGAACATCCGCTTGTACTTCCAGTCGTACATGTTGGGTAGTTCAGACTTTTTCGGAACTCGCTCAAGCGAGGCACCTCGGTCACAGCGATTTCCAGAGACGTTGCGCTCACCATTGGAGAAAGTGGAGATGGTCATCTGGCAGTGGTTTTGGCACAGGCGACAGGTTTTGCGGGTCGTCTCGACACTAAAGTCTTCAAGATCGGACAGTTGGGCGAGGGCGCTTTCTTCGCCCTCATCGTGTATCTTGGCGGTCAGTGCTGCGCCGTAAGCGCCCATGAGGCCAGCGAGCGAGGGACGAACGACCTCGCGCTCCGTGAGTAGTTCGAATGCGCGAAGGACCGAGTCGTTGAGGAAGGTTCCGCCCTGGACCACGACCTTCTCACCGAGGTCTGACGGGTCCTTGAGTTTGATGACCTTGTAGAGGGCGTTGCGAACCACCGAGTACGAGAGTCCGGCAGCGATGTCGCGGACGTTCGCTCCCTCTTTTTGGGCCTGCTTGACCGAAGAATTCATGAAGACAGTACAGCGAGTACCGAGGTCGACCGGAGCGCTTGACTCCATCGCCAGGCCAGCAAATGATCGGACGTCGGTGCCCATGGTGGTGGCAAATGTCTGAAGGAAGGAACCGCAACCAGAGGAACACGCCTCATTCACCGAAATCGAGTCAACGGCTCGGTCGCGGATGCGCAGGTACTTCATGTCCTGCCCACCAATATCGATCACTGAAGTGACTCCCGGCATCATATGATCGGCGGCCCGGAAATGAGCCATGGTCTCGACGATACCCTCGTCCATCGATAGTGCGGCGGCCACAAGAGCTTCGCCGTATCCCGTAGAGCAGGCACGACCGATAGTGGCGGTTTCGGGAAGCTCAGTCCGAACTCGCTTCAGAATGTCGACCGCCGCTTGGACCGGATCGCCCTCGTTCGGGGCGTAGTGAGAGAAAACTACGCGGTCTTCCGAGTCCAGGATCACCGCCTTGATGGTGGTGGAGCCCGCATCGATGCCAAGCCAGCATCGCCCTTTGGCCTCCGAGATTGAGATGACAGGGACGGTCGCGCGGGCATGCCTTCGGACGAACTCCTCCTTGTCAGCGTCGCTGGCGAACAGAGGCTTCATCCGTTTCGAGTCGGAGTCGATGGTCGCGGTTGCAAGTCGTTCGGCCAGGGTCGCGACCGTCTTAGGTCCGTCGCCCATGGCGGTGCGGCGAGCCGATCCCGCTGACAGTGCCGCGCCGACGGCGACGTATAGCTGAGCATTCTCCGGGGTAATGAATGTGTCGGCTTTGGTCAGAAGATTCTTATAGGCCTGCCGGAGTTCCGGGAGAAAGTGGAGAGGACCGCCCAGAAAGATCACGTTACCTCGCACGGGGCGCCCGTTCGCAAGTCCCGCGATGGTTTGTGTGGCGACGGCGGCAAAGATCGAGGCGGCCAGGTCCTCGTGCGCCGCTCCCTGGTTGATGAGGGGCTGTAGATCGGACTTAGCAAAGACACCACAGCGGGAGGCGATGGGGTAGAGCTGCGTGTGCTTGGAGGCTAGCTCGTTGAGTCCGGTGGGATCCGTGTGGAGCAGAGTTGCCATTTGATCGATGAACGCGCCGGTTCCTCCGGCGCAGGTGCCGTTCATCCGCTGTTCAGGAGTGGGGTGCAGGTAAGTGATCTTTGCGTCTTCGCCACCCAACTCAATGACGACATCGGCCTCGGGGTGCAGCAGTTGGACGGCTTCAGTGCCGGCAATAACCTCCTGGACAAAAGGAATGCGCATTGCTGCCGCCAGTGACATGCCAGCTGAGCCGGTAACAGCGGCTTCGACAATCTCGTTGGGGAACTGCTCCGAGATTTCCTCAAGCAGATTGAGGAGTTCGCCGCGAACGTCCGCATTGTGCCTTCGGTAGTCGGAGAAAATGATGCGGCCCGAATCCATGAGCACGGCTTTTACGGTCGTTGATCCGATGTCGAGGCCCAACTGGACCGTGTGACTCCCATTTGACACGTGAAACTCCTACAAATACTGCGGCTACTCGTAACCTTAAGGACTATAGTCCGGTAATTTCTAGGTGAGATAAATTAGAATAAGGGTATGAAGGCCGAAGACTCACCCTCCTTGAGATTGCAACAGGAACAGCAGGTTTCTCCATCTGGGACTGAAGTCCCAGATGGAGGGAAACGTTCAAATGACGTTAGTCGCGGACCGTCCGCTAAGCGGGGTGAGGTCCGGGATCGCATTATTTCCGTAGCCAGGCAGCATTTCCTGAGCAGTGGATACGACGCGACGACCATGTCAGCGATCGCCAAGGAAGCGGGCTGTACCCCCGCTATGGTCACCTACTATTTCGAGTCGAAACAGCGCCTGTTCCGCGAGTGTCTGAACCTGCCGATTGACCCGGCGCAAATGGTTCTGGGGGTTTTGCTTGAGGGGCGGGAAGGCGCGGGAGAGCGCATCGCACGTCAGTCCCTTGCACTCTATGAGGACTCGATAACGGCTGACACTATGATCGCCCTTGCTTCGGCGCTTCTGACCGACGCAGCCACCAGTCAGCGTTTTCGCAACTACTTCCGCAACGACATCCTGGGAATAGTGGAAAAAGAGCTCGGAATGGATGCTGAACTGGCTGAAGAGATCGAATTCGCAATGGCGACAATGTTCGGTGTGGCGACGATGCGCTACATAGTGCGGCTTGAGCCGATTGCCTCGATGTCCAGAGAGCGTTTAGTGCGCGAACTGGCCCCAATCATTCAAAACAGGATTGATCGCGCCTTCGCTAGAAAACAGCTTAGGGAATCGAGGTCAAGGCGGAGCTAAGAACCGAGTGCCGGGTGAGAGTGCCACACCCGCGGGTGTCTCTGGTTGCCACTTGCGCGTGCAGGCAAACCGGCGGGTGTCTCTGGTTGTCACTTACGCGTGCAGGCAAACCGGCGGGTGTCTCTGGTTGTCACTTACGCGTGCAGGCAAACCGGCGGGTGTCTCTGGTTGTCACTTACGCGTGCAGGCAAACCGGCGGGTGTCTCTGGTTGTCACTTACGCGTGCGGGCACTTGGGCAGATATTCCGAGTTGAGTCCTGGTTTGAGCCGTCACGGGCGCGAGTATCTGCCAGTGTGGCTCGTCGGGACCTTCCCCCTGCCAAACATCTGCCAGAGTAGCCACCAACACCTATGCCAGGTGGCTCCTACACCTACGCCAACTGAGCTTGCAGTTCCTCGATCTCACGGAGCCACATCTTCGACAGGGCATCCGACGGCATACGCCAGTCGCCCCTCGGTGACAGTGACCCGGCACCGACAACCTTTGGGGAGTTCGGCACTGCTGTCCGCTTGTACTGGTTGGCAAAGAAGCGACGATGGAACACCTCAAGCCAGTGCAGGATGTCCTCATCTGTGTACTTGTCTCCCCAGACGTGCGCCTGCAGATAGGCGATCCTCTTTGGGGTCATTCCACCCTTCAGAATCCAGTACAGAGTGAAGTCTTGCAGTTCGTATGGGCCGATTGCAGCCTGCGTGGACTGAGCTTGACCGTCCTCGTCCGAAGGAACTAGCTCCGGCGAGATCTCCGTACCCAAGATCGACTCAAGTACCTCCGCAGTTCCGGCAGCGAACTCTTGATTATGTGCAACCCAGCGAATTAGGTGCTGGATCAAAGTCTTGGGAAGCCCTGCATTTACGCCGTAGTGGCTCATTTGGTCGCCGACTCCGTAGGTGCACCATCCGAGCGCCAGTTCAGAGAGATCTCCTGTGCCAACGACGAACCCACCGTGCTGGCCAGCGAGGCGAAATAGGTAATCAGTGCGCAGGCCTGCCTGAACGTTCTCGAAGGTAACGTCATAGACAGGTTCGCCTTTGCCGTAGGGATGCCCCATCGCTGAGAGCATTTCCTTGGCGGCCGGACGGATGTCGAGTTCGTGGAACGTCACTCCGAGCGCCCGACACAGAGTTTCAGCGTTTTCGCGGGTCCGTGACGAGGTGCCGAATCCGGGCATTGTGTAACCGATAATATCGGTCCGCGGACGCCCAAGTGAATCCATCGCCTTGGCGCAAACAAGTAGGGCGAGTGTTGAGTCCAGTCCGCCAGAAACGCCAATCACTAGCTTTGGCTGTCCAATCGAGACCATACGTCTCTGGAGAGCGCTACTCTGGATATTGAAAGCTTCGTAGCAGTCCTCATCCAGGGCACTCGGATCATCGGGGACAAAGGGGAACAGCGTGAGCGGGCGAAGCAGGTCAGTGAATGAGGACGAAGCCACCGCGCTTGGAACACCCATGCTGGTTTGGACGACGACTCCAGTTCCCACATCGAGCTTCTGCGCATTATCGGTGAACGAGGTCTGTTGCAACCTCACAAATTCCAGCAGTTGTAGGTCCACGTCCGCTACCGTGATCGTCGTGTCCTCAGCGAAACGAGTCCCGGCCGCCAGTTTCTGGCCGTTCTCATAGATGAGGGACTGCCCGTCCCACGACAGATCATTTGAAGACTCACCAAACCCTGCGGCCGTGTAGATATAGGCGCTGACGGTGGCAGAGGACTGTGCTTTCACCAGTTCCTCGCGCCTGCGCGCCCGGCCGACAGTCACGGGTGAGGCTGAGAGATTCGCGATTACGGTCGCCCCTCTGAGCGCCGCGATGGACGAGGGGGGAATCGGAACCCAAACGTCCTCGCAGATATCGATGGCTACCTGCATGCCCGGAATGTCAGTCACGTCAACCCTGAACTGGCCAAATGGAATTAGCCGGGAGGCGTTGTAGATCGGTTCCGAGGCGAACTGCTCCTTAGAGCGTGTATCTTTCAGTTCACCGTCAACCGTCGAAAGGAAGACCTCATTGTTGCTCGGGACTTCCTTCAAACCCGAATCCCAGCCCACCCAGCGAACCTCGTCATCCAAGAGCGAGGCCTTGGTGGTGGAGAAGTGCCGCTTTTCGTAAAACTCTCGGTACGAGGCGAGGTGTTCCTTCGGCTGCACGCCTAGAATCCGTCCGCGGTGAATCACGACCGCACAATTGTAGAGTGCGTTTGAGAACTCCAGTGGAGCCCCGACGAGCAGTATTGGTGCGATGTCACGGCTGGCTACGGTAATCGCCTCAATGCCACGGATGGCTCCGCGCAGTAGCTCACGCGCAGCCAACAGATCGTCAAGTGAGTATCCTGTAACGCACATCTCGGGAAAGACAACCAGGCAGGCGCCCTGCTCATCGCACGCGCGGGCGGCATTGATGATCGACTGAGAATTAGCATCTGGATCCGCAAGTGCGACCGGTAGGCTGACGGCGGCCACCCGCGTGAACCCCTGGTCGTAGATCGACTGCTCACGAAGTTTGCTCACGAGAACTCCTTCACTAGAAACTGCCAACCTATGGGTCTAATGCTGGCTGGTTTGGGACCGGCCGACGCCAGTGCCGATTGTTCTTCGGTATAGCTTTTGCCAATCAGATGGGGGACTTTTTGGCCCGAAAATGCGGCGTGTCGCTCCCCTATCTGATTGGCAACCTCATGGGGATGCTAGACGACCGTCATTGCCTGAACAGCGATCGCCAGTTCCTCATTGGTTGGGACGACCATTACCCGGCAAACGCTGTCGCGCTTCGAGATTGTGATTGGGTCGCGGGGACGCTGATTGTTTGCCTCGTTGTCAATGAGAACGCCCAGAGGCTCCAGACGCTTACAGATCTCTCGGCGCATTTCGATGTCGTTCTCGCCGATGCCAGCAGTGAACGAAATGACGTCGACTCCGCCCATCTCGGCGGTGTAAGCACCGATATATTTGACGATGCGGTTGATATAGACGTCCAGCGCCTCGCGTGCACGTTTGCGGGCAGAGTCGTTGCCCGACTTGGCGATTTCACGAACCTCGCGCATGTCGTTGTCACCTGCCAGACCCTTCAACCCAGACTTGCGGTTGAGCAGTTCATCGACCTGCTCGTACGTGAAACCACCGACACGCTGCAAGTGAATGACGACGGCGGGATCGATGTCGCCCGAACGGGTCCCCATTACCAGGCCTTCCAGGGGAGTTAGACCCATGGAAGTATCCACCGCGTGGCTGCCGACAATCGCGGAGGCCGAGGCGCCGTTTCCTAAGTGAAGCACGATCTGCTTTAGCTCTTTGTCACCAAGGATCTCCGAGACGCGCTTTGAGACGAACTGGTGCGAGGTTCCATGAGCACCGTAGCGCCGGATCGAGTAGCGCTCGGCAACTTCGCGGTCGATGGCGTAGAGGGCTGATTCGGAGGGGAGGTCCTGAAAGAAGGCGGTGTCGAAGACCGCAACCTGCGGGATATCGGGCAGAAGGCTCTCCGCCACTTTGATTCCTACCAGCGCCGAAGGATTGTGAAGTGGAGCTAGAGCCGAGAGCTCGTCGATAAGCCGCTCTACGCGCTCGTCGACCACCGCCGGCCCGGAGAAGTAGCGGCCGCCCTGGACGATTCGGTGGCCCACGGCCGCAATGTGCGCTTCCGCCAGGGTCGGTCCGACTTCTTCGAACAGATCCAGAACCATCTTCAATCCGGTTGCATGGTCCGGGATCGGCTCGTTGATGTCGACCTCTTTGACCGAGTAGCGGTGATGAATGTGCCCCATAGGCTCACCGATACGCTCTACTATTCCGCTGGCGAGGTTGTGGCCGATTGCCGGATCAACCAGCTGATACTTGATTGAGGACGAACCGGAGTTGATTACCAGTACTGTCTGGGGCATTACTATTTCTCGCCTTCGGCTTGAATCGCCGTGATGGCGACTGTGTTGATGATGTCCTCTACCAGGGCGCCGCGGGAGAGGTCGTTTACCGGTTTATTTAGGCCCTGAAGGATCGGCCCAACCGCGACTGCCCCCGAAGAACGCTGAACTGCCTTGTAAGCGATGTTTCCGGCGTCAAGGCTGGGGAAGACCAGAACATTGGCCTGGCCTGCGACGTTCGAATCAGGAGCCTTCTGCTTGCCGACGGTCGGATCAACGGCGGCGTCGTACTGGATCGGCCCCTCAACGGCCAGGGACGGTGCATCCTCACGTACCTTCTTCACCGCACCGGTGACCATATCGACCGACGGCCCCATCCCGGATGTGCCAGTGGAGTAAGAAAGCAGAGCGACCTTTGGTTCGATTCCGAACTGGCGTGCGGTGTTCGCACTGCTGATGGCGATCTGGGCGAGTTGGTCCGAGGTGGGGGCAACAACCACGGCGCAGTCAGCCATCACCAAAACCCTGTCTGCCATCAGCATCAGGAATGCAGAGGAAACCATGCCGGCACCGGGCGCGGTCTTGATGATCTGAAAAGCTGGCCGAATAGTGTCAGCAGTGGTGTGAGTCGCACCTGATACCATTCCATCCGCGTCGCCCATTTGTACCATCATCGTCGCGAAGTAGGTCGGCTGAGCAACGAGTTCAGCGGCCTGTTCCAACGTCATTCCCTTAGAAGCACGAATCTTCGCGAGTTCCTCCGCGTATTTCGGGGCGAGTTTGGGATCAGAGGTTGAAACAATCCGGGCTCCATCGATGGAGGCTCCGGCCTGCATCGCCTTAGCTCGAACTGAGTCAGGATCGCCGATCAAGACGATGTCAGCGACCCCCTGCGCCAATAGTTCCTCCGTTGCCTTCAATATGCGGGGTTCGTCGCCCTCTGGGAGGACAATCCGTTTGCGGTTCGCGCCAGCGCGAGCTAGGAGGTCGGCCTTGAACGCAATGGGAGTGACCGCACTCGGCTCGGTTGCCAGTAGCGCAGTAACGTCTTCAAGAGAAATCGGAGAGGACAGAACTGGCACACTCGCCTCGACCTGAACTCCGCGTGCGCCGGTCAGGACAACTCCTGCGATTGTCGCATGGTGCTTTGTTGCTCGGCTCAAGAACGACTCGACATCCACCCGAATCAAGTCTGCACTCATACCAGAGGCGTCGAGGGCGTAAAGAACACTAAGACCCGAGTCTGCGGCGACGGTCAGATTCCAGCCTAGAAGATCAAAGCTGGGAACCAAGACCTCGGATAGGGCCTTGACCAAAACGATGCCCTCGCCGGAGGAGCGAAGACTGACGGCTTCTTCCGCAGAGGCCGCCTCAGGGTCCTGTACTACCGAAGTGGCTGTCACATCGTCTGCGACATCGCGGAACTGTAGGGAATCGCTCCCCGCGTTCCCTATGCTGTCCACTCCTTCAAGTTGAAGCGTCTGAGCGGATAGTCCAGCGGTGAGATTTGACTTCACCTCTTCATAGACGCGGTCAATCACCGTAGAAGCGCCACTACCGATCACCATTAGTCGATTCGACAAGTTCTCATCCTTCGAGCTAGGAAGCGGCCCTAAAGCCGGGACTTTGGACACTTCTCAGCGTAGCGGAGTCATCTGGCCCACAAATGTTCAAATCGTTACGTTCCAGGTTCGTTTGGACACACTGGCAGTGATAACCTTGCGGACATGTCTCAAGTGAAATGAAACCGCGCGAAGTGCATCAGACCAGGTCAGAGTCCTGAGATTGCCCTTCGCGGTCCGGTGGGCCCGCCGTGCGCCCCATTAATCCCCGCGGCCAGCGTGCTCTGCGCGCATTTATCGTGAGACACAGTTCAAAGGCTAGAAACTTGAGTAAAACAACCGCGCCTAATAGTCAGCCAGTTCCAGACAATGCTCCGGGACAGAACCGGGATTCCTCGGCCAGTGGGCGAGCTGCCACCGAGGAGACTTTGGAGTTTCTTCGCTCCAGGGCAGAAGAACTGAAAACCACGCTTCCGCCGCTAGGAAAGACTCCTCGACGCTGGCTCGGAATCCTCCAGGCTCCGACCGGGAAAGCCGATCATCTCGGAGAGACTCCATGGGAGTTCCTCAAGGGTGTTGTTCGCACGTGCCGCAAGCCCATCGTCTTTCAGACCACTATGTTGACCATCAACGCCATTGCGGCCACATTCCTAAATGTGGTCGTTGGGCGGGCGGTAGACGCGGGCATCGACAGCGGACTCAACATTCACGTCTGGCAGTGGGTCGGAGTGTTTGCCCTGCTTGTCATTGTCCTCGCGGTCACAAACGGCCTGAACCAGGTAGCGGAGATCTCCGCTTGGCTTAGGGGAGCTCTTGGTGCTTCGCGTACTGTCGCCCATCGCGTCGCTCGTGCTGGACGGTCAGCCAAACAGGATAAGCCCGCCGGTGACGTTGTTACCGCGATCCTCAACGATTCAGACCACCTCGGTGCTTTCGTCGTGTTTGTCTCGGAGGTCATTGCCGCCCTGGTCTCATTCGTGGCTGTCGCGGTGATCATGTTGACGATTTCGCCCAGGCTGGGACTGGTAATAATCATCGGCTTCCCGCTAGCGATTTTGGCTGTCACGGCTCTTGCCGGCCCGATTCAAAGAAAGTTGGCTGTCCAACGCGAGGAGCAGGGCAAGCTCACCACCATCTCCACGGATGCGGTCGTGGGTCTGCGTGTTCTGCGAGGAATCGGGGGCGAGGACTACTACAACGCTCGCTACAAGGAACAGTCAGGAAGGGTCAAAGCGGCTGCGATTCGGGTTGCTTCAAACCAGGCGCTTCTCGCGGTCATGCGGTCCTCGGTTCCGATGCTGTTCCTGGCGGTCGTGGCAGGTTTTGGATCAATGATGGTGTTCGAGGGTGAGATGACCCCCGGAGACCTGCTGACCTTTGCCGGACTAACTGCCTTCCTCGCGAACCCACTGAATGTTGCTGCGTGGGCCGCGCAGATCGGCACGCGGGCCTGGGTTGGGGTAAAGAAGCTGGCGGAGTTCAACGCGCTACAACCTCCCGTCGGTAGCACCTATGCCGAGGACAACGCGGCCACTGATGCCAAGGAAGTAAACCGGATATTTACTGAGGCTGCGCAGCAGGTAGTTCAGGCGACCGGGGAGGCTTTGCCCACTGCGGGGGACGCGGGTTCGGTCATCTCGGAGCAACTTGGAACGCTGCCAATCGAAGACTCAGATTCGGGCATCGCCATCCGACCGCGGGTGCTCACCGCTCTGGTCGCGCCCTCGCCCGATACCTCGGCCGAGGTCGCCAAGAGGATGGCTCGCATCGACGATAAATACGAGGCTAAGGCGGGTGGTGTCGACCTTCGTGCACTACCGTTAGAGACCGTCCGGCAAGGAATACTTCTTGCCGAGGCCGATGCACAGCTATTCCGCGGTACCCTCCACTCCGGACTTCGGGCATCAGCGGCGACTGATCCGCCATCGCGAGGTGTGACTGAGCTGGTCTACCGAGAGCACCTTGAAGAGGCCGCCCGGCAGGAGGGAACCCTGTTCCGTGCCGACCGCGTCCCAGACGATCCTCGTTTGGCGCATGCAATGTACGTTGCTGACGCCCCGGACGTTCTTGATTCTTTGGCAGGTGGTATGGCCGGGTGGCTAACTGAGAGGGGAAGGAACCTCTCGGGAGGACAGCGGCAGCGCGTTGCACTCGCCCGCGCCGTCTACGCAGATGCTCCGGTTCTGATTGCGATTGAGCCGACCTCGGCAGTTGACTCGCACACAGAAGAGCGGATTTCCTCGCGCATCCGTGATGAGAGGCAGGGGAAGACGACTGTCGTCGTGACCGCCTCTCCGCTGTGGCTCGAAAAGTGCGATGAGATTGTCGTGATGGACGAGGAGGGGCGGGAGGTCGCTCGCGGAAGCCATTCCGAACTGCGCCGCGCCGCAGAAGCCGGTGACGCCGGAGCCCAGTTATACCGAAGAATCGTTCAACGAGAGGCGGGTGAAGAGCATGAAGCTCCCCGTAGCTAGTGGCCGCCAAATCCTGGCGCAACTTGCCCTCATCATCCGCCACCACAAGGGAATTTTCACGCTCGTGGTTCTGTTACAGGTCGGTTCGGCCCTTACCGGAGTCGGGATTCCGTGGATCGTCAACTTTGCGCTTCGACGCATCAATGAGGGCACGACCGCAAAGGTGATTGGCAACCTGATTGTTGTTGCTCTGGTCCTGGTGATAGTTGGAGCGATCCTGGCATACCTGGCCGAGTACTTCTCAAAGATCATGGGTGAGAGGATCTTCGCTCAGTTGCGCGAATCATTGGTGGACGAGGTGACGCACCTCCCGCTTTCGACCGTTGAGGAAGCAGGAACAGGTGATCTGCTCGGGCGCACTACTCGTGACGTTGAGCAGGTTCAGTTCATGGTGCGGAACGGTATCAGCGCCATACTCATCCTGAGCACCACGATCGTTGTCACGATCGGCGCCGCAGTGATCATGTCGCCGATTCTGTCCCTCGCAATGTTCCTTCCTTACATTCCGGTCTATCTGGTAATGCGCTGGTACCTACCTAGGACTATTCCTGCCTATCGGGCTCAGGCCAGTGCTTGGGCCCGGATGTCCGGGACCATCACCGAGACCATCGAGAACGCCGAGACCGTTGATGCTCTGAACCTTGAGTCGCTTCGGAACCGTCGGATCGATGAGGCGATTCGCGAGGTCTGGCGCCTTGAGCGCTATACCGCCTGGCAGCGAATGTTCTTGATGTTAGGTCTTGAGGCCGCTGTCAATCTTCCGGTGATCGTGGTTCTCCTGTTCGGGGCACACCTCATGGGTCAGGGTGTTGTCATGGACGCGCAGGTCGTTGGTGTTGCCCTGTTCGCCTTGCAGATTCGCGGTCCGATCTGGAACTTCACCTTCTGGATTGACGAGATGCAATCGGCGCAGGCCGCCCTCTCACGTATCTTCGGTGTCTTCCTTGTCGATGATGATCGCGAGCCAACCGGTGAGCATCCGACATCCAGCGAGATGATTGCTCAGGATGTCCGGTACGCGTACCGGACTGGTAGGGATGTGCTTCATGGGGTGAACCTTGACCTGGTTCCCGGTGAGACTCTGGCGATGGTTGGTCCATCTGGTGCAGGCAAGTCGACCTTTGGGCGAATGATCGCGGGAATTCACCCTCCGACCGGCGGCTCCGTCAAGGTTGGTGGAGTGAACCTGGTCGATCTCACGGAGGAGGAACTTCAGCGTCAGGTCATTCTGGTTTCTCAAGAGCATCACGTCTTTGTAGGAACCATCGCGGACAACATGCGACTGGCGAAAGAGGACTCCACCGATCAGCAGATGAACGCGGCATTGGCGGCGGTTGGGGCTTCATCGTGGGTTGATGACCTTCCAAAGGGACTGGAGACCGAGGTCGGTGCCGGTGGTCTGGCTCTGTCTCCGGCGCAGGCTCAGCAGCTAGCACTAGCTCGAATCGTCTTGATGGACCCGCACACACTGGTGCTTGATGAGGCCACTTCGCTAATGGATCCAACTGCTGCGCGCTCGCTCGAGCGTTCCTTGGCTAAGGTTCTCGATGGGCGGACCGTGGTGGCAATCGCGCACCGCCTCTACACCGCCCAGGACGCCGACAGAGTTGCAGTCATGATCGACGGCAACCTGGCGGAGCTCGGCAGTCACGATGAACTGGTTGACTGCGGCGGCGAGTACGCCTCGCTGTGGGAGTCTTGGCAGAAGAACTAGTGTCGCCGCGTCGCCGGGTCGCTCGCCTAGATCGCGTGGCGAGTCGAAGCATTGCGAGGCAAGGAAGTGAAAGCTTGACGGGGCAAGTCAAGCGAGAGCGCCGCCGAGAGGTGCTATCCCTCTGTGCGTGATAGGGAGCGACCCGGCGACACGAGACACTAGGGTGTGTGCCCCAATCCCTGCTTGCTGTAGCGACTGGGGCATCCTCGGCTGAGCGCAGATTTAGGAGACACACCCTAGGCACTAGAATCGTCCCGAGTCCGGGTTGGTCCCGGGCCCGGGAAGATTACTAAAATGCGCAGATTCACCCAGGCAAAGAAACTGAAGAACGTCAGGTACGACGTTCGCGGACCGATTCTGGAAGAAGCCGAGCGTCTTGAGGCTCAGGGACATCGAATCCTCAAGCTCAACATCGGTAATCCGGCCCCGTTTGGCTTTGAGGCACCCGCAGCTATCCAGGCCGATGTTATGCAGAACCTTCCCCACGCCCAGGGTTACTCTGATTCGAAGGGAATCTACTCAGCCCGGACCGCGATCGCCCAGTATTACCAGAGTCACGGACTTAAGGACGCGCACGTCGATGATATATATGTCGGCAACGGGGTCTCTGAACTCATCTCGATGAGCCTACAGACCTTCGTTGACCCCGGTAACGAGATTTTGGTTCCGGCCCCCGACTACCCGCTGTGGACAGGTGCCGTCACCATGGCCGGCGGCACTCCGGTTCACTATCTGTGTGACGAGTCCAACGGGTGGGCTCCCGATCTGGAGGACATCGAGTCCAAGATAACCGACAACACATACGGTCTGGTTCTAATCAACCCCAATAATCCGACCGGAGCGGTCTATTCAGAAGAGATCGTCAAGGGTCTAGTTGATATCGCACGCCGCCACGACCTGGTCCTGTTTTCCGACGAGATCTACGAGAAGATCTTGTTCAACGGCGCCAAACATCATCACACCGCCACCTACGCTGGCGATGATGTACTCTGCCTGACCTTTTCGGGCCTTTCAAAGGCCTACCGGGTCTGTGGCTACCGCTCCGGGTGGATGCTAATCACCGGGCCGAAGTATCGCGCGACAGACTTCATCGAGGGCCTGACACTCATGGCCAACATGCGAATGTGTGCGAACGTTCCGGCTCAGCATGCGATTCAGACGGCTCTGGGCGGGTATCAGTCGATTGACGAGTACATAGTCCCCGGTGGCCGATTTTACGAGCAGGCGATGCTGGCGGACAGGTTGCTGAACGAGATTCCCGGGGTTACTTCGATTCGTCCAGAAGGTGCTCTCTACTGCTTCCCGCGTCTGGACCCGGAGGTCTATCCAATCGAGGATGACCAGCAGTTCGTTATCGAGTTGTTGCGTGCCAAGCACATTCTGGTCACCCATGGAACGGGTTTCAATTGGCCGAATCCCGACCATTTTCGATTGGTGACGCTCCCCAATGTTGAGATGCTTGAAGAGGCAATTGGGCGAATGTCCGAGTTCTTTGGCGAGTACCGGGACAAGCATGCCGCATACAGCGGCAGACGTTGATCTCGACCTGCTTCGATGGCGGATAGAATGGGACCGTGACTTCTACTCCATCCCCAGTTCTTGTCGTGGACTTTGGCGCCCAATACGCTCAACTCATCGCCCGGAGGGTTCGCGAGGCAGGTTTCTATTCTGAGGTTGTTCCGCACTCGCTTGGCACGGAGGCGATCCTGGCGAAGAATCCGGCTGCGGTGATCCTCTCCGGTGGACCGTCGTCTGTCTGGGAGGAGGGCGCTCCTCGCACTGACGTAGCGGCGTTCGTTGGCAGGGTTCCGATCCTTGGCATTTGTTACGGTTGTCAGCTGATCGCTCAAGAGCTCGGTGGCACGGTTCGCCAGACGGATGTCCGCGAGTTCGGCTCAACAGAGCTTCGGCGGGTGGCCGAGGTTCCCTCGGTGCTACTAGAGGGAACTCCCGACTTGCAGAGCGTCTGGATGAGTCACACTGACCGGATTGAGGGCGTGCCCTCAGGCTTCACCGTGACGTCCGCGACCGAAAAGGCACCCGTCGCATCAATCGAGGACCCCGAGCACAGGATTTACGGCATTCAGTGGCACCCCGAGGTGAAGCACAGCGACTATGGGCAGAAGCTACTTGAGAATTTTCTGCGAGATGGCGCGGGACTCACTCCAACCTGGAACACCGAGAATATTGCGCATGATTTGATTGAACAGGTCAGTGAACAAGTTGGTGATGGACGGGTTCTCTGTGCTCTTTCCGGCGGGGTTGATTCGTCGGTTGCTGCCGCTCTCATTCATCGTGCCATTGGGGATCGCCTTACCTGCGTTTTTGTCGATCACGGACTGTTGCGCGCGGGGGAGCGCGAGCAAGTCGAGCGTGATTACGCGGGAAATCTCGGGATTCGGTTGGTTGTCATCGACGCTTCCGACCGGTTCCTCGATGCGTTGGCGGGGGTTACCGATCCTGAGGCCAAACGGAAGATCATCGGAACTGAGTTCATTAGGGTATTCGAAGAGGCTGCGTCCGATCTGGTGGCCGAGGCCGCCTCTGAGGGCGCCACGATTGATTTCCTTGCTCAGGGCACGCTGTACCCCGATGTGGTTGAGTCTGGTGGCGGTGCTGGCACCGCAAACATCAAGAGTCACCACAATGTCGGTGGACTGCCTGAGGATCTCGAGTTCAAACTAGTTGAGCCCCTTCGACTGCTGTTCAAGGATGAGGTCCGTGAGTTGGGTCGAGTCCTAGACGTTCCCGAAGTTATCGTTTCCCGCCAGCCGTTCCCGGGCCCGGGGCTCGGAGTTCGCGTTGTTGGGGAACTGACCCGTGAGAATCTTGCGACTCTGCGAGCCGCCGACCTGATCGTTCGTGAGGAACTTACCGCGGCGGGCCTAGATAGCGAAATCTGGCAGTGCCCGGTGGTACTACTGGCCGATGTTCGTTCCGTCGGAGTCCAGGGAGACGGACGAACCTATGGTCACCCCATTGTTCTGCGACCGGTTACCTCTGAGGACGCAATGACTGCTGACTGGGTCCGACTGCCTTACGATCTGCTTGCCAAGATTTCGAATCGGATAACTAATGAGGTTCCCGAGGTCAATCGTGTGGTCTTGGACGTGACGTCCAAACCCCCGGGGACTATCGAGTGGGAGTAGGACCCTTCTATGGGAAAGAAGAGTCGCGAATGGCCGCCACTTGGGGAGGTCCTGCCTGCAGAGGTGATGGACAACCATACCCACCTCCCGGTGCACGAGGGAGAAATTCCGAACGCCCAAGGCTTCAAAATGCCGCTCGAGCAGCAGCTCAACAGTGCCGAGCAGGTTGGAGTGAGTCGGCTGATTACGGTCGGGTGTTCCCTCCCAGACATTGATCCAACGCTCGCTCTTGCACGTGAGTGGCCACAGGTTAAGGCCGCAATCGCGATTCATCCGAACGAGGCCGCGCTCCACGCAGGTTTTACCCAGAAGTCTCCCGATGGATTTGAACACGAGCTTGAGGATCGCCATATCCCCTTGGTTGCTGCCCTGGAGCGTGTTTCCGAGTCTCTTGGTGACCCTGAGGTGGTCGCCGTCGGAGAGACCGGGCTCGACTACTTCCGAACCGGTCCAGAAGGACGTGAAGCACAACGGGAGTCTTTCGAGATTCACCTAGAGATGGCACGAGAACACGGACTACCTCTTCAAATTCATGATCGTGAAGCTCACGCGGATACCCTCGCGGTGTTACACGGAGCTGCCTGGTCAGGCCAGCAGATTGTGTTCCACTGTTTCTCCGGTGACGAAGCGATGGCGAAGGAACTGGCAAAGAACGACTGGTATGCCTCATTCGGCGGTTCCTTAACGTACCCGGCAAATAGCGAGTTGCGCGAAGCGTTGAGAACGATGCCGCGGGAGTTAGTTCTTGTCGAAACGGATGCCCCGTATCTGACGCCCGTTCCCTATCGCGGGTGTCCGAACGCCTCGTACGTAATGCCCTACACAGTGCGTGCCATAGCGGAACTGTGGGACGAAAGTGTAGAACAGACCTGTCATATCCTGATGCGGAACTCAAGGAATGTCTACGGTACCTGGTGAGTTCTGGCTAAGATACGCCGAGGAACTTGGACAGAACCAGTGCTGAACAGCCAAGAAAGACAACGTCTTCACTTCTTGAGCTAGTGCGAACGACCAGGTCCGAATAGTTTCCCGGCAGGGTTCGACGCCTTATCACCTCTGCCGTGACGGAAACCAAGGTCTCATTGGCGACCTCGGGAGGCCCGGCTATGACGATCTCAGAAAGATCGAGCGCGGCGACCAGAGTTGCAAGATTTACTCCCAAGAGTTTTCCCGCGTTTCGAAGGATCTGTTCGCGCTCCTCCGCGCTCTTGCCGTCCCAGTGCGACTCTAGGGCCCGGAGAGAAAGCCAGTGTTCCAGGGTGTAGTCGAAATTGTAGGGAGAATCGAAACCGTCCTCGGTTCCCACCATGACCAGACCGACCTCGCCTGACGAGTCGTTGGTCCCACGAACCAAAGAGCCACCCAACATAATTCCGGCACCGATACCGTGTCCTATTGTGATCAGCACAAAGTCATCTGGGGCCTCACCGTGTAGATGCTCGCCCATGGCCGCAAGATTTGCGTCGTTGTCGACTACAACCGGAATGTTGAACTGCTCTGAGATTAGGGTTTGAAGGGGAACGTCTTTCCAATCGAGATTCTGAGCCAACACCACGGTTCCCTCGGTGTTGACGATTCCGGGAGTGCCAATTCCGATTCCGAGAATAGGTCTATCCGCCTCTCCAACCAGTTGGCCGATAAGTGAGCAAAGTAGTCCCACGGCCTCCTCGCCGCTCTTCCCATCACGGTCAAGGTTTATCCGATGAACTACCTCGGCATCAAGGTCCAGAAGAGCCCCGCGGAAAACGTGGTAGTCAGAGAGATCAATGGCGAGGACCAGCTGGGATTTGCGGGCCAGGTCCACCAGAATTGCGGGCTTGCCAGGTCCGGTAACTTCCTGAAGTCCGAGTTCCTCAACGTAGCCCGCCTCCATGAGTTGAGCAATTAGGTCCGAGATGGTCACTTTCGCCAAGCCCGTCGCTCTAGCGATCTCCGCCCGTGACATCGGACCGTGATGATAAAGAACACGAACAACCAATGAACGGTTATGCTCGCGGGTATGGCGGGGAAGCGCGCGAGTGTTTTCCATACCGTCAAATGGCGCGACAGACGAGGAGCCGTTCGTAAGCTGTCCGGTTGAGTTGGTCTTCATCTCTGAACCCATGCATTTAGTATGGCCTACTAACTTATTGTCGGCAACGCAAAAACGCGGAAGTGAAGATAGTTACCGAACTGTGATCGGCACACTAACCGTAGACTTGCATAGCCGATTGATCACAGGGGGCCAAGTTGTCAGATTTGAGTGCTTCGGGTTTGCTCGGTCCCGCTCAGATTCGTCGGCTTGCCGCTGAACTTGAGGTGCGACCTACAAAGAAGCTTGGACAGAACTTCGTACATGATTCCGGAACAGTGAGGAAGATAGCTGGACTCGCGGGTCTGGAAGCAGGTGACGGAGTCATTGAGGTCGGTCCGGGCCTCGGATCACTCACTTTGGCGCTCTTGGAAGCCGGGGCGAGGGTGACTGCTGTTGAGATCGATCCCCGCCTTGCGGCGCGACTGCCTAGGACAGTCCGTGAGTTCAGTCAAGAGTGGGCCGAACGTCTGAGCGTGGTGAACCAGGATGCGATGAAGCTCGGTCCGGACACGGCACGCGATCCTCAGGCACTGGTTGCAAACCTTCCTTACAACGTTTCTGTTCCGGTGCTGCTGCACGTACTCGCTACCTTCCCCACTATTGAGAGGATCGTCGTGATGGTGCAAAAAGAGGTCGCGGAGCGGCTCAGCGCTGCTCCGGGTTCGCGCGTCTACGGTGCTCCGTCCGTCAAGCTTGCGTGGTACGGAGACTCGAAACTGGCCGGGGTGGTGGGAAGAAAAGTCTTCTGGCCCGAACCGAATGTTGATTCGGCGCTGGTGGCTGTTGATGTACTGAGTCCTACTCGTGGCCGCGAAGAATTACGTGATGCAACGTTCGCCTTGGTTGACGCCGCGTTCGGACAGAGACGAAAGATGTTGCGCTCGTCCCTGAAGACGACGATTGGAGATGAGGCGAGGGTTCGCCTGGTACTCGAATCTGCGGGCGTTGATCCGACCTGCCGCCCGGAGGACCTGGGCATAGATGAGTTTGTTGCGCTGGGTCGCGCGATGCTTTCTCTGTCCGATGTTGAACTCACCGGGGAGGGAACCAATGAACCCTAGCGGCCCCGCCCGTGTCATTGCTTCGGCACCATCGAAAGTGAACCTGATACTGCGGGTGGGTGCGACTGACGAGCAGGGGTATCACGCGCTAGCAACGGTGTTCGAGGCACTTAGTATCCGCGAGTTCGTCGTGGCGGACCTTAGCGGTGAGGCGGGAGGCGAACTTCCGTCCGTAAGGACACTGGTGTATGAGGAACAAGTGGGCGAAGAGCCTCGTCTTTCTTCCCGCTTGACCCGAGTGTTTTCCGAGCTTGATCCCGAGTCCCATCTGGCCGTGCGTGCAGCGCGGGCCATGGGCGGCGACTCGCGAGTGAGCCTGACTGTCCATAAGCTGGTCCCGATTGCGGGCGGCATGGCCGGTGGGTCGGCAGACTGCGCGGCGACTTTGGTTGCGGTCAACGAACTGCTTGGTCTGGGCTTCGACCTGAGCAGATTGCAGGCGATCGGTCGAACCTTGGGGGCTGACGTTCCTGCCTGTTTGGTCGGGGGTATCTCGCTTGGAACTGGACGCGGAGACACGATGGAGGTCCTGCATCCTGGAACGGTAGCGCCGAGACCGTTGAGTAGCTGGTGGGTCTTGGTTTTCTCAGACAGAGGTTTGTCAACGCCCCGAGTGTTCGGGGCGCTAGATGAGCTGCGAGAGAGAACTGTCCCCACTGCGTCGTCGGCTGCACCGACTATCACGCAGGGGCAACTCAACGCGCTCCGCGAACCTGATAGTCCGTTGGAGCTTCGCGATCTTTTAGAGAACGAGCTACAGGATGCGGCACTTTCGATTAGGCCAGAACTTCGGGTGATCGGGGAGCATTTGGTTGCTATGGGCTGTCTAACCTGGTTGGTCTCGGGATCGGGCCCGACGGTAGCGGGACTGGCTCCGGGAAAGGATGCGGCCCTGCGGACGGCTCGGGCCGTGGAGAGTCAGAAGCCAGAGGGAGTTAGAGCGGTCGCTGTCGCGTGGGGTCCGGTACCCGGAGCGATGATCGAGAGGACTCTCCCGTCCTGGGCTGATTCAATGCCAGGACGGAACCTGACTGACTAGCGATCTGATCACGGCTCGCTTTGACCGGGCATGATGACCCAGATACATGTCGCACGAACCAGCTTCGGCCTGCGCTAACCGGGAACGACGACCTAGGCATTCGCGCTGTGAACCATTTCTGATTTCGGCTCGCTTTGACCGGGAACGACTATCCAGATGCATGTCGCGCGAACCAGCTTTGGCTTCGGTTCGTGCAAACTGGAGAATTCGCGAACCTGACTGTGGCGCTGCTGATTTGGCTCTCTCGCTAAGCTTTGGAGTCGCCGCGGAACTCTGGTGTATCGCTACTGGTGGCCCGAGCTTTTGCGCGGTCGGCCTTTACTTGCCCGGCAACCACACTGGCTCCCGACTGAAGCAGGGCCTTCTTCCACGGCAGAACTCCCTCGATCTCGATTGAAATCGACATTGAGAGGACTGTTCGAATCACCACGATTAGTCCGAGGACAAGTACCTCTTCCATGGTCGGGTCCGAAGTGATCGTCCTAACTAGGTCCGCGGCGACAAGAATCTCTAGGCCCAGAAGGATGGCACCACCGATGGTGATACGCAGGACCTTGTAAGCATCTTTGCCCGCCTCTCCGCTTCTTAGGGAGCGGTAGGCCAGGATCATTGCCACGATGGCGCCGACAACCATGGCCGCGACACCAAACAACTCAAATGACGAGGCGACAAGGCTATAGAAGGGTTGGAGGAATTCGTCCACGTTCGAAGTCTAGCGGGGAAATGACGAGTCCCGACACTGAATCAATCAGTGCCGGGACGTCTCTGCGAGCAAGACACTCAGTCGCTCTCTAGAGCGTCCTGCACCATAGGTTCAGCCGCTGCCTCGCGCCGAGACAGCGCCTCCGGGCGCCGCTCTCACTTGCCTTGCGATGCGCCGACTCCGCAAGCGATCTTGGAAACGAACTTGCGTCGCGGGACATTAGCGCCCTAGACAGCCTCTTTCGCTGAGGTGAGTGGTGGTTACTTAGTTGGTTCCGTTGGTCATTGCCATACTGGTGTTTGCTGCGGCGATGAGCTGATCAATCGCTCCTTCGGGGATCATGCCGCCTCCCATGCGGACCACGCTGCCCAGCGGCATCGAGCCGATCATGCTCGTCAGGTCAACTCCCTCAGAGACGATGGTGTTGTCGCCGGTCATCCCGTTGGTGAGCTGGGCGATGGTCTCCTTGAGCATTGGGCCAACGACTGGATGAGTCAGGGCCTCGTCCAAGGAAGACTCGTAGCTCAGCGGGAACACAACAGGTTCACCTTCAACTTCGACCGAGAGCGTCTGTCGAATATCACGGCTGGAAGCTGCAACGTCAACTGTGTAGTTGCCGCCTTCGACAACCCACTTAGAGACACGAGTGTCCCAGTAGGCCAGATCCTTCCGACGAACGAGCATGGTTACGGTCTTCGTCTCTCCGGGCGCTAGCCGGGTGGAAGCAAATGCTTTCAGCTCCCTGACGGGGCGCTGAACAGTACTGGGATCAAGGCCGGTATAAACCTGAACTACCTCGCGACCGTCACGACCCCCGGTATTGGTGACGTCCACAGAAACCTCAAGATCGCCCTCGTCATTCACCTCTATCGAAGCATTCGAGTAGTCGAAGGTGGTGTAGGACAATCCGTATCCGAACGGATAGGTGACATCCATGCCACGGGCGTCATACCAGCGGTAGCCGACGAACTGGCCTTCACCATAGTTGACCTCAAGGAACTCTCCGGGGAAGTTCAGATAGGCAGGGGTGTCCTCAAGACGAACCGGAATGGTTTCGGTGAGCTTGCCGGAGGGATTGACCTTGCCAAACAGGACGTCCGCTGTAGCAGTTCCGCCAGCTTGACCCAGAAGCCAAGCCTCAAGGATCGCGGGCACGCGCTCCTTGAATGGAAGCGCGACAACCGATCCGTTTGAAAGAACGACAACCACGTTCGGGTTTACCGTAAGTACTGCGTCCAAGACATCAAGCTGTTCTTGGGGTAGATCAATGTTGCTACGGTCATAGCCCTCGGATTCAAGGCGTGCCGGGAGTCCCAGGAAGACAACTGCGACATCCGCGTCCTTCGCGACTGCTACAGCCTCGGCCTTCAGCTTCGCTTCTTCGGCAGCATCGACACCCGGACCAAGGCCGAATCCCTTAGCGTAGGTTGCCGATGGGATAACCTCACGAATTCCGTCCAGAGCCTTATCAAGCTTGGTCGGGTTGATCATTGATGATCCTGCACCCTGGTATCTGGGTTCTTCGGCGAAGGCCCCGATTACGGCGATCTTTGCGTCGGGGCTGAGTGGGAGGAGGTTATCTTTGTTTCGTAGCAACACCATCGAGCGTCCTGCCACCTCACGGGCAACCTCATGGTGAGCATCCACGTCAAGGGGACCCTTGACGTGGCCCGCGCCTTCGGTTGCCTTGTCGATCAGGTCGAGGACTCTCTGGGTGGTGATGTCTAGCTCAGCTTCGTCCAAAGAACCGTCCTTGACGGCGGCAACGATTTGGGCGTCGGTCTTTCCCGCGGTCGCTGGCATCTCAAGGTCCATCCCGGCTTCGATGCCTTTGACTCGGTCGACGGTTGCGCCCCAGTCAGAGACCACCAGACCCTTGAAGCCCCATTCACTGCGAAGAACATCGGTGAGTAACCAGCGGTCAGAAGAAGCGTGAACACCGTTGATACGGTTGTAAGAGCACATGATGGTCCACGGCTGAGCGTCCTCAACCACACGCTGAAAGGCGCGAAGATAGATTTCGCGCAGGGTTCGCTCATCAATGTTTGAGCTGGCCCGCATGCGTTCTTCTTCCTGATTGTTCGCAGCGAAGTGCTTAACGGAGGTGCCGACGCCCTTGGATTGAACGCCGTTTACATACGCGGCACCCAGAACTCCTGCAACGATCGGATCTTCGGAGATGTACTCAAAGTTACGGCCGCAAAGGGGCGAACGTTTGATGTTGATTCCTGGACCAAGAACGACAGCGACGTCTTCGATTGAGGTTTCTTCGCCCAGTGCCTCACCAACCTTCTCCAGGACTTCCGGATCCCATGACGATCCCATTCCGACCAGTGGTGGGAAGCATGTGGCGGGAATACTGCCTTCAAGGCCAAGGTTGTCGCCTCCACCAGCTTGTTTGCGTAGGCCGTGAGGGCCATCGGTGAGCATGAGCTCGGGGATACCTACTCGTTCGATTGGCTCGGTATGCCAGAAGTCTGATCCACTGGCGAGTGATGCCTTCTCTTCGAGAGTTAGGTCTTCTAGATCTGTCATTTCCATTTCTTCCTTGAGCAGTGGTGAACGCAACGCGCTTCGATGGATCTCCACTAAACGTAATGCCGGAACGACTTACACGAAAGCCTCGCGCGGCAGTGACTTCTTGACCAGACAAGTTGCATGGCGAAATCATCGAGCAATCCTTTTGGCTCTGCTCACTCGCATCTTCAAAAAAGACCGAATTTAGTGAGTGAAACCCAGGTGATTCGAAAGACTCGAACTCTCTGCGAAACGTTCGCATTAGGGCGTCCGCGAGTGGGACGACTAATCTTGGCCTATGAAGGAGACACCGATGGGGCAGCAGAATGATCCTCGTCCACGTACCAGTGAGTTGGAGCGACGTGAGCTTTCCAATTGGGGGACCGTAACCGACCTCGATCAGATAAGTCGCGACTTTGACGATCCACACCGGAAGTGGCGACGGCTTTTTGCTGAGATGGTAGGAACATTTTTCCTGGTGCTGACGGCCGCTGGCGGCCCGATGATGAACGTTGCTGTCCCCGGGTCGGTGAGCCGGACCGTGTCGGTTATCGTGCCTGGTGCGATGGTTATGGCCGTGATCCTTTCGATGGGCAAGGTTTCGGGCGCTCACCTTAATCCAGCTGTAAGTTTTGCGTTCGCTCTGCGAGGTGATTTCCCCTGGAGACGTGTTCCTGGGTACCTGCTGGCTCAACTGCTCGGGGCTTCGATCGCCGCCTACGTTCTTCAGGCGCTTCTTGGCGTCTCAGCAAGTAGTGGATCAAACTATCCGAGCGGTGGTTTCGGACCGGGCACGGCCTTCTGGATGGAACTAGTTCTTACTTTCGGGCTAGTCACGGTGATTCTCGGTACTTCGTCAGGTGCGCAGAACATCGGTGTAATCGGGGCTATCGGTGTGGGCGCCTATATCGCGCTTGCGGGGATGTGGGCGTCTCCCGTCTCGGGTGCCTCAATGAACCCGGCGCGCACCTTTGGTCCAAATATGGCTTCGTTGAATTTCTCTGACTACTGGGTGTATGTTGCGGGACCTTTTGCGGGAGCTATTCTCGCGGCAGGGGTCGCCTACCTGCTAAGGGGTCCGGGAGGGGGAAGCGTTGGATCTATCGCGGCGCAAGGCACTCTGGGCATGTCACACGACCACCTCGGGGAGAACAAGTAGTCGGTCTTGCATTGTTCCCTCTCGTGTCGGGAAAATGCGGCCCATTGTTCTAGGTCCGCTGGAGCACCTGCTGGGTTGACCTTTGGCGTGTTTGCCGGGTTGGCCTTTGTGATCCTTATCTGGGTGTTTCTCGCCCGGCATTCGTCGCGGAGGGTCTGCGTGCGGGTTATCCAGTGGAATATCTGCCAGTGTGGTCTATTGGACCCTTCGCCCCGCCTGATATCCGCCGGAATGGCCATTCCCCGTACGAAACCATGCATTATCTGAGGGATTGACGGGCCACTCCGGCAGACAATTGCCCAGGGTGGAGGGGCGGGGACAGTACCGTGCCGCCCTCAATCAGTTCCAACTCACCCTCGTTGAGGGTGCGAGCTGAGGGGAACCAAGACGAGGGTGAGGTCGACATGCATCTAGCGTGGTCAACAACTCATGTATTTCTTTCGGCTCAAATCCCGATGAGATTATCTGTGGCAACCGTGAAGCACATGGAGTAGGACAAGGTTTTCATCCCAGCATAGAAGTCGCTTACTGTCCTTCTTTTGCCTTCCGGTCTCGCAACGCTGCGACCCGGTCGGCGTGGACGGGCACTGGCCTCCTTCTCACCCGGCAGTTTCTCGAGTCAGGGGAGTTGTTCCGAGAGTTCCAGCCAACGTTCTTCCAGTTGGTCCTTTTCCTCGGTTAGGCGGTGGAGTTCACCCGTCAGTTCCGAAAGGCCCTCGAAGTCGCTCTGGTCATGGTTCGCCATCTTTTCGTGCAGCTTTTCAACGGACATCTCGAGCTTATCCATCTTCCGCTCGGTCGCGGCAATTTCCTTCTGTATTGCCCGTAGCTCCGCGCCGCTTGCCACCGTGGTCCGCGATGCGGAGTTCTGAGACGAGGATGATTCCTGGCCTTTCGCGCTACTGTTTTGGGCCTTGTCGCCAACGACGACGGCATCTCCACTGCTGGATTCCGTATTTGGTACCGATTTCCCTCCAAACGTAGGTGGGCCCAGTGCCTGTTGCTTTCTTAGTTCCAGGTACTCGTCCACTCCGCCAGGAACATGTCGTAAATGACCGCTGAGGATCGCGTACTGCTGGTCTGTGATTCGTTCCAGGAGATAGCGGTCGTGCGAAACGACGATCAGGGTTCCTGGCCACGAGTCGAGCAGATCTTCCATCGCAGTGAGCATTTGGTGGTCAACGTCGTTCGTTGGTTCGTCAAGGACGATCACGTTAGGTTCGCTGAGCAATAGAAGCAATAGTTGCAGACGTCGCTTCTGACCGCCAGAAAGCTCTCTAACCCGGGCCTGGAGGTGCGCCTTCGAAAAACCGAGGCGCTCCAAAAGTTGGGCGGGAGTCATGTCCTTACCATCGACCTGGAACGTGGTTTTCGTTCTAGCGAGCACCTCACGAACACGATCATTACCAATGTCAGCAAGCTGGGAAAACTGTTGGTCGAGCATTCCGATCTGTACGGTTTTGCCACGCTTTACTCGCCCAGTGCTCGGCTTCAGACTCCCGCTGATTAGGGCGAGCAGGGTGGACTTCCCAACGCCGTTGGCGCCAAGGACCCCGGTTCGCTCACCCGGAGCGATCCGCCAAGTTACGCCGTTCAGGACATGATTGTCTCCGAAACTCACGCTCGCGTCTTCGAGGTCCACAACATCTTTGCCAAGGCGGGCCACGGCGAGGCGCTGCAACTCGATCTGGTCGCGTACAGGCGGCACTCCCTCGATCAGCTGGTTCGCAGCGTCGATGCGGAACTTCGGCTTGCTGGTTCTGGCGGGTGCGCCCCGCCGCAACCATGCAAGCTCCTTTCGCATGAGGTTCTGCCTCTTGGCCTCGGTAGCAGCCGCCATCCGGTCGCGTTCCACGCGCTGCAGAACATAGGCGGCATACCCTCCCTCGAACGGTTCGACTATCCCGTCGTGAACCTCCCAGGTTTCATTGCATACCTCGTCCAAGAACCAGCGGTCGTGGGTAATGACCAATAGGCCACCCTGGTTCTTGGGCCAGCGCTGTTTCAGGTGTTGAGCCAGCCAGGCGATACCCTCAACATCAAGGTGGTTAGTTGGCTCATCAAGGGCGATGAGATCCCAGTCCTCTACCAGTAGCGCAGCGAGGTCAACTCGGCGTCGCTGTCCACCGCTTAGCTCTCCGATCCTTGCTTCCCAGGGAATGTCGGAGACAAGTCCGCTAATGACATCACGGACTTTCGGATCGCCCGCCCATTCGAACTCGGGTCGTTCACCGACGATCACCTGGGCCACGGTGGCTTTCTCATCCAGGTGATCGCCTTGACTCAGTACGCCGAAGCTCAGTCCTCCTCGTCGGATCACTCGCCCTTGCTGAGGCTTGATCTCACCGGAAAGAAGACCAAGCAGACTGGTTTTTCCGTCGCCATTTCGACCGACGATGCCGACACGGTCTCCCTCTTCCACTCCCAGTGAAAGCGAATCAAACACGACTTCGGTGGGGTATTCGAGGTGCAGGTTCTCGGCGACCAACAGGGGAGCGGCCATTAGCGAACCATTCCGGTTCGGCGATGAGTAAAAAAGGGCGTGAATGCCAAAGAAATCTCCTAACGAAAGCCGCACCTCATGCTACCGTCCATGCGGCTCCAGAGGATTTCCCAGGTTCTGATCGGAAGCGCAATGGTCGCCGGGCTGCGTTCGCTGTGAACCGGACCGAAGATCGCACTCTCGAACTGGAAAGGGACTACGCGGAAAGGATCACAGTGCTCGCCGGGAGTCTCGCCCGACATATGTGGAAGAATGGGTGTTGCTTTTCCGCCGTGGTGTAATGGCAGCACAGGGGTTTTTGGTGCCCTTAGTCGTGGTTCGAGTCCATGCGGCGGAGCGAGATTCCCGTCCGTGGAAGGAATCGGTCAGCCGCACTTCCGCAAGACAGGAACACAAGGTCTGCGAACGGCGGCTAGGGTTGTACATGCGCACTGCACGGGCGTCGGGCTGATGACCGACCGAGGCGAAGGGATCGCACCTTGAGTGGAATCGTGACCTCTGTAGACAAGCGTCTAGTTCTTGCTACCGGCCGCGCTTACCCGAAGCTGGCACAAGAAATCGGTGAAGAACTCGGCCTCGAAGTCATGTCAACCACCTCGTACGACTTCGCGAGCGGTGAGATCTATTTCCGATTTAACGAATCGGTTCGCGGCGCTGACGTGTTTCTGATTCAGTCGATGGCACCCCCCACGAACAAGTGGTTGATGGAACAGCTAATCATGATCGATGCGGCCAAGCGAGCATCGGCAAAGCGAATTACTGCCGTTGCCCCGTTCTATCCGTACGCTCGTCAGGACAAAAAGCACCAGGGGCGCGAACCCGTTTCTGCCAGGTTGGTCGCAGATATGTACAAGGTGGCCGGGGCGAATCGGATCATGAGTGTTGACTTGCACGCGGCTCAAGAGCAGGGCTTTTTTGATGGTCCCGTTGACCACCTCTGGGCGATGCCCGTGCTGGTCGACTATGTGAAGGACAGAGTCGATCTGGGAAACGTAGCTGTTGTGTCACCGGACGCCGGCCGGATCCGCGTCGCGGAGAAATGGTCCGCGAAGCTTGGCAACTGCCCGCTGGCCTTTGTTCACAAGACACGGGATACGACGCGTCCCAACGTCGCTGTTGCGAATCGCGTTGTGGGCGATGTCGCTGGTCGGGACTGTGTTATCACCGATGACCTCATTGATACCGGCGGGACCATTGCAGAAGCCGTCCGGGTTCTCTACAAAGCCGGGGCCAGGAGCGTTTTAATTGCCGCGACACATGCCGTCTTTTCTGATCCTGCAGCTGAGCGCCTTGCCGGTTGCGGTGCGACCGAGGTTGTCGTCACTGACACGCTCCCAGTCCCTGAGAGCAAGCGCTTCCCGTCCCTCACCATCTTGCCGATCGCGCCGCTGATCGCAAAGGGGATTCACGAGGTGTTCGAGGACGGATCGATAACCTCCATGTTCGACGGAGCGGCTTAAGCCCCCTCTTTCCTATTTCCAGACACGGACCGCGAGCTTTGCGATTTCTACGCGGTGCTGGCAGTTGCGCCACCTTCGGTGCGGTCTGGTGCCGATCTCGGAGTCTGATTTGCGCTCCCAAACTGGCGCGTTTGTAGTCTTTCGGATTGTGATGGGTGGGGATCACTCGACTGCCACGAACCGGGTTACGGGGGCCGTGGAATGGTAATTGAGTCCGGGGTGAGCAAAGTGATAGCCCCTCGTCTTGGTTACTGTGCGAATTAGTGGCTATGCTTTTTGAGTTGCCCCGGCGAGGGAGCAGAAATATCGCTCCGTGATCGACGTGGTTGGTTATCGCTCTTGCGATGGTCGTCGGGTAGGCAAAGAAGTCGGGCCCGGCCCGCAGAGTGAAAGAGGTTTTACCATGGCAGCAGCTACAGAACTTTCTATTACCGGTGTTGAACGCACGGAGTTTGGTAAGGGCCCCTCGCGTCGTTCGCGTCAGGCGGGAAATATCCCCGCAGTCCTTTACGGTCACAGTATCGACCCGGTTCATTTGGATCTGCCTGGTCACGCGGTATTCCTGATTGTCAAGGACAATGCCAACGCTGTTCTGACAGTGAACTATGGCAAGAAGAAGCAGCTCGCACTTGTGAAGTCGATTCAGCGTCACCCGGTTCGACGCGACATCCTGCACGTTGACCTGCTTGCAGTTCGCGCCGATGAAAAGGTCGAAGTTGAGGTTCCGATCGTGATCGTCGGCGAGCCTATCTCGGGCACCCAGCTGGCCCAGGAAGAGTTCGCGGTCCTGGTAAAGGCTCCGGCAACCTCGATTCCTGAGTCGATCGAAGTCGATGTTGAGGGACTTGAAGAGGGCGTTGTTATCCGCGTCGAGAACCTAGTTCTTCCAGAGGGCGTCGAAACGATGCTTGACGGTGAACGTGAAATCGTGGCTGTCCAGACCATTCAGGATGTTGCGATTGAGTCCGCAGAAACCGCAGTCGAGGAGGCTGTCGAGGAAGCGGCGAAGGACGCAGAGTAGGAACTCTTTAGACGGACCGTTCTGGTTCGTCGCGAATCCCATCAAGAGCGCCGGTCCCGTCTGCGGGGCCGGCGTTCGGCGTCTCTTCTACACCCGGATTTCCAATCAATCCGGAGTCTTTTCGTGCCGAGCTCGAGGGGTGCCGTGCCCCGAATTGATTGGAGCTTAGAGAAAGGGAAGTCGGCTTGCCGATAGAGTTCCCCTGATAGATGGGCTGGCAAGTGTGCCCAGAGAGTTGGAGGTCAAACTTGGAAAAGCTACACGCAATCATCCCGGCCGGGGGCGCCGGCTCAAGGCTGTGGCCTCTTTCGAGGCAGTCTCGCCCCAAGTTCTTGCTGGATCTGGAAACGTCTGGCAAGTCGTTACTGCAAAAAACCGCACTTCGCCTAGCCCCCGTATCGGCGTCGATTACGGTTGTTACGGGACACAAACACGTGGGCGAGGTTCAAAAACAACTCCAGGCTCTGGTGGACCTAAAGAAGCTGCCGGAGAACCTGCCGGTCGCAGTGATAACCGAGCCTGCGCCACGGGACTCAATGGCCGCCATCGGATTGGCGACCTATTTGCTAGCGAAGAAGTACGGCGATGATGCGGTAGTTGGATCCTTTGCTGCGGATCACTCGATTCTTCGTCCCGCGATCTTTCAGGATGCGGTACGCGGCGCAATCGGAGCGGCCGAAGAGGGGTATGTGACGACTATTGGGCTCAAGCCCGAGTCCGTTTCGACAGCGTTTGGTTACATCCAACCTACCGTTGAACTGATAACGGACGAGGCCTTCCTAGTAAAGCGATTCGTCGAGAAACCGAGTGCAGAGGCCGCGGCCAAGTACCTGAAAGCCGGATACCTATGGAATGCCGGCATGTTTGTGATGAAGGCTGGGGTACTGAAGAAGCACCTGGCGAAACTTCATCCCGAAATGGACAAGTCGCTCAACCACATTGCAGACGGATGGTCCCTGCTGGAACGCCAGGAGATCTTGAAGCGCGAGTGGAAATCAATAGAGCGCATTGCGATAGACCATGCCATCGCAGAGCCGGTGGCCTCTCAAGGTGGGGTTGCAACGGTGATCATGTCTGATTCGGGTTGGACAGACTTGGGCGACTTTGAGGCGTTGGATGCCCTGGGGGACAGTAGTCCGAATAACCCGGCTCACGTTGCAATAGATTCGAATGATTCTGTTATCCGTGTTTCCTCTGACAAGGCCGTGGTCGTCGTGGGCGTTCCTGGAGCGATTGTTGTTGACACTGGCGATGCCCTGTTGGTGACGACGAGAGCGAATGCGCAAAGAGTGAAAGAAGGGGTAGATGCCCTGAGGGCTGACGGGCAGGAACGCTTTCTCTAACCAGGCTTCGACCACCGATGGACTCAGAACGCGGTGCAGTTGCGTCGCGGCTAACCCTGCGCTCTCGTCTCGTGGTGGTCTGTCACACACGATGTGTAACGGAAACGTTGCGTTTCGGTGGCGAGGGACGCGTTGGCCTGTTAGTGTGTTCACCCCCAACTAACATGGGAAATGACGTGAGCATCGAAGTTTGATTTTGTCTATTGGCGCTCGCGCTTTTTTATCCGTTCAGGAGGAATTTTGAAGAACTCTCTGCGATTCGGCGCTATCGCCGCAGCAGTTGCACTGTCCCTTGCAGCTTGTGGACAGGCCCCTACAGAAAGCAAAGATACTCAGTCTGAAGCAGCTAGTGGCGACGGCGGTGAGGCAACAGTAGAAAAGTCTGATGTTAAGGCTTGCATGGTTTCTGACCAGGGCGGCTTCGACGACAAGTCCTTCAACCAGTCGGGTCACGACGGCCTAACTAAGGCTGAGAAGGAACTGGGTGTTGAGATTGCTCAGGCTGAGTCGACCGGTGATCAGGACTTCGCACCGAACATCGAGAACATGGTGCAGGGCGACTGCGACATCATCATTGGCGTTGGCTTCCTGATGGACCAGGCAATGGCTGAGGCTGCTGCTAAGTACCCGGATGTTAAGTTTGCTCTGGTTGACTCCACCATTGGTGACAGCTCACTTGAGAACACTCGCGCGTTGCTGTTCAACACGGCAGAGGCCGGTTACCTGGCAGGCTACGCTTCGGCAGCAATGTCGACCACCGGCAAGGTCGGCACCTACCTGGGTATGCAAATCCCATCGACTGCCGTCTTCGCTGATGGCTACTCAGATGGCGTTGCAAAGTACAACGAGGACAAGGGAACGAACGTTGAGCTTCTCGGCTGGGACAAGGCCGCCCAGACCGGCATGGCAGTAGGAAACTTCGAGGACCAGGCAAAGGGCAAGCAGTTCACTGAAGAGCTCTTCAACCAGGGCGCTGACGTCGTCATGCCGGTTGCCGGCCCCGTCGGTCTAGGAACACTGGCAGCAGCCAAGGAACACGAAGGCACCATGGTCGTCTGGGTTGACGCCGATGGCTACCTGACTGAGCCTGACTCGGGCAGCGTTATCCTCACCTCCGTTCTCAAGCAGATCGAAGCAGCTGTGTTCGACTCGATCAAGATGGTTGTTGACGACTCATGGACCTCCGATCCGTTCATTGGCACCCTCGCCAACGACGGTGTTGGAATTGCTCCGTGGCACGATTTTGCTGACAAGGTCCCCGCTGACCTTGACGACGAGATCTCCGCACTTCGCGATGGCATCATCGACGGAAGCATCGTAGTTGAGAGCGTGAACACGCCTAAGTAGTTTTGGTATGGAGGACACTAGACGGGCTTCCGACTCAGTGGTCTTCAATGACTAGAACACATCGGGAGGGTGCAATGCCTGCACCCTCCCGATTACTTTGGGGTGATACCCAGAATCTAAACTCGCGCGCAAAGTGGCGCTACATACCATCAAGACCTACTACACTAGGTTCTCCGCCCTTACGCAAGGATGCGAATTACCTGCCCACAAAGGACACAATGTGAAGCTCGAACTGAGAGGGATCACTAAGGTCTTCGGACCGCTGGTGGCCAACGACGACATAAGTCTTGTCGTTGAGCCCGGTGAAATCCACGCACTGCTCGGCGAAAATGGAGCCGGCAAATCAACGTTGATGAACGTGCTGTATGGCCTGTATCAGCCGGACGGTGGCGAGATTCTGATCGACGATAAAGTCGTTCATTTCGACGGGCCTGGCGATGCCGTGGCCGCCGGAATTGGAATGGTTCACCAGCACTTTATGCTGGTGCCGGTATTTACGGTCGCGGAGTCGGTGGCACTCGGATACGAACCGACGGTCCTAGGCATCATCAAGAAAAGAGATGCTGAGAAGAAGGTCCGCGAGCTTTCTGAGAAGTTCGGATTCGATCTTGACCCGAACGCCGTGATCGAGGACCTACCGGTTGGTGCACAGCAGCGCGTCGAAATCATCAAGGCAATGTCGCGGGACGCAGAAGTCCTAATTCTTGACGAACCGACCGCAGTTCTGACTCCCCAAGAGACTGACGAACTTATTGAGATCATGCGTCAACTCAAGGAGTCCGGTACTTCGATCGTCTTCATTACCCACAAGCTACGCGAGATACGGGCGATTGCCGATCACATCACCGTTATTCGACGCGGCAAGGTGGTAGGACAGGCGAAGCCGACTGACTCTGAGAAGGATTTGGCGTCGATGATGGTTGGCCGCGAGGTCATCTTGGACGTCGAAAAAACGGCGCCCAAGCCGGGCGCTCAGGTTCTGGAGTTCAACGATGTGACTCTGGTGGATGACAACAAGCACCTGCTACTCGATCACCTGAACTTTGACGTCAAGGCCGGAGAGATTCTCTGCGTTGCCGGAGTCCAAGGTAACGGACAAACCGAGCTCTGCGAGACGATCCTAGGTCTGTCTGTGCCCGATGGTGGCAGTATCACCATTGAGGGAGAACCGATCGACCACACTTCCATAAAGGAACGTCTCCGTAAGGGACTGGGGTACATTCCCGAGGACCGTTCAAAGGATGGCATGATTTCTAGTTTCTCGGTGGCCGAGAACATGATCCTAGACATTTACGACCGCGAACCATTCGCGACCGGTGTCAATATGCATCCCGATGCGGTGCTAGAGAATGCGGAAAAGTTAGCAACTGAATTTGACGTTCGTTTGACCAACGTCGAAGATCCGATCTCGACCCTTTCTGGTGGTAACCAACAGAAGGCGATCTTGGCTCGCGAGCTCTCTCGTCCGGTCAAGGTCCTGGTCGCAGCACAACCAACCCGTGGCCTCGACGTCGGCTCCATCGAATTCGTACACAAGAGAATAATCCAAGAGCGCGACAACGGTTCCGCAGTCTTGGTTGTCTCAACGGAACTGGACGAGGTGACCTCGCTCGCAGACCGCATCGCAGTAATGTATCGCGGACAGATTGTTGGAATCGTGCCGGCGGATACCAAGCGCGACACCCTCGGCCTAATGATGGCGGGTGTGCCATATGAGGAAGCGCTGGCGGCGACGGCCGATGTTCCGCAAGCCTACCCCGGCGACGGGGAAGACCCCGTTGACGTTGAGCTTGAGGAGGGCGGCAAGTGAGTAACGGTCCTGCAGTTCTAAATCCAGAGCCATCCACGCTTGAGCCGGTAGAAGGACCGGACAAGTCTCAGAAGTGGGTCAGGAAAATCCTGGACACGCTGTTCAACCCTTCGGCTGCCACGACTGCGGTAGCAATCCTGACCGCTCTGATTATTGGTGCGCTCATTGTCGTCGCCTTCGATTCAGATGTTCAGCGCACAGCCGGATACCTGTTCGCACAGCCAGCAGACTTCTTCGGTGCGGTGTGGAACGCATTTGCGTCTTTCTTCACCTCGCTGATCAGAGGCTCGATATTCGACTGGCGACAGAGCACCGTACAGGGCATGTTCCGTCCGCTGACCGAGACCATCGTTCGTGCGACACCACTAATCATTGCTGGTTTGGCAATCGCGGTCTCATTCACTGCGGGCCTGTTCAATATCGGTGTCCAGGGACAGCTCATCATGGGCGGCCTGTTCGCAGGTTTCGTCGGCTTTTACTTTGATCTGCCCGTGGTGCTACACGTTCTATTGGCTGTTGCAGGGGCGCTGATCGGCGGTGCGATATATGGCTTCATTCCTGGTTTCCTGAAGTCGAGGTTGGGTGCAAATGAAGTCATCGTGACTATCATGCTCAACTCAATCGCCACCCTATTCTTGGCGGCCATGCTGAACACGAAGCTGTTTCATGGAGACGGCTTCCCCGGCAAGTCACGGCCGATTGGGTCCAATTCGGCCTACCCACTTCTTGCCGGCTCGGGTTTCCGATTGAACTTCGGCATCATAGTCGCAATCCTGGCGACTATTTTCGTGTGGTGGCTCATCGACCGATCAACCTTCGGTTTCGAAATCAGGGCTTCCGGCGCAAACCAGGACGCTGCTCGTACCGCTGGCATGAGCGTTAAAAACACAATCATGTGGACCCTGGTCATTTCGGGAGCCCTCGCCGGACTCGCGGCGACCGGACCTGTTCTGGGTACCGAGAAAGCACTGACGGCCGGTATGGCCGGATCACTGGGGTTCGACGCGATCACGGTTGCGCTACTTGGGAAGTCACGTCCAATCGGCGTGTTCTTCGCGGGCCTTCTATTTGGGGCGCTGAATGCGGGTGGAGCACTGATGCAGTCATCGGCAGGAATCCCTGTCGACATTGTTCAAATCACCCAGGCGATCATCGTCCTAATGATCGCGGCTTCCGAGGCAATCAGGTATATGCGCCAACGTCGCAGTATCCGTGAGGCAACCGTCTCGAAGGTGGAGCATAAGGACGAGTCTGAGGGGGAGACAGTGATCGTCGACAACGACGGTGTGCCGGTCGAGGTCGTGGCTGGCGTGAGCAATGTAGATTCCTCGTCCAAGGAAGGCGGTCGCTGATGAGCGCTGTAACAGCTCCTACCAAAAACGCTACCGAGGCTGAACTCGCCGGCGTCACAGTTCCGATTTCCTGGCGTGACCCGATCGTTACGACGGTGATGGCGGCTCTGGCCGTACTTTTGGCCGCAACATCTCGGGGACAGTCCAACCTGTCATTCAAAGGCGCGAGCGCGTGGATGTCGGATTTCACCTGGACGGCTCCCGCTCAGCTGACCACGGGCATTCTTGCGGTTCTTGCGGTTGTTGTGACCGTATTCGTCTGGGTCCAGGCAATCAACCGAAGGGCGGTACCCGGATGGACACTCGTTGTGGTTGGGGTGTCATTCGTATTTGCATTCCTCGTCTGGATTGTTGCGGACCGTCCAAGCGCTAATCTCCCGGTCGTCTCGCTGTTAGCGGGCGGTTTGGCATTTGCTACCCCGCTGGTTTTCGGTGCTCTTGCAGGTGTCATAAATGAGCGTTCCGGAACCGTCAACATCGCAATCGAAGGCCAGCTCCTGTTCGGAGCTTTTGCTGGTGCAATTACGGCCTCCGCCTTTGGTTCACCGTGGATGGGCCTGATCGGTGCGCCGATCGCGGGCATGTTGCTTGCTGCACTGCTGGCTCTGTTCACAATCAAGTACCGAGCGGATCATATCGTTGTCGGCGTTGTCTTGAACATGCTTGCACTCGGCGTCACGTCGTTCATCTTCTCGACGCTACTCCGCGATTCACCGCACCTTAACAAGGCGATGAGACTGCCACAGCTACCGATTCCAATTTTGAAGGACATTCCCATTATTGGTCCGGTCCTGTTCAACCAGACAATCCTGGTCTACATGATGTATGCGGCCGTGATCATCCTTCAGTTCGCTCTGTTCTCAACGAGGTGGGGACTACGGATGCGTTCTGTTGGTGAGAAGCCTCAGGCCGCTGACACGGTGGGAATCAAGGTCAACTCCATTCGTTGGCACAACGTCCTTCTAGGTGGCGCCATTGCCGGGCTCGGCGGCGCCTTCTTTACCGTGGGTCAAGGGCTTGCCTTCTCGAAGGACATGGCAGCAGGAAACGGCTTTATCGCTCTGGCTGCCATGATCCTCGGTCGCTATAACCCGGTCGGGGCGCTAATGGCAGCGCTGTTATTCGGGTTCTCTACCAACCTGGGAATCATCATGCAGGCGGTCGGTGGAGGGATCCCGGCTGAATACCTGCTAATGATTCCGTACCTGGTCACCATCCTTGCTGTAGCCGGATTCGTCGGAGCCGTTCGAGTTCCGGCAGCCGAGGGCAAACCATATCCGTAAACCGGATCACTATTGGAGGACTAGTGACTAAAGCAAAGATTGACGAAACGATCTGGCAAGAACTACGGAGCGCGGCGGTCAGCGCCATGCAAAACGCCTACGTGCCCTACTCGAAGTTCCCGGTTGGGGCCGCGGCACTCGTGGACGACGGCCGCATCGTGACTGGTTGCAACGTCGAAAACGCCGCATACGGAGTGTGTCTGTGTGCCGAGTGCGGAATGATCTCTGATCTATTCCGCACCGGCGGCGGCCGCCTCGTGGCATTCGCCTGCGTTGACGGTTTGGGAGAACCAGCCTCACCCTGCGGGCGTTGCCGCCAGTTGCTCTGGGAGCATGGTGGCGCGGAACTGGTCCTCGAAATGCCGGAAGGGCGAATGACGATGGACCGGGTGCTGCCGGGCGGGTTTGGCCCGGCGGACCTCGAACGCGTTTGGGACAGCGAAGTTGCTGAACAGAATCAGGAAGAGGAATAGGTGTTGGCAAAGACAGAAGCCTTTGATGCCGTAGATGTAATCAGAATCAAAAGGGACGGCGGGCGGATTCCTGACCCGATGATCGACTGGGTAATTGATGCCTATACGCGCGGCGTCGTTACCGATGAGCAAATGTCGGCCTTGGCAATGGCTATCTTTCTTCGCGGAATGGATCGCGAGGAGATTGTTCGCTGGACCATGGCGATGATGAACTCGGGTGAGCGTCTCGACTTCTCGAAGCTGACCAAGCCCACGGCCGACAAGCATTCGACGGGCGGGGTGGGGGACAAGATCACTCTGCCACTCGCACCCCTTGTTGCATGTTTTGATGTGGCGGTGCCACAGCTTTCGGGACGCGGTCTGGGCCATACGGGCGGCACACTCGACAAGCTAGAGTCGATTCCAGGCTGGGATCCGAACCTGGATTCGGAGCAGATCTTTGAGATGCTGGAAAATGGTCCGGGCGCCGTTATCTGTGCTGCTACCTCAGGGCTCGCGCCCGCTGACAAGAAGCTATATGCACTGCGTGACGTAACGGCGACTGTTGACTGCATTCCCTTGATAGCTTCGTCGATCATGTCGAAGAAGATTGCGGAGGGGACCTCGGCGCTGGTACTCGATGTCAAGGTCGGCTCTGGGGCGTTTATGCGTGAGTTAGAGCAGGCGCAGAAGCTCGCTGAGACAATGGTTGCGCTGGGCGAGGACGCGGGTGTGCGCACATCGGCTTTGCTCACCAACATGTCCACTCCGCTTGGTCTTACGGTCGGCAATGCCCTAGAGGTCCGTGAATCGGTTGAAGTCTTGGCGGGCGGCGGTCCTCAGGACGTTGTCGACCTAACCGTGAGCTTGGCCCGCGAAATGTTGCGTCTTGTGGGTAAGGACGACGTGGACGTGCAAGCTGCTCTGAGCGATGGGCGAGCAATGGACCGCTGGAACCAGATGATTGCCGATCAGGGTGGTGATCCAGCTGCAGCTTTGCCAGTTGCGAAGTACCAAGAGCAGATTGTGGCGGAGGAATCCGGGTACCTGAGTGAACTTGACGCCTGGGGCGTCGGGATCTGCGCTTGGCGCTTGGGTGCAGGTCGCACCCGTCAGGGTGAGGCGGTCCAGGCCGGCGCTGGAGTTGAGATCCATGCGAAACCGGGTGACTCCGTGAAAAAGGGACAGCCACTGCTTACCCTTCATACGGACACGCCAGAACGCTTTGAGCGCTCAATCGAGGCGCTAGACGGCGCAATCAAGATCAGTGTGGACAGGCCAACAGATGTTCCCTCGATCATCCTTGACCGAGTAGACGGTCCCGGACACTAAGCCGAGAGACTGGCCGGACTCGGATATTGCGGAAGAGCCGGGTCCGTAATGCACCACCTGCGGGCCTATGACAATTTCGCACGCCGACGAGTTACAAGAGTTAGAAGGAGTTTAAATGACATCCCGAAGTGAAGTCGCCCGAATGGTTGACCACACGCTACTGAAGCCAGAGGCAACGGCAGCGGATGTGCAGGCCCTGATCGATGAGGGTGCCGAGCTTGGCGTGTTTTCAGTTTGTGTTTCGCCTTCGATGCTTCCCGTAAAGGTTCCCGAAGGAATGAAGGTGGCGACTGTTGTCGGCTTCCCTTCGGGAGCTGTGAAGTCCTCGATCAAGGCTGCAGAGGCGGCACAGGCTGTCTCAGATGGTGCTGATGAAGTAGACATGGTTATCAACCTCGCCTTCGTCAAGGAGCACGACTGGGACGCGGTTGAGGGCGACGTCAAGACGGTTCGCGATGCAGTTCCCGGCGCCTTGCTAAAGGTCATCATCGAGTCAGCTGCTTTGACGGACGAGGAAGTTACGGAGACGTCCAAAGCTTGCAAGCGTGCAGGCGCAGATTTTGTGAAGACGTCGACCGGGTTCCACCCATCCGGTGGTGCAAGTGCACACGCAGTCGCGTTAATGCGTGCAGCTGTTGGTCCCGATCTGGGGGTAAAGGCGTCGGGGGGAATCCGTGACGCAGCGGCAGCCCAGGCAATGATCGACGCGGGGGCAACCCGCCTGGGTCTATCCGGTACAAAGGCAGTGCTAGATGGACTAGAGGACTAAATTCCACCCACAAGACCGGCCTTTGGAGATTATCCGCAGGCCGGTCTTGTCATATCAAACGAGGGGACCCGCAGACTACCTAGATCCCTATTGCCGAGCGCATGTCGCCTCTAATCGCATCAAGGCGCTTTGCTGCGCGTGCCCTGGCCGTGTCTACGTCATCATCGATAATGTTCTCGATGACTTCGATATAGCACTTTAGCTTGGGTTCAGTTCCGGAGGGGCGAACCACAACTCTGTCATCGCGGTCGGTCACGTACAGCAGACCATCCGTGGGCGGCAAGTCCTCGGTTCCAATGGCTAAGTCGACCGTCTCCACGACAGACGCTCCAGCGATTGAGGTGATGCCGTTGGTCCTAAGGTTCTCCATGCCCTTGGCGATCAGCGATAGGTCCTCAACGCGGATTGTTAGTGGTGCTGTGGCGTGCAGACCGAACGCCCTGGCCAGTTCGTCAAGACGATCCTGGACCGAGCGTCCCTCCGCCTTCAGCGACGCAGCCAGAGCCGCCAGCTTAGTGCTCGCAGAGATTCCGTCCTTGTCTCGCACATACTGAGGATCGACGCAGAATCCGATTGCCTCTTCATAGCCAAATACCAGGCCGGGCACGCGGGAGATCCACTTGAAACCAGTCAGGGTGAACTCGTGGTGCAGGCCGTGTGCTGCCGCGATCTTAGACAGAAGTCTTGACGAGACGATCGAGTTCGCCAGGGTTGGTCCATTCGGCCCCTCGTCTGATGCCACTTTCTCTCCGCCTGTGATTTCACGAGCGGTCTGATCTCCAAGAAGTGAACCCACCTCATCGCCGGTCAATTGACGCCAGCCGGTGGCGGTTGAGGCATCAGGGATCGCGGCGGACGAGCGGTCAGCATCCGGGTCGTTTGCCAGGATTATGTCTGCACCGACCTCGCGCGCCAGTGAGATTGCTAGATCTAGAGCTCCTGGCTCTTCTGGATTGGGGAACGTGACAGTGGGGAAGTTGGGATCGGGCTCGTGCTGTTCCGCAACCACGGTCACATCGGTGAACCCGACTGCTTCAAGGGCTCTTAGCGCGGTATCTCCACCAACTCCGTGCATTGAGGTGAGAACAATCTTCAGGTCGCGCGGACCCTCGGGCACAACCTTCTTGATGCGGTCGACATACGCCTGCACCATGTCATCACCGAGTTCCTCCCAGCCGGATTCGGCGCGGGGAACCGAGGCCACTGACGGTACTGCCATGATCTTCTCAAGAATCGCGCCGTCGTACGGAGTTACGATTTGAGATCCCTGACCCCAGTCACTTACGACTTTTCCGCCCAGGTAGACCTTGTATCCATTGTCTGCGGGAGGATTGTGCGACGCAGTGACAACAACTCCAGCGTCAGCCCCAAGCCGTCGGAGCGCGAACGCGGTGAGAGGGGTAGGGAGAGCGTGGTCAAAGAGATATGCGTGACCTCCACCCGCCTCGACCACAGCGGCCGTGTCTTCGGCAAACTGGCGTGATCCATGACGGGCGTCATGCCCGACGACAACGGTGAATCCGTCCGGAAGTTGTTCTTTGAGGTATGCGGTGAGGCCCGCAGCGGCACGGATAACGACCGCACGGTTCATGCGGTTCGGTCCCGCCCCCAACTCGCCGCGCAAACCGGCGGTGCCGAATGTCAACATGCCGCTGAAGCGATCTGACAGCTCTGCGGCTGCTCCAGTGTCGCCGCCGTCAGCTAACTCAAGTAGGTTCTGCAGTACCTTTGCGTCGTTTACATCGGGGTCGTCCTGAATCCACGCCAGAACTTCATTACGGTTGTAACTCATAGTCTTTCCTGTCTTGCCTAGAGCTGCTGGACGATGTTCGCGAGGAGTCCGGCGATCCGAGGTGCCGCTTCAGCTCCTGCCTCTATTACTTCCTGGTGCGACAGCGGGGCATCGGAAATACCTGCCGCTAGGTTGGTCATCAGGGATAGACCCAGTACCTCAAGTCCCGCCTCCCGTGCTGCGATTGCCTCAAGCGTTGTAGACATCCCCACCAGGTCTCCGCCAATGATTCCAGCCATCTTGACTTCGGCCGGTGTCTCGTAGTGCGGGCCACGGAACTGAACATAGACTCCCTCGGGCAACGTCCCATCCACGGTGTGGGCTACGTCGCGTAGACGCTGGGAATAGAGGTCGGTGAGATCAACGAAGTTGGCTCCCTCGATTGGAGATTCGGACGTTAGGTTAATGTGGTCACGAATCAACACCACCTGGCCTGGCTTCCACTCTGGGTTTAGTCCACCGCAGCCGTTGGTGAGGACCATCTGCTCGGCCCCAAGCGCGGCGGCGGTACGGACGCCGTGGGCAACTGCTCGCAGTCCTTTTCCCTCGTAAAAGTGAGTACGTGAACCGAGGACCAGGGCTATCTTGTCGGTTCCCTTCACTCTGATTGTCCGCATCGTCGCGCCGTGTCCGGCCACAGCCGGAGCCTGGAAACCAGGAACCTCCGCGGCGGGCAACTCGGCAATGGTCTCGCCGATTAACTCGGCAGCGCCGCCCCAGCCCGAACCCAGAACGAGGGCAATATCGTACTTGTCTACACCGGAATGTTCGCGGATTGCCCTCGCTGCTTTCTCGGCCATGTCCTTGGGGCTCTGCCCCTCAAAAACGTCATTGGTCATGCATCCAAAACTACCGGAAACTGATCAGTAAGACAGTCGAACGGAAGGTCTCGCCGCATTGGGATTAGTCACCGTGTAACCTCACTAGACGAGAACTGACGCGCCCGTGTATATGGGCCCGCGTCAGACAATAGGGAGCGAAATAATGACAAAACGCGAGAGTTACCGCCGAGGATCCGTAATAATGCGTGGCAAGCAGATCCCCACAGACACCGCCGATTCGGCGCTACTTCAGTCGCGAAGCAGCGATCCGTGGCGGGTAATGAGGATTCAGTCCGAGTTTGTAGAAGGATTCGGTTCGCTCTCGAACATTGTTAACGCCGTTTCTGTCTTTGGGTCGGCTCGCACAAAGCCTGGGACCAAGGACTACCAGGTGGCGGAGGAGATTGGTCGTCTGATCGCTGAACGGGGCTTTTCAGTGGTGACTGGAGGCGGTCCGGGCATCATGGAAGCCGCAAACAAGGGCGCCTACAAGGCAGGCGGGGTTTCGGTCGGTCTAGGCATCGAACTCCCCTTTGAACAGGGGATGAATCAGTGGGTTGACCTGGGGATCAACTTCAGATATTTCTTCGTCCGAAAAGTCATGTTCGTTAGGTATGCTCGTGGCTTTATCGTGCTACCCGGGGGATTCGGCACGCTTGACGAACTGTTTGAGGCCATGACTCTGGTTCAAACCCGGAAAATTGAGCGTTTCCCGATCGTGTTGGTCGACAGCGAGTTCTGGGCTCCTCTGCTGGAATGGCTGCGAACATCACTGGTTCAGCGTGGTCTTATTGATGCCGCAGACCTAAACATTGTGAAGGTTGTCGATACTCCCGAGGAGGCCGTGGAAGCTGTCTGGGCGGGGATTGAAGCCATGACAAACGGGGGCTGATCTCGGGTGGAGCGTCGTCCGCAGGGAAGAAGTCCCGCGAATCGGTGGGTAAATCACGGTAGACTAGGCCCTGTAGCGGGTTTTGGGCTCGCGTAGTCGTACTTGCCGTAAGGAGCTGTAATGGCAGCAATGAAGCCTCGCACAGGTGACGGGCCTCTAGAAGCCACCAAAGAAGGACGGGGGATTGTCATGCGAATCCCCAGCGAGGGCGGGGGCCGGTTGGTGATTGAGTTGACCCCGGATGAGGCAACCGCACTGGCAGAGGCTCTAAAGGGAGCCGTTCCCGCGTAGTCGGTGGCGCGAGGAAGCCGACAAGAAAAGGTCGAGGATGAAAGTCCTCGACCTTTTGCAATCCGCATTCCCGGCCACGGGGACGCGGATGCTTAAAATCCGGGTCGGCGTGTGTCGGATGTATTGGGTTGATCCCCAGTCTTGGCTTCCTAGCCAATGGAATAGACGGGCGAACACCGATGGTCCGGGTTCATACCACGACGCGAGACCCTAGCGTTTCGTTGCTAGTAGTACTCCATCACCTACGGCGAGCATAGCGAGATCGAACGAATCTGACTCCTCTAGCTCCTTACAGACCTCACGCATCGCTACAGTGTGAGGATCGCGCCTGGCAGGGTCCGCGACGTTTCCAAACCACAGACCGTTCGGGATCACAACTGCACCCCCGGACTTCAGAATCCGGTTCGCGTGTTCGACATATGCGTACGTTTCTTCAGGAAGGCCGTCCAGCACGACCATGTCGTACGAGTCAGCAGCCAGGCGAGGCAGGACATCGAGCGCTCTTCCATTGATGAACCTAGTCCGGGGCGAGGGAACCTGTGCCTGGCGGAATGCTCTTGCAGCTTCCCGTTGGAACTCGCTCTCAGGATCGATCGTAGTTAGTACGCCTCCGGACGCCATCCCCGCAAGTATCCACAGCCCGGAGACACCCGTTCCGGTCCCGATCTCAACTGCTGACTTTGCGTTTCTTAACCGCGCAACCGCACGCAGAAGCGCTCCGGTTGAGGGAGAAACAGGGTCAACCCCCAGCTCCAGCGCAACTTCACGTGCTGCTTGGATCTCTGGAGATTCCAAAGGGAACTCCTCGCAGAAGGACCAAATCGTGTTCTTATCGGTTGCCATCGCCGCCCTCTCGCTCCACCTAACTCAAATCTACCGGCATCCCGGTGAAAACAACGGCTCTGCGAGACGAAACTAGTGAATGATCGGCGCGACGCCAAGCGGGCGGCCAGCAAGCCCCCGAGCCTTTGACCCGATGTTCTGTGCCAGTTCACCAAGGGCCATGGCGCTAGGAGCATCCGCGTTGCTGATTACGGGGTCACCCTTGTCGCCTCCGACCCTGAGTTCTATGTCCAGGGGAACCTGGACAAGAAGCGGGACGTTGTATCCGAGAAGGGTTGAAAGATGGTTCGCGACAATCTGGCCGCCACCCTTCCCGAAGATATCCAGTCGAGTGCCGTCTTCCTGCTCCAGGTATGACATGTTTTCGATGACACCGATGACGCGCTGCTGTGTCTGGGTCGAGATCGAACCGGAGCGTTCGGCAACCTCGGCCGCCGCCACCTGGGGGGTTGTCACTATCAGAGTTTCGGCACCCGGAAGTAACTGCGCAACCGAGATTGCGACATCGCCGGTGCCAGGGGGCATGTCGATGAGTAGAACGTCCAGATCTCCCCAAAAAACGTCCGCCAGGAACTGCTGCAGTGCTCTGTGGAGCATCGGACCGCGCCAAATAATCGGCTGGCCTTCGGGAACAAACATCCCGATTGAAATTACCTTCACTCCACCAGCACCGATTGGGGGAACAATCATGCCATCGATTGACTGAGGTTCAGTTGTAATTCCGAGCATGCGAGGAATCGAGAATCCGTAAATGTCGGCGTCAAGAACCCCAACCTTGAGCCCCTGATTCGCCAACCCCACTGCAAGGTTCGCGGTCATCGATGACTTGCCGACGCCGCCTTTCCCTGACGTTACGGCAATCACTCGCGTTAGTGATCCGGGTAGGTTAAACGGAATCTCCCTCTCGGCGTGACCTGTCAGCTGCTCGCGCAGGGCCTTCTTTTGCTCGTCGCTCATCACACCCATGGTGACCTGTACGGAATCGACTCCATCCAAGGCGCCAACCGCAGCCTGAACATCAGTTGTAATGGTGTCTCGCAGAGGACAACCGGCCGTCGTCAGAAGGATCGCTACGGTTACGGCGCCACCGTCGATCTGAACCTCATCGACCATTCCAAGGTCCGTGATCGGCTTGCGAAGTTCCGGATCATTGACCTTGGCCAAGGCTTCCATTACGGCATCATGCGAGAGCGTCATTCCTCCATGTTATCGGGCAGATGGCCGCCGGTTCGACGCCAATAGCGAAAGCCAATCGCGCGCCGTTGCTGCTTCACCGTAGTCTTGAGGTCAACGAACGATTGAAGGATGCCATATGTCAGTGAACTCACCTCGCACCAGGTACCCGGCGGAGCTTCCCACCGGCACTGAGGTTGCCTCCTATGCCAGGTATGAGGATGCTGCGGCAGCTGTTGACACACTCCAGAGGGAAGGTTTCCCCCTGGCTTCAGTCACGATTGCCGGGTCTGACCTGCACTTGATCGAGAAAGTTATGGGGAAGCTAACCCCGGCACGCGTCGCACTGACGGGTGCCGGACAGGGACTCACCTGGGGCCTACTAATGGGAATCTTCTCGATCCTTGCTCTTCCCCAAGGTGGATCAATAGTGGCGCTCATCGCGGTGTCCATCGGAATCCTTGCGGGTGTTCTCATCAGTGTTGTCATGTGGGCGACCAGTACGAGGAAGAGAACCTTCTTCTCTCACTCCGCCATGGTGGCATCGAGATACGCGATCTTAGTGACCGAGCAGGTGGACAGGGCCTACAGCATCCTCGCAGGGGCACGCGGAAATACTGCTCCCAGACCTCAGCGACCGACTAGACTCGCGCAAAATGACAGGACGCCGAGAACCTACTCGGATGCGCAGAAGGAATCTGGAGCGAAGGCGAGTGTGGCTCCCAACGCAACCGACAGTTCCAGGGGCAGTGGGAACGAGCCGAAGAAACGCAGTACTCTTGAGCCTCCCAAGTTCGGTGTGCGCCTTGACGATGCGCAGAGACGGGAAAGCTCCGAAAGCACCTCTGACTCCGGACAGTCGGAGCCAGAGAACGAAACGCCAAAGGGATAGGCATCAGGGGATCACTCGTGGTCCCACCGCCCATTCGTCCCTAGCTCTCGCGCCGAGCCAGTACCTCTCGATGACACCCTCGTTTGACTCTGCCCCTCCGAGCTTTCGCTCGTTTGCCTTGTGATGCGCCTACTCTCCGCGCAATCTAGGAAACGAACTTGCGGGGCGAGACACACCCTAGCCGCGTTGAACCCTCTCGATCCAGGCTTCAACGTCGGCGATAGTACGTGGAATTGCCTCACTCATTCGGCGTGGGGTTCCGTCGGTCTCAATGAGAATGTCATCCTCGATTCGACACCCGATTCCGCGCATCTCTGCGGGCACGGATAGGTCGTCGGCACGGAAGTACAGGCCAGGTTCGATCGTGAACGTCATTCCCGGCTCGAGCAGGGCGTCCTGATACATTTCCTGGCGAGCTTGCGCGCAGTCGTGAACGTCTAGGCCGAGGTGGTGGCTGGTGCCGTGTGGCATCCAGCGGCGGTGTTGCTGGCCCTCCTTCTTCAATGATTCTTCTGCCGGAACTGGAAGAACGCCCCACTCTTCTAGACGGGCCGCCAACACCTCTTGCGCTGCCTCGTGCAGATTGCGGAACTTGACACCGGGTTCGGCCGCACGAGCCAGCGCGGCCTCTGCTGCGTCTAGCACTGCCTGGTAGATCTTTGCCTGGGCTTCGGTGAACTTGCCGTTCACCGGGAGGGTCCGGGTGATGTCGGCGGTGTAAAGCGAATCCACCTCGACCCCGGCGTCAACTAGCACCAGTCCATCGGCGGGAACGGTACCCGAGTTATCCATCCAGTGGAGGGTGTTTGCGTGGTTGCCGCCGGCCGCAATGGTCTCGTAGCCAAGACCGTTGCCGTCCTCACGAGCCACCGCCGCAAAGGCACCCTCAATGACACGCTCACCGCGAGGATGATTTGCGGCGCGGGGGAGGGAACGAATAATCTCCTCGAAACCACGCATGGTTGCATCGACGGCCTTCTGCATCTGCTGCACCTCAAACTCGTCCTTGCAGAGACGAATCTCAGAGAGCTTCTCAACCAGCAATTCGTCACGGTCCAGCGCCATCTCGCCCGTCGGTAGACCCGCCTGTTCCCGAATCTCTTCGACCATTGCGCTGACGTTCGTGTCGACCTGGGGTAGAACCCGTAACTGAACCTGGCCGGCGTCTTTCGCGAGCGCGTCGCGGAGGGTATCGATTGCCGCGCACTTGATGCCGGTGGCGGTCTCCATTTCTTCAAGCGAGGGCCGGGCTCCCACCCAGAACTCGCCGTAGCGTGAGTCCGCGTAGAACTCTTCGGAAGTACGCGAAGATCGTGGGGTGAAGTAAAGGACCGCCTCGTGCGTTTTCTCTGACTCTGTAAGTGGGTGGAGGACGAACACGGCGTCGGGTTCAAGCTCCGCCCCTAGCCCGGTCATATGCGCGAATGCGGAGTGAGCTCGAAACCGATAGTCGGTGTCATTGCTACGAGTTTTGAGGTTCCCCGCTGGGACTACAAGACGTTCGCCGGGGAACAGTTTTCCGATTGCCTCGTGACGGGCAGGGACATAGTCGGCGGTGCCGGTCGGATCGAGGTCCAGTGGGGGACGCTCGCCCCAATTGCTTGCCATGAACTCGCGGAACGCCTTTCCAGAGGGACGGTGCGAGCGGTTGTCTCCGCGCGAGTCGATTGATTGTTCAGAACTGTTGGTCTCGGTCGTTTCGCTCATACAGCAATCCTCGCACCATAGAGCGGAGTTGGGTAACCGAGGGGAACAAAGTGAGGCGCAGTGAGGTGCATCAAGCGCGTTCGTCTCGGATGGCTCCGGGGGCATAATATGGGCCGGTGATCCGGATCGACCCTCATGCGCACACCATTCACTCCGACGGGACTGACACCCCGAGCGGTCTGATTGGTGCAGCAAAGGACGCCGGCCTCGACTACGTCGGTATCAGCGACCACGACACAACTGCGGGCTGGAATGAAGCGATCACAGCCGCAAAGAAAGCCGGAGTTGGACTGATCCCCGGGGTGGAGTTCTCCGCTCAGTGGCAGGGTCGGCCAGTGCACGTTCTCGGGTTGCTGGTTGATCCGACCTATGAGCCGTTGCAGCGTGAGTTCTTGGACGCGCAGAAGTCTAGGTCACAGCGCCTCGCCCGCATGGTTGCGAAGATGCTGGACGACTTCCCAGGCTTGACCTGGGAGAATGTGGAGGCGCGCGCAAACGGAGCTCCGTTGGGCCGTCCCCACCTGGCGGATGAACTGGTTGAGTTGGGGTACGTTCCGAATCGTTCAGAGGCGTTCAAAGTGATCCTGAACCCCGCTGGGCCATACTGGGAGCGCCAGCGAACCCTTCCTCCGCGTGAGGCAGTAGAACTTATTAGGTCGGCCGGAGGCGTGCCGATCCTCGCTCACCCGCAAGCCACGCGACGTGGACGTCCGGTACCGCAGGAGGTCGTGCAGGAAATGGTGGAGGCAGGACTTTTTGGCCTAGAACGTGACCATCGAGATCACGATGAGGACGACCGGGCAGAAGTTGAGCGTCTTGCCGAGCACTTTGGGCTACCGGTGACGGGCGGCTCTGACTACCACGGCCTGGGGAAGCCCAACAGATTGGGTGAGAACCTCACCGACGAAGAAGTATTTGAGCAGATTCGCAGTCAGGGAGCGATAGGGGTGATTGAGCCGTGAGCCTGGATAGCATCATAAACGTGACGCTGTTGGCGACCACGTTCACGACACTGTTTGTGATCATGGATCCGCCGGGAACTATCCCTGTCTTCCTCGCTCTGACTGGTCGAATGGACAAAGCGACGCAGAACAAGGCGGCGATCCAGGCAACCTTCACCTCGCTATTTGTCATTGTTGGTTTTGCCGTCACAGGCAACTTTCTCCTCAGAGCACTGCATATTTCGATGCCCGCGCTTCAGCTCTCCGGTGGCATCCTGCTGTTCCTGGTGGCAATGGAACTGCTGATGGGCAAGGGCGAGTTCGGCGGGCCCTCAGAGGACATTCAATCCAACGTCGCGATGGTTCCTCTCGGCACTCCGCTCCTCGCCGGCCCCGGCGCAATCGTTGCCGTGATGGTAGCGGTGAACCAGGGACATAACACTGTCGCTGGTTGGGTGGCTGTGATGCTGGCGGTACTGCTAATGCACGTGGTCATCTGGCTGACGATGAAGTTCTCGATGGCGCTCCAGAAACTACTCGGGGACGACGGAGTGATGATCCTGACCAAGATTTCTGGTGTTCTTCTAGCCGCAATCGCAACTCAGATGGTCGCCACGGCCGTGTTTCAGTTCATCGACACCTACATGGCTGGCGGCGCGATCTAGGCGACCGGCCTGTTCACTTGGCGTTCTCGGACGCCTCACCCGTAGATTTGTTCACTCGGCGGCGGGTGCGCTTACGCGGTTTCCGGGGTTTGTCCTCTCCCGCAGTAACGTTTTCGCTTCGATTCTTGGACGAGGAACGGCGGTTCCGGTTTCCTTTGTTGCCGTCAGACTTTTTCCCCTTGCCGCCCCTGGCACTTCCTCCCTTGGGACGGTCCGATCCTCCGAGGTCCTCTAGTTCCTCGGCATCCAAGCCCTCACGGGTGCGCTTTGCACGAGGGAGGCGACCAGTAACGTCCGTAGAGATTCCCAGGTCCGTGTAGAGATGGTCTGAAGTGTGGTAGGTCTCCGGCGGGTCCGCCAGGTCCAGCTCAAGGGCTTTAGAAATGAGTCCCCAGCGCGGAAGTGCATCCCAGTCAACGAAGGTGACCGCAGTTCCCTTGGCACCAGCGCGTGCAGTGCGACCAATCCGGTGTACGTAGGTCTTATCGTCCTCGGGACTCTGGTAGTTGACTACGTGGGTGACGTCGGGGACATCAATCCCGCGTGCCGCAACGTCTGTCGCCACGAGTACGTCAACCTTGCCGTTACGGAACGCGCGTAGAGCCTGTTCTCTCGCTCCTTGACCAAGGTCTCCGTGGAGGGCTCCAACAGCAAAACCACGCTCTGTCAGTTCCTCGGTGAGGCGCGCGGCCGTCCTTTTTGTCTTTACGAAAATAATGGTGCGCCCTCGGCCCTCTGCCTGAAGAATGCGGGCCATGACCTCGACTTTGTTCATTGGGTGCGTCCGGTAGGCAAACTGCTTCACCTGCTTGACGGTCGCGCTGTCGTCATCCGGGTCGGCCGCTCGAATGTGAGTCAGTTGGCGCATAAAGCGACGAGCAAGGGCGATAACCGGCCCTGGCATGGTTGCAGAGAACAGCATCGAGTGGCGAGTTGGAGACACCTTAGACAGGATCGTCTCGACGTCGGGAAGGAAGCCGAGATCCAGCATCTCATCGGCCTCGTCCAAGACCACCGTTTTTACGTGGCTCAGGTCTAGGACACGACGGTTTGTCAGATCGATTAGACGACCGGGGGTGCCGACAACAATCTCGACGCCGCGTTTCAGCGCATCAATCTGCGGATCGAAGCCGACACCACCGTAAATATCGAGAATTCGCGCCGATAGGCCCTTTCCCGCAACGCGGAGATCGTTTGCAACCTGCTTGCAAAGTTCGCGGGTGGGAAGAACGATCAGCGCTTGCGGAGCGCCTGCCGCGCGAAGATCGCTAAACCCCTCGTCTTTTGGTCCGACGACAGACTGCAGAACAGGGATTCCGAATCCGAGTGTCTTTCCGGTTCCAGTCTTTGCCTGTCCGATGATGTCGCGGCCCTCCAGGGCGACCGGAAGGGTCAGCGCCTGGATGGGGAAGGGGTTGATTATTCCTGCGTCCGCAAGGGCGCTGGCGATTGCCGGATTAATGTCATAGTCGGCAAAGGTATTTTGACTCACGTTCTGCCTTTCAAGGAGTCTTAAGCGTTATTAGGCAGCCGATCGTCAATATCTGTTAAGTGGGGCCGATGCCCCAAAGTACCCGAGTGTCCGTTACGACCGGGCAACCTGTTTAGAAGTCTAGCTTGCCTGGTGTCCCGCGCCGTAAATTCGCCTGCTATCTCACGAACGGAGCTGACATCTTCAGGGGACAGCCCGGCTTTACTTGCCCCGGCAAGCCCTCGGCTCGTTTGCCTTGAGATGTACCGACGCGCCGCGCGACCTAGGAAGCGATTATCCGACGCTGAACACTGGCGTCGCTCCCCCTGTGGACAGGGCTATAGGCTTGTGTCATGAGCAACGACGATCTGACCTCGGTACCGGAAGCCTCGACTGCTGAGCAGGAGGCGATCGGACTAATTGCCTTCAGTGCGCTCGCGGCAATGACGCGACTGGCCAAAGATGGCGACCAGGCACCGACAATCGAATATCACATCGACCTTTCTCGGATGGCCGACAGGGGATACCGGCGTTTCACTGAGCTTGAGGACATAGCCGCGGCTCGCGGTTTCTCGCTTTCGGAGGCGGCCGGCATCTACGCCGGTTTGTTTGACGAGCTAGATGACCGTACCCGTCCGTCTGACTGGTGGGAACGCAGTGTAAAGAGCTACATCGTCCTCGGCATCTTTGCAGATGTTCTTAGCGAGTTGAGCGAACGCCACCAGATACTTGAGTCTGACTTGATCGCCTGGGATCTGGGACACGGGAAATGGGTCGAGGAGCATCTTGCCGACCTAACGGCCGATGATCCTCAATTGGCTTCGCGTTTGTCGCTGTGGGCCAGACGGGTTGCGGGCGAGGCCTTTGGTCTTCTGCGAGCCACTCTGTTTACGTACCCGGATTTAGCGATTGATCCCGATACAGTCGATGCGGTGGTCTCTTACTCGACGAAGCGCCACAAGGAGCGCATGGAGGCAGTGAACCTAAAGGCGTAGTTCCTTTGGGTTCACATCCGCCCGAAGCCCACGGGGCTACTCTTGCGCGAGGGAACTAGAGCGTAGCCAATCGCGCTGGCGGGAATCAGAACACGCTCTCCCTTGCTGTCCGTGAGGTCGAGGATTTCGCCCTTGTTGATTGCATTTTTCACCGTTTCGAGGACGGAGTCCTCGTCACCTTCAATGTCAAGCGCGAGCGGGGGAATTCCGTCTCGTAGATTCAGAACAAGTTTCATCATCGTCTCCTAGGAACAGGTGCCCATCTGGGCCTGGCTTGATTCTAGTCTTCAGCACCCCCGCAGTCCCTGACCGATCTCCTGGGGCTTAACTACATCCGGACGTTTTTGTCGGAGCTCTGCGCCATACTCATTTTGTGTGGAGAACTCAGTGTTGAAAGGAGCGCCGTGCGTCAAGCAGTAGATTCAGGGGAGGCGGTCGACTACGGCCGGTTGCTTGAGCGCGGGCTCGAAGGCGAGTCTTTTTGTGTAAATGCCGGCCCGGGAACCGGCAAGACCACCCTGGCAGTCCAGTTGGCCGCACGGGCTTTGTCACAGAGATCCCATCATTCAGATGATTTCTGGTCTCCGGTGCTGGTATTGACACCCGACCGTCGTAGGGGAACCATTACGGATCGGCTTGTCAGTAGTGAGCTGGCAAAAGTCGAAGATCATCGAGTCTCATCTGGGGTACTTGATGGCCCGGGAAGCCACAGGCTGGTGCGGTCGATTAACTCTTACGCTCATTTGGTCGCTAACCTCTGGGCGGTTGAGCGGGAACAGCCCGTTGCTCGGATTCCATTTGTCTCAGGTGGCGATGAGGACGCATGGGTCACGGAGTTTCTCAGTTCTCTGGCTGAGCCTGGGGAACGGTATACCACGCAGATTATGGGAACCCCGGTTTTTCGAATGGAACTTAGAAACCTCTTGGCGCGCGTGGGGGAGTTTGGGCTTCTCGCTGATGACCTAGAGAAGTTGGGGACGGAGTATGACCGTCCTGTCTGGTCGTTGGCGGCGCGAGCCTATCGGGAGTTTGCTGGCGACAAGGACGCGCCGTTCACCCCGGCGACCCCGCATGCCGATACTGCACGGATGCCTCGCATCGCGGCACGTTTGCTAGCTGGATGGCAAGGTGACAGGCAGACTGCTGGGCTGAAGGTTGGGCGGCCGGTTCCGAAGACCCTAATCGTTGATGACGTACAGGATCTGACGGTTTCTGGGGCTCAGTTGGTACGAACCGTTGCTCGGTATGCCGAGCAGGTCATCCTCCTTAACTCTCCATTGACGGCGGCAGCGGCGTTTCGCGGTGGGGATCCAAGCCTAGGTGAACGATTGGCCCGCAACGTGGCACAAGACCGATCCGGCGGAGAGACGTCTGAGCTGACGAACAGTGGCCAAGGTTTTCCTTTGGTGAGTTTGACGAAGAACTTTCGATCGGCGCCGAATATCGTCAGAGCCTCCAACGTGATTGGTTCATGGGTTGCCTCAGACGTCCCGAAAATGCAGGCGACCCGAGGTGGGCAAGATCAGAGCGTGACCTTGGCGCTCTCACCGACGGACACTCGCTTGGAGACGCTTATTGCCGAGAGACTGCGGAAGCACCATCTCTTCGAGGGTGTGCCCTGGGAGCAGATGGCAGTCATCGTCCGAAATGCCGCTCAGGTCGACTCGGTTCGGCGTCGCCTCATCCGTGCCGGAATCCCTCTGAAGAACGCCGACCGTCCGATGCGTCTATCTTCGGTGCCGATTTGTCGCTCGTTGCTTGAGCTAGTTGTCCAAGGGGCCCAGGAGCTGGGCGACTGGGCGTCGCCGGACGAGAGAGCCCAGATGCTTGACCCCAGTGCGGGAGCACTGGATTTGCTCAGGTCACCACTGATTGTGGCTGACCCACTCGCCGTGTTTCGCCTAATCCGCGACCTACGCGCCAGATTGGGTGGGCGTGAGCTTACCGCTCTTGATTTGCTGAGTATCCCAGAGACCGAACTCGTCCTTGGTGAGATGAAAGGGGACCGGTCACGAACTCAGCTTCTAGCTAAGGTTCGTACGGCGCGAACACTGTGGCAGCTGAAGTCTAAGGCAGCTCAGATGACCCCCCAGGCCGGGCTTTGGCTGCTCTGGGACAGTTCTGGGCTGGCTGAGACCCTTCGAGAGCGGGCTGTTGCCCCCTCTACTTCGACTGCCGGATTAGTAGATGCTCGCGCTGCCGCCGACCAACTAGACGCGACCATAGCTTTGTTTAGAAAGGCCGATCTTTGGTCTCAGAAGCGTTTGGAGCGGGCGGATCTTGGTGGGGATACAGCCCTTGACTTTGCAAGCGAATCTCTTAAGGAACAGGTCGAGTCAGATTCACTGGTGCGGGGCGGAATCACGGAAACTGGTGTGCAGGTATTAACCGCGACGGCCAGCGCAGGCCAACAGTGGAGCGTGGTATGTATTGTCGGGCCGCAGGCGGGAGAGTGGCCCGGTGGGGCGGTCGGGTCTTTCGGCAACATTGGTGAGCTTCGAGCAATCATCGATTCTGCAATGGCAGAGAACTCCGAGGGTAGGCGATGGCGGGGAGAAGTCGCGCTTGGAGAGCATTTCATAGATCGCGGCGTAGGAATCGGTCGTCCATACGCTCAATCGGTGAAAGAGAAGAGAGCGGACGAGGCCAAGTTATTCAATCTCGCGGTCTCGCGGGCGATTGATCATCTCCATTTCTTCGCTGTCGAGAACGAGGATTCTGCGCCCAGTGTGTTCTTGTCTGGGCTGGAGGATCAAGAGATCGTTCCGCGCCTGCACGGGGAAGATGGTGAACCACAGTACTCAGAGTTGACAATGCGTTTGGACCTGCCTTCTGTGGTGGGTTCGCTCAGGCGCGTAATCTCGGGTCCAGACGCCGGTCAAGCGGTGAAGGAAGAGGCCGTCCGTATCCTTTCACTGCTCGCTGTCGAGGGGGTAGAGGGCGCGGATCCTGCGTTGTGGGCTTCAACTGGTTCTATTTCATCTGATGCTCCTGTCATTAGTTCGGGTCCTCTTAGGCTTTCTCCCTCCAAGATTGGTAAGGCCGTGGACTGTTCGCTGATGTGGTTTCTTTCTTCTGTGAATCTTGACCCGCAGGATACCCAGGAATCGCGGGGGGAATACTCCCATTCAGCGTGGGGAACCATGCTCCACGAGATCGCCGAAGAACATCCGCAGGGAACATACGAAGAACTAATGGAAGCACTCACTGAAAAGTGGAATAGAGCGGGTTTTGAGACCGAGACTCACTGGGGACGTACCCGCTGGAATGAGGCAAAGGAACAGATTAGTTCCCTGGCAGCTTACTTCGATGATTGCGAAGCAACAGTCGAAGTCGAGCAGGCTATGAGCTACCGCCTTGGGGATGCGGTCGTCAATGGAAGAATCGATCGGCTCGAGACGGGTCAAGACGGATCAGTGCGGATCATCGACATTAAGACTGGTACCCCGATCTCTGCGAGATCTGTGAAGGATAATCCGCAACTCCTGGCATACCAGCTTGGTTTGGCCGAGGCAGGAGAGCGAAATGGTGGGGCGGCACTCTTACAACTGAAAGCCGCGGCAGGCAAGGAGCTGGCCCTGCAACCCCCGCTCACTGCCGAAGAAGCCGAGCGGGTTCGTAGCGAATACTCAGAACTGGTTCTAACGCTGTCTGGCCGAACGTATGTCCCCTCGGAGGATGAACGGGTGTGCCGACTATGTCCGTTCAAGACGGTCTGTCCGGCTAAGGCCCAGTCGAGCAGGAGCACAGAGTGAAGGGCAAGATCGTGGAGACTCAACAGGGTCATGCTGCGCTGATGGAGCTTGTGGACCGGTTGTCGCTAAAGAAGCCGACGGAGGAGCAATCCGAGATCGCAGTGTATCCGCCCTATGTTAGCGATTCAGAGGGTGAGGTAGCGGGCCAAACCCGGGAGGGACAACAGCGGACTGCTCAGCCGCTCCTAGTGGTGGCGGGTGCTGGCTCCGGTAAGACAGAGACCCTATCTTTGCGCGCTACCTATATCGCCGCAACGTATGGGGTGTCCCCGGAGAATATCCTGGGACTTACATTCACTCGTAAGGCTGCCGCGGAGCTAGAACAGCGTCTTCGTAGCCGACTGCGGCAGTGGAATCTGCAGACTGGAGCCGGAGAACTGGATGTATTGGCAGGCAGTCCCGAAGCGACGACTTACAACGGTTTTGCACTTTCCGTTGTTAGGGAGTTCGGTGGCCTGGTCGGAATCGACCCCGGAATAAATCACCTGGGTGAGGCAGCCGCATGGCAACTGATGAGCGAGATAATCGCAGGCTGGCGCGGTGACCTATCGGCCGGCAGCATGGAGACAGTCACCGACAACGCTCTACGGCTGCGCCAAGACATTATGAACCAGGCAATGACTGTGAGACAGGCTCGCTCAGAACTTGAGTCGCTGTGCCAGCGATTCGCGGACGCAGAAGCCAATCCGAGTCCGAGCGGAGGAAGACCCAGGTTCATCACGTTTCACCGCAACGGCAAGGCCGCCGTTGAGGCGCGCTTGCAACTCTTGGACATCATCGATGCGTTCAATGAACAGATCAGGGTCGATGGGTACATGGATTTTGCCGATCAGGTACAGGGGGCGATTGCCGTAGTCGAGCAGTCGGCAGAGGCGAGAGAGATACTTCGTGAACGACACCAGATCGTCTTTCTAGACGAGTTTCAGGATACGTCGGTGTCTCAAATGAGGTTTCTTTCCGCTTTGTTCTCCGATCATCCAGTGACTGCGGTTGGTGATCCAAACCAGGCGATTTATGGGTGGCGGGGGGCCTCGGCTGCCTCGCTCGATGATTTCCACTCCCTATTCAACAAGAACAGGGACGTCTTGAACGCTACTCTCACCCTTTCAACGGCATGGCGAAATGATCAACTGATCCTAGATGTGGCTAATAGGGTGGCCGCACCACTTTCGGAGCCACCCTCCTGGATAATCGATAAGCGAAACGCTGGCACGGGGCCGGTGAGGAATGATCAGAGCGTGGCGCTGCCGGTTCTTACCGCGCGTAGGAATGTCGGTCCGGGTTCGGTTACTGCCAACTACTTTGAGTTCCAAGATCAGAGCATCGCTGACACCGTCGAGTTCATCCGGTCTGTCCGTGAACAAGATCCCGGGTCGTCCGCAGCGGTACTTGGCCGGACTTCAAAGATTCTTCTGCGGGTCGTTGAGGCATTGAGAGAAGCAGGGCTCCCGGCCCAATTGGCTTCGGGCGAGGCTCTGCTGAGCCACCCAATGGTGGTGGATCTGCGGGCGGCTCTTGAGGTCACTACGGACATCGGCAGGTCCGATTCTTTAGCTCGTCTACTAACAAACTTGGATCTTGGAGTCTCGGATCTCCGCGCTCTATCTGACCTCGCGCGTCATCTCGCATATAAGAGCCCGGGCGATGACAGACGACAAACCCTGATCCTGGAAGCAGTGAGCGCCATCGGTGAGGGCCACGAGCCAGACAACATGACAGAGGTCGCCAGAGGACGTATCGCTGGGCTGGCAAGTCGGCTCGAATCTATGAGACACCGACGCGACAGATCGATCACAGAGCAAATCGATAACGCCCGGTGGGTGTTTGGTCTTGACTCAAATGCTCTTGCCGATCCGACATCCTCGGGTGTCTCAGAGGTACTAGACCAGTTCTCGCAGATTGCTTCAGACTACGAATCCGGCGCCGATCGACCCACGATGGAAGCATTCCTTGAGTGGGTTAGCGTTGCGGAGCAACAGGAACGCGGGATCGCCTTGCCATCGGTCCAGATTGATCCGGATGCGATCCAGGTTATGACGGTTCACGCCGCAAAAGGGCTGGAATGGGATGCGGTGGCTGTGGTCGATCTGACCAGCGGCGGTTTCCCGAGCTATCGAGGGGGGGAACAGAGGAGGACCGAAGAAGCACTACAACCTGAGGCGCCGACCGATCCGAAGCCCACTAGCGGATGGTGGACCGACCAGCAGCGCCTGCCTTTTGAGTTGCGAGCAGACCATCGCCACCTGCCGAACCCGAACTATCTGGACATGGAAGCGGCAGGAGGGGGAGTTCTTGAAACAGAGTTTAAGGACCAAATGGGAGAGTACGTGCTTCGAGAAGAGCGCCGACTTGCCTACGTCGCCTTCACTAGAGCAAAGAAGTGGTTGCATCTGTCCGGGGCTTGGAACCGCGGCGGGGCGAGCGTTTATCTCCCCTCTGCATTCCTCACTGAAGCAGCGGATGTAAACGGCGTGCGATCGACTATGGTGCTTTCGCCAACCCGGGAGCAGATCGAAGAGCATAGGGCCGAGACCGGGAATGTGAGCTTTCCTCGTGATCCAGGTGTGACTCGGAGAGCCGCAGAACAGGCTGCAGCACGCGTGCTTGAGTCAATGAAAGAAATTGAAAGGCACTCTGAGGATGGGGGAGACAGGGTCTCGCGACGTGAGCGTGTACTGGCGTCTGTTGAAAGTAGAGGCTTGGCAAATACCGTGTCTCGGCTACTCGCAGACAGGGACGCCAGAGAAAGCGAAGCGCTGAATGCCGACGACCGACCTGAGATCATACTTAGGCGCGTTGGGCAGGTACGAGAGCTGAACGTCACCGAGCTTGCGCAGTATGAGCGGGATCCACGCGCAACGGCAAATGAGCTACTCAGGCCAATACCAAAGCCGCCCGGGGACCAGAGCCTGTTGGGAACGGCCTTCCATAGGTGGATCGAACTGTACTTGGGCAAGGCCGGAGCCGCTTCCAGCGATATCGGAACAAATCCTGAGTTCGAGTCCGACGACCCGGCCAACGGCCTACTGGTTGGGAACCAGATGGCGGAAGCCCTTCCCCCTTCGGAGCGGGAGCGATTCAAGAGGATGCGGGACGCGTTTCTTGCGGCTGACCCGCTTGACGGACTAGAGGTTGAGGCGCTGGAAGTGGCGTTCTGGGTTCCGACCGGTGAGATTCCTGTCCGCGGCCGTATTGACGCGGTTCTTAGGGACAACGAGGGCAACTACAAACTGATTGACTGGAAGACCACAGGAAGGTCGAGTAGATCCCTAAGCGCCGACTGGGTTCGCTACTACATCGCTCAACTTAGCCAGTACGTCGCAGCCTGGAAGCCGCGCGCCGATGAAGAGGGAGTCGGAATCAGCGCTGAGCTCCTATTCATCGCCCCTGACGGAACTCAGAGGATTACGTTGGATCAGCTGCTAGAGATGGAAAGCTAGGGTGTGTCTGCTAAGTTCCTGCTTGTTGTGGTGACCGGGAAGTCCGCGTTTGCTACGTTGTTATCGTCGGCTTTGCCACCAGCAAAGCCTCCTCTTCCGCCTTGCAACCACGAATTTCCTGGTGGTCCTCGCCCGAGCACAGATTCAGGACACACACCCTAGTCTCACCAACGGGTGAGGCACTCCAAATCGCCTGCTTACAGCTCCTCGTCCAGTTCTGCTCCCGCCACTGTGGCACCGGTCGGGCTGGCTGAAGAAGTGGACGATCCAAGTCGTAAGAGAGGCTCTTCCTCTGCGGTGAACTTGATCTCGATGACATCTTCCTTGGGCGCGACCAATAACTCGCCCATCAGGTCTTTGTCCAGTTCCCTCAGCGCATCCACGCCAGCCTTGCGCCAAGCCGAGTCATCAGCCTGGACCGCCTGGTCGTACCATCTGAGCGTCTCGATCTCAGCGTAGAACTGCGCTCGTGTCAGAAGGTGCAGGTCTCGCGCTATCCGTGCCCGCGAGTAAGCCGCCTCAAACGAGCGAAGGAACCCGTCGTCTGCGCCGTACATGAGCCACGTCAAGTCCAAAGCGGGGTCATCGACTCGCGCCGCTTCGAATCCCCGCACGCCCAGCACCGCGCCTCCCTGGGCGACCTGCAGATTATTAGTGCTCAGGGTTCCGTGAATCGGGGTTGAGTCAAATTGCCAAAGGGCAGAGTCTTTCAGCGCTCCGACCCACCGGGTTCGCAGATCAGCGGGCAATACCGAACCATGCTGTTCGACTAGACCGGCGACCTGACCTCTGTTCTCTTCAGCAGTGTTTAGTTGCCCCGAAGCCTCGAAGTAAGCATCACTCGGGAGGTTATGTAGCTGTCCTAACGCCTTACCAATCGTTGAGGCAAGCGCACCGCCCCCATTGAGATACCCCTCGCCTCCCGGTTCTCCACCCATGTGTGGGTACACCAACACAAGGAACCCCGACTTCTGACGAAGAACGGCCGTCGGTACCGGAACACTGAAGGGAAGCTTGTTCACACCGACGTATCCGTCGAGCAGCCTAAGCACTTGTAGTAGGCGTTCGGCACTATCTTTCGACAATTGCGAGGAGGTTGACCATACTTGCCAGTCCTTCCCATGATCATCGACGATCGTTACTATTGCGCCACTTCCGGTAGCGACATAGTCTTTAGCTCCCAGAGCTTGGAGGCCCGGAACCATGGCGTTGGCAAGGGCTGCTAACTCAAGCGCGGACGGCGGCTTGGCGACTGCTTTAGGACTCACCATTCCAAGTTACCCAGCTAGACGGGGCAGATCGGCTTGGACGCGCCGCACAAACTAGGTCCGGTAAGGTAGGTGCCGTGAGCACAGATTTCGGCGCGGCCATTGCGTCTTTACGCGGCACCATGCAGAACGTCGAATCGGTTGCAGATCCGCAACGGCTTGAGGCGGATATCGCCAGGCTTTCGGACGAGGCAGCGGCCCCTGATCTCTGGGATGATCCCGATGCGGCGCAGAAGGTCACTTCCGAACTTAGCCATCTCCAGTCCGAGCTTGAGAGGCTGCGTGTCATCGACTCTCGGATCGACGATCTTGAGGCGATGGTTGAGCTCGCCGACGAATCGGAGAGCGATGAGGAGCGCCAGGAGATTCTCACCGAGTGTGACAGGGATCTTGCGAAGTTACGGAACGATATTTCCGATCTTGAAATCCGCACTTTGCTTGACGGGGAATACGACGAACGGCACGCGGTCGTCACTATCCGTTCAGGCGCCGGAGGAGTCGACGCGGCCGACTTCGCTCATATGCTGCTTCGCATGTACCTGCGCTGGGCGGAGCGCCGGGGATTCAAGACCAAGATGCTCGACACCTCGTACGCAGATGTTGCGGGGATCAAGTCTGCAACGTTCGAGGTTGAGGCGCCGTACGCATACGGAACTTTGTCAGTCGAGTCGGGGACGCACCGCCTCGTTCGCATTAGCCCGTTCGATAACCAGGGTCGCCGCCAAACCGGGTTCGCTGCGGTGGAAGTGATCCCTCTGATTGAGACGACAGATCATATCGAGATTCCCGATACCGATCTTAAGGTCGACGTCTTCCGCAGTTCAGGACCGGGTGGACAGTCTGTCAACACGACAGACTCGGCGGTGCGCATCACGCACCTACCCACGGGGATCGTCGTCTCAATGCAAGACGAGAAATCACAGATTCAAAACCGTGCCGCTGCGATGCGCGTTTTGCAGTCACGTTTGCTTATGTTGCGGCACGAGGAAGAAAAGGCCAAGAAGGACGAACTAAAGGGCGATGTCAAGGCGTCCTGGGGTGACCAGATGCGCTCGTACGTTCTTCAGCCCTTCCAAATGGTTAAAGATCTGAGGACGGAACACGAGTCCGGAAATACCCAGGCCGTATTCGACGGAGACATTGATGACTTCATCAACGCGGGAATTCGCTGGCGTAAGCAGTCTCAAAAGGACTAGTGTCGCGTGCCGCAACTTCGCCCCATATCCTCATGCACCGAGCGAATGCCCTCGGGCGGACACTTGTTTGGCTTGCGATGCTCCAACTCCGCACCCGGTCGGCGAAACGAATTTGCAGCTTGGCACGTTAACCCAGAGCAGATTCATAGGGTCACAGAGTGCCAGGCGGTGCGTGTCGCACACATCCGGTTAGAAACTGGAACTTAGGCTGATTCAAGTCAGATGTTAAAGACGAGCACCATCGTCCACAAGAGTGAGCAATGATTCGATTCGAGAACGTGACGAAGGTTTATGTGAAGGGTGCCAGCCCTGCGCTTGACAACGTCACCCTGGAAATTGAGCGCGGAGAGTTTGCTTTCCTGGTCGGTAAGTCCGGGTCGGGTAAGTCCACCATGTTGCAGCTAATCCTTCGCGAGCAGAGGGCAACCTCGGGCGAGGTTTGGGTTCTGGGACAGAACTTGACCACGCTTCCGCAGTGGCGCGTTCCTAAGATCCGGCGCCAGATTGGGACGGTGTTCCAAGACTTCCGACTATTGCCGTCGAAAACGGTTGCAGAGAATGTTGCCCTGGCAATGCAGGTTATTGGCCGGCCCCGTCACGCAATCAAGACTGAAGTTCCTGAAGTACTTGAGTTAGTTGGTTTGGAAGGCAAAGAGAAACGCCTACCAACGGAGCTTTCAGGTGGAGAGGAACAAAGGGTTGCGATTGCCCGCGCCATGGTGAACCGGCCTCAGGTTCTACTGGCCGACGAACCTACCGGCAACCTGGACCCGGAGACCTCACTTGGAATCATGCGTCTTCTCGATCGGATTAATCGGTCCGGCACCACTGTCGTAATGGCGACTCACGACGCAAAGATCGTTGACCAGATGCGAAAACGTGTGATTGAGCTTGAAGACGGACATGTGGTCCGTGACCAAAATCGGGGTGTCTATGGAGGGGGGATGTAACGATGCGTTTACGCTTTATCCTCTCTGAAACAGGAAAAGGTCTGGCCCGCAACAAGGCGATGGCCGTCGCGGTTGTTATCGTCACCTATGTTTCGCTGTTGTTTGTCGGTGTTGCAATGCTGGCGCAGATGCAGGTCAACATGCTGAAGTCCGACTGGTACAACAAGATCGAAGTGTCGATCTACATGTGTGCTACGGACGACAGTGCCCCCTCGTGCGGTCTTCAAGAAGCGACCGAGGAACAGATCGAAGACGTCCGTCAACGCCTGGCGTCGGACGAGATGTCTTCGTATGTGGCTGAGGTGTTCGAGGAAACTAAAGAAGAAGCATACGAACGGTTCCAAGAGAGATTTGCAGATAGCGCACTAGGCGACTGGACGACCGCCGACATGCTGATGTTTTCTTTCCGGGTAAAGCTGGTCGATCCTGAGCAATATCAGATCATCTATGAGGAATTCAGTGGTAGCCCGGGCGTTTCAGAGGTCGTTGACCAACGAGAGCTACTGGAACCGATGTTTGACGTCCTCGAAAAAGCGAAGGCGATGTCGCTTGGGCTAGCGGGGATAATGGTGGTCGCGGCCGTCCTGCTGATAACTACAACGATCCGACTCTCAGCGATGAGTCGTGAGCGGGAGACTCAGATCATGCGTCTTGTCGGGGCGTCCAACCTGTTTATCCAAGCTCCCTTCATGATCGAAGGAGCTATAGCTGCGCTGATCGGTGCCGGTTTGGCGGTTGGTAGCCTGTTTGCAGGTGTTGAACTCTTGGTGAACAACTGGCTTTCCGGGTCATTCCTGTGGGTCCAGTTCATCGGATTCCGCGAGGTTTGGCTCATAACTCCCGTTTTGGTCGCTGCCGCGCTACTCTTGGCACTGATAGCGTCCGCTTTCTCATTAGCTAAGTACACGAAGGTATAACTAGAAATGACGAAGCCCCGGAAGGCAAGGTCAGTAAACGCGTCGTCGAAGCGCCGCATCGCGGTGATCGGCGCGATTCTTGTTACCTTCCTTATGGCGTTGACGGGTTTGGTGACTACAGCTCCTGCGTTCGCTGAAAGTCGTTCCGATGTCGTTCGCGAACGTGAGGAGAGCGAAAAAAAGATCGCGACCCTCAAAGGAGAAGCCGAGGGTATCGACGCCGACCTCACTGACATGGCAATCGCTATTGAGCAGAGCAAGATCGATGTTCTTGACCTGCAGGTTGAGTTGTCGACCGCCGAGCAGACGCTCGCGGACGCAGAGCGTAAGCATGCGCAACTGATTGATCAGCTTGCTGATGCTCAGACCCTGAAGACTGAGATTGATGAATCAATCAAGGACTCGGAGCAGCAGGAGGGCAAACTCCAGTCGGCCGTTGGCAAGATGGCTCGCGAGATGTATCGCGGTGAGTCTGTCTCTCCGTTCCAGGTAGTTGTCTCGACTGATGATCTGGGAGACATCAGTAACCAAGCCGCGGCCGCAAGTGCTCTGGGCCGGGTGCAGTCGAAGGCGATGGATGAAGTCAGGGCCGGATTGGTTGTCTCTGCTAACCAGGCAGAGAAACAAAAAGCAGTAACTGAACGCATCACCGATCTTGAAGCCAAAGCTCAACAGGCCGCGATTGAGGCCGCTTCAGCGCGCGATAATGTCGCAACGAACCTGAACGCGGTTCAGACAAAGCTGGCGGAGCAAGAATCCCTGCAGGCGCAGTGGGAGGTACGTCGAGGCGAGGTTGCAACGGCGATGACCAGCGCCCAAGATGAGCGAACCAATGCGATTGCCCGCATCGCGGCAATCGACAAGGCTGCTGCTGAAGAGGCGGCTCGGCAGGAGGCCGCACGTCAGGAAGCAGCCCGCAAAGCTGCAGAAGAAGCCGCAAAGAACAACTCGGGATCAGGCAACTCGGGTTCTAGTGGAGGTGGCGGATACACGCCTCCCACTTCAGGATCTGCCGGTCCAGGAATGTTCGTTAACCCTCTACGGATCAGTACCTACATCACCTCATACTTCGGGATGCGGTGGCACCCGGTGGTCGGCATTTACGTGTTGCACGATGGGACTGATTTCAGCGCGCCATGCGGGACGCCGCAGTATGCCGCGAGGTCCGGAACAGTGGTTGACGTGGGATACGACGGTGCCAACGGTCTTGGGTACTACGTAACCATCAACCACGGCGTCATCGGTGGAAACTCATACATCACTCAACAGATGCACTTTGGTTCTTGGCCTCCGGTGTCTGTGGGCCAGTCGGTCGGTACATCGACGGTAGTGGGCTATACCGGGACAACTGGCTTCTCGACGGGTTGTCACATGCACTTGAGTCTGTTCCAGAATGGAACACCGATCAGTATTTTGCCCTATCTGTAGCGCGGGCATGTAGTATTGCCATCCGGAAGTCATCTGGACTTGAGCAAGTATCGAACCTGGTTGGAGTTATGTCGTGGCCAAGCCATGGAAACAGCCGAAACCCACTGAGGGTGAGCGGCGCAAGGCTGCCTCGGATGAGAAGAAGGTCGTCGCGAGGAACCGTCGCGCCCGCCACGATTACGAGATTGAGGACACCCTCGAAGCGGGACTGTCGCTAGGTGGCACGGAGGTCAAGGCGCTGCGAATGGGTCGCGCCTCCATCGTCGACGGATGGGTTGAGTTCAATCGAGGCGAAGCCTGGCTCTACGGCGCGAATATTCCGATGTACTCCCAGGGATCATGGAATAACCATGCCCCGACTCGCAAGCGCAAGCTCCTCATGCATAAGTCGCAGATAGAGAAGTGGGAGTCGCGTTCGCAGGCAAAGGGATACACGGTTGTCCCGCTGGAACTCTATTTTGTCGGGGGTCGAGCTAAGGTTGAAATCGGCCTAGGCAGAGGCAAGAAAGAGTATGACAAACGCCAAGCGCTACGTGAGGCACAGGACCAACGCGAGGCCAAACGCGTCATGAGCAACTACCTTAAGCGCCCCCAGCGTCCTCGCTGAGTCGCCTGCGCGTGGCGGCAGTGTTCGTACTACGTTCAGCCGACTCGGCGGTGTGCTTTGAAACTCAAAGGTGCTCGAAGCGGATGCTCCAGCTTCTTAATCTCGGTCTCACGGTCGTTTTGCTTTTGTCACCAATCTTTCCATTGATTTGGATGAGGGTTAGCCGTATCCTAATGTGTGCTTAAGGATCTTGGGTCTGTGGATTCGGGATTCTACGGCGGAGTGAAAACTCAATAGGGGATGATCGGTTTCGACGGTGGTTAACGATCGAGGAGAAGCGGGTCGAGGACGTGCGCTTATCTCGTAAACGACGCGTGCAAACAATTAAGTGCCAAAGAAAACAGCACTGACTTCGTTCTCGCTGCCTAGTAGCAGCCAGAACCTTGAGTCCGTCACCCAGAGGATTGCTTCCTACTCTGGTTGTGGCGTCATTTAGGGGGCCACTGGGAGTTTTTCATGTTAGCGGGAAGACTCCGACACTTAGTTAACTGAGCCTATTCAGTAGCAGGTCTGCATGATGCTGAGGGCTGAGAAATTATTAGCAGACTGCACCCGGAGAAGACCTCGGGGTTGACTGTCGGACGCGGGTTCGATTCCCGCCATCTCCACCAAATGTTCGATGTTCAAACCCACGTCGGACGGGGTTTGATTACCCGATTCGTTCTCCGCCTCTTGGCGGAGGGCGAGTTGGTGCACGTCGGGGTTGAACAGGATCGTGAATGGTTCCCCTGGTTGTGCCTCGATGAAGTCATCCTCGATTATGTATAGCTTGTCGAAGAACGCTTGATTGGCGGTTCTTCGTAGTGAGTCGTCGATGCTCATGTAGAGCTGGTAGCAGTCTCCTGCCAGTTCAAGGCAGTCGTCTAGGTGGGCTTTGGCCTGTTCGTATTCCATGTCTCCTGCCTTGATCTGGGCTTCAAGGAAGGTGAGCCGTCGTCCTATGCGTTCTTGTTCTGATCCGAGAAGGTCTAGCGGGATCGCTCCAGCGTAGTGGGCTTGGAGCAGCTTCATCCGTTCTTCTAGCAGATCGTTGCGTTCCGCGTCGTAGGCGTGTTTTTCACGGCGGGCAATCTGGTGCAAACGGTCGAACTCTCTCACAATGAGGTCACGTAGAGCTTTGACGGTCTCATCAGGGATCTGAACTTTCCGGTAATAGTCCTCGACGGCCGACTCGATGTCCGGTACGTACATAGCGCGGCGCTGACAGTCGGTGCGTTTGTTGTGTCTACCGGAGCAAATGAAGTACGGGTAGATCACGTTCTTGCTGCCTCGCGCCTTAGAGAAGATCAGTCTTGATCCACATTCTCCGCAGTACACAGTACCTTTGAGGTAGTGGTCGTGGGCCTGGGTCTTCTCTCCTGACAGGTGATGTTCGTCGAGAATCGCTTGCACCCGGTACCAGATTTCTTTTGATACGAGCGGCTCGTGGAGTCCGTCGTACTGCGCGCCTCGGAAGCTCACTTGGCCCCTGTAGTAAGGGTTGCTGAGCATACGGTGAATGGAAGACAGTGCTAGCGGTTTCGCTGGTCGCTTGGGGGTCGGAACGCTTCTGAGACCTCGATCTATCAGTTCTTCGCGCAACGTGATCGTTGAGTAGTTGCCTGTAGCGTACGCTTCGAAGGCCCATTTGATGAGTGGTGCGCGTTCGGGATCGAGCTCAACTACTCGCATCTCCCTTCCTACTTCATCTTTCTTGCGAACGTTGAGGTAGCCGATAGGAGCCTTGCCTGATGTTCCACCGGTCATAGCCTTTTGGGTCATGCCTTTGGAGACTTCGTTGGCAAGGTTGCGACTGTAGAACTCAGCTATGGAGGACATGATGCCGTGGACCAGCATGCCAGAGGGTGTTTCGTCGATGTTCTCAGTAACGGAGACAAGGGTGACTCCCGCTTCTTTCAACGCGAGGTGGATGGTCACGTCGTCGGCTCTGTTGCGTGCGAGTCGGTCGATCTTGTGGACGATGCAGTAGTTGATCTCGTGAGTCTTGACGTATTCGATCATTCGCATGAGTTCGGGGCGGTCAGCTTTGCGAGCGGATTCACCGGCATCGACGAACTCATCAACGATGATTGCATTGAGTTCCCGAGCTTTCCGAAGGTTTGCTTCGCGTTGAGCTGGGATCGAAAAGCCCTCTTCCCTACCCCCGCGTTCCGCTTGTTCCTTGGTGGAGACGCGGAGGTAGGAGACGGCTAGGGCAGTAGTCTCCCGCGATTCGGTCTCAATAACCGGAGGATTCACTGTGATTGTCATGGCTTGTTTATTCCTTCCCCAACGGTTTTGGGGTCAACGCGGACAGCACTCGTCGTCCACGCGGTGCGAGTAAGGAATAAACAAGACCCGGAGAACTCTCCCGATGGAGTGTTCCCAGGTAAGCCTCGAAGGCCAAAAAAGGACACGCACCGCAACTCCGCTAGGCGAAGTCACTGACTCTTACATCTAAGATTCTACCGGGTTTCCCATTGCTTGCCGAGTATCCGGGTGGAGGTTCTCCTGATCAGTTTGTTCGGCTCTGGCTCGGGATGTGGCCATGGCGATGAACAACTGAGCGAGTTGGTGGAGATCCAAGTCATCTCGGACTTCAGCCCGTATGCGGTAGCGTCGCATCCTATCTGGAGGCAAACTGCGGCGTTCTCTCATGGAACTTCACCGGTCTCGGGATCAACACCTGCGAAGAAGGCGTCTTCAGCTTTCTTTCGTTTGTCCACTTGGTTGATGACGAAACGAACGAAGTCTTCTTCTCTGTCTCTGATGAGTGTCTCTTCGATGGAGTCCGTTGGATCTTCGCCGGGCCAACTGGTCTGGCGCGTGGGCCGGTCTCGATCTAACCGAGTACCGGAGGTGGCAACCCATTCGCGTAGTCGGTGACGAGCATCCGCGAAGTCGCGGTGCCACCCGAGCGGTGCGGCAGCGTTCTGTTCAGGATCGTATGCGCCCAGCCAACTCAAGTGCAGGGCGGAGAGTTCCCAGATCAGTTCTGGGTGCCTGTGCCACATGGGTGGGATGACACTGGCCGGGAGCCCGTAGGTGTGACGTAGCCAGTGAACCCACCGGTTCAACTCCAACAGCTCTGCTTCCAAGTCGGTGGAAGTAAGCAGGTTCCAGTTGATTGGATGGGGCGGGTTTGGCAAACCCGGTTGGGGATCGAAGACTGTCCCTTCTTCAGAGAAATCTTCTTCAGGGGTGGAAGTCTCATCATTCATGGCTGGCCCTCACATTCCCATCGCGGGTGCCGTGCGCTTCTGCGTGGGGCGCTCAGGACTTTGGAAAGGGGCGGCATCACGGGTTGGCCTTTCCTGTCCCAGGCCGCTCTGGCGGGGAGTGCGGTCAACTTCGTAGCGGGTACGTGCGAGATCATGTCCGAACCGATTGGCTATGAAACGAGTACGTTCCACACCAGACTCCCGGTCCACGTAAGTGTTGAGTTCACCCTGAGCTACGAAGAAATCCTGCTTCGCTAGTTTCTCGAATCCACGAATCGCCGCACCGCGAAAAGCCACTACATCATGGAAGGTCGTTTCGAGTTTGGTGAAGGTTCCGTCCGGCTCAGGACGATAATGCTCTTGTCCCGCCTTGAAGTAGAGCCTTGGGGTGCCGCCTTCGGGATTGCTGAACTGAGGGTTGGTCGCCACGAACCCATAGAAGCTGTCCTTGAGTTCAGGGCCGGTAACTGATCGTTGTTCTAGTGGGTGAGCCTGAGCCACTTCTTCCACCGGAGCGGCATCTTTCTTTCTTGCCATGTGCTGTGCTCCTTGCTGGTCGAGGCAATCCGCTTGTCGGATTGCTGTGCCAGTCAGGTACGCCAACCACCCCAGCTACTCGCCTTGTTGCAGGAGGTTTTCGATCTCGCTTCGGTCAGCTAGCAGCTGTTTCGCGTCGGAGCGCCCCGGCCAGGGGTGGAGGTCAGTGATGATGGGTGGTGCGGAGCGCAGCAGGACGATGCCGGTACTGAACGGGAGACGCCTGATGTGGTCGGGTGGCATGATCGGGACGCGGCGGATGGAGCGTTGGTTGGAGCGGGACCCGTGGTCACCGAGGGTGACACTGTCGGTATATTCGTCTCGCTCACCGATGAGGTGGGAGATGTCTTGGAGGTCTTTGGAGCCTGATGCTCCGCCGAGGATGACTTTGACGATTGCCGCATCCCAGATCGCTGATGCTTGGTGTTCGTTCCATTTGTCTCTTGCTTGGGAAAGTGACTGCAATACGGGCATGGTGGTGATTCCCGACCCGCCACCCTCAGCCATGAGCGTTGGTAGCGATGGGAGCGGACTGAGGTTGGCGATCTCATCCAAGGCCAGCAGGATGGGTGGGTCGAGGCGTGCTCCGGGTGAGCGGGCGGCCATGCGCCTGGTGGTCTCAATCAGGTCTTCGACCAGTGCGGCAACGAGGGCGGCGGATGCCCCGGCACCACTACCGGTGGCCAGCAAGAACAGTGTGCCGCGTTTTTGAATGAAGGTTTCCGGGTCAAAGCTCTCACCAATGCCAGGAGAGACGGCGTCGAGGACTCTCGGGTCGGCGAGTGATCCGAGTGCGAGTGAGACGCCTTGCCAGATCGAGTCCCTTGTTCTGGGGTCGGAGTCGATCATGGCCTGTAAGGACTCTGACCACCCGGTCGCGGCTTTGGGTGAGGCGTTGAGGATTGCTACGGCGTCGGCTGCGGCTACCGGGTCGAGGGTCCACCGGAACAGTTCGCTTGGTGGGCGGTTGTCGATGGCTGCCGCGTGTAACAGGGCTTGGAGCGCGGTGCGGGTTTTCCCTTCCCAGAAACCACCACTATCGACTCCGCCGGATGAGAGTCCGGTTCCGGCTGCGAGTCCGGTGGCGCGGATCATCGCGGTTTGCGGGTTCTCACACCCCCTAATCGGTGACCATCTCATCCCCAATGGCAGTCCTTCGGCGAGGTGTTGGGGGTCGAAGATCGCGACGGGGCCGATTTTCGCTCTGGCTCGCATGGTGGCGGTGAGGTTGTCGGGGCGAGTCGAGGTGCAGACGACGGCTCCTGGGGCGTCGAGGATGGCGGGGATGACGAGATGCAAGCCTTTGCCGGAGCGGGGTGGGCCGATCACCATGATCGAATCCTCCACACTTGCCCACACGCTCAAACCCTTAGATTGGCCAATCCGGTAGCCCACGTCTTCTGGTTTCGGGGAGTCCAGGCTGGGGCGCAGGTTGATGGCGCGCTTCAACAGCGCCTTCGTGGACGCGGTTTGGCTGATGTCTTGGCGGGTGGCGATGCCAGCTAGGCGATGCGGATCAGACTCCACAGCCTGCGTAAACCGACGCACCTTCAACCAAAAGAAAGCTCCCGCCGTGCCAATGGCGGTGAGCATGAGAGCGGTGATAATCCAGTAGGCCACTGCATTCAGTCCCGGTGCGCCGAGTGCGGTTCCAGGGTCGCCAGGGTTCAATAGGACGCTGATGCCGGAAGCTGGACCACCAGGAGGCTCCATAGAGCCGGTGATCCAGGCGGTGACTGATCCGGCACCGCGCAGGACAAACGTAACTCCGACGAGGGTGAAGAGTCCTGCCATTGCGATGTTGGTTGCCTCATCACCCATAGAACCCGTTTGACGGGATGGCCCGTTCATATCAGGCTACTCACTGTCATGGTCCCGGAGACTCGGCCTAGCAGAACCACCTCGGACACTTTCGGCAAGACTGCTGTGTCGATCAGAGCCCGCGCTTGGCCGTCAGCCGTGGCGTTGGTGTGACCGATGATCGGGGCGATAGCCACGTCCTCACCGGGGAGGAACCCCTCAGCGTGGACCTCGACTGAGTTGGCATTGTTGGCTGTCCGCTTCGGCGCTGGAGGCTTCGAGCTGGTCGCAGCTTGTGGGAGTGCGGGGAAGAGGTCGGTGAACGTGGTGCCGTCGGTTTCTTGGACTTCCACCCACACTGGAATCGAGCGTTGCTGTGAAGCTTGGTCGATGATCTGCGGTAGTGACGATCTCCGCCACGGGGCATTCGCGGGTGGTGGCAGAGGGTTGCCGTCGAGGGTGGCGGTGATCGTCCCATTCAGGTGAACGGTGAGGACGATGGTGGGAATGATGACAGGCACAGTAGCCGTTGAGGGTTTCTTCATACCCACCAGGTACGCTACCCAAAACTAGCATTACAGCGCCGGGGGTTCTGGAAGACGCGGGAGTTCAAGTGGTCATGCGGCTGGTGGTGTCGAATAGGGCTAGTTCGCTGGGGTGCATTTGGTGTTGGACCACGAATGACCTGTCTTTGATCCGCCACAACCCCTGCCCCGTAGATAACGTTGGCAGGAGTTTTTGTTCGGTGCCGGTCAGGCCCAGGGTTTGGGCGGTGATGCCGAGTTGGTCGGATTCTTGCCGGTAGATGATCCGAGTCTCGGCGTTCGCCAACAACGAGGTGGCGAGGGCTCGGTTGGCTGATCCTAGGTCACCCACGGTGTCGAGGTCGGAGAGTTTGTGGAAGATCAGCATGTTCGCTAGCCCGAAATGTCTAGCTAAGCGCCATTGTGCGTCCATTCTGCGTAGTAGGGCGGGGTGGGACATGAGTCGCCAGGCTTCGTCGTAGATCATCCAGCGCTGCCCGCCATTAGGGTCAAGGAGCGCTGATTCCATCCACGCCGAGGCACAGGTCATCAACACCGACAAAAGCGCCGTGTTTTCTGCAACCCGCGACAGGTCGAGGGAGATCATTGGGAGGGTGGGGTCGAAGGTGACTGTGGAGGGTCCGTCGAATAATCCGGCGAGGTCTCCTGCGACCAGGCGGCGCAGTGCGTGAGCGACAAGGCGACCATCCTCAGCTAGACGTCCGTCATCTCTGGTGGGGTTGGGGTTGAAGAGTCGGTCCACAACCATTGGGAGGATCGGCACCGCATTCTCTTGGACGGTGGCGGTCAGGGCGGCATCAACGGCGGTGTGTTCCAGCGGGGTGAGTGCTCTACCGAGCACGGTCTCAGCCAGAGCTCCGAGTAGGTCGCGGCGGCGTGAGGCAACCGTGGAAGCCCAGGACTCATTCGAGAGCCCAGTGGGTCGGTGTCCTTCATCCAAAGGGTTAAGCCGGGCGGTGAGGCCGTGTCCGAGGATGATGGCTCTGCCGCCGACGGCTTGGGCGACGACGGTGTGTTCACCTTTGGGGTCGCAGGGAATGTAGACGCGCCTGCCGAACGGCAGACTCCTGGTGTACAAGGATTTGGCTAATGATGATTTGCCGGAGCCGACGATTCCGGCGACGATCACGTTGGGGGCAGTGATCACTCCGTCTTTGTAGAGCTGCCACGGGTCGTAAACAAACGAGCCGCCTGAGTAGAGGTCTGCGCCAACGAAGACGCCTTTGGCTCCAAGGCCCCCTTCAGCCAGGAACGGGTACTGACCCGCCAAAACCGCCGAGGTGTCTTGGTGGCGGGGAACCTTGAACCGTCCCGGTGAGCGCAATGCGGCGGCACCTGGTTCTCCGGCTTTGGGTAGGTAGTGGGTGGCACGCAATTCAGCCCGCTCCAAGTCACGCCTATCCCGTGCTGCTTGTTTTTCTGCTTGGCGTTGCTGGGCGAGGAGTCTGGTTGCGGCCTCACGGCGCTGCCTGCGCAACCGTCGCTTCTCCTTGGCTGGGGACACCAACACAGCGGTATGGAGCTGTTCGTCTTTCATAGTCCCAACCCCCGAGCAGGTGAAGACGCCGTGTCAGGGCGACGCGATTGTTGATACCAGGACGCATCCCGCACGGAGCGCCCTGAGGTTCGGTCCTGCTCTGGTGTGGGTTCCAACTCAGGCACGGCGAATGCTGTGGTTTCGGGTGTCGGGTCGATGCGCCGGTAGAGGGCGACGTGACCCAGATGCGGGTTATGCGACAACACATAACTGCCGTGCTCTACCGTGTGGTCGAGCATCCCACCGGAAATGTCCAGGTGGATCTCGCCATTGGCGGTGGCCGCGTTGGTGGTTTCGTCTCCGTAGTCCCAGTTCGACAAATACTCCACCGCCCCCTGGGTGCCGTGTTTGTTGATGTAGTCCAGGACGCGGTCGGCGTCTTCACCTTGGAAGAAAACCACCCCAACCCAAGACCCGGTGGCAGGTACGTCATTGGTGCTCATGATTGGACTCCTAGTTCAGCTAGATGGTTCTGGCGAGTGGTAGCGCTGCGGCAGTGAATGCCTGGGCTTGCTGTCCGACGAGGCGTCGGGTTTCGCAGGATGCTTGGATGGCTGCTTGTTCGATGGCAGCTATCGCTGATTCCACCTCGGCTTCTGTGGGTGCGGTGATGGAGATGAGGCCGGAGTATCTGAGGACGCCGTGGCCTGCGGTCAACTCGCTTTCTTGTTGGAGGACGTCGTGATATTCGGCGGTTTGGGAGGCGTCCTCGATCTGCCCGATCCGGGCACGCTGGTTGGCATCCGAAATGTACTCGACCTTCTTCTTGCGGATGTCACGGGCCGCTTGGTCAGAACGCATCGGCGTGTAGATCAGGGAAATGGATCGCTGTACTCCGCTCGACAGTGCAAGGGGTGCGAGGAATCCTGGGTAGACGAGCGATCTGGGCCATTCGCTGATCCAGAGGACAGCGTGGTAGGCCGAATCGGTGCGCAGGTTCCCCCAGGTTTCCGTGACGGCAACTGGGCCAGCCGCAGCGAGCTGTCTGCCGATATTGCCGTGGCGTTCCAGGGAGGAAGCAACAGCGGGATCGTAGGCCGACCGGAGGATCACTGTCACATCCCCAGCCGTGAGCCACCCCGACGGATGCAGGTCAGCGGAGCGCAGGGCGGTGGTGAGGGTGGCCATTTCTTGGCGTAACACGGCTGCGGCTCCTTTGATGCCGCCGCCAGCGGTTTTGATCTGCCGAGCAGTCGCCCGCATATCCAACGACAAGCTAATGGTGGTGGCGTGTCGTTCCCCGGCAGGACCGGCCCGCTGGATCAGCTCCGCATACGTGGTCGAGGCCCACGAATCATCATGATTGCCGTGTTCAGCCCACCACTCCGCCAGGCCTGTCCCAGAATCTGGCAAGGTCCGCTCCAAAACCTGCAAAGTGGCGATACGTCCGGACCGGCAAGTGGTGGCTAATACTCTTCCCCATGCAGTGACGCGGCGTTCTTGCTCACCAGGGTCAAGGAGGATGAACGCTGGATGCGCGACCTCCAAAATGGTTGTCAGTGTTGGCCCGTGGGGGTCGTGAATCATACAAGCACCCGTGCTCGGGTCGGAGTATTCCCTGAGTCTGGCCATGTCGCCTGGCAAAGCCAATGTTCCTTCTGGGCGAGGTTTGATGATCCTGCGTCGATACAAGAACTGTGCGCCGGTGGACTTCCAAACCCACCAGAAGGCGACCGGTAGCCATTCCACCAGGGGACGACCACCGACGGGTATCCACGTGAGCAGGAGGCAGGTGGCCCAGATCGGTGCCGTGTAAGCCAGCAGCATCCCACCACCGGAATAGACCGCGAACACGACCGTGCCCAGCGCGATGCCCAATGTCACGAGCTGGGAGGCAGACAGGCCGAGCAGGATGCCTCTGCGGGTCAGGCGGGAAAACTTGACCGGAAACAACTCCAATGAAGAAGAGGTGTTGTCGTTGCTGTTGGCCATGATCTATTCCTTGCTCGGTGGGGTTCTGGGCACTGGGGGTGGCGGCGGCGGGGGCGGTTCACTCCCACGCCCAACCACTCCAGGGGGCACCGAAGAAGACGCATTTGCGGGCGCCGTGGTGGTGGTTTGGTTGGCGGAGTCGGCGACTCGCTCGGCCTGACCGGCCAACGCGGTTCCTGCTTTTGGTCCAGCCGAGGCGGCGTGCCCGGCAACGATGACCGCGCCCGCCACAGGAGCGGCAGCGGCCCCACCGCCAGACGCAGCAGCACCGCTGGAAGCCCCTGCTCCGCTACTGGTGGCGGCAGTTCCTTCGCCCGCCGTAGCAGACGTGGCTGTAGTGCTCGGGTTGGATGGTGGCGGACTCGCGGCGTCGCCAGAGTTGTTGTTGCCGGTGAGGATTTTCATCGGCCCCTCACCACCGCCATTGGTGGGGATTGGTAGTGGCCGGTTGAGTGCGCTCTTGGTTTCCTGCTCGGCACCCATCTGGTTGTACAAATCCACACCCACGAAGGACAGGAATCGGTAGACCATGTATGGCGAGAATCCGGCCAGCGCCATGAGCACTATGCCCGCTAGGGGGTCGGACACGGAGGTCAGGTCAGTGGAGATCGGGGCGGAGACCTGGGTGATCGCGACCAGGAAAATCACCACCAACACCAGCTTGGACAGAATCAGGGCGAGGACGAACATCGCCCATTTACTGATCCACCCTTTCGCCGCATCCCACGACGACCCAGAAAACGCCAGCGGTGCCAAAACGATTGCCACCAGCAGCAAGGCTTTGCGGATCAGCAATGACATCCAGACGATGGCCGCTGACGCGATAGCAAGGCCAGCCAAGAAAATGATCAGGATCGCTCCGACTCCGGGGGCGGTCATGGTGATCGCCCCCAGTCCTGCGACCAGGGCGGCGATCTTCGTGCCCATTGTCGCGGTGGTTTCCCCGGCAGCTTGAATAATCCCGGTACAGAGCTGGTCAGTGATCTCCAAGGCAAGCCCGACCAGGGTGATCACGATGAAGGAGCCGAGCACGCTCCTAGCTAGTCCGAACACAGCCCGCGAGAGGGCGGTGGGGTCTCGTTTGATCAGGCCGGTAATCAGTTGGAGAAGGAAGAAGATGAGCATCAGGAAGATAGCGATCCCGAAAATCAGGTTGTAAACACTGACATACTCGGGTCGGGTGACATCTACCAGGGTGGTGGTGTCGAACACCGTCCAAACGGCTTCGAACAACCATCCTGCTGCGGTCCCCATTGCTTGGGCTAACCACTCAAACGGAGCCGACACTAAGGTGGCGGCTGCTTCTCCGGCTATGTCGCAGACAGTGGAGATGATCGGAACATCGCAAACCCCCATCACAAACCTCCCTCCAGTTGGGTCCTGGTCATACGGCTTGTCCGACGTTCCAGAAGAAGTTGATCAACGTGACCGCAGCCCCGCAGATCACCGCCGCACCACACGACACCAGCACGCCAAACTTGCCCCGGCTGGCCAAATGAGGATTCGAGCTGTTGGCTCCGAAACCCCACACAATCGCCGAGATAATCAAGGCCAAAACACTGAGGATCAGGCCGATGGTCATGACCGCGCCAACAATGGTGCGCAACTGGGCGATACCAGGCAGACCATCGGTGTTCGGGCTGATATTGATGTCCATCGGCAACATGCCGATGGCGTTCACGAATGAGGTAGTGATCAGTTCAATCACGGCGGACTCCAATCCAAAAAGGGGGTGCCCACGTGCGTGGGCAGAAAACGGTTAGACACCAGCTAGGTGCGCCATCTGCCCCACACGCAGTAATGCCCGCCCTCCCACAAGGGAAGAGCGGGCACCAGATGGCGACGAGCTAGATTTGTTGGCCGATGTGGATCATCCAGTTCACGACGGCAACACCACCACCAGCCAAAACGGCAACCGCCAAGGCAATGAGGACGCCGATACGACCACGCGCGGCGAGCTGATAATTACCGGTCGCGGACCCGAACGCCCACGCCACCCCAGAAACGATCAGAGCCGCAACCGCACCGATCAAAGTGATCGTCAATAGCGCGCCAACCACGCCGCTCAAACTGTCGATACCGGACAGGCCGCCAAAATCAGGAAACACATTCATAACCGGCAGGTACGCTACCCAGGGCCGTGGTTGAAGACAGGACCGTCAGGGCGATTCGAGTCCGAGATTCGCACGAGGATACGCAACGGCGTGATGCCCCAGGGACGGCCACGGATGAAGTACCAGGAGGCGAGGTCAGGCCCCACTAGGTGAGTTTGGTGAATCTTGGCCGGTAGGAGGTGGGGGTGGTGTCGTAGTGCTTGACGAAGTTCTGCCGGAATGTGACCGGGCTGGTGAACCCGCAAGCTCGCGCTAGTTTGTCGATGCTCCAGTTGGTGGTTTCTAGGAGCCGCCTTGCTTCGTCCATTCTGCATAGGAGAACCCAGTGTGCTGGGGTCGTTCCGGTTGATTCAGTGAACCTGCGAGTGAAGTTACGGACGCTCATGTGAGCGTGCTCTGCCAGGGCTTGCACGTCGAGTGGCTGGTCGAGGTTTGCCAACGCCCAGTCGAGTGTGGCACTCAGCGGGTCGGCGTCCTGAACTGGTATCGGTCTGTCGATGTACTGGGACTGTCCACCGTCCCGGTGCGGAGCGATCACCGCGCGGCGAGCGATAGTAGCTGCCGCTTCGGCTCCCAGCTTCTCCCGCACGATATGGATACAGGCATCCAAGGCGGAGGCGGTTCCTGCCGACGTGAGAACATCACCATGGTCGATATAGAGCGGATCAGGTAACACCCGCACCGCCGGGTAGCGAGCAGCAAGAGTCTGAGTGTGGAGCCAGTGCGTTGTTGCCGAACGCCCATCAAGGATTCCACTCGCCACGACCGGAAACGCCCCCAGACACAGGCCAGCGATCATGCCGCCCTCCTGATGGACATTGCGAATCAGTGCCACAAGTCGTTCGTCTGGCTCCGGTAGGTCAGAAGGCCAGGAGGGAAACACCAACAGATCAACCTGTAGTGGCAAGCTCGGACGCTTCAGGTTGCCCAGTTCAACCTCTTCAGCGGTAGATACGGATTGTTCATCAACAGTCCACACCTCGGTTGTCCAGTTCTCCGCCAAGCCCAGTCGCGTCACTTCCCCGAACACGAGCAACGGTGAAGCGAGCTGGAACATTGAGATTCCATCAAAGGCATAGATCGCGATCCGCATGATTGGCCTAAATCCATCGAACAAGTGCTTTTGCGCCTCTCACTCTACCCGCACTTTTCCCACAAGAATCGAGCTGGAACCGCAAGAAGGGAGAAGAACAGTGGAGACACCAAGGCGAGCGCTGGTAGTGGTAGACGTGCAGAACGAGTACTTCCAAGGCCCGCTAACCATCAAATACCCAGCACCAGAAGAGGCGCTGGAGGCCATCATCAGTGCCATTGAAACCGCGAAAACGGCTAGCATCCCAGTCGCATTGATCCAGCATGAGAACCCTGCCGGTGCCTCAGTCTTCGCCAGCGGATCACAGTCCCAGAGACTCCACCCATCTCTTGAAGCTCTGAGTGATCTGCCTCGGTTCGTCAAGAACAAGGCAAGCATCTTCACCTCTCAAGGGTTCACTCAGTGGCTCGCTGACAATCAGATCGACACTGTCACACTGGTCGGCTTCATGGCCAACAACTGCCTACTGGCAAGCGCCGCAGCCGCAGAGACCCAGGCGGTGTCCGTCGAGGTGATCAGTGACGCCAGCGGAACCATCAACCTGGGCAACCGAGCAGGAACCATCAACGCCAGACATTTCCACGAAACACTCATGGTCCTGTTGCACTCCAACTGGGCCACCGTCACCGACACCGAAACCTGGAAACACGCCATCCACGAGGACATCCCGCTGACGAGAAGCACCCTCGTCACCTCGGCCATTGCTGGATAGTTTTCTCTCCAGAGGTATGCGGCGCGCTTGGATGACCAGGTATTCCGCGTGATTCCAACGGTCTGCGATTACATTAGATGTAATAATTGCTAGTTTACCGGCAGGGTCGGAGGATCGAACTCCCCAAGTAGCCCCGGTGGAGCGACGCGATGGAGTGAGTTGAGCTGCTGGAGTTTCATGTCCGGCAGGTGCGCTGAGTCTTTCCGAATCGTGTCATCTGATGGCTGCGTAGTTGGTCCAGGAAGCTCCAGCGAGAGCGGCCCAGCGTGTGGCAGTTGATGTGTTGATTCCGATGAGTGATGCGAACACTGCGGGAGGTGTCGAGACAGCGAGGGTAAGGAGTGCGGTGTTCCGGCTGGATCGGATGTAGATGCCGAGTTGATTCATTCGGTGCATCATCGACCTTGAATGGACATGACCGCCCGCGTTCTTGCCGGTGAATAACCATTTCTTGTCTGCCAGGGTGCTTGCAGTTCCGAACGGTTTGGAAACTGGCAGAGCTTTGATGAGCGTGTCCAAGGGCGGAATGAGCAGCAGGGGTTCTGGCCCGAGGTGGAGATAGGTGTCGTCGTCGCGAATCTCGACGGAATCGGTTGTCAGGGTGATGATCTTCGAGGCTGGTTGGGCGTAGAGCAGGATTAGGCAGGCAGCGGCTCGGTCTTCGATGCTGGCGCTGTCGGGGTTGTGCAGGAGATGGCGTGCGAGAGCGAGTTGCTGGTCGGGGTCGATCTGATGGTTCGGGTCTTTCTCTCGCATAGAGTCGGGAGATTGAACTTGGTGAAGGTGGCCGTTGTTCTTGAGCCAGCGAACGAAGGCGATCCGCCTGTTCCGCTGCTCGGTGAGCCATTGATCAACGATGATCTGGGGACAGTCATCGAGTGAGTATCCGCTACTCGCGACGTGGTTGAGAAAACCGCGTGCCATGTCAATGTTCTCTCGGCAGCGTCCTGCAACGTTGGCGCTCATGGGGCCATCTTGATGGGTGTGGAAGCAGCGCAACACATACCAGTTCGCGTAGCGGGTCAGGATGGTGCGATGGGATGGATCGAGAAGGTTCTTCGTGGCTTGAGTGACGTGCCGTTCGACCCGGATCACGTTCTCATCTCGCTGCGGTAATGCCCCGGCGGTTACCAGGACTGAGCGCAGGTAGTTCACCGCGAATCCTTGTGGGAGAGCGTCGAGAGTTTCATGTGATAACTCAATACGCTCCTGGGCTATGTCGATCAACAGTCGCAAGCTCAGCAGGTCGTTCCAGTTGCCCAGGATTGAGCGTGGTCGTCTCAGCGCAAGCATGGCATCTCTGACCGGCAGTAGTTCAGGGCGGATCGTCCCGTCTATGGCGGTGAGCGCTTCATTGATTTGCTGGGCGGCTTGGCAGGAGAAACAGCGTGGCTGACCGTGGTTCGTGGTGCGCCTGCCGAGTCCTTGTTGGCCGCAGATGGAACAGTCAACGACGGGGGCTTGGTAGCAGGTCGGGCAAACACCAGGACTGGTCGAGGTGGCCTTCAAGGCGATGCGTTTGAGCCTGCCGCAAACCCCGCAGGTGCGACGCGGATACCGGTGGCAACGCATACAGAGGTTCCGGGCGTCCTCGCGTTTGCCACCTGCTCTTGTGGCCAGTGGGCCGGTTGCGCCGCACTGGTCACAGACATCGGTGCTGGTCCTCGTCTTCGCGTAACAGGTTGTGCAGATAGCCCCGCCATCCTTGGCGCGAGCGTTGACTCGCCTCTTTCTGCCGCAAATCGAGCAGGTTTGTTCTTCATAGCGCTGTGCGCGACAAGCCCTGCATTCGCCTCGGTTCAGAGCGTGATTCCAACGCAAGGCTTTGACTCGTCCGCAGCGGAAACACTGGCCTTGGACGATGGTGCTGGCCATCTGTCATCTACTCGTCAGCAGGCTTGATGACTGCCCTGGTTGGCCGGTTCTTGGTTCCACTGCTCGCAGGTTTGATGGGGGCCGTGCCGGTCTTGCGACCTCTGCGCGCCGAGGACTCGACGTAGGGTTCGATCAGATCGTTTGGTGTGGCCCCGAAAATGTCGCAAAGAGCGGCAAGGAAGGTCATGTTGAGGCGTTCTGGTTTACCGGTGACGATTCGGTAGACCTGCGTGGAGGTCATGAACACGCCCCGCTCTGCCAGTAATGGGACGAGAGCGGTGGTGGATTGCATGCCGTGATCGTTCATCACTTTGCGGATGTTCCAGTGGTAATCAACGTTCCTTGCCATGACGGGTTCAGCCTTCCTCGGATTGATTCAGTGGTGTGAAAGCAGCATCGAGCGCTTGCCTGAGTGTGCGGTTGCGATAATCGCCGGAGACCCCGGTGTAGAGAGCAGTGGTTGATCCCCACTTGTGGCCAACCTGCTGTTGAACGAACAAAGGGTCGAAACCATCCTCGATCAAGTGAGTGACATAGGAATGACGCAGACAGTGAGGATGCAGGGCTGCATCCAAACCAAGATCGTCCCGCCAGTCAGCGAAGCGGTCATCGATGTGATCCAAGCGGATACGAGTGCGCTGCTCGGTCGGCCAAAGAATCGACTCATTATCAGGACTGAAACGAGGACGAACCTCGCTGACATACTCTTCGAGAACCGGGCGGGTCCAATCAAACACCGCCAGCACTGCCCGGCGGCGCGGCGGGGAACCTTTCAAGGCTTTACCCCAACGGACGTTACACACACCGAACTTTCCGAACTCTGATCCTTTCGGGTTCCTAGTGAAGTCATGCAAGTCCAGCATCGCTGCTTCGCGTCGCCGCAGCCCAAAAGCATAGATCGTCTTGAACAGAGTGACATCCCGAAACAAGGTCAGCCAGCCCTTACGATTCGACGAGCGAGCCTTATCAACCAAGTCGTCGCCATAGTCGAAGAACATTTGCAGCTCCGAGCGGGAAAGAGGACGAACCGCTGGATTGGCCTCATGGTCACTGGTGTGGACGACAGTGTTCCACTCATGGCAGACCTGAACCGGGGCGGCCTCAAAGAGTTCCTGACACCTTGGTATCCACCCATAGCGTGGATCAATCAGGTAAGCGCAGAACAAGGCAATCGAGTTCTGATAGCCCCTCACCGTTGAGACCGCTAACTGATGCGGTTTCGAGATCAGCGAAGTCGTCCACTCCTCCATGTCTGCCGGACTCCACTGCCACGGCGGAGCACCACAAAAGTCAGCAAACCGACACACCTGGGAGCGACGAGACTTGATCAACTGAGCGGTCAACGCCCGAGAGGTCTGCTGATTCGCCCACCCCTCCAACATCTCCTCGAAAACCTGCTCGACAGGACGCAACATGACCACTGCACTACGCAGCAAGCCATCATCCGATCCATCGAAAACACCCACAAACAGAGCTTACGTTAAATGTACGATTCATACATCTAATGTAAGATACAGAGTGAAATGCCTGACCAGACAAGGGTTCAACTGCTACAATCACAACATCACGAAAGTCGCAGAACCGCAGGAAATCAACGGTTTCTGACCAAGGATTTCTTACATTTAATGTAACTTCCGAGACTACTCGATCACGGTTATGTGCAGGTGGTCGTAGTGGCCGCCGGTGACATCGGTGGGGTCGTGCATTCCGCCGCCGTTGTAGTCACGCCAGCCCTCGGAATCCTGGGAGAGTACCCAGATTTTGCCTTGCCAGATCAGGTACTCCACACCGAGAAGCTCGGCGTTGTCTTTGACCCAGTTCGTGACTTGCCATCCCGCGTCCAGTTGCGAGGGCGTCGGGCGGGAGCCGATGGCGTTACCGAACGTGATGTCGCACGCTCTACCTTTCGGGTGCTCGCTGTTCTGCCCTGGCCTGGGCGAGTAGCACGACCAGCCGGTGTCGGGGAACGCGGCCTTGGTTTGGGCCATGACCTGGGCCATCCGGGAGGTGATCTGCCCGCCGGTGGTGGGGTCATCGACCATCTGCCCGCCGTCCCCGGTGATCGCGGTCGCTTGCCCGGCGTAGCGGTTGGTGGCGCAGCCATCGCTCGATACCCCGGCGCTGGTGGAACCGTTCTGGGTGGTGGCCTTGTGGTCGGCCAGCCAGGCGTCGGCATCAATCGCCTCCCCGCCACCTGGACGAACCTCGAAATGGAGATGCGGTCCGGTCGAGCGCCCGGAGTTGCCGACATCGCCGATGTGCTGCCCGGCACTCACGCGGTCACCCACGGTGACGTGGATGCCGCTCTTCCACATGTGGATGTATCCGGTCGAGACGGGCTGGCCACCAATCGTGTGGTCGATAACGACATGCCCGCCCCAGGTGTCGGAGTATTCCGCGACTGAGACGATACCGTCAGCTACCGCATAGATAGCGGTTCCATCAGCGGCCGCGTAGTCCGTGCCCTCATGGAGCTTCCATTCATTGAGGGTCGGATGCATCCGATAACCAAACGGTGAGGTCATCACCCAGGTGCCCTCCGGGAGCGGGAACACGATCCGCGAAGTCTCCGGGATGGACCCATTCGACCCGGCACTGGTGTCGGGCGCAGGTGTGGTCAGCGTGTCCAGGATGGTGTCGGCGACCGGCTCATAGTTGGCGTACCGGTCCGGGAACGCCGACACTTCCACTGCTTGCGCGGCTTCGCCCTTGCTCATCCTCTGCCAGCCCGAAATATCGAGCAGGCCGCGAGGTGACGGATAGTTCGGGCCGGTGGGGCCGCCGAAGAAGGCCTTGGCTTGATAGGTCGGGTCCATCAACTCTTTGACGGTGCCCCACCCGGATTGCGGTCGCATCTGGAACAAGCCCAGCGAATCGTGGTCGGAGGCGTCGCCATCATTCGGATAGTCCGCCGACTCGGGATAGACGCCGGTGTTCGACAGCATCCGTAAGGTCGATTCGGTGAGCGCGGCCATGAGCGCGATCTGAATACCGTCACGAGTCACGCCCTCGATCTGCGAGCCCACGGTGATGATGGTGGCCGCATGGGTGAGCTGCTGCTTGGTGAGAGTGAAAGAGGTGCCATCCTTCGCTGTCACCCGCAAAGAATCAGGAACACTACCGACCGACAAGTCACTGTTGGTAACGGTGCATTCGGCGTTGGACGCCGGATTCACCAACAACCCCACCGCCATAAGGATAGTGAACGGCCCCAACAGGATGAGCGCGATAGCGGCGAACCCGAGTTTCTTCAACATGGCATCACCTGCCTATTGGAGAGGGTTGCCTGGTTGGGACAGGCGCAACACATGACAGGAATCCGCCTTTTGGGGGCAGGCGAGGAAGATAGTCAACGCGACGTCAAAGTCCTCGGCGACGGGCTGGCCCTCCCAGATTCCCGTGCGGTGGCGGGTGCCTTGAACCGTGATTGCTGTGGCACCGGGTGGTATCTGCCCCGGCGCGGCTTGCGCTACCGCTTCGCCCCAGGAATCGGGCACGAAGGTGGAGCTGATGGTGAGGGTTTGGGCGGTCGAGTATTTGCGCAGCTCCACCCACTGTTCCCTTGATGGCAGAAAGTTGCCCACGTCAGACGCCAGTCCTGCCTGCTCGGTCCCAGTAGGGTCACCCACCGCAAGGATCGCCGCACTGTAGTCCAGGGGCATCAGGGTGCTTGCGGTGTCCCAGGTGAACAGCGCGGTCGCGACGTTGCGGGCAAACACATCCGGGTCCGTGGAGGTTTTCACTGTCGATGGTTTCGGCACGTGCGGCGACGGGCCAACCGGCACAGATGGCACCACGGCAGGTGGTTCGGATTGTGGCGTTGTGGCGGGTAGTTTGGGACCCGAGACGAGTCCGTAGATACCAACCCCAGCAAGCACTAAGAAGGCGATGAGGGTGATGATGGCGGCAACCACGCGGCCAGGATGACGAGTAAGAGTTGAGGTGTTCATGCCTGGCAGGTACGCGGACAACTCCTGCCTCCTGCTAGGCGGGTCAGGCTGTCTTGATGAGGGGTGGGTCGCCTCTGAGTGCCCGTAGTTCTGCGGCGGCCTGCGCGGTTTTCTCGGCAGTCTCGTAGAACACCTGGGCCTGCTCATCGGTGAGAGTTTTGGCGAGGACATTGAGGTCGTAGTGTTCCCACCACCCATAGACGTGTCCCCAGGTTTGGTTGAATGCCTGGATCGCAAACCGGGTGGGGCCTGGAGTCCGCCTCGCAGAAGATTTGTGTTTCTTCCCGGTTTTCACTTCTTCTAGGACTCGGGCCATCGCTTCTTCGGCTTGCTGATGAAGCTGAGTGTCACGGACAGCATTGACCTGATCCAGCGCGGCGCGGATGTTCTGGTAGATAGGGTGGACCGCACTGCCCGCATCAATCTGCGCGAGTCCTTCTGCTGCTTGCTGGCGGAGTTCTTCGGGAAGCACAGCATTATTAGCGGTATCGCGCAGGTAGGTGATCTTGTCCAAAGTGGTGTCGGAAGGCACTCCAGGGATCATCGCAGCGGCCTGCTCGCGAGTTCTTTTGATGGACTCTGACGGTGGATCAAATTTTGAACCACCGTCACTTCTTGGCTGATTCTGCGTGCTGAACCGCGACGCGGCCTGCCTGCGGGAGGCGTCTTCGACCAGGAGTTGTTTGATTTCCCGGTACAAGGCTTCGGCTTCTAGAGGGGTGAGTTCTTTATGGAGGACGTTGTCGTCTTGTTCAGCTAGAAGGTGTGCGAGGCGATCCGAGATCGAAGAACGCACCCACACGTTCACTTTCTTCCACCCAAGCTGACGCACCGCCGCAAGCCTGCGAGCCCCGCAGACCAGGAGTCCGTCGGGGGTGATAGTGATGGGCTGCAACAACCCGTCACGCTCGATGGAGGCAATAAGGGCATCGAGGTCGCCCATGTCTTGGCGGTGCCGGTTCCCAACCCGGATCGAGTCAACCGACCTTTCCAAGTCGATATACCCAGTCGGGGCCTTGACAGTGGTGGGGGCGCTCATGGCAGGTCACCTGTTATACCGGCTTGGGGTGGCAAGCACGATCACCGCGACGAGTTCGTCATCGGCCAGCAGGTCAGACAGGTCCTCGCCAACTAGGAGGCGCAGGAGGATGCCTTGGCCTCGGCCCGTCGCTCCGTAGGCCGCATCCGAAATGCCCAATACCACCCGCAGCATCGCGGTCCACGAGGTAGAGGGTACATCGAGGAGGGCTCTGGCGTGGAGGTCACGGCGTAGCGCCTCGTAGGTGGAGGCCCGATTACCCATCCGTGTCAACGTGTCACAGATGTGGCTGATGGCCGCGCTCACGGTTCCCCTTGGCCAACCCAACAACTCGAACAGAGTGGTCGCATCCGCAATCGCGGTGACCACCGACCTGGCTTCTGGATATTCCGTTTGGTCTTCGGGATGCTCATCGAAGGCCTGGAATGCCGGATGATAGTCAGCCAGGAGGTTTTCTCGGTCGGAGAAGCGTTCGGGGTCATGGAACCGGGAGATGTGTTTGCGGCGGGCCTGATGGGTCGAACACAGTAGCCCTTGGCCGCGTTCTTCGGCGATGCAGGTTTTGCGTACCGCGTCAGTGATCACTGCCCACGGTTCATTCGCCCGACGCGCGGCCCGAGAGCGCATCGCATCAAAAGCCGCACCAGCAGCCTCCCACGGGTCCAGTCCGTGTTTGCGGGCCAGTCCCGCATACTTCTGGGCCGCGTACTCCATCAACTCATCGGCGACCGGATCGCGGTGCCAGGCACCACGCCCACCTTGGTACAGGCGAATCAGGATTCGACGTAGTCCTTCACTGGACCTGAAATCATCAGAACTGGTATCGGTATTGGTTGTGGTTGTCATGGCTTTGGAACCTCCTACAGGGTAGGTAGGCGGCTGCTCCCTAGACAGGCGGACTGTTACCTCTTTGCTGTTCATGGGTCATCACCGCATCCCCACCCCAGAACGGGTCGCCGCTGCATCTGGAGTAATACCTCGGCCATATGCCGATAAGGGTGGTAACTGGCGCGCCCGCGCAGACATGGCGCGGGCACCCCTGGCGATGGCGCGTCTGGTTCGCAAAGCTGCTTCCTGGTTGAAGCGGATACCAGCACCGGCAGTGGTGGAACTGCCTCGGCTGAGAAGATCAGAGGCACGCACCCACTCAATGCCGCGACTCCGCGCCGCCGCTAAACGCTCCTTCGTCAACCTGCCCGAAGTGTGCTCCTGCTTGACCGCATCCGGCACGGTCGCCGCCTCAGTGTCAAGGTTCGTAGCGGCGTTCTTATTGATTGGAGTCTTGGCCTCGCGGGCTTGCTCCATCAGTTCAGTTTCTTCGTTCATGATTGTTCTCCTGATTCAGGCTCAGATTCGGATTCTGTTTCGATGGTTGATGAGGACGCTTGTGTGAACCAGCGGCCCACGGTCGAGGCATGAACCCCCAACTCCCGGGCGATCTGCTTATTCGACCAACCCGCCTCCCGCAGCCGGGCGGCGCGTTCCCGCCGCTGGGACATCGATCCCAGCCGCAGTGGTTCCACCTTCGATGGTTCTGCCGGTTCCAGGGACTTAGGCCTATTCGTAGACGCCGCCTCTGGGGCCGCGCGCACCGCTGGTACTTGGTTGACTTTGACCCTCGGAGCCTCGGCAACGGTGTTGGTGGGTTTTCGGGTGAGGATCACGGTCAAATGGGTGATCGCGAGCAGCACGATAGGAGGGACAGCGGCAACTGCTGCGGCCAAGATGTTCGGCACGTCCGCATCAGCAGAAACGACCGCGTGGACGGCGTTGGCGGTGACCGACATCAGCGCCCCACCTGCCAGCAGCATCCAGGGATACCACGCGGCTTTCTGCCCGGCCAAAGCGACAACAGAGACGGTGGCGACGACGATGATGCCGTCCACGATTAGTGGCCACGCCCACGCCTGACCCCGATCAATGCCAGACCGTGCTGCCAAATCCGCCAACGCCGTGAAGGACAGCCAGAACGCCCCAAGCGCGATCAGGCAAGTTCCGGTGATAGCGGTCCGAGCCGCCCACTTATGACTCATCGTCTCTGCCATGTGGATCGTTGCTGTCATGCCAGGCTCCTCACCGGTGAGGCGCGCTGTGGTTCACGCCGACTGAAAGGGTTTACCTCCGGGCTAGACCGGACAGGAGAGGAACATGCGGTGCGGTATGCGGAGCGCACGGTCAAAGCGACTTCCCGCTGGGACAGGCCAATCGCTTCGGCAGGTTGTCGTAGTGCCTCAAAGGCGTCAGTGGGGGTGAGTCCTTGTTCTGCTAGGCGGCAGGCCGCCCAAAACAAACCTCGGTTCCGTTCTCCTTCGATGAGTGTTCCCACCCAGGTGGTGATCCGCTGGACCGCGCCCTCACCGGACAGCACCGGACGATGAGTGCTGCGCGGTTGTTCTGCTGGTTTGGGGTCAAGGAAATCCCTGAGCGCAACAGAATCCACCGCAGCAGTCGAGTCGGCGTGGAGTTCGAACACCTCATAGTGCCTGAGCGCCCCTTCGACCGTGGTTTGGGAGGGTGGGATGAGGACGTATCCGCCGTCACCCCTGAAGTCGATTCCGGCTTTAGCGACCTGCCACGACCGCTGCTCTGAATCTCTCTTTGCTGGGTAGTAGCGGTGCATTCCGCCTGAAGGCGTCCGCACCACGACCAACGGTTTCGGTAGTAGTCCTGCTGCTCTGGCTTGGCTGAAGGCGTGGAAGCCGTTGGTGCCGTGAACATCTACATCAACCACCACAACCCCTGATTCTGAACCGGTCGGGATAGCAAGATTCGCATTCGGTGTTCGCCTCCACCAGGAGTTGATCTGCTCCGGGTTGGTGGTGGCGTCCAGGAACCCGTTGGAGCCAGGCAAAGGTCGTTTTCCACCTGGAATGCACGGGAACACCGGCACCCCTGCTTCGGCGAGCTGACGGGCAGCAAGCGCCGGAGACGTTCGGAGATCCTTGAAGACGAGGGCGAGCGGATTCATGACAGCCCCCGTCCCACTAACACCGGCTCAGCAGAGCGAAGCGGCTGGCTTTCAACAGCAGAGGGTGCGGTAACGGATCGTTGAGGATTCCGATTTTGGATGGCGTCACGGTTGAGGCCGGGTGGGTTGCCGTCGCCCACCTTCATGGTGTCGAGCTGATCAAGAATCCCCGTGGCGATTTTGCGTACTCGTTCGCCGGTGGCTTTCACGACCTCTGCCGGGCTGGTGTCCTCAACTGAGGACGCCCAGCCGGAAACATATGGAACCGTGTAGATGCTGGTGTCCATGCCGTGAACTGCGCCGATCATCAACACCACTGATTCGGCCTCCACCTCGCTGATACCGCGATGCTGCATGGTATCCGGGTTATCTGGGCCGTGCATGAGCACGTGTCCGAGTTCGTGGGCGAGGGTTTTGACTTGGGCGGCATCCGACATGTTCGAGCGCACAGTTACAGTCTTCGAGGCGTAATCGGTGACCCCGTTCGCCCCGTGAATCTCCGACTCGTCTGCAACAAGGGTCAAGGTGAAACCGGCAGCTTTCACTTGGGCCGCGAGTCCATCCCACAGCCCTGCCGGTGCCTGGCCTTCGAATAGGGCTGGTTTTGGGGTCTCTGGAATCGGGGTGCCATCGGTTTGACTCACGTCCCACACGTAGGCAGGTTTCGCTCCCACCATGCGGGACCGCTCCACCTCATTGACCTTGCGCTTCTCGCCCGGTGCCAGACGCCGCCACGACAACGGATCAACAGGATTTGCTGAAGCAAACCGGGCGGTCACCGGAGCAAAGATCATGTAACCGGACTGGCCCTTGACGACTTGCCGGTCCAGGCCCTGCCATTGCCGATACCCCGCCACATAGGTCGGGAACGGCTGGTCAACTTTGCCTTCTTCGTAGGCTTGCATGTGTTGAGCCCAGATCAGCAAAGTGTTATTGAAGCTGCGGGTGCGGAACTTCGCCGCAAAAGTCAGGGCTCGTATCCAGTCTTCGCCGGTGACGAGCTGTTCGACCGCGCCGGTCAGCTTGTCATGTAGTTCTTCGAGCTTTGCTTCACGCGCTGCCCGTGCTTCCTCTTTCGTCGCCATGTCGGGGCCTCCCTCCGTCGGAACCGCCCAACAAGTGGGTGGTCATGCGACTGTGAGGTACGCCGAAGCAACCGTCGGATCAGATAGGGGCACCAAGAACGGTGCAACAAAAATGGGTTTTGGAACCGCCTGGGTGGCCGTCAGGGAACCGGCGATACACCTGACGTAAACCATATGTATCAAGACACGCGCGGTCTCAGCCAGGTATTGGAGCGTTCTCGTCCCGATCCTGGTCCCACTTGTCCGTATCCGCACCAGCGAACCTGTGACGGTAATCCTCCGGGGAAATGCCGGTCAGCTTGGTGAAGGCTTGCCGGGCCCGAGTACGGCTTCGCCAACCAACCGCCCTGCCCGCCTCTGCGATGCTCACGTCGGTCTCTCGCAGCAGGCGGCTCATTTCCTTGGCGCGCAGTGTTGCCAGATAGGAGATCGGTGAACGTCCCAAAGCCTCGCGGAACACCCGTGAGAGGTGACGCGGCGACATGTGAACGATTTCGGCCATCTCACTAACAGTCCACCGCCTGGCAAGGTCTTCCTGTAGTGCTTGCTCGATGCGTAACACTTCGGCCCGGATTGGTGCGTATCTTGCGCGTAGCTCATCCTTACTTAGGGCGATGGCGTGCATGTTCGGCCCCGTCTTGTCCGGCGAGCATGGCATGAGCTGAGCTAGTAACTGCATGACCCCAGCGAAAGTGGCTTGGGTTTGGAAGAACCCCTCACCGCCCGCATCTTTGCGGTTCTCAATCGAATCCAAGAACCGAGCCAGCGTCACCGCTACCTCAGGGAGAAGATGGATCAGCTCGGCACGAAAGTGATACGACCGCTCCACCAGAACCTCAGCCGCGAACCTGTCCGGCAAGACTTCAGCGTGACGCCACGACAACTGATCCAGCAAATAGTCCGGGTCAACATAAGCCGTAGACACCTTCACGGTCCCTCGCGGTACTGCGCCACACAGCGTGGCAGCACACAACACCACCAGATCGTTGACCGTGGCCTCTCGCTTTCCGAACTCGGAGAACAAAACCATTGATCCATCTCGGACCAGCATGATCTTCACCGCTTCATAAGCAACCGGGTCAATAGGAAGGGTGAAAGAGCGCGTCTGAACCACCACAGGAGACCAATCCGCATGAGCCGGGTCAACCTGAATCCGAGAGAAGAAGCGCTCCATAATCTATTCTCCCTGAACATTTGCGTTCTTGCGCGTTACGACATCCACCGTCACCAGCCACACCTGGCTTACACCCGGACAAACCGGGTTTGGGTCGGTAATGTTGGGTTCGTTAGGCACTCCATCGATGGGGAAGGGTTGGGAGGTTCTCGTGGCTGAAGCTTGGATGTCCGCTGACGACATCGCCGCACACCTTGGCATCACCAAGGACACCGTGTACACGTGGATCGCTGACCGTGGCATGCCCGCCCACAAGATTGGCCGAATCTGGAAGTTCCAAGCCAGCGAGGTCGATGACTGGGTGAGAAGAGGAGATTCCGACTCCGCTCAGGAGCATCCTGAAACGAGTTGAATCCACTCCTCGAATCACCCTACGACAGAAAATGTCGGAGGTGGCTCGTATCCTGATCTACTGCCTGAAAACTGGAAGGAGGCGCTTATGACAGACCCTGGTTTGACGCTTGAAGCGTTGCGTGCTGGGCAGCGCCTTCGTGGTTTGGTGCCGGGCCAGACGGTCACTTTGGTGGCAGTTGATCCGGTGGATGATGAGTTGTTCGAGGTGTTCTATCGCGATGACGCTGGGCGTAGCGGGGCCCGCGCGATCACGAATACTGAGGTGGCCACTTTCGAGATTGCATCTGATTCCGATTCTGCTCCGGCGTATGACGCTGATCCTGACGAGTTCCGTCTCGCGGCTGAGGCATTGCGCATCAAGTACGCCGCACTGTACGACCCGATGGCGGCTGTCAACAGCTCTGATGTTGATCCCTTGCCGCACCAGATTCGCGCTGTGTATGAAGAGCTGCTTCCGCGCATCCCGCTTCGTTTCTTGCTGGCGGATGATCCTGGTGCTGGTAAGACGATCATGGCTGGCTTGTATCTGAAAGAGCTGATCCTGCGTTCTGATTGCGAGCGAGCGATCATTGTTGCCCCTGGCGGTCTGGTTGAGCAGTGGCGTGAGGAGCTGTCTGAGAAGTTTGATCTGCGTTTCGAGGTCTTTGGCCGTCAAATGGTTGATGATGCGCAGGGTCGTAACGTCTTCGCTGAGCATCCGTATCTGATTGCTCGTATGGATCAGCTTTCGCGCAGCGAGGACCTGATCGAGCAGCTCGGTGAGGTCACGTGGGATGTTGCCGTGGTGGATGAGGCTCACCGCATGTCTGCGCATTACTCATCGTGGGCGGGTGAGGTTGACGAGACCAAACGGTTCCGGCTTGGACGGCTACTGTCGGAGACCGCTCACAACTTCCTTTTGATGACCGCAACCCCGCACGCGGGTAAGGAAGAGGACTTCCAACTGTTCATGTCCTTGCTGGATCGTGACCGGTTTGAGGGCCAGTATCGGCAAGGCGTTCACCGCACCGATACGCATGGTTTGATGCGGCGCATGGTCAAGGAAGACTTGTTGACGTTCGAGGGTAAACCGTTGTTCCCTGAACGCCGCGCTTACACGGTTGAGTATGAGTTGAGCGATGCGGAGCGGGATCTGTACGAGCAGGTCACTGACTATGTCCGCACCGAAATGGGGCGAGCTGACAGGATTGCGCAAGAGGGCGATAAGAAGCGCGGCAACAACGTCGGATTCGCGCTCACCGTGTTGCAGCGGCGTCTCGCGTCCAGCCCTGAAGCGATCCTTCGGTCCCTTGAACGACGCCAGCAACGCCTTGATTCAAAGCTGCGTGATATGCAGCGAGCTGCTGAAACGGCACGCCTAACTGGGCAAAAGCCAGCCATTAGGTTTGATGATCCTGATCTTCCAGCGTTCTCGGCGGAAGACTTTGAGGACTTTGATGAGGAAACCACTGAGGAGGAACGCGACCAGTTCGAGCAGCAGATAGACCAGGTTGTCGATCTAGCTACCGCCGCGCGCACGATTCCTGAGTTGAAGGCTGAGATCGCGATCCTTGATGAACTCATCAAAGTTGCGCGCCGCGTTCGGCTCCAGGACGAGGACAAGAAATGGGTACAGCTCCGCACCATCTTGGATGAAAACCTCTTAGACCAGGATGGCTCTGGCGAGTCACGCAAGATCATCATCTTCACCGAACACCGCGACACCCTGGACTACCTGCAATCCAAGATCGCAGCGCAGTTTGGTCGCGCTGACTCCGTGATCACGATTCATGGTGGTACGCGTCGTGAGGATCGCAAGCTCGCGCGTGAACGCTTCACTCACAACCCAGACACCGTGGTCCTGTTGGCCACAGACGCTGCCGGTGAGGGATTGAATCTTCAGCGTGCTCATTTGATGGTGAACTATGACCTGCCGTGGAACCCGAACCGGATCGAGCAGCGCTTTGGTCGTATCCACCGTATTGGTCAGCGCGAGGTCTGCCACCTGTGGAACATGGTCGCTAAAGACACTCGCGAAGGCGATGTGTTTACCCGGTTGCTGTCGAAGATTGACCAAATGTCGATTGCCTACAACGGCAACCTCTTCAACGTCCTGGGCGACGCGGACGCTTTCCAAGAACGCTCACTCAAAGACCTCCTGATCGAGGCAATCCGCTACGGCGACCAACCACAGGTGAAAGCCAAACTCGACCGCATCATCGACTCCAGCGTCTCCAAAGGCCTGAACGAGATGTTGAAAGAACAGGCACTCCACCCCGAAATGTTCAGCGCGCTCGACCTTGACGAAGTGCGAACACGCATGGAGAAAGCACGCGAAAGGCGACTACAACCCGGCTACATCGCCGCATTCTTCGTCCCCGCATTCGAACGATTGGGTGGGCGCATCCGCAAGCGGGAGAAGGGACGCTACGAGATCACCCGCGTCCCGGCACGAGTCATCGAAGTAGCACGACGCCTCAACCGTTGGGCACCGGTCGCTGATCAGTATGAGCGCATCACTTTTGACCTGTCCAGAATGCACCCCGAAGGGCTCACTGACGCAGCACTCATCGCGCCTGGCCATCCGCTTCTTGACGCGGTAATTGAGGCAACCATTGACGATCTGGGTCCAACGCTCAAGCGAGGCACCGTGCTGGTTGATCGTCGCCCAACACAAGGCGTGGAACCGATGCTGATGTACAGCGTTGAGGAACGTATCGAGAATTCCGATGCCGACACAGTCTCACACCACTTTGACTACCCATTATTGGAGCAGGACGGCAACATCATTCTCACGGCAGCTCCGCCATACCTGGACTACGACAGGCCAGTCGAAGAGGAGAGGGAAGCTATCGCAGAGGTGGTCTCCTCCGATTGGGCACAACAAAACCACGACAAACAGATTCGAGGATGGTCCTACCGCAAAGGACTTCTCCCACGCTTGGAAGAAATCCGGGCACGCCTCGATGCTGAAACCGCACGCACCCGGACCCAGGTCAAGGATCGCCTACTTGCGGAGATCAACCACTGGGACCGCGAACACAACCGCCTCGTAGTCCTTGAACGCGGCGGCGCCATTGGCAGGTTGCGTGCCGATACGGCTTTTGCGCGTGCCCGCCAACTCGACCAACGGCTCGACACCAGACTTGAACAACTCGACGAAGCACTCAACCTGGTCGCAGTGCCAGCCGTGATCCGAGGAGCCGCGCTAGTCATCCCAAGCAACGCCATCCAGACCAGTGATGAGCATGAGTCTTCAACCTTCGCGAAGAACACGGAAGAAGTAGAACGCCGAGCCGTTGACGCCGTTCTCGCAGCCGAACTGGACCTTGGACGCCAACCAACCGAGATGCCGCACAACAACCCCGGCTACGACATCCAGTCAATGGATTCCAACGGTTTCATCCACTACATCGAAGTCAAAGGCCGCATCGAAGGCTCAGACACCTTCACCATCACCACCAACGAGATCACCTTCGCTCAAACCCAAGGCGACCGCCACCGACTAGCCCTCGTAGAAGTATCAGCCGACGGCAAGGACCGCGACCGGATTCGATACGTCTCCGACGCTTTCGATCACCTAGAACCATCCGCCACAACCCGTTCCTACAACGAAGTCTGGCGAGACTACTGGGATCGCGGAGGACCACCACGATGAGCCAAAACACTGACAACCAGAACACCGAAACTGAGAGAAATCCCTTGACAACAACACCCAAGAAGAAACTAATCGAAGTCTCACTGCCACTCGAAGCAATCAATGAAGAGACTCGACGCGAAGGGACGATTCGCCAGTCGAAGCCTGCTTCTTTGCATCACTGGTGGTCGCGTAAGCCGCATGTCAACGTACGGGCGGCGATATTCGCCCAACTTGTCGATGATCCGTCGGCTGATCCTGACAGCTTTCCGACACCTGAGGCTCAGGCAATTGAAAGAGCGCGACTCCATGATTTGATGGAACGTCTTTCCAAGTGGGAGAACTCCGGCGATAAGGGTCTAATGGAAGAAGCTCGCAATGAGATTCGGAGGTCAAACGGAGGCGACTTGCCAGCAGTACTCGATCCCTTCTGCGGTGGAGGGATCATTCCCCTTGAGGCTCAACGCCTCGGGCTCGAAGCACATGCCTCCGACTTGAATCCGGTCGCCGTTCTTGTTACGAAGGCACTCGTCCAGATTCCGCCTCTGGTGAGCGGCAAAGACCCTGTGTTTCCCGATTCAGCCGCCGCGGCTATGAGCTGGAGCAGAATGGAGGGTTTTGCAGAGGACTTGAGTCGCTATGGATCGCTACTCATCGAAAGAGTATGGGCGAAGATTGGCCATCTCTATCCGACAGTAACCACCCAAGACGGAAATGAGTTAACCGTTATCGCATGGAAGTGGGCGCGGACTGTGGTGAGTCCGAACCCAGCGCACCCAATAAGGACGCCGCTCGTCAGTACCTGGTGGTTGAGCACAAACAAAGGCAAAGAGGCGTATATCGTGCCTGAAGTTCGTGAAGGAGTCATCGAGTACTCCATCAGTCGCGACCCTTATGGTCCCAAAGGGGATGAGGATTGGACCATAAAGCATGGCAAAGGTGCGAAAGCTGTCGGTGATGCGACTCCATTCTCATACGACTATGTAAGAGAAGAAGGCATGAGCGGGCGAATTGGATATGACCTCATCGCAGTCGCGGCGAAAAGCGAAAGTGGTCGGGCGTACTTCGCCCCGTCTGAGAGAGATAGGGAAGCCGCGAGTGTTGTGCGCCCCCAATCTGACCTCGATATTGGCATGTCAACGGATTCCCGGTGGTTCTCACCTCCAGCCTACGGATACACAAGATTTTCTGATCTATATCTACCGCGCCAGCTGACAATGCTCACTGCCTTCAGCGATACCGTCGCGGAAGTGCGTGCTGAAGTTTTACGCGACGCTACCGCGGCCGGATGGGAGCAAGGAGAAGCACTTGCCGACGGCGGAAGCGGCGCAGTTGCATACGCTGACGCTATCGCTACCTATCTCGCGATGGCGGTTGACAAGCTAGCCGATCTGAACAACTCACTCTGTTCTTGGGAACCAAAGGCACAGTGTCCCAAGCACATGTTTTTCGGCCAAGCCATTCCTATGGTTTGGGACTTCGCTGAGGCAAATCCTTTCTCGGGTGCGTCTGGTTCTCTTCAGGTAATTCTTGAAGGCATGGTTCGAGCGCTAAGGAATCACTCGTTTTCGATCGGCGACATACCTGCCGGTGGCGTTAGTCAATCTGATGCAGCCTCACGCGACTATTCGGGATATGCGGTCGTGACTGACCCACCCTATTACGACATGATCAGCTACTCTGATCTGTCCGATTTCTTCTACACGTGGCTCAGGCGTTCACTAAAAGATGTCTATCCAAACCTGTTCCGCACCATGCTCACTCCGAAGTCTGAAGAACTCGTCGCCAACCAGTACAGACATGGTGGGAAAGAAGAGGCACGTCAGCGCTTTGTCAATGGATTCAACGACGTGTTCCGGCGCATCCGTTACGCCGCAAATCAAGATGTTCCACTCCTCATCTACTATGCGTACAAGCAGAAAGACGAGAATGGCAAAAGCGGTTCATCGAATGGTTGGCATACGCTCCTCGACGGATTGATTTCAGGCGGCTGGGAGGTGACTGCAACATGGCCGATGAGGACGGAACGCGCAGGAAGACTTACGAGCCTAGGCGCGAACTCTATTGCTTCGACGATTTTGCTGGCTTGCCGACCACGCACAGAAGGTGCGGTTTCCACTACTCGAAGAGTGTTTGTGGCTACGCTCAAGGAGAGCTTGCCTGATGCCCTGCGCAAGCTTATGCAGGGCTCGATTGCACCTGTTGACCTGGCTCAAGCCGCAATTGGTCCGGGCATAGCGGTCTTCTCCGCGTTCGGAAGTGTGCGTGAAGCAGATGGATCAGACATGAGCGTAAAAGATGCGCTGTTGCTGATCAACGCAACGCTTGATGAGGTGCTTGGCGAGCAGGAGTCCGATTTTGATCCGGATACTCGGTTCGCTGTGAAGTGGTATCGACAGTATGGCTGGGGTCAGGAGAACTCCGGTATAGCTGATCAGTTAGCTCGCTCTTCCGATACGTCGATTGGCGCTCTTGAACGTGGCGGCATTTTTGAGGCAAAGGGTGGTAAGGCATGTCTCTTGTCTCCGTCTCAGCTTGATGGTGATTGGGACGCTTCAGCGGATGAGAGTGTGAGCGTGTGGGAAGCGACGATCCGCCTTGCAGGGGTGATGGCGAAAGATGGTGCCGACAAGGTTGCTGAGTTGTTACCGCAGGTGCAGACGCGCGTCAATCTGGATGCTGTGAAGGAACTGGGTTTCTTGCTGTTCCATGAGGCGGAGAAGAAGAAGGACACGAAGGATGCGATCCTCTTCAACGGCTTGGTGAGTGCTTGGGGTGACGTGAACGAGCAAGCGCGTAAGTATGCGTCAATCCCTCGTTCTACCCAGGAAGAGTTTGATTTCGATGAGGACGGTGATTAGGTCATGACGAAGAATCCTGGAGAAGTGGAGATTGGTGCCGCGGTGTGGCACCAATCTGGTGACGCTGTTTCTCCGTTCCGTGCCATCGCGGAGTCTGTCAGCGCCAAAGGCGGGGATCTCGTAGATCGAGTGTCTGCGCTTATTGATCAAGCCCAATCGTTTGCTGCTGCACAGGTGAATGCGACGTTGACGTTGCGGAACTGGTACATCGGGCGGATGATCGACGTCGAAGTGCTAAGAGAAGAGCGCGCTGGCTACGAACAAGAGATTGTCGCAACACTGGCGCGACAATTGACTAATGAGTATGGGCGAAGCTATAGCAGGGCAAACCTCTACAGAATGATGCAGTTCGCGCGTGAATTTCCCGAAGCAGATATTGTCGCAACGCTGTCGCGACAATTGAGTTGGAGCCACTTTCACGTGCTCCTGCCCGTTAGGACAGACGAAGCGCGATCCTTCTACATCAAACAGGCGGTCACCGCTCACCTCAGTGTCCGCGCGTTGCGGGAACTCATTGGTCGGCAAGGCTTTGAGCGCAAGGAAATTGCGAACGTTCAGACTCGTGGCGGGGTAGTTGTTCCAGCCGATAGTTTCCGCGACCCCTATCTGCTCGACTTCCTGGGTCTGAAAGATGCTTTTGCTGAAAAGGACCTAGAAGAGGCAATCCTCCGGGACGTTGAGTCATTTCTACTTGAGGTGGGCAACGGCTGGGCGTTTGTTGAACGACAGAAGAGAATGACAATCGACAACGATGATTTTCATCTCGACCTATTGTTCTACTCCCGACCACTAAGGCGGCTGATTGCCATCGAGTTGAAGGTGGGAAGGTTCAAGGCTGCCTTTGAGGGGCAGATGAAGCTCTACCTCAAGTGGCTAGACCGGTACGAGAGGCTCGACGATGAGGAGCCACCGATTGGACTCATCCTCTGCACCGAGACCAGCAGAGAGCAAATCGAGCTACTTGAAATGCACAAGGACGGGATCGTTGTGGCGGAGTACTGGACTGCGCTGCCACCTAAGGCTGAACTTCAGGCACGCATCCAGAAGATCTACCAAGAAGCACAGGAACGAGTCGCCAGGCGACAACTCGCAGCGACAGATGACGATGATGAGTAGCAGGGACTTAGGAGAGAAACAATGGCGATGAACAACCGTGATCGGGTGGGCAAGGCGTTTGATCTGCTCTCCGAGGGGCTAGAGCCTGAAGTCGATGAGGTGATGACTCAGGCTTACAACACGGCGGAGTGGCCTGATGAGTGGGCTCAGGCGGATGCACGCAAGCGTGGCACTAATCCGTGGGTGATGAGCAAGAGTGACGTCCAAGTACAGCTCAGGGCACTCACTGAGCAGGGGTATCACTTCAAGGATCGTTTGTCGCGGGCTCAGCAGGGTTTTGCTTCTGAGTTGCGAGATGCCCGTAACCGGTGGGCGCATGGGGATGCGTTTAGTTCGGATGATGCGATCCGCACGCTGGACACTATTGAAAGGCTGCTTCAGGCGGTTGATGCTCCGGATTCGGCGGCGGATGTTCGCAAGATCCGTATGGATCTTCAGCGCACGGTGTTTGAGGATCAGACTCGCCAGCAGGTCAAGCGTACAAAGGTGTCACTTGAGCCGGGTACGGGTTTGCGTCCGTGGCGTGAGGTGATTCGGCCTCATGATGATGTGGCGCGTGGTGAGTTCACGGCATCAGAGTTCGCAGCGGACTTGCACCTGGTTCACACTGGTAAGGCAACAAGCCCGGAGTATGGTGATCCGGTTGAGTTCTTCTCCAGAACTTACCTGACTGAGGGTCTTCGCGATCTTCTATCCAGAGCGATCAAGCGACTGAATGGTGAGGATGGGGCCAGCCCGGTAGTCAATCTGCAAACCAACTTTGGTGGCGGCAAGACCCACTCGATGCTCGCGCTCTACCACTTGTTCGGTGGCACACCGGCGAAGGATTTTCCGCAAGAGGTCCAGGAGCTTATCGCTGAGAACGGCAAGCCCGATCTAGAACATCTGTCCGTGAAACGTGTCGCACTGGTGGGTACTTATTTAAAGGCGGGTTCACCGATCCTGAAGGAGGATGGTACCGAGGTTCACACTCTTTGGGGTGAACTGGCGTGGCAGTTGGGTGGTCGTGAAGCGTACGACTTGATCGCTAAGGATGATCTTGCTGGAACTAATCCTGGTGAAGCCTTGCGGACTCTGTTCCTTCGGTACGGTCCGGCTTTGATTCTGATTGATGAGTGGGTGGCTTATGCTCGACAACTCGTGACGGACAAGGACCTTCCAGCGGGTTCATTCGATACTCAGTTCACTTTCGCGCAGTCGCTCACGGAGATAGTGCGTTCTGTTCCCGGTGTCATGCTGGTGGTTTCGATCCCCGCTTCAGACACTGGGGCTGACGGTCAAGGCTCTGATATTGAGATTGGTGGGGCTAACGGGCAACTCGCTTTGGAGCGGCTCCAGAACGTGATACGCCGTGTGGCGGACCAGTGGCGGCCGTCGAGCAAGGATGAGTCTTTCGAGATCGTTCGTCGCCGTCTCTTCCAAGCTCCCGATGCGGAAGGGCTGACGACGATCTCGGCGGTTGCCCGTAGTTTCGCGACCATGTATCGGAATAACACTAATTTGTTCCCTCGGGATGCTGCGACACCGAACGATGACTATGAGAAGCGCATCCGTGCCTCGTACCCGCTGCACCCAGAGCTGCTTGATCGTCTTTACGAGGATTGGTCAACCCTGGAGCGTTTCCAACGAACCCGTGGCGTATTGAAGCTCGTGTCTTCAATCGTCCACGAGCTGTGGGCTTCAAACGACACGTCGCCGTTGATCCTTCCGGGCAACGTTCCGTTGGATGCGACGACGGTGAACACGGACCTGACCCAGTATCTAGAAGACCAGTGGAAACCGATCATCGAGTCCGACATTGACGGCACCGGTTCAACTGCTCAACAGATTGACCTTGACCGGCCCAATCTGGGACAGAGGTTTGTCACCCAGCGCATCGCTCGCACGATCTTCATGGGGGCTGCACCACGAATCAAGAGCACACGCAAAGGACTGGATAAGCAAGACCTGTGGCTCGGAACCGCAGTACCCGGCGATGTCCTGGGCAACTTCGGCAGCGCAGTAGAGCAACTCGCACAACGCTCCACCTACTTCTACGAAGAGCAGGGGCATTACTGGTTCGACACTCAACCATCGGTGACCAAGACAGCCAACGATTACGCAGAAAGGCTGCGCGAAGATCCTGAGCTGGTGTGGAACGAGATCAGCCGACGCCTTCACGGCGAGGAGCGTTCCCGAGGTGTGTTCGACCGGGTCCACGTCGCTCCCTCATCATCTGCTGACATCCCAGACCTTGAAGACACCCGACTAATCATCGCCCATCCACGCCACGCGCGACGCAAGCAAGACGGGGCGGATTCCGCCACTCATCAATGGGTGAAAGAGGCGATTGAGAGCAAAGGTGCGAGCCAACGCATTCACCGCAACTCGCTGATCTTCCTGCTCGCGGACAAGGGAGAACTTGAAAGCCTCGAAGCTGCAACACGTAGTTACCTGGGATGGAAAAAGGTCCAAGCTACAAGTGACAGCCTGAATCTGTCAGCACAACAACGTAAGCAAACAGACGACTGGGTATCACGACTGGATCAGACCGTCTCTGATCGCATCCGCGATACTTTCGTGTGGGCAATGTATCCAGAACAGTTCGACCCAACCAAACCATTCGAGCTGATAGCGGAGAAAGTGCCCGACTCAGGCGGCAACTCCATAGCAGAACGAGTCAGCGCGAAGCTCTCCCGAGAAGACCAACTCATCACAGAACTGGGAGCAGCAATCCTGGGTGCAACCCTGCACGAGGAACTAGGAACCCATTGGCGCGATAGCGGAGAAATCAGCGTCGGGGAACTGTGGGGATACTTCACCCGATACACATACCTCCCCAGACTTGTCCGACGCAATGTTCTCGATGGTGCAATCGAGCAATCACTAGACTCCGTGTTGGTGGACAGCGAACGGTTCGCAATCGCAACCGGCAAAGACATAGAGACCGGGCGATACCGAGGGCTGATTGTCCCTCCAAGCCCAAATCACTCAATTCAGGTCACCGACAGCACACTGCTTGTAGAGGTTGAACGCGCCCAAAAGCAGATCGAAGCAGACCTAGCCGAGACCATGCGGCAAAAGGCTGAACTCGGTGAAGCATTGGATGGTGGCGGAACAGCGTCGGTGGGTCCCGTGGATTCGAACCGGACTGACTTCTCCGTGACACATTCAGTGGACGAAACGCCATCAGTAGTCGAGACACAGATGGAAGCAGTCCTGCGACGATTCTTCGGATCAGTCAGGATCGACTCTGACCGGTACGCGCGCGACATCGGCAACGTGACACGCGAAGTCATCGACCGACTCGCAGGAACGGGAGCCAAACTCGAAATCGCCATCGACATCCAAGCGACCAAACCAGAAGGATTCGACGAAGCAGAGATCCGCACCATCGGAGAAAACGCACGCACCCTCAAGTTCGATCCCAGCTCCGGATTCGACGAAAGCTGAGGTCGCCGGTGGCAAGATTTGGAAACGACCAGACAAATGTCGGTCGCCTTGACATCCGTTCGGAGGACGAAGATGGATGGATCAAGGCTCACTTCATTCCGTCCGAGTTGCCGCAGCAAAAACTTACAGCACGCAAACGCTTGGCTGGTGGCGTGGAACTCTTGGAGTTCAACTCCAAGACAGGCATCCTGAAGATCCATCCCATCAACACGCTCTCAACCCACAGCGACTATCTCGGCCCAAAATACAATCAGATACGCACACTCATTCTGGAGACGCAACTTCTGGACGACTACTGCGATGACCTCGATCTGGAGTTGATTCTTGAGATGCTGCCAAAAGGGTTTGTAAAAGACTACGCGTACGGCTTAGGGCTCCTCAAGGACTGCAACCGACTAATTCGATTGATCGAAGACAACACATCCTGCGACGAAATAGTCTTCACCAACGGTGACAACGTGGCTATCAACAACACAACCTTCCACCTTGGCCTTGCACGATTCGCAGAAATCTGGAGGGAGATCCGCCGGATCAATGACCGGGGTAACAGGGCTGCCAGTCGAGTAAAAGATGTCTTCGTTCACAATAACCTTGCCGCTCCGCTCGGCCTCACTGCTACGGAGTTTTCGCTCGGTCGACACCCAACCTCACGCTTGATTGCAAAGGCCGCCGATGGCACCGAGGAACTAAGCAGTTCGGAACGTGATGAGCTGATCGGCACGATTACCTCAGAGTCTACAGCGATTGCCGAGAGTGCTCCCCAGAAGTTTCAGCAACTTAGGCGCGATATAGAACTTGTCAGTCTTGATCGGCTCATTGAGTCCTATGCGGATGCGCTGGAACAGAACAGGCCAGAGCAATACTGGCAGTCATTCTTCGACGACAACACATTCGCACTGCAACAGGTTTTCGGAGCCCCGATGGTCAGTGTCCGCTCTGGTGCTGCTGTCGGAGGTCGAGGTTTCTCGGGCAGCGGGGAGAAGATCGCCGATTATTTGGTGAAAAACTCTCTGACCAACAACGTTGCCCTCGTCGAGATCAAGAAGCCAACAACGCAACTACTTAGCAACCAAGAGTATCGGCAGGGTGTGTTCGCCCCGTCAAAGGAGTTGAACGGCGCGATTACTCAAGTGCTCGATCAGGCCTACAACCTGACGAAGACTTTCACGAACCTAAAAGAAAACTCACGACAGTGGGACCTGGAGTCCTACGCCGTTTCTTGTTTCGTTGTTGCTGGACGCACACCCTCGGCCAATGACCCCGAGAAACAGAAATCATTTGAGTTGTACCGAGCCAACTCTCGCAGCGTGACCATCGTGACCTACGACGAGATCCTCGAACGACTCAAGATGCTGCGCGACTTCCTTGCGGCACCAGCGACTCCACAAGAAGAGGGGTAGCAGATATGCCACGTCCCGCTGCATGGCGACACACTCTCGACGAAGCTCGACGCCAAGCCCTCGTTGCTATTGACTTCTACAATCGGCCCGGTGATCGGCGTAGCTTTGCCGACTTTATTGTTCACATTCACCTTGCGTGGCAAAATCTCCTGCACGCAGATCGAATGCGCAGAAAAGCTGAGATCTTCTACCGGGAGAATGACAAGCGACGGACGTTCAAGCGCAATCCTGATGGATCAAAGAAGACATGGGATCTGAATCAGTGCTTGAAGTACGAGTTCAAAGATGGCGACCCAGTTAAAGCGAACCTTCTGTTTTTCATTGGGTTGCGCAACCACGTAGAACATCGATTCCAGGATTCTGTCCTGATGGCTACTGCCGCTGAAGCCCACGCTTGCATAATCAACTTTGAGACCGAGCTCGTTCGTCGATTTGGTAGCAACGAGACACTGGGGGGCGGAACTTAAGTTCCCGGTCTTCATTCAGTCTCTAAGCCCATCGCGATATGAAGAACAACGAAACCTCCGGCGGGCACTGCCAGGGAATGTCTCTAGCTTCATCAGCGAGTTTCAAGCCGAGTTAGATGACGATGTGCGCAGTGATGAACGCTACGCTTACAGGCTCCTCTTGGTACCCATGAAAGGACCGAAGACAGAAGCAGACCTTGCTCTCAACTTCGTCAGACAGGACGATCTGAGTGAAGAAGAAATGCAGGATCTTCTCGGACAGCAAGGAAGCGTGATCGTGGCGGAAAAGTACCGCGAGGCGATCCATGGAGACGAGATGCTTCCGGGGGCTGTAGCCGACGCAGTTGAACGGCGTCTTCCGTTTCGATTTACAGTCAATGACTTCACTACCATCCGGAAAGCCTGGGAAATTGGACCAGCCAAGAGCGGAGACAAACAACAGCTTCCCAAGTCAGATGGCTACTGTTTGTACTCTCCCGCCTTCAGCAAGTTTGTCTACCGTCCGAAGCTTGTCGGCCGGATCGTCGAGGCTGTGTCCACCGAGGAGAAGTATGAGGCTCTCTTAGGGCGTCCTCCAGTCAGCAAGACAACACCCAGGAAGTGATCTATCGTTGACGCGACTGGGCGTAGCTATTGTCGTTCTCTTCACTGAGTCCGTATTCGCACGTAGTCGCTTCATCCCTTAGATGCAGCGCGCATTTGTCGACTCTTGAAGGGCCACACGTCTGGCAGAAGAGGGTCGGTCTGAGTCTTGTCACTCGGCTCTGACTGCTTCGTTCCGGGTTTTATGGCCCACCTGCCCTCCGTGAGGGAGGTGGGCCATGACTGTTTCGATGCGCGTGATGAGTGCTGGCGACGGCTACAAGTACCTGCTGAAGTCGGTGGCTGCTGGTGACGGTGACAGGAACCTTTCGACGCCGCTGACCCGCTACTACGCCGAGGCGGGCAATCCGCCGGGGTTCTGGCTCGGTTGCGGGATCGCTGGCTTCGGCGACGGTAAGCTGGCGGCGGGCTCTGAGGTGTCGGAGACTCAGCTCCAGCTCCTGGTGGGGATGGGCCGTGACCCGCTCACTGGTGAGCCGTTGGGCCGGGCGTATCAGCAGTTCGCCACTGTGGCCGAGCGGATCGAGGAGCGAACCAAGAAACTCAGCCCGAGTCTTGACGCCAGCTATCGGGCGGAACTGGTCGCCCAGATTGAGGCCGAGGAGAAAGAGCGCGGGACGCGCAAGGCCGTTGCAGCCTTTGACTACACCTTCAGCGTGCCGAAGAGCGTGTCGGCGATCTGGGCGGTGGCCGATGCGGGCACGCAATCCCTGATCGCGGCAGCGCATCACGCGGCGGTTGCCGAGCTGGTCGAGCTGATCGAGCAGGAGGTTGCAGCAACCCGCGTAGGCGCAACCGGCAACGATGGTGCGGTTGCACAAGTCGATGTCCTCGGCGTGGCCGCAACCGCGTTCGATCACTACGACTCACGTAGCCACGACCCCCAGTTGCACACCCACGTCGTCATCAGCAACAAGGTCAAGACCGCCCAGGACGGGAAGTGGCGGACGTTGGATTCTCGCCCGATGCACCGGGCGGTGGTAGCGATCTCGGAAATGTACAACGCGGTCCTGGCCGACCACCTGACCCGCACTTTCGGTCTGGACTGGGAATCTCGGAATCGGGGGCGGGATCGGAACCCCGCATGGGAAATCAACGGCGTTCCAGATTCTCTGATTACCGAGTTCTCAACCCGGTCCAAGTTCATCGAACAGGAGAAGAACCGGCTCGTTGATGATTACGTATCTAAGCATGGTCGCCAGCCCAGTGACCGGATCGTGTTGAAGCTGCGCGCCCAAGCTACCCTCGCAACCAGACCTGAGAAGGATGTGCGCTCCCTGGCCGACCTCACCAGCGAGTGGCGGAGGCGTGCCACGCAAGTTTTGGGTGAGGATGCAATGACATGGGCCAGGGTGATCACCAGTAGCGAGGTTTTGCCTGTGACGGTGCGGGCCGATGATCTACCCCTTGATGTGATTGAGCAGATCGGCCAGGTGGTTACTTCTGTGGTGGGTGAGAAGCGTTCGACCTGGACCAGATGGAACTTGCACGCCGAAGCCAGTAGGCAACTTATGGGGTTGCGGTTCGCTTCGACCCTGGATCGTAAAGCCATCACCGGCATGGTTGTGGACGCTGCCGAGCAGGCATCGTTGCGGTTGACCCCGCCGGAGTTGGCGCTCAGCCCAGCACAGTTCCGCCGCAAAGACGGCTCGTCCAGGTTCCGCCCCCACGCTTCAACCGTGTTCTCCTCGGAAGACCTACTGAAGGCAGAAGACCGACGCCTGGAACGGGCCGATAAAACTACAGCACCCACCATCCCGTTGGAGACCATCGAAGCGATCACCCGTAAGGCAGACAGGGAAGGCCGTCTACTTGGCCCGGATCAAGCAGATGCCCTGACAGCGATTGCCCTATCAGGCCGCGTCGTAGACGTGCTGGTTGGCCCTGCTGGTGCCGGGAAGACTACCGCGATGAACGCTTTGCGTCGGGCATGGGAGAAGCAGCACGGTAAAGACGCGGTGGTGGGTCTGGCTCCCTCCGCTGTCGCTGCTCAAGTCCTCGCTGAGGATTTGGGGATTGCTACGGAGAACACCGCAAAGTGGTTACACACCTTCCACACCACCGGAGCCACATTCGTTCCAGGCCAGTTGGTCATCATTGACGAAGCATCGCTCGCAGGCACCTTCACCTTGGATCAGATCACCGCACAAGCCGAAGTTCAGGGCGCGAAAATCCTGATGGTCGGCGACTACGCTCAGCTCCAGTCCGTGGATGCGGGCGGAGCGTTCGGGATGCTCGTAGCGGCACACGACGACAGTCCGAAGTTGACGGATGTTCACCGGTTCATCAACGCCTGGGAGAAGACCACTTCGCTCGACCTGCGCCACGGACACATCACCGCCATCGACACTCTCATCAAACACGGAAGGGTTCACGGTGCCGAAGAAGAACAGGCAATGGATGCCGCCTACCTTGCTTGGCGAACAGACCAGGCAACTGGCAAAGCCTCCATCCTTGTAGCGGAGACCCAGCAGTTAGTGACTGCGTTGAATCAGCGAGCCAGAGCTGATCGGATTATCGACGGCACCATCAACCCCGAACGAGAACTCCCGCTCCATGACGGGACTGCGGTGTGTGAGGGCGACCTGGTGATCACCCGACGCAACGACCGACGGCTCCGCTCCGGCAACTCATGGGTACGCAATGGGGATAGGTGGATCGTCACTCGCCTGCGCGAAGACGGATCAATCACCGTGCGCCCCACTCATCGTCGGTTTGGTGGCTCCATCGTCCTGACTGCCGCCTACGTCTCTGAGCATGTGGATTTGGGTTATGCGGTAACCGGCCATAGGGCGCAGGGGGTTACGACTGACACGTCGCATGTTGTTGTCACGTCTACGACCACGCGGGAGAACTTCTACGTCGCCATGACCCGAGGCCGAGAAGGAAACTACGCCTACGTCGCCATCGACCGCCCAGACGAAGACCACTCACACGCCCATCCTGGCGACAACCCAGACGCCACCGCGAGGTCTGTCCTGTTTGGCGTTCTGCAGCACGTCGGAGCTGAACTCTCAGCCCACCAAATGATCACTGCCGAACAAGACCGGTGGGGGTCCATCAGCCAGCTCGCCGCCGAATACGAAACTATTGCCCAAGAAGCCCAAGCAGATCGCTGGCATTCCCTTCTCAGCAGTTCCGGGCTCACCACTGAGCAAGTCGAGGATGTGCTTTCTTCTGATGCTTACGGTGCTTTGTCGGCGGAGCTGCGCAGCGCGGAAGCCAACCACCACGACCTCGACCAACTCCTGCCACGCCTCGTCCGAGTACGCGGGTTCGAGGACGCTGACGACATTGCCTCAGTGCTTCATGGTCGCGTGGCCCGTGCAACCGCTCGGCCCGCAGGGTCAGGGCGCACCAGCAAACCGCCACGCTTGATTGTTGGCCTGATTCCCAACGCCGACGGGCCGATGGACCCCGAAATGAGGCAAGCCCTCACCGAGCGGCGAGAACTGATCGAACAACGCGCCGCCGCACTGCTAGATGGAGCATTGACAGATAGAGAGCGTTGGTCGGCGCGGCTTGGACCAATGCCCACCGAGACAAAGAAACAAGCGGCATGGCTCAGTGCGGCACGAACGGTTGTGGCCTACCGAGATCGCTACCAAATCACCGACAACGAGACTCCTCTCGGACCTGCACCAGAAGACATCAACGTCAAACAGAAGATCGACGCGGCTCGGGCAGGTTCCGCATTACGGCAGGCTACGCAGATTGCCGAGATGCAAGTTGGATTCGAGGTTCGTAGCTCCTCCATCGCCGGGCTGCCCGCACTCGGAATCTAGGAGGCTCCAGCGAGAACACGGAAGTCAGGAACCGTCCCGCAGGTCAAAGAATGGGTCGGTAATGGTGTGAATCCCGTGATGGGGACACTCCCAAATGAATCGAACTCCGTGCCCGTCACTCCCAGCAGGTTCGGGTGCACAGTCGCCACCACACTCAGGGCATGTCCGGTATCTCTCATTAGGGTCTTCTTTCGGCTCTTGATCAGACCGGAAGGACAGGCGTCTCATAGCATTGCAGTTTACGTGGGATCGTGAGAGGAGTGTTGGTTGCCTCGGAGTCGAAGCCGCTACATGACGGGCGTGCGGCCTATTGGTTTCCGAGCCGAGACGAGCTACGGTTCTTGTCTTGCGACGGGCTGTGTCATCATCAACGACTTGTCGGTGTCCGCCGGTACCCTTGGAGTATGAGCTTCTGGTGATGGAGCTGACTTAGTCAATCACCTACGGAGAGATACAGAATGAAGGTCACCGTTGACACCCGGTCTCGACATCAAGGTGTTAGCGTGTTCTCTCGTTCTTTCAAAGAGATGGGGCACGTTGAAGAAGTTGGAAGTCCTGGGTACCTACGTTAACGACTGGGTGGAAATCACAGATGATCCCCCAAAAGACGACACGAAGAAGCAGGAATGCGAAGCAGCCTTTTCGGCGTTGCGTGAAGAACTATCGACCATTGCGAACTCTGAGAACTTAGTCATTCTCGCCGGGTCGGGCACGTCGCTCGGCATCGAAGACAAATCCGGAAACTGCCATGCGCCTAGCATGGGGGACCTCTGGAGTGAGATTGAAATGCTGCCGTCGTTCTCCAAGGTCAAAAGCAAACTGAGCGCGATTCCGATTAAGAACACGAATCTTGAGCACGTCCTCTCCGACGCACAGGCCAGACACTCACTAGAACCAAATGACTCGGATCTGGAAACCTTCATAAGCGAGGCCGAAGGCATTGTGTGGAACAAATGCAGCTTCATCAATGCCGATTCAGAGCTAGGTGCTCATGAACTCTTCTTGAGGAAGGTAGCTCGGCGCTCTACCCGACTCCAGCGAACACAGCTATTCACGACAAACTATGATCTAGCCTTTGAAGTAGCAGCGCAACGGGCCCGATTCAACACAATCGACGGATTCGGTTACGGCGGCCAAGTCTTCGATGGGGCATCATTCGACTTGGATTATGTTCGCCGACGACCACACGAGCCCCTCACACTTGAGCCAAACGTGTTCCACCTACTGAAGCTACACGGGTCAGTCGACTGGGAAACCAAAGACGGTGAAGTCCGCAAAGTCTGTGGAGGTGAAGAACCGACGAACCCAGTACTGATCTATCCATCAGCGACCAAGTACCAGTTGTCCTACCAACAGCCTTACCTGGAATTCATGTCCCGCTTCCAGATCGCATTGCGCCAGCGTGACGTGGGGCTCATTGTTGTTGGATTCGGTTTCAACGACGATCACCTGACAGCACCAGTAGAAGCAGCGCTGAGAAGCAACATCGGAATGCGAGCGGTATTCGTTTCGTCAGGTGTGCGTAGCGCAGACCGTTCAGACACATTTGTCCGGATTGAACAACTCATTCAGAAGGGAGACCGTCGCCTCACACTACTGGCAGGTACATTTGACGACCTTGTAGAGGTGCTTCCAGATGTCCCACCACGGGAAGAGAGCGATGCCCATGCAGAGCGACTAGCCAACGGGGGCATCCGACACTGATGGAAACCCATCCCTTCAGCCCAGAACGCCGCATCGGTCACGTCTATCAGGTCGAGGGCTCCTTCGTCGATGTCACGTTTTCCGCTGCTAACAAGCTCCCCAAATCCCACTATGGTGAGCGCCTCGGTAGGGGCGAAGTTGGTGAGTTCGTGGTCATTGACGTTGGTGGTGTTGCGACGTTCGGCAGACTATTGCGCGTTGGCACTCTCGTCAGTCGAGCAGAAGACCTACTCGACGAATCGGAGCGAAAGGTCCCAGTCGAAGGCCGAGTGCAGCTACTTTCTACACTCAAAATGAGTGGCGAATCCATACGAGGTATAGCTAAGTACCCAAAAGTTGGCGATGCCGTATTTGCCGCTAGTTCTGAGGCGATCCTCGCGGTCATAGGGGCCAATCCCAAATCAACGAAATCCGTACTTCGGCTTGGCAGATTGTCAGTGGATGAGTCGGTACCAGTTGATGTACCACTGACTCGCTTGTTCGGGCGGCACGTAGCTGTCGTCGGGGCTACCGGATCGGGCAAGAGCTGGACTCTCGGCCACCTCGCTGAAAGCGTAGCTACGCTGCGAGGCAAAATGGTCCTGATTGACGCCACCGGTGAATTTCGAACACTCGGTGATCGAGCAACACACCTGGCGTTCGGATCGGTTGCTGGCGAACCACATGGAACCTCTCCTGTTGGAATTCCCCACTACATGATGCGGGAGTCGGATCGAAACGCCTTCCTCAATCCATCCGCCGGATCGCAGCTCCCCAAGTTGCGTGAGGCTGTGCGTTCACTTAGATTGGTTCATGCTGTAGCAAACGATGACTCGCCTGATCCTGCTCACCAGTCCTTCGGTTTGGTGCACGGTGCGTTGGTAAAGACCGGCGAGTCAATCCACACTTACCAAAGTGCAATGCAGAAGTACATCGGGAGCATTGAGAACGCCCACTTTCCCTTCAACTTCAGGGCCTTGGCCGATCAAGTTCAGTGCGAATGCATCTGGCCTACGGGTCCCGGACAGCAATCGGCCGTTTTCGGAGGCACGAACAATAACGAATTGGGATATGTGTCATCGCTGGTAAGCCGTATCAATGACCTTCTTCAGATTCCCGAGATCATGGGTGTCATTGACCCACCGAACGGAGTTTTCAACGCCATCGACGTAATGGATACATGGCTGGCGGACCCAGACAGTCACATACTAAGAATTTCGCTCAAGAATCTGACCTTTGCCAATCACCTGAGAGAGATTGTCGTCAATATATTGGGCCAGACGCTGCTCGGTTGGGCGCGATTAGGCAGGTTCAGCGATGCTCCATTGGTCGTGGCCGTTGATGAGGCGCACCAGTTCTTTGACGTAACGGTCGGCGACGAATTCGCTAGCACCCACTTGAACGCGTTTGATTCCATAGCCAAAGAGGGGCGCAAGTATGGGCTCACCACTTGTGTCGCAACGCAGCGCCCTGGTGACTTGCCATCTGGAGTGCTGAGCCAAGTTGGAATGACAATTGTCCATCGACTTGCAGATGGTCGTGATCGTCAACGAATCGAACAAGCCGCAGCAGAGATCGACCAGTCAGCAACGAAACTTTTACCAGGACTGGTTCCTGGCGAAGCCATCCTCATGGGAGTGGACTTCCCGGTGCCAGTGAGCGTTCGTATCCAGAAACCTGTGGCACCACCAGCGTCAGACGGGCCCAACTACGATTCATGGAAGGCGAACCCATAGGGCTCGAATCTGAGTCGCAGTCCGTCAAATTGCTGCTAACGACATCGCCTGAGGAGTAGGCGACCGGGCTGGTTCACTGCTCGGTGCCCACTGGGTTTTTGGGCTGGTGAGGTCTCGTATTCTGTCTGGGCGGAATCCTGACCATGCTTGCCCGTCGGGGGTCTCAACGACGGGTGCTCGCATCCACCCGGCGGCCTTGACCCTCGCCAACGCTTCAGGGTCGGTGGTCAGGTCGATCTCGGTGAAAGCAATGCCGTGTTTGGCCAGGGCTCGTTTCGTTGCTTCGCATTGCCCGCAATGAGGCTGCGAATAAACCAAGACTTGTTCTTCGTTTGCGCTCATGACTGCGTCTCCTTCCGTTCCTCTAGTAGGTGCGCGGCACGTTCAGAGGCTTAGAGCGGTCGGTTCGACGCTGCGGTTCATTGGACGATCCACGTTGAGAAAGGAGCGCCCCGCGCCTCGTTCTCTGTGATCGAGGAGGTAGAGCACGTCGCTGGCGTTCGTGACCAGTGAGCCAACACCTTGACGGATCAACTCATGCGGGGTGTAGCTGGAAACGCTGGTGACCGGTCCGGGAACGGCCCCGACCTTGCGTCCCATCGAGATCGCTTCGGCAGCAATGTTGATAGCCCCTGACCGCATCGCTGCTTCAACCACAACGGTCGCACCTGCAAGAGCGGCGATGAGCCGGTGTCTGGCGAGTAGTTGCCCGCGCCTTGGCGAGGTGGATGGTGGCACTTCGGAGACCAGGAGTCCCACATCGCCGATGGCATCCAACACGGGTTTCTCAAATGATGGGTAGCGGTGATCCAGTCCGTTACCCATAACCACGATGACTTGCCCGCCAACAGACATGGCTCCGTGGTTCGCTGCGCTCTCAATCCCATACGCGCCGCCCGCAACCAGGATTCGCTCATGCTGAGCGAGTTCTTGAGCCATGTCGGTGGCGACATGATTGCCGTAGTTGGTCGAGGCTCGCATCCCTGTGATCGCCACCCGATCCGACAACGGCATACTCAGAAACGAGGTAGCACCTTTCACCCACAACAAGTACGGCTCACGCACGCCAAGACTTGCCAGTGCTTTCGGCCAGTGCTGGTCGCCGGGAATGAGAGTGTTGAACCCGAGCTGCTGGTAGCCATCGGCTGTGGCTAACACGCCCAGGTCAAGTTTGGGGGCCAGGCGTTCCCGCCAAATCCGGGCTTTCGTGTCATCCACGGTCGGGACACGCCCCTCGGACTCCAAGAAACGCAGGGTCTCAATCCCGCCGTGGGTGCACAAGACTTCACCAGTGGTGGGGTCTGCTGGGTCAGCGATGATCGACAACATGATCCTCGCAGTACGTTCATCTCGTACATGATCAGTGATAGTGGACATGGGCGAGTTCCTCTCAGTAGAAGGTCACCGATCAGGTACGCGAGAAACCACCACCAAGAGGTTCCCCAGATCACAGGGCAGGCGTACAGTGGTTGTTGAGACAGGCCAACCAATTTCAGTGGTCCCGACGGGATCGCCCTACAGCGGGGCACTCAATTCATAGCTGTCTCTGCGGTGTATGACGCCGCGCTATGACGAGGAGACTCCCGTGATCCGTCTAATAATGGCCGCCAGCATCTATATCCATGATTTCCTGCGTCGTTGGATGCCTACAAACGTCATCCGCGACCAAGTCCGCAACCGCCAAGGGCTCAAATGGGGCATTCCGGCAATGTTGCTCGCCGTTCCCTACCTGGGCGTCGCTTACTGGCTCACCACCCTTATCGATACCGGAGCACCAAAGTGGCTTTACCTGATCGTCCTGGTCTGCATCTGGTCAGGAATTAAAATGCTCTGGCTCGGCCCAATCAGCCTCGTTCTACTCCTACGAGTCCGAGCCCAAGAAGCCATCGCCCGCCGCCAGAAGAAAGCTGAACAAGGTGGCGCAGTCAATGATGGCTCCACAGCATGATCCGAGGTAAGTGCATGAAAGCAGTCCTATACACATACCTGCCTATCTCGACACCGAAAGACGTTGAGGCTGAACGCGCCGAGTGTGAACGGATCGCACTTGAAGCTGGATGCGAGATCATCGGCCACATCCACGACGAACCACTCGACCGCACCAACCTCAACCAGTTCCTCGAAACTGCAATCGATAGCGGCATCGACGCCATCGTTGTGACCAGCATCGACCGCCTCGACTTCAACCAGACCCGTGCCGACCAGGTTGTGGAACAACTGAGCAAAGCAGGAACGAAGCTGATCACGCCACACCCCATCTTCGATTACGTATACCAGAAGCTAATCGACGCGATCATGGAACCTTAGAGAACCGGCTCAGCCGGACCAAGATCTTTGAACGTGGGCATGACAGCCTTCCACGCCGCCATCGACAGAGCCGTCCCTGCGGCGCGTTCATCGCAAAACGGTTTAGGACAACGTGGTAACCTTTCTCGCAGCGTTGAGAGGTGAACGCCCGCCGGTACCTTCTTGTCACAACACGCGTACTTGTCCTCCAAGCTCAACCGTAGTAGAGAATTCGACACAGAAACATAGTGATGGTTCAGTTTCATGCGCAATCTACTACCAATGGGGTATGCTTGGCTCTATGATTGATCAAGAGCATTTCTGCGACAGGGTTGATACCAGCGTTCTCGCTGGGATCGCTTGGGCTTACCGCTCTGCGTCTAGTCGCTTAGCAGAGGACTTTTCAGAACCGGCTGGGTACAACGCGACTTGCGCCGGGGTTCTTCTTCGCGCACTCTTTGAGGATCGCCTGGACAGAGTGTTTTCGTGCGGGAAATATGCAGTGGATTTAGGTCAGTCTGGTGATTCAGGGCTCGATTTTCTATTTGCGGAATTGACTCCCGGTGAGATTTCCACTTTCCCTCAGATTTCGCCTGGAGTTGTCTCTAGGTTTAACTTGAACGGAAGCGCAGGCTGGCGCGTCGAAGACGTTCGTTGGCTCCTTGCCTCGGCACGTCCGGGTGAAGTGAATACCATTGAGTGGGCGAGAAAAAGCGAGACAAAGCAGTTGGTTGCTCGGCAACTTGGCAAGAGCAAAGACAACCCGTCACTGTTTGATTCGTTTGGTGATGATTCAGTCCATGAAGGACTCTTTGTTGCGAATGGACTACCAATCGACTTTGACACTCTTGTTGTCGGGTATTCGCTTGATCTCATCACTCTTAAACAAGAGCTTGTAGTCGGACAGTCGCAGTGGAATCCGGATGGCGCGTCTGCGTGGTATTGGACCGTTGACCTCCTTGAAGATCAGACACCAGGTGAAGCCCATGGAGAGTTCTTTGCGCCTTCACTCGTTCAGCCCGATGAGGTTCCAGATGCTCCAGTCAAGCTCCGTCGTCCAGCCGAGTCGGAAGACGACAAGAAGGCCGGAGGGTTGCGGTGAGTGCGGGTGACCGACTCACAGCGGTTGCCACATTCTTTGACGGTGCACGACTGACAACGGCGCGACAACTTGCCGGTCTCCGTAAGACTGAGTTGGCAAATGCTATCGGGAAAAGCCCAGCGTCTGTGACAGCATGGGAATCCGGAAAGAAGCGCCCATCACCTGCTACGGTTGGCCAATTGTCTCTGGGCTTGGGGGTAGCACCAGAGTTCTTTACTTCCGGTGGGAGCGATGCGGCACTCCTGTCGACTCCACACTTCAGGTCCCTTCGTTCCACAACTCAACTAGCCAGAGACCAAGCTTCTGCATACGGAAGAATCGCACTGGAGATTTCAGTCGCGCTGGAGAGACATGTCGAGTTCCCGGAAATTAGCATCCCGTCAATTCCGGTAGATCTGGATCAAGGAGCCGAGGGCACTCCCGAGGATGCGGCACGAGCGTTGCGGGAGAAGTGGGAACTCGGTGACGGACCTGTGGGACATCTAGTGAGGATTCTGGAAAACCATGGAATCTTGGTCGTTTTCAGTCCACCTCAAACTTCGACAGTTGATGCATACTCTTTCGAGTCAAAGGTGCGTCCAGTTGTCGTTCTGAATCCACTTAAGCGGGACTATTACCGTCAGAGATTCGATGTGGCCCACGAACTTGGTCACTTGGTTATGCACTCCGATTCCGAACCTGGAGGGCGTGTTATTGAGGATGAAGCCAATAGGTTTGCGGCAGAACTCCTTATGCCAGGCGACCAGATTCGTTCTCTCTTGCCCACGTCGATGGGCAGGGATGCGTGGAGAAAGCTGGCTCGGTTGAAGGAGGAGTGGGGGGTCAGCATTCAAGCACTCTTATACCGTGCACGCCATCTGGGTAATCTCTCTGATGTCTCGTATCGCAATGCCATGATGTCCTTGTCTTCACGCGGATGGCGGCGGGATGAGCCTGGGAGAGTTAGGACAATGGAACAGCCGTCTCTTATGCCGCGAGCAGTTGCTCTACTTGACGACGAGGGCGTCGATTTACCGGTCCTTCTTGAGGAATCATGCGTGCCAGGTGAGCTATTTGACGTTGCTACTGCTCGGGTTCCCGGAGTTGTCGCGTCCGAGCTTACGGAAGAAGCAAGTCGAAAAGTCGTTTCGCTCTTGCCGCATCTGAAGTGACAATCGGTTCGTCTGTTCCAATTTGTGTTCTCGTTGGATGACTGATTGAGATTGACACCCCGGTACTCGGGCGTACCTTGCCAAAGCTACGTGGAACTCCAGGAAAACGGAGTCAGCGCTCTAGTCGTACCTGTTGACTTGCCGTCTGACGGTCGGGTCCGGGAGATCGCATGGTTCCTCCGATTTCGACGATGGCGTCTCGTGCTCCGGTGGGGCTGATGTCGAGTTGTTTGGCGACTTTGGCGAGGCTGAGTCCGCTCTCGTAGAGTCGTCTGGCTTCCTGTTTGGTTATGGGGGAGAGCTTCTGGTTTCGCATAGCTAAACCGGCCGCGAGGGCGATTTGGGTGATGGTTGTTCGGTGGATACCGAACTCCTTCGCGATCTCCTTTACAGGCGTCCCTGCGACGTAGGCTTCGATGACCTTTTGACGTAACGGGTAGTTCAAACGAGTTTGAGGATTTAACGTTTTGTCTCGGACGCGACTTCGAACGTCGCTGCGTGAGACTCTTGAAGGCCGTGTTACTCGGTGTCGTTTTCCGCGTAATACCTGGGAAACCAAGGTTTTCAGCGCCTTGGAAGGGTTTGAGAAGCTTCTACTTAGGTCCACAACTAGCAGACCCTTTTGGATACGTTGACGCTGCGGCGAAACGTTGAAAGGGCGCGGACGCTCATCAGGCGAGTTCAGATTCTTGACTGAACGGCCCGGGGGCCTCAACTCGCCCTGTGTTCTCAACCGAAGCGCCGACATGGAAGGTCGGTCGCCTCGGCGGGGGCGGCAAGGTAACGTCAGAGGTGGGAGCAGGCCACTGTGAACGATATTGCGACAGAGGGTGCGCTGCTTGCCACTTTGGAGTTCTTCGAACGCCTCGGCGTGCCCTGCTGGTTGGATGGCGGCTGGGGTGTCGATGTGCTCACGGGCAGGCCCAACCGAGAACACAGGGATATCGACATCGATTTTGACGCGGCGCATACGGAACGGGTGGTCTCAGAACTCGAAGCCGCGGGTTACGTCATCGTGGTGGATTGGATGCCGTCTCGAATGGAACTGAGGCACGACCGGTACGGATACTTGGACATTCACCCCATTAACTTCAACGCAGATGGCTCGATTACCCAGGCTGATCCAAACGGTGGAGAATACACGTTCCAGAAGGAATGGTTCTCATCAGCGGAGTACAAGGGCCAGCAGATTCCTTGCATCTCTAGGGAAGCGCAGATGCTGTTCCATTCGGGCTATGAGCTGACAGATAAGGACTATTTCGACATCGAGAACCTGAAATCGATCCAATGACTGACGCGAGCTTGTGAGGAGATTCTGGTGGATGTACCTGATCCAGATCGGTCCAACCCGACGACTCGGGTGGATCTCATGAATGTTGTTTTCTTGAAGAATGAGGTCATTTCAGGGTTCATTGAGGTTGGTGACTATACGTATGCCGATTCTGGGGGTGATCCGACACCGTTTGAGCGGCGCTGCGTGAGGTACTTGTATGGGCCCCAGCGGTTGCGGATCGGTAAGTTCACGGCTATCGCACCTGGTGTTCAGATCCTCATGCCTGGTGGCAACCATCCGATGATTGGGCCGTCTACCTACCCGTTCACTATGTTTGGCGGAGACTGGGGTGAGGCCACGTTGGAAACCTTCTTGGCGATAGAACAACCCGGGGACACGGTCATCGGCAATGACGTGTGGATCGGGCGTGACGCAATGATCCTGCCCGGGGCATCCATTGGAGATGGCGCTGTGATTGGTGCCGGTAGCGTTGTTACCCGCGGTGTTGGTCCGTATGAGGTTGTCGCGGGCAACCCCGCCAGACGGATCCGGACCCGTTACTCAGATGATGCGATTGCCCTCCTGCAAGAGATCGCGTGGTGGGACTGGCCTATCGACAAGATCACCCGCAACGTTGCTGTGATCATGGGCGGGACGCCCGCCGATCTAGCGGCGTGTTTTTAGCGAAAGGCATCTTCGTTCCTTGCGGCGAACTTAGGTTGCCGGTTCGTCTTTGAACCGAATCTCTATCGTGCCGTTGACGCTGACTGTGGCTTCCTCGACGAGGGTGTTCCACGCCTGGGGCGTGTAAGCCACGGGCGGCTGGGTCTGTAGGTAGTCGCGCAATTGGCGGGCTTGGCGGCTGCGGGTTTCCTGCCCCCGGATGGCTTCAGCTACTTGTTGGCGTTCAGCGTCTACCTTCTGGTATTTGTTTTCGAGGGTGGCGTAGTCGGCGTCGTACTGGTCAGGGCCCATGACAGCGTGCGCGCCTTCGGCAATCAGCGTGTTCACGCGGGCATTCAAGTCCAACCCCCAAGTACCTGCTTGCGGCTAAGGTCGGCCCTGGCCGGCATTAGCCGCCACAGCGTTGTTGATCTGTCGCAACTCTGACAGCGGCATCTTCACGACTCGCCGATCATAGGTGACCAGTCCGTTGAGTTCCTCTTCCACGTCGCTCAGTTGTGTATAGACCAGCGCGCCCAGGCCACGGCGGAGTGCTGGTCTCAGCTGCCGATGCAGTTTCTCAAAACCGCGCGCGAACTCGCGCTGGTTCTTGAAGTTGACGTAGCCAAATAAAGCGTCACTCCGGTGGTGGTCCGGTACGGGTAGTCCTAGGCCACCATACTCAGTGAGTGCCAGCACTCGTGAATCTCGCACTCCAAGTCCCACAAACACTGGAGGGCGCATGTAGACATGCACTGAGCGCAGGTCGCCTGCACCCTGGTCAAACCATCCCGAAGCGTGATCGATTGGTCGGCTGGGGTCTAGCTCCCGCAGGCGCTCAGTGTTAGCGACAGCGTCGAACTGCCCCCATCCCTCGTTGAATGGAACCCATAGGGCCAAAGAGGGCACCGAACGCAAATGCGCGACCATCCGCGCCAATTCCTCGCGGTATTGGGCTAAACCTTCTGGATCCTGCCTGCCCAGGAGAGCGCCCGGTTTGTCCCGCAAGGGATAAGGCAAGACGACGCGAGACTTTAGGAGGAAATCGCGCGGAGGCCGCCCACCATTGACGGCATCTTGCCATACCAGGATTCCGAGGCGGTCACAGTGGTGGTACCAGCGCAGCGGTTCGATTTTGATGTGTTTTCGCAGCATGTTGTATCCCGCCGCCTTGGCAAACTGAATGTCCCACTTCAGGGCGGCGTCGGACGGCGCGGTGTATCCACCGTCTGGCCAGTACCCTTGGTCCAGTAGACCAATCACGAATTGTGGTTTCCCATTTAGCAGGAGCGCAGGCTTGCCGTCGGCACGTTCCCCGACGCCGAGTGTTCTGAGCGCAAAGTAGGAATAGACGGTGTCCGTGCCTTCGAGGGAGGTCAGGGTAAGTTCAACTGGGTAAAGCCAAGGGTGTTCTGGCGTCCAGTTCTCTGGCGAGGGAACACTGAGCTCAGTCGGCACACCGATGGGCACCTCGGCCTCCAGTAGCGGATCAAGAACTGGGGATCCCGCCATGAAAGCCGCGCCAAGAACAGGGCTACCAACTTTGAGGCCGACAGTCTGATCTTCAGATCCGGGAGCACTGATTGTGAGGGTCACTGAGTCGAGGGTAGGCTCCCACAGCAGGTCGGCAATGTGATGCACAGGGACCACTTCGATCCAGACCGTTTGCCAGATTCCCGACTGCGGCGTGTACCAGATGCCGCCGGGATTACTGGACTGTTTACCGCGGCTGAAGTATGAGGTGTCCGTGACATCCCGAACCGAGACAACAAGAGTGTTGGGCGCGCCGTCGAGGTTGACCTCGTCCGTTATATCCAGCGAGAACGGAAGATACCCGCCGACGTTTCCGCCGACGTAGGTTCCGTTCACGGCGACGTAGCACGACTGATCGACAGCGCCGAAATGAAGTAGGACGCGGTCGGTGGGTCCCGCCAAGACTGTGAACTGGCGCCGATACCACAGGGTTTCGTCTGGCGAGAGCTTTCTGCTGACTCCAGAGAGGGGGAATTCGGGCGAGAACGGCACCAAAATCCGCCCTTCGTCGGCACCTTCTTCCCACCGTGCGGCTCGAGACGACGCGTCCTGCGAAAGAAACTGCGGGGGCAACTCCGTTGGATCATCGACGAAGCTAGGGTTGTCGGCTGCCCCGGGGTCTTGGATGTCTCCTCGCAGTGGCGTGACGGCGTATTCCCACCAGCCGTTGAGGTTCTGCCAGGACTGGCGCTCCATTTGTGGCCGCGGGTACTCCTGCAGTGGCACGAAGTCCTTGTCGCAAGAGGCGCTAAGGAGGTCCTCGCCCCACCTAGTGAGTAGCATCTGGTCGCACCGTTCTGCGTTGCAACAGAGCAACTGGGATGATGACCATGCTTGCCGTGATTGCGGCAGCCAAGAAGATCCACGGCGTGGGAACCTGTTTGGTGACTCCGAGGTCCACGTAAGTTTCCCCGGCTCCTGAGATCACCGTTGCTCCAATGAACGGTCCAATCCACATGGGAATCAGGACCACAGCGATCATGCGTAGGCCCTGAACCATTCCTACATGCCTCTTGGGTGTTGCGTCGCGCACTCCGGCAGCTGCCGCCGCGATGGCTAGCATCATTCCTGAGAAGACCAGTGTTCCACCAATGATTACAGGAATCATTGTTCGGGCAAACAACATGACAACGTATCCGACGACCATCACAGCAGTGGCCGGAACGATGGACCGAACCTTGCCGAACCGATCAATTGCGCGTCCGCCCAGAATCGAAATGATCGACGAGAAAAGAATTACCGCAGCAAGGATGATGGGGTACGAGTCCAGCTGTAGTCGCTTTTGGATATAGATGATGATGTACGGCATGAATATTTGAACGCTACTAGCAATAATGGCCCAGGTAGCCAGCAGGATGTAAAGTTCAGGGTGCTTCCGGGCTGTGCTGGGCCGCAGTCCGTAGACCAGCGAACTGAAGAAGGGCTCATCGCTCTTTTGGATCGTGGGAGCATCTGGGGCCAGCCACCAAGCCGAGAGGCCAACAAGGACTGTCACCCCTCCAACGATTAGGAAAAACAACGACCAGTTCCCGCTCTGGGTGAGCCCATCCAAGGCTCCGAAGACAATAAGCATCGCCAGCAGGGGCAGAATTTGCAGAACTGCGTCGACTCGGCCGCGGTTTCCCTTATTCGTTGAGTCAGTTACCCAGGCCGTGAAAGCCGCATCATTTGCGCCAGCGCCAAACAAGGACATTACGCAGTCCAGGATAATGATGGCCAGGACTGCTCCCGTCCAAACTTTTGCTCCCTCTGGGTCTCCTTGGACCATGCCGAACATGGCGGTAACGATTCCCCACGCCAGATACCCGAATGCTATGAATGGGCGTCTGGTACCCGCCTTGTCACTCCATACGCCCACCAGCATGGTGGCAATTGTGGCTGTGAGTGCCGAGGATGCGACCATTGCTGCAATCACGTGTGGAGAGTCCGTGATGGTGTCGTAAACAAACACGTTCAGATACATGTTCTCTACGGTCCAGGCCAGCTGGCCCACCAGTCCCAAGATGACGGCACTCGCCATGAAACGCGCGGAGATAGGTGTTAGCTCACGATTCACTCAAGCTCCTCAGCGATTTTGCATGCAGCACTGCGCGTGTGAGCCGAGTATAACTGGTCTGGTTATCTCCCTGACGTCACAGCACTTTCCGTCGTGGCGGCCAATGCTCGCTGCTGTTTTGCAGCTCCCTCATGGCTGCAGCTACGAAGGCGCCCGGGCTTAACTAGACACCACGGGTGGACGCCGAAGAGTAAGCTGTTGCGATGAATGCGCCTCCTCTTTCCTTAGAATTGACGCAGCCGGTCTCCCTGACGGTGGATGGGCGGTTGAATCCAGACGCGGTTGGATGGATGCGTCAGCCCATCATCGACACCTCGGGGATCGATGGTCGCCACAGTTGGTGCCGTAACAAGCGCTGGGAGTACTGGAACGTCATCACTCCCACGCATATCCTCGCCCTGACAGCCTCGTCTATTGACTACGCGGGAGTCCACGAGGTCTGGGTGTTTGATCGCGCCACCCTTCAGAGTTGGCAGGTGACGCGCACGGATATCCTTCGTCCACCAGACATGCCTCGTTCACTGGATGAGGGGGCGATCTTTGTGACCAGCGGAGATCTACACATTGCGATTGAGCCCAGCGACAAAGGAACTCGTCTCCGCGCCCGCATTCCTGGGGCTGCTTTCGACGTGTTTGCGGCCTTGCCCGCAGGCCATGAGCGTCTGGGTGTGGTGGTTCCCTGGTCGGCCAAGCGATTCCAGTACACGGTCAAGGACATCGCTCGCCCTGCTACGGGATGGGTGGAAACGGACGGAGTGCGCGCGCCGGTGCCCGAGGGAGATTCGTGGGCCACGCTGGATCACGGTCGTGGTCGTTGGCCCTACGACATAACGTGGAACTGGGGTGCCGCAGCGGGAACGGTCATTCACGAGGGAAAGGCGCACATCCTGGGCCTGCAAATCGGAGACAAGTGGACGGACGGCACAGGCACCACGGAGAATTCCATCTACTGGGATGGTCGGATCACCAAGGTGGGGGACCTGACGTGGGACTATGATCCCGGCGATTTCACGACTCCTTGGCGCATCCGCGGGACGCAGATGGACGTAACTTTGGTGCCGTTCTACGACAAGCAAGGTTCCACCTCTATGCTCGTTTTGTCGAGCCGCTCAGACCAGTGCTTTGGGGAGTACAGCGGGTGGGTGCAGCCCGAGGGTGCCGGACGAGTTGCCTTTAGTGGTCTTGTCGGTTGGGCCGAGGAGGTACACAACCGATGGTAGAGCCATTCCCGGTGGTGCACCGGTTGCGATGATTATCGTCAGGACGATGCTAATCCCCTCGATCTAGATGCCCGCGTGAGCGAACCCATGGCCTCTCTCACCCGTCTTTCTCAGCTGTTGCGACCCCCACAACACGGGAAACCCCGGTCCACCCATGAGCGAAGAGGCCGCTACCATAACTGTAATTCGGAAGAATGGCGTGAGCTACACGGGTCATTAGAGGCTTGCTGCTGAGTTGGCTAGGATGACCCTGAAGAAAGGTCTCCGTGAACAACTCTCGCTATTTCACCGTGCCCGGAAGCGACAGGAAATACGACCGCAACTGGATGCTAGTCGTTCTCCTAATCTCCCTGGCACTTACCTTGCTACAGGTCAGTTCGGTCAACAACCTCTTGCCCTCTGTCGAGAGCGCGATGTCCGCCTCAGAGTCAGGCATCCAGATGATTCTGTCCGGTTATGCACTGGCGGTCGGAATAACCCTGGTTCCGGCGGGGAGGCTCGGCGACATCTTTGGTCGCTCCAGTCTTTGGGTAATCGGTTTGGCGATCTTCACCATCGCCTCTCTCGGATGCGGCCTGGCGGGGACGATAACTCAACTCAACCTAATGCGCGTTCTGCAAGGAATCGGTGGCGGGTTCTTCTCTCCGCAGGTGACGGGTCTGATCCAGCAGTATTTCCAGGGCAAGTCCCGGGCCCGCGCATTTGGATACATGGGTCTGGTTGTCTCGGCGTCGGTCGCGGTTGGGCCATTGCTCTCCGGGTCTCTCGTCGCTCTGTTGGGTGAGGATCCCGGATGGCGATACTCGTTCTTTATCAATGTTCCTCTTGGCCTTATCGGGCTGGCCGCCGCGTGGAAGTTCCTTCCGTTTGGGAAAGAGCGCCGCACCCTCGGTCCGCATGCTGACGAGGTGGAAGAGGAGTACGAGGAACAAGAGGTGGCTGCGGGACACCGTCCTCGTAAACGCCGCGGTGAGCGAATCGACCTCGATCCTGTCGGCATGGTCATGCTGATGCTGGCGGTCCTCGGCATCATGTTGCCCTTCATGTTGCACGGCGTTAGTTGGCGCTGGTTCTTGCTTATCGGCGCGTTTATTCTTCTGGGTCTTTGGGTCCTCTGGGAGCTTTGGTATGCAAAGCGCGGACACTTCCCAATGGTCGATATGAAGATGTTCGAGATCAGGTCATTCAGCTACTGCACAGCGATCTCGGCCCTACAGTTCCTGGGGAGCGCAACGATTTTCGTGGTCTTGGCACTGTTCCTTCAGGATGGTCTCGGGGTGTCCGCGCTCATGGTCGGAATCGTCGGGCTGCCCAACGCGATTGCGTCAGGTTACGCGGCCGTATGGTCCGGCAAGCGCGCGTTGGAACACGGCAAGGGAATTCAGGTGTTCGCGTTGGCGGCGATGCTGGTTTCCCTCCTCCTATTGATCGCCGGTTTCTGGGGTGTGATCCGGCTTGGTTGGTCGATCTACTGGTTGATCCTGCCGATCATTCCTATGGGTTTCGGCGCAGGCTGCATGGGTGCTGCAAACCAGACCCAGGCCATGATGGACGTTCCGCCGGCACACGGAGGGACGGCGGGTGGCCTTCAACAGATGACCCAGCGCATCACAACAGCAATCGGAAATGCCCTGGTTACCGGGGTATTGTTCTCTGTCTATGGGGGAGGGAAGAATACCGACGGCTGGTTGCTTGGCGCAAGCGCAGGACTGGGAGTTATTGCTTTGTTCCTCGCGTGTGCGCTGACGCTTGCAATAGTGTTCTGGAAGCGAATTCCTTCCAGCCCGAGTACCTAGAGTTTTGCTACTGCAGCGCCGAGGTTAGTCGGCACAGTCCATCTAGCAACTGACTTCGGAGGGGTTGTTTCTTCCATTCCTGGGCTGTGAGTTCTCGGGAGTTCGCCCGATAGTAGTCGTTGACCCGGTCTAGTTCCGCGGCGAAATCCTTGCCTGTCACGATCATTGAGACTTCCATGTTTAGGTTGAAAGATCTCTGGTCCATGTTTGAGGAACCCACGACAGCCGTGTGATCGTCGATCGAAAAGTGTTTCGCGTGCAGAATATAGGGCGACTTGAACATAAAGATCCGCACTCCTGCCCTTAGCAACGCCTCGTAGTACGAGCGTTGAGCGTGGTAAACCATCGCCTGATCACCGGTTTCTGACACGAATAGCTCGACCTTAACCCCACGGGCTGTCGCAGCTCGTAGCGCGTACATGATCGCTTGGTCCGGAACGAAGTAGGGACTGGTGATGCTGATCCGTTTCTTTGCAATACCGATCAGTGCGATGAACACCTGGAGGTTGTTTTCGTCCCCGAAGCCTGGGCCGCTTGGTAGGATCTGGCAATCGAATGATTCGCCGTGCCTAGAGGGACCGAGAGCGCGTGGTTTTATGTCGTCAAGCATCTCTCCGGTCTCGATGTACCAGTCACCCATGAAGACGCGGTTTAGGCTTGAGACGACTGGCCCGGTCACTTCCACCATGATGTCCTGCCACTTCAGTCCACGACGCAGATTTGCCTTCTTGTTGTAGCTTGAATCAACAAGGTTCTGGGATCCAACGAACCCGATGGTTCCGTCAATCACCATTAGCTTGCGGTGGTTGCGAAGGTCTGGCCGACGCCACTCGCCCTTCCATGGGCGTATCGGAAGCATGAAGGCCCACTGAGCCCCTACTTCGTCGAACTTGCTAGTGGTTTCGGAAAGTTTTGGCTGGCGTGCCATGGCAATATGGTCGAGCATGACGCGGACTATTACGCCTCGGTCAGACGCTTCTCGCATTGCCTCGAACACGTCCTCGGTGGTTTGGTCGTAGGAGAAGATATAGAACTCAATACTGACTTGACTCTTAGCGCCGCGGATCGCTCTAGCCATGTTGGCAATGGATTGCTCGTAGTTGTATGTGATGGAGGCCGTGTTGCCTGTGAGCATCGGCTGCGCGCCAAGAGATAGGGCAAGCCGTTCAGCGTTTTCGAGCCCGGGCGGAAGCGAGTTGAGATCGCTGCCGAACTGCTTTTTATCTCCTTGTGCCACCTGCTGCATCCGACTGACAACGTAGTCGTGCTTCACCCTTCGAGTCTTCGGCATCCTGTTTGCGCCGAAAACTAGGAAGGCAATCAGACCCACGATTGGGAAGAAGAATATGAACAAGAGCCATGCGGTTCCTGAAGAGGGGTTCCGATTTCTAGGAACTACGAACAGTGCTACTACCCTGATGGTCACATCGATCACAGAGATGATTGACACTGTAAGGCCAGGCCAGGCCGGAAAATCGAGCATGAGTGAAATGCTAGCCGTCCATGGTCGATAGGTCGCCCTCATCCTGGCCCAGCGCGCGGGCTCGCAGAACCCGTCGCATGATCTTCCCCGAGCGAGTTTTGGGCAGGGTCTCGACAAACTCAATCTCGTCCGGCTTCGCGATTGGGGAGAGATGTGCGCTGACATGAGCGCGGAGTTCTTCCGCCAGGTCGCGCCCTCCCTCGTACCCCTCCTTTAGAACGACGTAGGCGTGGATGGCATTGCCCTTGATCTCATGCGGCAGGCCGATTGCGGCCGCTTCAGTGACAACGGGGTGCGAAGCTATCGCTGACTCGACTTCCGCGGTTCCCAGTCGGTGACCGGAAACCTTGATTACGTCATCGGTGCGCCCGATAACCCAGAAATACCCGTCCTCGTCCACCTTCGCGGAATCTCCGGTGGCGTACTTCCCGGGATACTGTTTCCAGTAGGTGTCCAGGTAGCGTTGATCATCCTTATACAGGGTTCGCATCATCGCTGGCCACGGGTTTGTTAGTACGAGGAATCCTTCGGTGCCAACGGCAACCTCGTTCCCCTTTTCGTCGAGAATCTGAGCCTGCTGTCCGAAGACAGGCATCCCCGCCGAGCCGGGCTTCTGCGGCATGGTCGGGACACCGGTGATCTGGAACATGCCGGTTTCCGTCTGCCACCAGGTATCCATGATCGGGGCGTTCCCGCCGCCGACCACTTCATAGAACCATTTCCATGCTTCAGGGTTAATCGGTTCGCCGACAGTTCCTAGAAGTCTCAGCGAGGACAGATCGTGCCTGCTCGCCCATGCTTCCCCGAAGCGCATAAGTGAGCGAATCGCCGTGGGTGCGGTATAGAACGTTGTGATTCCGAACTGCTCGATCAGTGACCACCAACGGTCGGGGTGGGGGTACGAGGGTCCACCCTCGTACATAAACGACGTCGCCCCGTTTAGTAGGGGACCGTAAACGACGTAGGAGTGGCCGGTGATCCACCCCGCGTCAGCGGTGCACCAGAAGCGGTCCTGGTCGTGGATGTCGAAGGTATCGTGCAGGGTTGCGTAGGTGCCGACCATGTATCCGCCGTGGGTGTGCAGGATGGCCTTGGGCTTCCCCGTCGAACCGGAAGTGTAGAGGATGAACAAGGGGTGCTCGGCGTCAACCTGGACCGTTTCGCATTTGCCACGAGCTACGGGCAGAGCGGTGAGATCGTGGTACCAGTGGTCGCGCAGGGGATCCATGTGAACCGCGGAGTTGGTTCGTTTTACTACTAGCACGTTCTCGACGGTGGGGGAGAAACGAACGGCTTCGTCAACAATGTCCTTCAGCGGAAAGACTGAACCGTTGATCCAAGATCCGTCCGCAGTGATGACTACCTTGGACTCGGAGTCATCGATCCTGGAGGAAAGAGCATCGGAGGAGAATCCAGCGAAGATGACTGAGTGAACCGCGCCGAGCTTGGCACACGCCAGCATTGCGAACACGACCTCCGGAACGCGGGGCAGGTATATGGTTACTCGGTCGCCCTTTCGTACGCCCAGAGCCTTGAGAACATTTGCCATGGTCGTCACCTCGCGGGCGAGGGAAAAATAGCTAAAGGTTCGGGTTTCCTTGCCGTCCTCCGAGTGCCAAATAAGGGCGAGCTTGTTCTTTCTGGGGCCATCGATATGGCGATCAACTGCGTTGGTGACGATATTGGTTTCGGCGCCAGTGAACCATCTATAGAACGGGGCGCTGGAATCATCAAGCACCTGTTCCCATGGCTTCGACCAATTGAGTTCATTCGCCCGGCCTTCCCAGTAGGCAAGCGGGTCGGCGGCCGCAGAATCCATGGTTTTGCGCCAGTCCTTGACCCATGCGTTGTTTATGGTTTCTTGATTTGGCGGGTAGGTCTGCTGGTTCGACATTTGCGGTCCCCTTTGAATCCGTCACAGCGAAACGAGTTGTAGCAATGATCGGGCGGATTGCGCAGGCTTGAGAGGGCGTTTCATTCTATGGGACCGAAGTCCTGTGTTGGGGTTACGAAATGGCGTCATGACGGAACGGTCAAGATAGGTGGCTTGAGCGCACGCGCCGATGCTACAAACAAGCCGGCCCCTGTAGCCCCTCACTTCGAGGAGCCACAGGGGCCAGACCTGTAGTCGGCCTTGTGCCGATTTTTGTGATTCGGTCAGGCTATGCCTGGCCGCCGTTCTCGCGCCGTGACTTCACCGCGATCCCGGTTCCTGCGGCCGTGAGGCCAAGACCAGCTATCAGGAACCATAGAACGGAAGCGCCCGTATCGGGGAGCTTGCCGTCCGTGCCCGGTTTCGGATCGGGTCCGGGGGTCGTCCCCGCGGTAACGGTGCCGTAACTGGTTGCCAAGCTGTCACTTGGTAGGGCAGTCATGTCTAGCACGAGTTCACCCGACTTCACGTCCACAGGCATAGGAACCGTGAACGTAACCGCGCCGTCTGTAACCTTCTCGGTGGAGGACGACACGCCGAAGGGTCCCGTGACATCCAAAGTGGCATCGGTGTTCTCGGGAGCTCCGATGGCACAGATGTTGAGTTCCGAGTAGGTGGCCTTCAGCGATTCGCCCGCCTTCACCGCTCCGTCTGCTGGATCAAGGTCAACCTTGATTCCCTGCTTGACGAAGTTCGGGGCGATTCCCTCAACTCCGGACTCAGAAGCGAGGTATGCGAGCCACTGTTCATAGTCAAGCAAGCCGGTGTTGATATTCGGCGCATCCTGGAAGACCCAGAAGTTGTCTCCGCCCGCCGCCAGGAACGTGAACGTCCCAACGCGGTACTCAGCGGCTTTATCAATGAGCTTTCCGTCAATGAACACGGTGTCGACAACACCCTTAACCGCGCCCTCGTTCGCCGGATCCGATACCTCGTGGTACGTGTAGCGAACGTTGTCAGACAGGCCAAGGTACAGGAACGGGCGGGATGGGACAGTGCCATCCGCACCGCGCTGCCACTGCTGCTCAAGCATCGTGTATATCTGATCGCCGGTCATGGTGACGATAGACAACTCGTTGTTGAACGGCAGCACCGCACGAGCCTGAGCGACAGTCACGTCTCCGGCAGCCATGTCCGTACGCAGACCACCAGGATTTGTCACACCCAGGTCGACTCCGCCCGGTAGCTTACCGAGTTCAGAACGTAGCATGTTCGACACGAGGGTGCCCAGGGGCGATGCTCCGCCGCGGTCTTCCTTGGCGTCCGACCCCAGTACCGCTTTACCGTCCGTGTAGGTGCACGAGGTGTAAGCCCGAGAGACATCAGCAGAGAGTCGGCCCGTGACCTTGCCGCCCTCACAATCCGCAAGGCGAACGGCGTCACGGATGATGACGTAGGCCTCTTCCGTGGCTGCGTTGAATCCCTCCAGGACACTTATGTCCTGGATTTGCCATCCGCCCTTGCCATCATTGAGATCGGCGTTCCAGTTGCCGTCTGCTGCGACTTCCGCGGTTGCGACGTTCTCAACAACTTCGGCGGATACTGCGCCGGTGGCGTTGTCGATACTCAGCACCACGCGGCCAATGTTCTGGCCGTAGGAACCGGTCTGCACGACAGGGCGTGTCTTGCCCTCGTCACCGTACGGAGCCTCCCACGCATACTCCTTGTGGGTGTGACCCGTGAAGATCACGTCCACGTCAGCGGAGGTCTGCTCAACGAGTTTCTTGAAGGAGGGCGAGGACGCGAGTTCGGCTTCAAGAGTCGATCCCTTTCCTTCAGCGGCTCCATCATGGTACTCGGCAACGATCACGTCAGGACGTTCTGATTCGTCAAGGCCCATGAGGCGCGTTACCTCTGCGTTCACTGCCTCAACCGGATCGGTGAAGGAGTATCCGGCAACACCTTCAGGCGAAACCAGGGTCGGAGTTTCCTGCGTCACCGCGCCGATGACCGCCACCTTCTTGCCTGCGACATCGAAGGTCGCGGATGACTTGAAGGGAGCCGCGACCTGACCGGTCGCATCATCGATCACGTTGGCTGCCAAGTACGGGAATGCCCCACCAATCCAGCCGTTTACTTCATTGATCCAAGCCTTGCCTCCGTCGAACTCGTGGTTGCCCACGGCTGACGCTTCTAGCCCCAGGGCTTTCAGCAGTTCGATGGTTGGCTTGTCTTTCTGAACCGCGGAAGCAAACAGCGAGGCACCGATGTTGTCACCGGCAGAGAGGAACAGAGTTCCATCAACGTCACCGTCAGCCTTCAACTTCTCGATGGTGTACGCGAAATTCATCGTGTCTGACGAGGTAAGCGGACGCGTGTCCAACTCCGGGGCGGCGCAGTTCTTCTCACCGTCGCCGAGCTTTCCGTCGATCCGACCGTGGAAGTCGTTGATGTTCAACAGCTGGATCACGGATGACTCCGGCACCGTGGTGTCGGCCTTGAAACCGACAACGGCCGGGGAGTGATCGGAGGAACGGAGCGGAGTGTCCGCAAGGCCCTGCACGAACTCGCCGCCGGTCGCGTTGAAGCGACTGTAGTTGTAGGCAATGGACTGCGAACCGTTGATGTCCCAGATCGCGTGCCCGGTGGCGCGGTCGAGTGCAGACTCGGAAATAATGACGTGGTCCAGTGACCCGTCCATTCCGCCGTAGTTGTACGAGGACTGAACCGGCGTTCCGTTCTCGACGTTTACGTTGGCGTAGCCAGCCTCATAGAAGGCCAACATCGGATCTTCGAACGTGTATGCGTTGAAGTCTCCAACCAGAACCACGTCCTCCACGGTCTTTCCTGTGTTGGCAGATAGTTCTGGAAGGACAACCTCGATCCACGCCGCGAGTGCATTTGCCTGGTTGGTGCGGTCTTCGTTGAAGCAACCCTGTGCCCCGCCGGTCATTCCCGTGGAACAGCTCTTCGACTTGAAGTGGTTGGCAACGAAGAAGAAGGGCTCTCCGCCTCCCGCCGGTTCAAATGCCTGACCGAACGGAGCGCGGGCATTGCCGAATGCCTCACCCTCGCCCGACTGGTCATTCAGAATCAGGTTGTCACCGATAGGAGTGACATCTTCGGGCTGGTAGATGATGCCGGGATACATGACATCTTGCTGGTTGATGGGCTCGGCGTTGTCAACGTCCGGAACAATGTAGTCCCACTTTGCGTAACCGGCTGCAGCGTTTAGCTGATCGACTAGGTACGCTGCTGAGGCTCCAGCCTGATCCTTATCGCCGAAGGAGAGCTTGTAGCTGTTCTCCAGTTCCATGATCCCCAGAACTGAGGCATCAAGGTTGTTGATAGCGGGCACCAGTTTTGCGGTTTGACGATCAAGGTTTGCCTTGTCCCATGCACCGCGCGGACCCGTTACGGTTACCCCGTTCTCGGTGTAGTCGGGGCAGCGGTTGGTTGTGATCGGGTTTCCGTCATTGTCGTTGTAGCTGGTGCAGGCCACCTTCCAGTTGCCACCCTGGTTGATTGGGAAGTAGTTCTCAAGGTTGAAGCCACCGACCACGACATCCGGATTACCAAGCGACTCAAGCGTCGGAGCGCCGGGAGCGCTCGCGGTAAAGGTCGCCGGGTAAGCGTCGTCATCCAGTGCGTCGGCCGGAGTGATCTGAGTCGTCGTGTTGAGCGTCCAGGAGTTGTTCCGATAGTCAACGATCACCGGCTTGGTGAAGGTTACCTTTGCGCCAACGGCGGTGCGTCCGTCATTGAACACGTAGGGAGGCGTCAGTTTCTGGTTGCCGATGTTGGCACCGCCCGCGCCAGCGAAACGCATCGAGGAACCATCATCGAGAATGAACTTCGAGGCATCATTCAATGCGACGGTCGCGTTGTAAAGATCTGAGTCCTCGGGCGCGACATCAGTTGGCTGCTGTAGCGGCTTGCCGGTAGTTGAGATGGTGAGCGATCCATACGAGTTCGCGTCGTAGTTGTTGGTAACTGCGAGGTCGCCACTCGGGATGAAAAGCATCGACTGAATGGCCTGACGCTCGATCTCGGTTCCCGGCCATTCGCAGGTCAGTGGCTCAGCCGGAGCGATCCCGGTGGTATCAGTGATCTTGGTCGTTACCGGGCTAGAGATCTGCTCAAGTCCCTGGTAAGCAGCGCGCGTGCCCGTAACGTTCACGTAGTCGCCGATGGCCGGATAGTCGCTAGCCGGTTTGCCCGCTCCTAGGAAGACGAATATCGCTTCCGAGGTCTTGGCGAAATCACATGCTCCGCCGCTGCCGGCCGTCTGGATTACGTACCCGTTCAGGTTGCCAGTGGGGTAGGTTGCGGTAACCCAGCCCTCGGCCTCGACATTTTCTCCTGCGGTGGCTTCACGCGCGGCACTCACGGGATGGTCAACCGCGAAGAGTCCCAGGGCAAGAGCGCTGACTGCGGGATCATCTGATTGTGGCTCGTCGAGAGTGGGCCCAGACTGCTTGTCACCGGAGCCAGGCAGTACGTCCTCGGACGTCACGTCATCTGACGCTCCGGCTTCATTTTTGAGGGAATCGAGTGCCGCACCAGACTCTGATGCTCCTCCCTCGTCACTGAGCGCTATTGGATTCGGCGGATCTGAATTAATGGGGTCACTGTCCGTAGCGTTCGCTAGCGGAGCGGCAAGGGTGGTCCCTGCCATTACCGCAGATGCGAGCACTAGAGACAGTCGCGAGATCAATCGCATTTCGTCTCCTTCAAACGCAGGTGGTTTTCCTGCGTCGCTATTCAACTGATTGGCGGCCGTCGACACTGGCTGGGGCCACCGTCCCAAAGAGATGGGAAATCGAGCTTACTTCATTGCTGCGAGTCGTGCCTGGTTTGCTGTGTCTAGGCTGCAAAGTCGGCCTCGAACTCGGTGTGTCGCTTGTGGCAGAAGGATTTGCTCGACGGCCGCGTCTTAGCGCAGTACAAGAACTGATGATCTCTCTGGCGCATCGCCGGGGAGTGTCCTTTGTCGCCGTGACGAGACTATAGCTGCTCGCTCTCCAAAAGTTGCACTTCCTCGTCCGAACCGGGATACGGCCTAGTCCTCCTGGCAATCGGCACTGCCATCACCAGGATGACAATCATCAGCCCAACTGCGGCTGCGAACGCAGGGGAGAGGTTCGGCAGCACCAGCGCGTAAGCGATCCCCGCTGCTGCCACACAGAACGCCGCCCCAAGCGTGTCTGCCATTTGAAGGGCGGACGAGGTCTTCCCTTTGTTCTTGGTCCTCGTCATCGCGAGAGCGTGGACGGTCATTGTCGGGTAGACCAGTCCGATCCCAAGCCCGGTGATGGTCCAGCCGATAATGATGACAGCGCCGGGGACGCCCTCGAACACACCCGCGAAGGTGACCACGGAGCCAACGAGTTGGATCACGGTTCCCACCACAGGTAGCTTGGCGCGCACTTCCCGGTCCGCGATGCGCCCGGATACCGCAGAGCCGATAGCCCAGGTGATCGAACCTACGGTGAGTACGAGGCCAGCTCCCGCGGGTTCCCAGCCATGCACCAGCTGAAGAAGCAACGGGAGGAAGGTCTCGACGCCGATAAAGGCCCCATTGGCTAGTCCGCGTAGTAGAACGGTGGAGGGGAGTCCTCGTCTCGCGCTAAACGTCCCGACCGGCAGAAGCGGCTTCATGAACGCGAATGTCAAGACTGCGGAAACTGCGATGACAAGGAAGATCGGGGGAGTGAACGAGTCCGGCTCAGTGCCTGACATGACTTGGAGAAGTGCGACTGAGATGCCGGCACCGATTGCGAGGAGCATTCTGCGTTTGGTGGAGCCCTCGGACTCCGCTGGTTCTGTTCGGGGAAGTGCGGAGGTGACTTTCACTAGAACCGGGACTGCGAGCAGGAAGACTACCGGGACGAACCCGAAGATCAAGCGCCAACTGGCGTACTGAACGACCAGTCCTGCGATACCGGGACCAATAAGTGCGGGCAAGACCCATGCGGCGGCAAATGCCGCGAAAAATGGAGGTTGCCGACTCGGATGCACGTGGTTGCCAATGATCGTGTAGAGCGGAACCATCGATAGACCGCCACCGAATCCCTGAATGCCACGGCCTAGGACGAAGATGTACATGGACGGAGATAGGGTGCAGATGGTTAGTCCCAGGACAAAGAGTGCGACTCCCGCATAAAGGCATGACTGAGGGCTACGGGTGTCCGACCATGGGCCAGCTAGAGCGGTTGCAATCAGCTGGGTCGCCATAGTGATTCCCATAGCTAGGGCATAGAGATTTTGCCCCTCCAGCGACCGGACCACGGTGGGCATGGCAGTTGCAACGGCCAAGGCTTCAAACGCGACCAGAGAGATAAGGCCAACCGCCAACCACTTCAGCAGTCGTTCCTGGGGCCCTTCAAGAAATGCGCGTTCACTATGCACGAGAGTCCATTATCGTCGAGAACAGTTGGCTAACCCGCCAGAACCCGGGGTCTCAACGAACAAACCAACGTTGACACCCCGGATTATGGCAAGGGCTGGCGGTCTAAACGAACGACTACGCGGCGACTGCCTCGACAGTGTTTTTTGCGCGGCTCGGAATGAACGCCGCTGCTATTGCGAGGAGAAGGCCAACGCCACCGATGATGAGCAGGCCTCCGGTACCACGCGGCATCAGGCCCGCGCCCATGTAGAGAATGTCGCGGATGCCCTGCGCGATGAACGGCTGGGGGACCCACGGCACAATCCAGTTGGCCCAGAACGGTGGAAGCATTTCTGCGGGGAGAACGGCGGTCATCATGCCGCAGAACAGCACCAGAAGAACCGCGAGAGCGCCCAGTGGAACAGCGATGTCAAACGCCCCCAGGAACAAACTCATTACCGCGAAACTCGCGAACCAGAGGAACACGGTCGTGACCAGGAAGGGAGCTCCAGCGTGGACCAGGGTGTTAATCAGGATTACCGCGGCTAGTGAGATAAGAAGAGAGAGGCCAGCTGCATAACCCAACTGCTTTCCCAGGTTTGCGAAGCGCCCTGAGGTTGACGCTGCGGTGGTTCGCGGGAGAATACGGGAAATAACGATTCCGCCAATCATGGACATGATCATCAACGGCATCACTGCGATGTTCTGGCTCATCATGTTGGTAAGGGGCGAGGCGGCGTCCGCGTCGGAATTACCGGTGTGGATTATCTGCACATCAGCATTCAAATCCATCTGCGCGAGCATCGCTCCGATTGAAGCCTGCATCTGGTTTGCGACCATGGGTGACTTTGCGTTGTCGAGGACGACGCTAACGACTGGGGCTTCGCCCTGACCGGCCTGTGCCAGCATCTGTTTCTCGGTGAAGTCGGCAGGGATAACAAGCGCTCCGTAGTAGTCGTTGTTCTCGAGCGCCGCATCCAGGTCGGCCTGACTGGACATCAACTCCCAGCTGATTGGAGCGGTCTCACCGTCGGGAGTTTCGGCGGTGGTGAGTCCGGTGACCATCATTTCACCAGCATTCATGTCGCCGGCTGGAGTCTCGGCGCCTTCGTCCAAAGAGACAATGGCGAACGGTAGTTCTTGGGGCTTCATATTGAGGATGGGATAGAAGATCAAAGCCATAACGCACCCGATCAATAACACCATGAGTGCTGGAACAGCGAACTTCTTCGCTCCAAGCTTTTCGAACATTCCAGGCCTTCCTAATTTGTAATAGCAATGAATTATCCTGGTTTAGGATATTGGGCACCGTGTGCAATAAAAACAGACACGTTCCGTGAAGGTGACTGGTTATCCACTGGAGGGAGGCATCGTGGGTCGTCCACCAAAGGATGCGGGTCCGTCTGCAACCACGCGGATGGAGGAGGCGTTCTTCGAGCTATTGCAACAGATATCGTTTGAGAAGATTACTGTTCGAATGGTGGTTACAACGGCCGCCGTCAACCGCAACTCCTTCTACTACCACTACTCCAATCTCACAGAGCTGGCTCGTAGTGCGGTTGAGAACCTCCTTATCCCAGAGATTCCACGCGCGTTGGCGTCCGGCTTCGCACTCGACTCGGAGCCGTTTGATCGTCTTCTCGCCACTCGGGACGGCTACACGAAAATGCTCAGTGTGCTTGCAGTAATAGGACCCAACTCCACCGTTGAGCTTCGCGACATGCTCAAAGAGGCCGTGGTCGATGTGTGGCTTGAGGTCTTTTCGCTTGATCGCGCCGATCTGAGTGAAGAGGCCGCGTATACCTATCAGTTCGCCCTGGGTGGCATCTTTGAGCTAATGGGTAAGAACGTTCGGGATAATCCGATTGAGGACCTGCGGCGAATGCGCGGTCTTCCGATCCTAAACTCCTGCGTTCGGGTGGTGACGCACACCCTTGAGGAGGTTTCACGCCAACGCCTTGGCCAATGAGCTGTGAAGGGGACGATACATGGCTTAGGAATGCTCTGTCCAAACCAGATGTCGCCCAAAAATCACCGGACGTACCTTGCGACAGAACGATGTAAGACATATCGTAATAAATGTATTACAAGGAGGAGAAATGTCATCCATAACCATTCGTGTCGATGAACAAACGAAAGCCGAAGCCAATCGCATCGCATCTGATTTCGGGTTTGACCTCTCTTCTGTGACTCGCGCCTTCTACAGACAGATGATTCGTGAGAATCGGATTCCACTCAACTTGAGTTACGAGGAACCGAATGCGCGCTCTGTCGAGTCCTTGGAGGAGGCCAAGGTGATCCTTGCGGCGGGGCGTTCCCGTTTCGGTGAATCCGAAGAATTACTTGAGGCTCTCGGAATCAGGGATACCTAAAGTGCTACTGCTTGAATACACGTCGCGCTTTGAGAAGGACGTGAAGCGATTAGCTAAGAAGAGAGCAAATCTTGCAGAGTTACGGAATGTCATTCGGCTAATTGAGGTCGATAGTGAGGAATCGCTAAGCGAGCTTCGTAGACACCATCGAATGCATCAACTCAAAGGAGCCTGGGCCGATGCCAACGAGTGTCATATCGCCAACGCCGGGGATTGGTTGCTTGTGTGGCAAGTCGATGGTGGTGTAGCAGTTTTGCTACGCACGGGGACTCACCAGGATATTTTCAAGTGAAGGCGAGGTAGACCTAGCCTGGAAAGGCCGCCGCTCGCGGCTCGTCCACCACCATCTTCCCGTACGGGAAGCAAGTTACTGGGATCAGCTTGAAGTTTGCCACCGCCAGTGGAATCCCAATGATGGTTATTGCGAGGCCAATCCCAGTAATGATGTGGCCCAGCGCCAGCCACCACCCGGCGATGATGAACCAAAGGCCGTTCATCAAGGACGAGCCGACTCCGGCACCCGGTTGTTTCACTACTTCACGCCCGAACGGCCAAATGATGTAACCGGCAATCCGGAAGGACGCCACACCAACTGGAATCGTGACGATAAAGATGCAGGCAATGACCCCAGCGAAGACATAGGCGAGAAAAAGTTCCCACCCCGCAAAGATCACCCAGATGATGTTAAGTAGTGTCTTCATTGCGAAACGGTCCTTTCAATCAATGCATCGTCGATGTGCGCCCGTTCGAGGACTGGAGGCTACGACTCCTGAAAAGTCCTCATACACAAGTCTTCTATATTGGGCTCTAAATAAGCAGTGTCGCGACCGCGTTGTTTTCCACATCCTGTCGTTGGTCCTACTGGGGCACGCTAAGGTCGCAATACACTGTTTCTTACAGCCCATCCGTGCGTCGATCCGCTGTCCTGGCAATGATGCCTTGCGTGGGGGCGGGCTACTCCGGCGTAGGACGCTACGCCGGTTCCGACCGGGAGACACGCGATGAACAGAGTACTTGCCAGTGCGACCGCAATTGCGGTAGCTTTCACGCTTAATTTCGGCGGGGCTGCCGTCGCGGCAGAATCGTCGGGAGAAGCACCCAGCGGGGGCCCCGCCCGTTCCGTCACTACCGCAACCGCAGATGTCGCAGCGAACGAAGCCAGCACGAGCCGACGTGCGCCTATGAGCGGCGACGCCGCTGGTTCCGTTGCTACTGTGAACGCGGATGCCTCGGAAGTTGGGCCGGGTCAAGCCCGTGGTGTCTCCTTGAGTGGCGACGCCGCTGATTTCGGTGAGGGTGAGGTTCCCCCGGCGCTCAGCTCGGTCGCTGAAGATACGGCCCAGGGCACTAGCGAGCAGACGCCGTCCACCGCAGAGTTGGACGAGGGGACGCTGCCCACCGACCCTCCTGCCCTTGGAGATGGGGTGGAGGAAGACCCAGGTGAGCGCTCTGATGAAGGCGCGAGCGCGTTCGATACGGACGAGGACGGCGCCGATGGTTTGCAGAGTCTTGAGGAGGATGACCCCGCACTGCTCGGTACCCAGTCGCAGTCTCCCACGCCGATTGGGGCGGATGGGGACGCCCCGGTTCCCGCCTACACGGACATGGGATCATGGGGCCAAGTGGACTGGAGTTTTGATGGCTCCCGGAGTCCAAAGACTCTGACTCTTCACGCTCCACCTCCCGGGTTGACTGCGACCCTTGGCGGTTACTCCACCGCGCCGTGGAACGGGGGGTCGGTGGCGCCAGCGGATGTCGAGCAGATTGTCTTCGAGACAGGAACGCCCGGTGCCATCAAGTTCCCGGTGAACAGCTCGGCGCTTTTTGCCGTCTCCGACGGTTTCATTACCTCTGGTCTGGCGAATCTGGTGGGCATTTCTGGGCTCACCGGCGTGGACACGTCCGGCGTCACCAACATGTCCAGGATGTTTCTCGGTGCGGAGTCGCTGAGGTCGTTGGACCTCTCCGGTTGGCAGACCGGCGCTGTTGAGGGTATGACTCGCATGTTCGCCAGCACTAACGCACTTGAGTCGATTGTCGGCATTGAGGCATGGGACACCCGTCAGGTCACCAACATGGACTTGATGTTTAACTCTGCGATTTCGATCGAATCGCTGGATTTGTCGAGTTGGGACACAGCCAACGCGGGCAGATGGGCCATGTTCTCGGATGCGTCCTCTCTGGCATCCCTCACTCTGGGCCCCAAAACAGATCTGAGCGGCTCGTTTTTGCCCAATGCTTCAAATGCTGAGGGTTACACCGGCAAATGGGTGCGCCTGGGCCAGCTATGGGGTTATCCTGCGATCCCGTGGTGGAGCGGCACCGGTGACGGCCTGGCGACCTTCAGTGCGGGCGCGGATGACTCGGCTGGTACTTACGTTTGGCAGCAGAAGGCCCCCGTCACCCTGGACCTGAATTACGGCAAGTGGCCCGACATGGAGGCTGCCTGGGAGGCGGAGCTCACAGCTCTCGGCGACGCCGCCGTCGGCGAGGTCGTGAAACTTCCGAATGTAGCTCCCGTCTTGGACCCAGCGAAGTTCGGGAACAACGCCTTTGATAAGTGGAAGGGAGCCGTCAGCGGAGACCACCTCACCGTGTCACCCGGTTTCCAGTTTGTGGTGCCCCAGCCGGGCGTGACGCTGAAGGCATCGTGGACCTCCGAACTGCAACTGTGGGGTGAGGCGCCGTGGCAGTTCGACACGGCCTCGGGCACGCTCACCGTCTACGGCAGCGATGACCCGGCGAACCCGCGCGTTCTGGGTGGCTACACCGCCTCCCCCTGGAACCGTACGGACACCAACAGAGTTGACCCTGACGCCGTTGAGAAGATCGTGTTCGAGAACCCGACGGGCATCAAGTTCCCAGTCAACAGCTCGAAGCTGTTCGCTGTCTACATTCTCGGCGCGACCACCGGGCTTACGAACCTGAAGAGTATTTCCGGACTTGCCGGTGTGGATACGTCTGATGCCACCGACATGTCGCAGATGTTCTTTGGCGCGCAATCCCTTGAGTCACTGGATTTGTCCGGATGGCAAACCGGCCAGGTCCAGGACATGAGTCAGATGTTCCAGAACGCTGCTGCGCTCCGATCCTTGGACCTTACGGGCTGGCAAACCGACGAGGTCCGCGACATGAGCCGGATGTTCTCGTACGCCCGGTCGCTCGAGTCGATTGCAGGCACGGGCGGCTGGGACACCCGCAAAGTGACGAATGCGTCGTTCATGTTCTATAGCGCCTCAGCGCTGAAGTCCTTGGACTTGTCGAGCTGGGACACGACTGCCATGTCCAACTTAAACACGTTTGTGATGCTTTACGACACTTCGTCTCTAGAGTCCCTGACACTGGGGCCGAAGACAGACCTGAGCGACTCGGGGCTACCCAGCCTGTCGCAGGGGGGCCCACACACGGGGAAGTGGGTGCGGACTGGGCCTGCGCCTTCGTCCACCGAGGCGTGGTGGAGCGGGACGAGCGCAGCCTTGTTGACTCGTAGCCAAGACCCGATGACCGCGGCGGGTACCTACGTTTGGCAGGAGAAAGTCCAAGTGGGGGTGGACTTGGGCTCCGGCGATTGGAAGGCGGAGGACAATCCGACTAACTTGGATCCGTTGTCCCAGGCCGCAGTGGGTACCCTGGTGTCGCTGCCTGATCGGGACCCGGTTTGGGCTGACCATGACTTCCTTGGGTGGGAACTCAGTGTGCCGGGCAACGCTCCTGTGCCCGTCTCGGCCGATTTTATCGTCACCGAGTCGGGACTGGAGTTGGTCGCGACCTGGGCGGACACCACCTTTGAGCTGGTGTTTGATCTTGATGGAGGCACCCCCTCGTCCGCATTCGCGGCCCAAGAGGGTACGGTCGGCCAAAATCTGACTATCCCGGCACAGGTGCCAACGCGCGGCGGGGTGTTCATCTTCGATGGTTGGTTGCATGAGGGCACGGCCACCACTTATCAGCCGGGGGGCGAGTTCACCATGCTAAGCGGCGGTGCCACCCTGAAGGCGCAGTGGACCCCATCGTGGGGCGACGCTCCGTGGCAGTTTGACGCGGCCACAGGCACGCTCACCGTCTATGGCAACGATGATCCGGCGAACCCGCGCGTGCTGGGTGGCTACACCGCCTCGCCGTGGAACCGCGCGGACGGCAGCCAAGTGGACCCGGCTGGTATCAAGAAAATCGTGTTCGAGGACCCGACGGGCATCAAGTTCCCAGCCGACAGTCGACGTCTCTTCACCGCTGGTACAGACCCCTGGGTGCCCGGTCCGATGTCCAACCTGAGCGAGATCGAGGGGATCGGTCAGGTAGACACTTCTGCTGTGACAAACATGGCCTACATGTTTATGTACGGCGCATCTCTGACTTCCCTGGACTTGTCCGGGTGGGACACGGGCGAAGTTGAGTACTTAGTAAACACGTTCAGCTACATGTCTGCGCTCAAAACCTTGAACCTCACGGATTGGAATACGGAGAAGGTCCAGAGCATAGCCGGTACTTTCTCCTACACGCCGGTGTTGGAGTCAATAGCGGGTTTGGGAAGCTGGAACACCGCTGGCGTCACGAGCATGCAGAACACGTTCAACGGTGCCTCATCACTGAAGTCCTTGGACCTGTCGAACTGGGACACGACCGGGGCGAACCGGACCGGAATGCTGAGCGGAACATCGTCACTCGAGTCTCTGACGCTTGGGCCGAAGACGGTGCAGACCAATTCGGGTCTACCCGACGCTTCGAGCACAGGGGATCACACGGGGAACTGGGTTCGTACGGGGCCTGATCCCTCGTCCACCGAGGCGTGGTGGCGGGGTACCAGCACCGAATTGGAATCCCGCAGTCAAAACCCGGCGGAGGCGGCGGGCACTTATGTCTGGCAGAAGAAGGCCCCAGTCACGCTGGACCTGAACTACGGTGAGTGGCCAGATATGTAAGCGGCACTGGAGGCGGACCTCTTAGCTCTCGCCGACGCCGCCGTCGGTGACCGGGTGACGATGCCGACGCAGGCCCCGACACTGGACCCGGAAGTCTTCGGAAGTAATGCCTTCAAATGGTGGCAGGGTGAAGTCCTCGAAGGAACGATGTTAGCCACGCCCGGTGTTTCGTTTGTGGTAACTGAAACGGGCTTGGTGATGGATGCCAAGTGGAGCTCTGCCCTGCAACTGTGGGGCGAAGCTCCGTGGCAGTTTGACGCGGCCACGGGCACGCTGACGGTCTACGGCAGCGACGACCCGGCGAACCCGCGCACTTTGGGCCGGTATTATGCGTCCCCGTGGGAGACAGGCAGCGTGCCTCCCGCTGACATCAAAACGATCATTCTTGAGAACCCGACGGGCATCGCATTTCCAGCCGAGAGCGGTCTCTTGTTTTCCTCCAATGGTTACGGTGACGAACCCGTTAATCTGACGCGGATTGAGGGAATTTCTGAAGTGAACACTTCGGGTGTGACATTGATGTGGGGCATGTTTTGGGGCGCTGAATCTCTTGAATCGCTTGACTTGTCCGGGTGGGAAACCAGCGGTGTGGACGATATGAGTAACCTGTTTCGGGACACGGCAAGCCTCACGTCACTGGATGTCTCCACTTGGGAGACCGCCCAGGTCACTAACATGGACCACTTATTCCGGGGTGCTTCGGCATTGGAGTCCTTGGACTTGTCGAACTGGGATACCACTGGTGCGAGCAAATGGAACATGTTCGAGGATGCGTCCTCTTTAGAGTCCCTGACCCTTGGACCGAAGACGGTGCTGTCCAGCTCGGGGCTACCCGGCGTGAACAACACTGACATCTTCACGGGCAAGTGGGTACGGACTGGGCCTGCTCCCTCGTCCACCGAGGCGTGGTGGAGCGGAGACAGTGACGAACTGATCGAGCGCAGTGAGGACCTTGCGACGGTTGCGGGCACTTATATCTGGCAGCGAAAGGCCCCGGTTACGTTGGACCTGAACCACGGCGATTGGCCTGGTGCCGCGCCGGACCTTGACGCGCTGGGTGTTGCGGGTGTTGGGGATTTGGTGACGTTGCCCGTCGATGTTCCGGTCTTGAACGGTTTTGAGTTTGATAGTTGGGGTACGGACCCGGCTGACCCGGACCGGACATTGGGGGCGGGTGACTCTTTCGTCGTGACAGAACCAGGTCTGGTTCTGACCGCCCAGTGGGACCCGCCGTTGCAACTGTGGGGCGAGGCTCCGTGGAAGTTCGATGCATCCTCGGGCACTCTGTTCGTTTACGGGGACGCGGCAAACCCGCGTACCTTGGGTGGTTACCCCGCCTCGCCGTGGAACCGCGCCGACACCAGCAGAGTGGACCCGGCTGGTATTGAGAAGATCGTGTTTGAGGACCCGGAGGGAATCAAGCTCCCCGTGGGTAGTAATTATCTGTTCAGTGCGATTTCGGCTCTGGATTTCTTGGCGAATCTGACTGAGATAGAGGGGATCAGCCAGGTCGACACCACCGAAGTGATGTTTATGGCTGGCATGTTCTCCGGGGCATCGTCTCTGGAGGCGTTAGACCTGTCTGGTTGGGACACGGGCAACGTGGAGTTGATGAACAGCATGTTCCTCGGGACTGACAAGCTGTCATCACTAACTTTTGGGGACAAATGGGACACCAGCAGTGTGGCGTCCATGTCCAGTATGTTCAATGGGGCATCGTCTCTGGAGGCATTGGACCTGTCTGGTTGGGACACCGGCAGCGTGCAGGAGATGAACTACATGTTCCTCGGGACTGACAAGCTGTCATCACTGACTCTTGGGGATACGTCGCGCCTTGCGAGTAGTGCGGATCTGCCAGGTGTTCCGAGTGGTATCAGTTCTGACTACACGGGGAAGTGGGTGCGGACTGAGACCTCGCCCTCGCTCACGACCGCGTGGTGGAGTGGGAGCAGTGACAAGCTGATCTTACAAAGTCAGGACCAGACCGATGCTGCGGGCACCTACGTGTGGCAGCAGAAGGCCCCGGTCGCGCTTGACCTAAATCACGGTGCTTGGTCTGATCCAGTGCCAAACCTGGATGCCTTTGCCAGTGCTGGCGTGGGCGATTCGCTGACGTTGCCTGTCGATGTTCCGGTCTTGAATGGTTTTGAGTTTGATAGTTGGGGCCCGAATCCGGCTGACCCGGACGGGACGTTGTCGGCGGGCGACTCTTTTGTCGTGACAGAACCAGGTTTGGTTCTGACGGCTCAGTGGGACCCGCCGTTGCGACTGTGGGGTGAGGCTCCGTGGAAGTTCGATACAGCCTCGGGCACGGTCACTGTCTACGGCAGTGGTGACTCGGCAAACCCACGTATTTTGGGAACCGAATCCCAAGCGCCGTGGCACACGGTGGGTAGCGGCTTTGGACCACGGGACGTAGAGAAGATCGTGTTTGAGGACCCGGAGAGCATCAAGTTGCCGGCTGATAGTGAATCCCTGTTCTCATCACGCACCGGTTTCCCACTGGAGAATCTGCGGGGCATCTCTGGGATCGGTCAGGTGAACACGTCTGAGGTTTCCAATCCCAGGGGTATGTTCTCCTTTGCTTCCTCACTCGAATCGTTGGATTTGTCCGGATGGGATACCACGGGCTTTACGAATACAGAGTTCATGTTCTCCGGTGCTTCTTCGCTTGAATCGTTGGATTTGTCCGGATGGGTGCTGGACGGAGATTACCAGGAGAGCTTGTTCATAGGGGCCTCGTCTCTTGCTTCGCTGACTTTGGGGGCGGACACGAAGTTCGCGGCGACCGTCGCTTTGCGAGATGCTCCAGATGGTGCGCCGTACACGGGGAAATGGGTGCGGACCGGGCCTGATCCCTCGTCCACCGAGGCGTGGTGGAGCGGAGACAGTGACGAGCTGATCGAACGAAGCCAGAACTCGGCGACAGCTGCGGGCACATACGTGTGGCAAATGTCGACGCCCGTGACGTTGGACTTTACTGGTGGTTCTTGGTCTCCGGGCGCGGCGCCTGATCTGAGCAGTATTGATAATGCCGCGGTGGGTAGGTTGCTGACGCTACCGACGGATGTACCGGAGTTGATCGGGTACACATTCGATGGTTGGCAGATGAGTCAGGCGACGACCCGCGTGGCGGGAATGGGTTTGCTCGATTGGGTGATGGCTCAGGCGCGCGGTGCGATCGGTGAACTTGGGGCAGCTGGTTCGTTGCATCCGGGCGACTCGTTCGTGGTAAGCGCGCCGGGTGCGATCACATTGACGGCGCAGTGGGAAGAGGATGTCCCGCCTCCGGCTGAGTTAACTCTGTCGTTTGACCTTGGTGGTGGGGCTGCCGGGGGTGGTGTCTTCGATCCGATCACTGGTCTGGTTGAGGGGGAGACACTGACTCTGCCGGCGTCTGTGCCGGTGCGCGACGGTTTCGCATTTGCGGGTTGGTGGTACAACGATCTGGTGTTCAACGCGGGTGCTGAGTTCACTATGCCTGATGCGGACGTGACCCTGGTGGCCCAGTGGGGAAAAGTGCCTATTGGCACGGTGGCGGTCACTTTTGATCTGAATGGTGGAGCGGGCGTGTTTGATCCGCTGGTGGGCGTGCCCGGTAGCATGATGAACCTGCCTTCTGATGTGCCGACTCGGGATGGGCATGAGTTTGAGGGGTGGTTGCACGCGGATACGACGTATCAGCCGGGTGCTGAGTTCACCATGCCTGATGTGGACGTGACTCTGGTGGCCCAGTGGCGCGAGGTGGAACCCCCGCCTCCGGCTGAGTTCTCCTTGTTGTTCGACCTTGGTGGTGGGGCTGCCGGGGGCGGTGTCTTCGATCCGATCACTGGTTTGGTTGAGGGTGAGTTGGTCACGTTGCCGACTGATGTGCCGGTGCGCGATGGTTTTGCGTTCACGGGTTGGTGGTACAACGATCAGGTGTTCAACGCGGGTGTTGAGTTTACTATGCCTGATGCGGACGCGACCCTGGTTGCGCAGTGGCGCGAGGTAAACCAGCCTCCTTTGCCTCCTGGGCCTCCGAATCCTCCCGTTGACCCGGGAGCTGGCGGCGATGCTGGGGCAAACCCGGCGCTGCCAGACACTGGTGCGAACGCGGCACCAGTGGCCATTGGAGGGGCGTTGTTGCTGGTTATGGGAGCGGTGGCTGCTGCACTGTCGCGAAGAAGAAGGAACTAGCTTTGCCATGTGGGTGCCACAGATTACGGCACCCACATGAGGGCTGATGCTGGTGGTCAGGTGTGCCGGTAAGCTCCACCGGTTACGGTCGTGCTACGCGGGCGGAGCTGGCCTGGGATCGTGCTTAGGGCGCTCCGAACGCGAGTTTGATTGGCTAGGGTGTCTCCTATATCCCTGCTCGCTGTGGTGACCGGAGAATCCGTGTTTGCTAGGTTTTCATCGTCGGCTTTGCCACCGGCAGGGCCTCTTCTTCCGCCTTGCAACCACGGATCTCCCGGGCGTCCTCGCCTGAGCACAGGTTTAGGCGAGGACGCCCTAGGAGTTGATTGCCTTGTTCCCTATGTCGGTTCTGTAAAAGGTTCCGTCGGTGTTTACCTTCGCCAATGCCGCATAGACCTTGTCTTGTGCTTCTTGCAGCGTCCGACCGCTTGCCTTGACCAGGTAGACCCGCCCCCCGTCAGACACAAGTCCCGTACCACCGGAGTTGGAGGCTTCTGCAGGGGATGCAGGACCGGAACCCACCTCGATTGGCGTAGCATCGACTGCTGCGGAGTCGCTAGCGCCGCTTCCATTCCGCGCAGAGCCACCAGAGGTCTTGTCGTACTGTTCAGCGGCCACTCCGGCGTAGTCCACCGTCACCGAGTCATCGAACGAGGGGATACTTGCTCCCCTCACGTATTCTCCCGGATAGCCTTCCGCAGCGACAACTACGCCGAGGTCAGCCCGGTCGTTGTCCCACTCGACGATTGGTTCGCGCCCAGCCAACAGATCATCAATGATCTGAGCCAGGTCCGACTTCAGACGAGGCAGAACCACCTGCGCTTCCGGATCCCCGAACCTCGCATTGAACTCGATCACCTTCGGCCCTTCGGTCGTGGCAATCAATCCCGCGTAGAGGATGCCTGTGAAGGGCGTCCCGTCCTCAACCATGCCGCGTGCCGCCGGTTCGACCACCGTTCGAACCGCCTGCTCAACCATGCTTTCAGGAATCTGTGGAACCGGGGAGTAAGCACCCATGCCTCCCGTGTTTGGGCCCCGGTCATCGTCCCAGGCACGCTTATGATCCTGCGCGATCACCATCGGGTGAACTGAGGCACCCCGAACGAATGCGAGCAGGGAAAACTCCTGCCCTTCTAAGAACTCCTCGACCACCACTGTTGCTCCGGCAGTGCCGAAAGACTCTGCGCGAAGCATGGAGTCTAATGCCTCGACGGCTTCCTCCATCGTCACCGCGACAACGACACCCTTGCCCGCCGCGAGCCCATCGGCCTTGACAACAATGGGGGCACCTTGCCCCAGAACGTAATCTCGCGCCTCCTCGAAGTCTGTGAACGAACGGTACGTGCCGGTTGGAATACCGTGACGGAACATCAGTTCTTTCGCGAACTCCTTAGAACCCTCGATCACTGCGGCATTCGCATGAGGGCCGAAGGCAGGAATCCGGGCCTCTTCAAACTCGTCGACGATCCCCGCAATCAGAGGAGCCTCCGGGCCGATGAACGCCCAGTCAACTCCGTTGGCCTTCGCGAACTCGATCAGCCTTTTGTGGTCGCTCTCGTTAATGTCGACCGTGACGATTCCGTCTGCAATCATTCCCGGATTGCCCGGCGCGCAGTACACCGTCTCCACAAGATCACTCAATCCAAGATGGCGCGAAACCACATGTTCACGTCCCCCTCGTCCAACAACTAGTACGCGCATCAGATTCCTTACTATCTCGGACGGCCCCAGACGCTCGTCTGTTCGATCTCATCAATGGTTGTCTGCGGGTCATCGCCCAGGATGGTTATGTGCCCGACCTTGCGGTTTGGTCTCGCCTCGGACTTGCCGTAGTCATGGAGTACCCAGGTCGGTCTGGTTTCCGATAGCGTCGTTGCGCCCTCAAGGTGTTGACCCAGTACGTTGATCATCACCGCCGAGCTCACCAGTTCGGGCTCAACTAGGGGCATTCCAGCGACCGCCCGGATGTGCTCAGCGAACTGGCTGACCGAGCAACCTTCGATGGTCCAGTGCCCAGAATTGTGCGGACGAGGGGCCAGTTCGTTAACCAGCACCGCCCCCTCCGCAGTTACGAACATCTCCACAGCCAGCATCCCGACGATCTTTAGTGTCTCTGCGATGGTGCTCGCGTACCTTTGAGCCGTCGCCGCAGTCCGGCCTGGAATCCGGGCCGGCGCAGTAGTGAGGTGGAGGATATTGTTCCTGTGTTCGTTTTCTGACACGGGAAATACGACGGTCTTGCCGGTGCCGTCACCGACGACCAGGACCGATATCTCTTTGGTGAACGCCGCCCATGCCTCAAGAACGCAGGCGATGTGCTCGGAGCTCTCGGAGTTCTGCGAGTCCTGAACGAGCGCGGCCGCATCCTCGAGGTCCACTTCACTTCGCAACACTCTTTGACCTTTGCCGTCATACCCACCGCGGGTGGTCTTTAGAACGCACGGATATCCGACCTCCTGGGCCGCTCGTTCCAGTTCCTCGCGGGAGGACACAGGACGGTAGTCGACAAGAGGAATCCCTAGGCGTTCCACGAACCGCTTCTCTGCGAGGCGATCCTGTGAGACTCGAAGGGACGCTGTGCCCTGGGGGAGCTTCACCCGGACCGGATCTCGGTCGAGGACATCTGCATCGACGTTCTCAAACTCGTAGGTGACCACGTCGCTCGAGTCTGCGAGTTCGCGGATTGCGTCCTCGTTAGAGTACTGCGCGACGATCTGTTCATCCGCGACCTGCGCGGCGGGGCAGTCAGCGGCCGGGTCGAGGATAATGGTTTTGAATCCCATGTCCCGGGCACTTTCGGCCATCATTTGTCCCAGTTGGCCTCCGCCGACGATCCCAATGGTCGTTCGCTCGGGAAGCAACGCCGGTTTGGAGGAGGGAAGTCCGGGCAGCTCGGCCACCAACTCAGCAGAAGGGTTGCCTGTTACCGTGGGCACGTCGGTGTTTGGTCCGCTTCGGATGTCGGTTTCTCCGTTTGCGTGGTCGGGCACCTCGCCCGCTGTCGCTGGGTTCTTGCCTGTTACCGTGGGCACGTCGGTGTTTGGTCCGCTTCGGATGTCGGTTTCTCCGTTTGCCTGGTCGGGCACCTCGCCCGCTGTCACTTGCTGCATCGGGGACAGCGTGTTTGAGCGAGCGGCGGCGGACTGCCTGCGCTCATCCTCGGGTCGGGTCGAACTGGAGCTACCCGAGTTGCTCATTGCTCTCTTCTACCTGGGCTCGCAGCTCGGTGCGATACTCATCAAGCTTGACCGCGACCCCGCGATCGAACGCCCCGACGATCTGCGCGGCCAGAAGCCCGGCGTTCACCGCCCCCGCACGTCCGATCGCGGTTGTTGCAACCGGAATGCCTGCGGGCATCTGCACGATGGAAAGCAGAGAGTCCAGACCGTTCAATGCTCGGCTTTGCACCGGAACTCCGACCACCGGAAGGGTCGTCTTCGCTGCGATCATGCCCGGAAGATGAGCGGCCCCACCAGCCCCGGCAACGATCACCCTTAGGCCGCGCTCGCGGGCCGTCTGTGCGTACTCGAACATAGCATCCGGGGTGCGGTGAGCCGAGACCACCTTCTTCTCGTATGCAACACCCATCTGATCCAGAATCTCGCAGGTGTTCCTCATCGTCTCCCAGTCGGAAATCGAGCCCATTATGACTCCGACGCTTGCGTTCATGTGGTCTCCTCTGTTTGGGGTGTCCCTGTCCAAAAGTTCAAACCCAAAAGCCCGATGATTCGAAATGCCGCCGGACTCGATGTCTAGCACAATGTCTCTGAGGACCTTCGGATACAGTTCATGCTCAACGGCGTGAATCCGCTCGGCGAGCGTTTCCTCGGTGTCGTTCGGAAGAACCGGAACGGATTGTTGCTCAATCACCGGTCCGGTATCGACTCCCGCGTCAATGTAGTGGATGGTAACTCCGGTTTCGATTGCTCCAGCTTCCAAGGCATCCGTGATTGCGTGTGCACCTGGGAACGCCGGAAGCAGGGCGGGATGAAGGTTGACGATCCGCCCCTCGTACGCCAAAAGTAAAGTCGGTCCGACGATGCGCATGTATCCGGCCAATGCAACAAGATCTACTTGCTCCTCACCCAGCACTCTCACAATTTCGGCCTCAAACTCCGCCTTTGACCCGAAGTTATTGGGGGAGAGGCCCAGGGTCGGAACGTCCCGCTTTTCTGCCCGCCGCAGTGCCGGGCACTCAGGTTGATCTGATACCAGTAACGCCAGTTCTGCCGGGATTTCTCCGGCTTCGACGGCCGCTGCGATCGCCTCGAAGTTGCTACCGCTTCCCGAGGCAAACACTGCCAGCCTCATTCGAACGTGTCCCTATAGATCACGGGATCACTCTCTTCCCTGACGACCTCACCAATCCGATAAAACTCTTCGCCACGGCTCGCCAGCGAAGCCATCACCGCATCCATATCGCCGGGACGGATCGCAAGTATCATTCCGAGGCCCATGTTAAACACCTGGTACATCTCAGGTAGAGCAATCTGACCCAGGCCTTGAACTACGCCGAACACCGGCGGAACCGGCCATGTTCCAAGATCGATCGCCGCAGATAGCCCCGCGGGGATCATCCTCGGAATGTTCTCATCGAAGCCACCCCCGGTGACGTGGCAGATTCCCCGCACCAGATTCTCTTGGACTAGGGGCAGAACCGCGTTTACATAGATCCGCGTCGGCGTCAGTAGTACTTCTCCCAGCGTCGCCCCGCCCAGCTCCGGGACCGAATCACCGAAACTCTTGCCCGCCTGATCAAGGACCTTCCGTACCAGTGAGAAACCGTTTGAATGAACCCCGGACGAGGGAAGTCCAATCAATATGTCGCCCCGGCGTACGGTGGAACTGTCAACCAGTTGCCCGCGTTCGCAAGCTCCGACTGCGAATCCCGCCAGGTCGTAGTCGTCCCCGGCATACATCCCCGGCATCTCGGCGGTCTCACCGCCGATGAGGGCGGCACCGGCCTGGACGCACCCCTCGGCCACGCCCGCGACGATGGCCTCAATCTGGGCTGGGTTGTTCTTCCCGGTTGCGATGTAGTCCAGAAAGTAGAGGGGCATAGCTCCCTGCGCCACGATGTCATTTACGCACATCGCCACACAGTCGATGCCAACAGTGTCATGCTTGCCGGTTGCGATTGCCACCAGAAGTTTGGTGCCAACACCGTCGGTTCCCGAGACCAGGATGGGGTCCACTAGGCCCAGCGAGGCGAGATCGAAGCATCCTCCGAAACCTCCCAGCCCGCCCATCGTTCCGGGGCGTTCAGTTCGCTTCGCGTGTTTGCGGATGCGGCGCACCACTTCGTATCCGGCCTCGACGTCGACTCCGGCAGCAGCGTATGCGTTGCTCATTTCGCCACCGCCAATACGGACTCGCGCAGCAGTCCTGGGTTTGCTTGACCGTGCGGTGGCTCGCAGGCCCGCGCCGATTCGGACCCATCGGAGATGTCGCCGTGAGTCGCTGCCTCCCGGAGTGCCTGGGCCTCAAGCGAGGCCCGTAGCCCCTCCTCATAGTCGTAAAGTCCGGTGGGGTAGTCGCCGTTAAAGTAGGCCATGCAGATACCGGAGTAGGGCGCATCTGAGTCAAGGCCAATGGCGTTGAGCAGACCTTCTTCACTGAGGAAGCTGAGTGAGTCCGCTCCGATCATCTCTCGGATCTCCTCAATCGAGTGATCTGATGCCACCAGTTCCTCGCGGGTCTGAATATCGATTCCATAGAAGCACGGGTAGGCCAGTGGGGGTGCGGCGATCCGAACGTGAACTTCGGCGGCGCCAGCATCCTTTAGTAGTTGGACAATCCGTTTGCTCGTCGTGCCGCGGACGATGGAGTCATCGACCATCACAACACGCTTGCCAGAGACGACTCCTCGGACCGCAGAGAGCTTCATCCGTACTCCCTGCTCGCGCAGTTCCTGCGTTGGCTGGATGAAGGTACGGGCGACATACTGGTTCTTCACCAGGCCCATTTCGTAGGGGATCCCCGATGCCTCGGCGTATCCGGACGAGGCGGAAAGAGACGAGTTCGGGACGCCGATAACCATGTCGGCCTCCGCTGGTGCTTCAGTCGCCAGACGGACCCCCATTGCTTTACGGGCCGCGTGAACATTGATCCCGGCGATGTTCGAGTCGGGGCGGGCGAAATAGATGTACTCCATCGCACAGATCGACTGCTGTGTCTCCGTGGTGAACTGATCGACGGTCATGCCCTCGTCATTGATGATGACGACCTCGCCGGGGGCAACATCTCGAATAAAATCGGCGCCAACGCCGTCAAGCGCACAGGTTTCGGAAGCCACGACGTAAGCCCCGTTCTTCATGCGCCCGATGGCCAGAGGTCGGAACCCGTTAGGGTCGAGGGCTGCGTAGAGGGCGTCGTCTGTGAGGAGCGCGTAGGCGAAGCCGCCCTTGATCGAGTTCAGTGCCTCTTTGAGTTGGTCGATGAACCTGACGCAGGAACTCCGTCTGATTAGGTGCATCAGGATCTCGGTATCGGAATCGGAGTGGAAGATCCCTCCGTCTTCCTCAAGCTGTCTGCGTAGCGTTCGAGCGTTGGTCAGGTTGCCGTTGTGGGCCAGGGCCACCGACTCGTTTTGGAACCGGAAGAGGAGCGGTTGGACGTTGTCGATCGATTCACTCCCGGCCGTAGCATAACGAACATGACCAATGGCAGCGCGTCCAGCGAGGCGATCAAGTTGGCTTTCATTCGCGAAAACGGTTGAGACCAGGCCGAGGCCGCGGTGCCCCTTCAGTTCGCCTTCATTGCCCGCGACGATCCCGGCACCTTCCTGCCCGCGGTGCTGTAGGTTTCGCAGGCCAAAATAGGTGATGCGGGCGGCGTCAGGGTGGCCCCAGACGCCGAAGACGCCGCATTCTTCATTGAGGCTGCCCACCTCAGAATCGCGGTAATTCACTTCATCAAGCACTCGAGTGATTCCTCCCAGGTCTTCTTGGCTTCTGCGGCGTTGACCTCGAAGCTGGCGTCGCTAGTGGCAAAGCGGTATGTCAGGGCATCGCTGACCGTGCCGATTAGGGCTGCATTGGGGGCAACTGTCTCGAAGCGCTCGCGGTCCTCGGGTCTGATCGAAACTACGAAACGGGATTGAGTCTCTGAGAACAACCAGGTTGCAGGAAAACTCACCGAGACTTCGAACCCAAAGTTGCCCGGGAACGCGCTTTCTGCCAGCGCAACTCCCAAGCCGCCCTCCGCCAGATCGTGAGCCGAAACCACCAGACCAGCCTCGATTGCCTCAAGGAGTTGCTTCTGGTTTCTAGATTCCCTTTCCAAGTCGAACCCGGTCAGAGTTCCGAAAATCTTGCCCTCATTCATCTTCTGCAGTTCTGAGCCGCCGAAATCTGGCCCGGTCTCACCGATCACATAGACCAGGTCTCCTGCACGCTTGAAGTCACTGGTCGTGATATCTTCCAGCTTCTGTACGAGTCCAACCATCCCGATCATCGGTGTCGGGTAGATGGCCTCGCCATTGCTTTCGTTGTAGAGCGAGACATTTCCCGAAATCACGGGGGTCCTAAGCCTGCGACAGGCATCAGCCACGCCGTCAACGGCAGTTGAAAGCTCCCAGTACGCCTCGGGATTCTCGGGTGAACCGAAGTTGAGACAGTCGGTGATTGCCAGCGGTTGCGCTCCACTTGCGACGATGTTCCGAGCCGCCTCCGCCACCGCGATCTGGCCGCCGACGAAGGGATCGAGGTACAGGTATCGCGCGTTGCAGTCCGTCGTCATTGCCAGGGCTTTGTTGGTTCCGCGAACCCTCAAGACCGCCGCATCCGAACCTGGACCCACCACAGTATTAGTTCTGACCTGCGAATCATAGGTCTGGAACACTGAATGTTTTGAGGCGATTGTCGGCTGCGACAAGAGCTTCAATAGAGTCGAGGCCGGCTCCAGTGGGTTCGGCTGGTACGAACCCTGTTCAGCGAAATCATCTAGTCGCTTCGGTCTGCTTGAAGCGGGCTGTTGTTCCGGGGCGTCCCCAAGTGCTTCTACGGGAATATCCGCCACCTCTTGTCCCTCGAAGAACAGGCGATATCGGCCATCATCGGTAACCTCGCCGATCACGACCGCGTCAAGATCGTAGTCGTGAAAGACTCTCTGTGCCTCCGCTTCGCGTCCCTTCTTCACGCAGATCAGCATGCGTTCTTGGGACTCGGAGAGCATCATTTCATAGGGGGTCATCTCCGGTTCACGAACCGGAACGTCATCCAGGTAGAGACGGAGCCCGGAGCCAGCCTTATACGCCATTTCTGAACTGGACGAGACTAGCCCGGCGGCACCCATGTCTTGGATTCCAACCAGAATGTCTGCGTGATTGACGATGAGGTCTAAGCAGGCTTCAAGCAGTAGTTTCTCCATGAACGGATCACCGACCTGGACGGCCGAGCGGTTCTGTTCCTCGCCATCATTGAACGATTCCGAGGCAAATGTTGCTCCGTGAATCCCGTCGCGGCCAGTCTTTGCCCCGACGTAGAGGATCGAGTTGCCGGAGCCCGCGGCGCGACCCTTCTGAATATCCTTGTGGTCGATGATTCCAACGCACATAGCATTGACTAGAGGATTTCCCTCATAGCACGAGTCAAAGGCGATCTCTCCGCCCACGGTTGGAATACCAATGCAATTACCGTACCCACCGATGCCCGCGACGATTTCTTGAAGAAGGAACTTCGTACGGTCGTTGTCTAGCTCGCCGAAACGAAGGGAGTCCAAAACTGCGATCGGACGGGCTCCCATTGAGAAGATATCGCGGATGATGCCGCCAACGCCGGTGGCAGCGCCCTCGTATGGCTCAACAGCCGAAGGATGGTTGTGGCTTTCCGCCTTGAAGACCACAGCCTGGTTATCACCAATGTCGACAATTCCAGCTCCCTCACCGGGCCCCTGCAAAACGCGGGGACCGTCCGTAGGGAACTTCCGTAAGACGGATTTTGAGTTCTTGTACGAGCAGTGCTCGGACCACATAACCGAGAAAAGTCCAGTTTCCGTGTAGTTCGGCATGCGTCCGAGGATTTCTTCTTCGATGAGTCGGTATTCCTCGTCGGTAAGACCCCATTGCGCGTACATGCGGGAGTTCTTGATTGCCTGAGGAGTGGGTTCATTCGCCCTGGTCATCGGACATCACCTGCTTCCTCTGAGGACTTGGCGTTGTGGATGGAATCAATCAGGGAGGCGAAGAAGCGTTTTCCGTCCTCGGAACCTAACAGGGCTTCGACGGCACGTTCGGGGTGTGGCATCATGCCCAGCACGTTTCCCGCTTTGTTGGTGATACCCGCGATGGAGGCGGTTGAACCGTTGATGTTCTCCTCGTAAGTGAACACAATCTGGTTGTTCTCCTGAAGCTCGGCAAGGGTTCCGGCATCACAGAAGTAGTTACCCCCGGCGTGAGCGACGGGAAGAGAAATAACCTCGTCCTCGTCATATTCGCTGGTGAAGCGGGTGTGGGAGTTCACGACCTTTAGCGGAACCGTTTTGCAGACGAACTTTAGTGACTCGTTCTCGATGAGTGCGCCGGGGAGTAGGCCGGCTTCGGTAAGGACCTGAAAACCGTTGCAGGTACCGAAGACGGGTTTGCCTGACTCGGCGAATCGGCGGACCTCTTCCATGATGGGGGAGAAGCGGGCGATCGCACCACAACGAAGGTAGTCGCCGTATGAGAAGCCTCCGGGGAGCATTACCCCGTCGAATCCTTCAAGGCTGGTGGCGTCGTGTCGCACGGCCTGGGCCTCGACTTCCATCACATCCGTGAGTGCTTCCAGCATGTCGATGTCGCAGTTTGATCCAGGGAAGACGACTACAGCGAACCGAGGACTACTCACTGTCGGCCCGTTCAATCTCGATTCGATACGTTTCGGTGTTCACGTTGGCCAGCAATTTGTCGCTGATTTCTTCGACGACTATCTCGGGGTCACGTCCGTCAGCGCTCACCCAAATCTCGAAATATTTGCCGACGCGAACGTCGTCGATCTCCGAGTAACCGAGTCGGTGGGCGGCTCCCATTACGGCCTGTCCTTGAGGGTCTAGTACGGAGTCCTTGTAGGTGACGTACACCTTGGCCAAATACACGCAAATGCTCCTGAATTGTAGAAGGTTGGTTGTCGTAGCGGAGTTAGGTCGTAGCAGTCGGGTTGTAGCACCAGCCGAGTCGTGGGGGTCGGTTTGCAGCAGTGGAGGGGCGGCCTATTCAGTTGTGAGTGTTTGTCCGAGGGAGTCGCTTCTCAACAGCACTAGGGAAACTAGAGATGAGCTTGAGTTCTTTGGCTTCCATTTCTGGTTGCGTCGGGGAAGCTCAGCGGTGCCACGTGAGCCCGCTCAGCCTCGCTTGGCCGTGAGTTCTTGAAGCCGGGCGAGGACAACCTGGTAGACGCTAGTCAGATCGCCGATGTCCCTGCGGTAAACGTCCTTGTCCAGGTGTTCGTCGGTAGCAGCGTCCCAGAGCCTGCAGGTATCCGGCGAAACCTCGTCGGCGAGCAGAACGTTCCCTTCAGCGTCACGCCCGAACTCGAGTTTGAAGTCCACAAGACGAATGCCGCACTTCTCGAATATCTCGGTGAGTGCGGCATTCACTGTCAGAGCCTTCTCTTTGATTTCTGCGACTTCCGCCTCAGATGCCAGATTGAGAATCTTGACGTGTTCGTCGGTGATGAGCGGATCACCTAGATCATCGTCCTTGTAAAAGAGCTCGACGATCGGATCGGGTAGTGCGGTGCCCTCCATCAGCCCCAATCGCTTGCAGAGGCTGCCTGCTGCCACGTTCCTTACGACGACTTCAAGGGGAATGATTTGCACCTTTTGTGCGAGGTGCTCGGTTTCAGAAAGCGAACCCAAATAGTGGGAGGGAACACCCGCGTCAGCGAGAAGATCGAAGATCATTCCGCTGATCTGGTTGTTGAGTTTGCCTTTTCCGGGGATTTGATCCTTCTTTTCCCCGTTGAAAGCTGTTGCTTGATCACAGTACTCAACCCATAAGACTTCGGGTGAGTCTGTTTCGTAGAGTTTCTTGGCTTTTCCTTCGTACAGTAGCTGACCCTTTTGTGCCACTGGCGCCCCTTAACGGTCTTGGCGGGAAATACTTGGTAGACCTGGTCAACTGAACTAGCTCGACAAGGCAACGCTACGCCCTTGGGTTCATAAAGGTCCTGGCATATCGAAACGGGGGCACCTTTGGCCACAGACACGTCCCGCTGTTAGGCTGAAGCGATACCCCTATTGAGCATGACTCCGTGCTACTTCAGCGGATGCAAGGCGCAGGTCGTGATCTTTGAGCCTCGTTAGTAGAGCAATGTTATGCCTCCGCGGCAATTTTCCAGTTGGCTGCTAGACGATTACGTCTTTGGGCCAAGCATGCGCGAATGAACGCATGTACATGAAGATCGCCCTCGAAACCGCCTAATCGGGAAATGCCTTCCGAAGGTTGATGGAGAGCGGTTCGACTACCTTTACCCATCCCTGGATGGCTTATCCTTCCCTGATTTTGTGCCCGATCTGCCAGTCAACCTGCTGAATTAACCAGTCAAGGTTGACGAGAGTTAATTCCTCCCTCCGACCGGCTCTTTCTTTGGTGAACCCGCGACCAGCCAGTAGACGAGGGCGACGACTACCGCTCCGCCGACCAGGTTCCCGAGCCCAACCCAGAGCAGGTTCTTCCCAAAGAGGGGAAGGGTTCCGTTTGGATCACCAATGATGATGCCGTAGCAGTAGGTGAACATGTTGGCGATGACGTGTTCATACCCAGAGGCAATGAAGGCAGTTATGGCGATAAAGATTAGGGCGATCTTGGCACCGTCTGAGTTCACTCTCGAACTCATCCAAATGGCCAAGCAGACCAGGATGTTGCAGAGAACTCCTCGAGCGAATAGTTCAAGCGGCGTCTCGTGAGCTTTTGTGGCCAGCATGTCAGAGAGCATCGCACCCGCTGCTTGGTTGGAAATCAAGACTCCTGAACCTCGGATCAGAAGCGCAAAGAGCAAAGCTCCGAATAGGTTCGCGACAAAGATAAACAGTAGCGTCGCGCTTGCTCGACCAAGTCGGATTGACTTGGTGAGTACCCCCAGGGGAAGCGCCATCATGGCAGATGTCGCTAGCTCAGCTCCGGCGAAGACCGTGAGCGTTAATGCTGTTCCGAAGACGAGCCCACTTACTAGCTTCGCTAGCCCTTCACCCGCCGCAAACATTGGACCGGCCGTAGAAACCATAAGGACTACTCCGATCCCCATGAAGACACCGGCCAACATTCCCGATAGTAGGAACCTTCCGGGGGTATCTAGCCCCGACGACTTGGAATCGGCCGAGGTTACCTGTATATCAATGGTCTCTGGAATCGTTAGCACCAGACGATTTTCCCACGGGGCCAAAGGATCAAACTAATCCAGTGATGAAGAGTCTCTGCCGCAGGACGTTTTTTGACTATCCTCCAGCCGTCAAGTACATCTACCTGACAGATCGAACCAAATATGGGCCAGCTCAGTGCAACCAGAAGCGCAACTATTTCTCAAACCACAAGCAAGGGTCAGGATTGCGAGGAACTGCGGCTGACGCCCAAAGGGGCTCCCGCGAATCGATGCGCGGGAGCCCCTGCTGTCTAAAACCGAGCGCCTGTAGTCACTCGGTTTCGTGTGGCTCTAACTAAACCAATCCTTGACTGTTTCCGTGATCTCACGGTCGAATGCTGCATCAGAGTGGTGCCGGGCAATCCAGTCGATGAACGACCCTCCAGCGGCCCTATCGATCTCCTTGCGGCATTCTTCGGGAGCAGTCACTGCTTGCAACAGCATTTTCTCGGCCGTCACCTTGTCACGGTAGAAGAACGGATAATCGACGGGAACCAGTGCCCGCGCCCATTCCTCATCCGGGAAGATTCCAATGACGCCGGAACCGAGTGCCTCCACGTAGGACATTCCATAAGACTCATCGGTGGCAGTGGCAAGGAACGCGGTGGTCCGCGACAGCGCCTCGTAGTACGAGGAACGCGTTGAGGTCAACGGTCCAACCCAAACCCACGGCAGTTGAGAGAACTGCATGGCTTTCTCGCTGATGAGCGAGGTTTCTTGCAGGCGCATCTCCACTTCGATCGGGACCTGCCTGTGAACACGCTCGACGATCTCTTTGAACAGATCCGGGCGTTTCACCGGGGCGAGGTAGATAGCGGGGTAGAGAACGATTGGCTTAGCCGTCTCTTGGCGTTCCTGAACGTGGTCAACGCGGAAGCCCAGGTTGACCCACTCCAGCTTCATCTTTGCTTCCAGTTGGGGGAGGGTCGACTTCTGGACCAGTTCCTTCACCTCGGACGCGGTGCGTTCCGAAGCCGCGAATGTCGGGAACATTGCACACGACAGAGCGGCAGTGTATTTCTGTTCAGGACGTTCGAGGAACGATACAGGCCACCACACGAAGTTCATGATCTTCGGAGCCGTACCACCGCTTGCCTGATAGATCGTGTTCCAGATGGTGGGGGAGTCAATGACATCCATGTTGATAATTACGGTGTTCTCGGGATCCAGGAATTCGAGCGGTACCACGTCGAAGCCGTGGCAACGTCGGGCTGAGGGGCCGATTACCTGGGCGCCCGGAAAGATGCGCAAGAAACGCCGCACCAGGGTGGCACCAGCGTCATGGCCGACAATGCGTCCATCTTCGCTGATTACTGTCTGATCTCGTTTGACTGCAACTCTCATTGAAATCGCCCCTAACTGACCGCTGAACTGGAGGAGGCGCCGACGGTGGCACCGCCCTCTGGCAGTACGATCTCGGCAGGTTCGTCCTTCTTATCCTTACCCGACTGAATTCGCATGCCGTAGAAAGAACGGTAGACGAAGAAGTTAGCGATTAGGAAGAACACGGCCGCCAAAATGTAGACCATTGTCTGGAATCCGTCCCCGACCAACGACACAGCCAGTTCAACGGCGAGCAGTCCGAACAGTGTGGTGAACTTGATAATCGGGTTCAGCGCCACGGACGAGGTGTCCTTATAGGGGTCACCAACCGTGTCGCCAACAATAGTTGCGTCGTGAAGAGCTGTGCCCTTCGCGTGAAGATCGACCTCAACGACCTTCTTTGCGTTGTCCCAGGCTCCTCCGGCGTCCGCCATAAAGATCGCCTGGTACAGACCAAAGATCGCGATGGAGATCAGGTAGCCGATGAACAGGAACGGTTCGACGAAGGCGAATGCGAGAGTAATGAAGAAGACCGCTAGAAAGATATTCAACATGCCCTGTTGTGCGTACTGGGTGCAAATCTCAACCACTTTGCGCGAGTCTTCAGTGCTGGCCTTCTCGCTGGAGTCATCCAGCTTGATTTTCGCTTTGATGAACTCAACTGCACGGTAGGCCCCGGTAGTGACTGCCTGAATCGAAGCTCCCGAGAACCAGTAGATTACTGCACCGCCCAGGATAAAGCCGAGGAGGAACGGGGCATGCATGATAGACAGACTCTCCAGGTTAGTGGTGAGCCCATTGGTCAGGCCGATGATGATCGAGAAGATCATGGTCGTTGAGCCTACGACTGCGGTGCCGATGAGGACCGGCTTCGCGGTTGCCTTGAAGGTATTGCCAGCGCCGTCGTTCTCTTCGAGCATCAACTTGGCGCGCTCCCACTCGGGCTTGTAGCCGTACTCCTTTTCCATCTCTTCATCAATGTTCGGGATCGACTCAATCTGGCTCAGTTCGAAGACGCTTTGGGCGTTGTCGGTTACCGGGCCGTACGAGTCAACGGCAATCGTCACCGGACCCATCCCCAGGAAGCCAAACGCCACCAGGCCGAATGCAAACACTGCGGGTGCCTGCATGAAATCGCCGAGACCAGTGGTCGAGATTCCGAAGGCGACCGCCATCAGACCGACGATTGCGATACCTAGCCAGTATGCCGAGAAGTTGCCCGCAACCAGGCCGGACAGGATGTTCAGTGAAGCTCCACCCTCGCGCGAGGACTTAACCGTCTCACGGACGTGTCGTGAAGAAGTCGAGGTAAATGCCTTGACCAGTTCTGGAATCAGTGCGCCCGCCACGGTGCCGCAGGTGACGATTGCTGCGAGCTTCCAGCCGATTCCTCCATCGGTGCCTCCGAGGATCAGAGCCGTTGTGCCAAAGGTAAACAGGATGCACAGGCCAGAGGTGATCCAAACGAGGGAGGAAAGCGGCTTCTCGAAGTCCATCTCTACAGCATTCGCATACCGCGACTTTGTAATCGCCGAGTTGATCCAGTAAGCCAAGCCAGAAGCAATGATCATTGCGGCGCGGACCACGAAGATCCACACAAGCAGTTGCGCCTGAACTGCGGCGTCCGGCACAGCCAAGATGATAAAGGTGACCAGGGCAACGCCTGTCACGCCGTAGGTCTCAAATCCGTCAGCCGACGGTCCGACCGAGTCACCAGCGTTGTCACCGACGCAGTCGGCAATAACGCCAGGGTTACGAGGATCGTCTTCGTCAATCTTGAAGACAATCTTCATTAGGTCAGCGCCGATGTCCGCAATCTTGGTGAAGATTCCGCCTGCGATACGCAGTGCTGATGCTCCGAGTGACTCGCCAATGGCAAAGCCAATGAAACAGGAGCCACCGACCTCTGGTGGCAGCAGCAGCAGGATCACCAGCATCATAAGTAGTTCGAGCGAGATCAGTACCATGCCGATCGACATGCCTGCACGCATTGGAATCTGATGCAGCGGAAGAGGCTTGCCCTTTAGCGATGCGAAAGCCATGCGAGAGTTCGCGAAGGTATTGACCCGAATTCCAAACCAGGCAACCGCGTATGAACCCGCCATGCCCAAGAGCGAAAAAGCCACGATGATGGCGACGCGCCCCCAGGCGAATCCCACCAGGAACTTGTAGTAGATCACGATCACTGCGGTGATAATGGCCCACAGGATCAGAAGGAACTTGCCCTGCTTAACCAGGTAGGCCTTACAGGTGGTGTAAATCAGCTCAGATATATTCAGCATCGCCTTGTGAACTGGAAGCTTTTGCAGCTTCGCGTAGCTGAAGAATCCGAATGCAAGGCCACAAACCGCGACGAACATTCCGATGAATAGGACCGCACGGCCACCCAACCCGGTAGCGGTTACCATCCCATTTAGATCTGGAAGTACAAGGGCCGCCTCGCCGCCAATCTGGTGTCCATCAGACGCGGCGTCGGTGGCCCCGCCAGAGGCACAACCGCCCAAAGCCAAGGCTGATCCTACTGTTGCAATCACCCCCCAAAGACCGACTCGGAGACGCTTACGACTTGGTTTTGGTGTGCCGCCAGTGGCAGATTGCATTTCGTGCCTCGAACTATCGAAACGATGGGAAACCTATAGTCGGCCGAGCATGAGCCAAATCTCAACCAACATTAAGAATAGGTAACAAACCTGTCGTTATCTAGGCCGTTAGTCTCATATACGGCCACTTTCGTCCGCGCCAGTTGGTTCTGGGAATAGTTCGCGCTAGTACCTCATACGCGCACACGATCACCCCAACCCGGACGGACGACCTCACCCCCGCGGAGGCCTCATATGCGCACATGGCAACCTCTCCTAGTGGGACGCCGTCAATAGGGGTGAGACATAAGATCGGCAAGCGGGTTGCCCGCGACTCGGACGACCCGACAGCACTCCCAGTCACCCCATCAGACCGTTTGAAGTTGTCCGTGACTCGGGCACCCAAGACTCCGATGCTCAAGAGCACTGCTTTGGCCCCGGAACACGGTTTTGGTTTAGTGGTACTGCTCTGGTCTAGTGGCACTGCTTTGACCCAGGAACACGGTTTTGGTTTAGGTTTAGTGGTACTGCTCTGGTCTAGTGACACTGCTTTGGCCCGGAACCACTGTTCTACCCCAGGTTATTGGAGATCGGGGTACCACCGGAGCGTGATAACTAGCGCGCTGCAAGCACTTCTTCGCTTGCAATCTGCCAGCGTTTGTCCCAGGCGCCGATGGGCTTGATTCCTGCCTCCACCAGTGAGTCGTGTCCCAGCACTGAATGAGCCGGACGCGGAGCGGTCCGCACGAACTCTTCGGATGTCACCGCCTTGACAGCTTCAGGGGCGACTCCAATCGACTCGGCGATGGCACGAGTGAAGCCCCACCAAGTCGTCTGACCCGAGCTGGTCGCGTGGTAAATACCTGCGGGAGCGTTGGTTTCAAGTAAGTCAGCGATGATCCGCGCAACGTCCCCTGTCCAGGTTGGCTGCCCGTGCTGGTCATCAACGACGTTGGCCTCCCCGTTCTTTTCGAGCACTCCGGCGAGGGTTTTGGGGAAGCAGTTTCCACCGCGACCGTAGAGCCAAGCGGTGCGCACAATCAGTGTGTCCGGAGCTTCACAGCGCGCCGCCCACTCACCAGCGGCCTTGGTGCGCCCGTACGCACCGAGCGGACTCACAGGATCGGCGGCCTGGTATGGCGTTTCACTCTCACCGTCAAAGACGTAGTCGGTCGAGATGTGGACCAGCCTCGCACCCACCTTTGTCACGGCCCGGGCCAAGTTCTGGGTGGCAACCGCATTTATGAGGAACGCTCCTGCCTCATTCTCCTCTGCCGCATCGACAGCGGTCCAAGCAGCACAGTTCACCAGAGCGTCCGGCTGTTCCAGCTGTAGCCGTTCGCTCAGTGCCGGAAGGTCGAGGATATCGAGGGTGTCCTTGTCTGCGGCAACCACTTCGACTCCACGCGAGTCAAGTTCACGAATGACATCCTGGGCCAACATTCCATATCCGCCGGTAACTAGGACCTTCACGGTGACACCTTCCGCAGAACCGATTTTGGGCAAGAGTGAGGAACCCGCCACGGGATCGACTCATCTTCGTGGTTAAGGGTATCGAAGAGAATAGGGTTGCGTTGGTAGGACCGCCAGCAGGGTAATTGTGCGGTCACGTTCGTTCGTTAGGAGCCGACAATGGACTGGGAACCACTTGGTATCGAAGGCGCATGGAAGGTCACTCCTACCGTGCACGGAGACGATCGCGGCTGGTTCATGGAGATGTTCAAGCAGCAGACTTTTGAGGAGGCGGTTGGACATTCTTTCAGCGCCCCGCAGGTCAATGTTTCCAACTCTAGAGCCGGCGTAGTTAGGGGAGTTCATTTTTCCCAGCTACCGGTCTCGCAGGCAAAGTACGTTACGTGTTTGGGCGGGGCGGTCCTTGATGTCGTGGTTGACATCCGTGTCGGTTCGCCGACGTTCGGGAAGTACGAGGCGGTACTACTTGACTCTCGTTCTCCGAGCACCCTCTATATCTCCGAGGGACTAGGGCACGCATTTATGGCGCTGGAGGATAACTCGACTGTTTGCTACATGGTGTCCAGCGGCTACGCACCTGGACGCGAGTTCGGGGTCTTCCCGCTCGATGAAGAGATCGGGATTGAGTGGCCGAGTGAGGATGGGGCAGGTAATCCGATCAGTCCGGTTCTTTCACCGAAGGATCTCGCGGCCCCGACGCTTGCTGAAGCGTTGGAACAGGGGATTCTGCCAGCGTATGACGAGGTCACAGCATACCGTGAATCTCTGCGTAGTTGAGTAGTTGTTGTTACGCGCTGCCACTTAGCCCCCTGTTTCACGCCCCCAAGCCAGCACCTCTTGGGCAACCTCGCTTGTCTTGCGATATGCCGACTCTGCCCGCAATCTAGGAAACGAATTCGCGGCGGGGAGCACTAACGCCTGACATAAGTGGTGACCCGCCACCGGGCGTCCCCGGAACGAGGACGCCACTCATCATCTGTCCTCGCCCGGTCTATTTGCCAAATGTCGGGGTCGATTATGGGGGCCATTACCAGTGTCCGGTCGTCGGCGGGAATCTTGAGATCCAGGTCGGTAATCACCAGTTCATTGACCAGGTCCATTGTTTCTCGATAAATGGAGCCACCACCGGTGATCCACACAGTCTTCGCCCCGGTCGCCTCGGCGGAGCGATCTGCTATCTCAAGAGCATCCTCGATCGAGTGCGCGACATGCACCCCCTCCGCTTGGTAGCCCGGGGAGCGAGTCACGACGATGTTGACCCGGCCGGGAAGCGGGCCGCCCAGGGCCTCGAATGAGGCACGACCCATTATGATTGGGCATCCAATAGTCGATTCTTTGAAGTGCTTGAAGTCTGCCGGAACATGCCACAGCATTCTTTCGCCGTCTCCGATCACTCCGACGCGGTCCTCTGCCCAGATCGAGGCGCGGACGGGTCGAGTGTCTAAGGCGGTTTCTGCGCTACTCATCTACACCGCTACCTGCGCTCGGATTGCGGGGTGGTACTGGTAGTCCTTCACCTCGAATGAGTCAAAGCCATAATCGAAAATCGAGTCTGCGGTCCTCAGTTCCAGGGATGGGAACTCATAGGGTTCGCGTGAGAGTTGCTCTTCGACCTGATCGAGATGGTTTAGGTAGATGTGGCAGTCCCCGCCAGTCCAGATGAAGTCGCCGACCTGAAGTCCAGTTTGCTGCGCCAGCATATGAGTCAGGAGGGCGTACGAGGAGATGTTGAATGGTACGCCGAGGAACAGGTCGGCACTGCGTTGGTAGAGCTGGAGACTAAGTTTTCCGTCTGCAACGTAGACCTGGAAGAACGCGTGGCACGGCATCAGGGCCATCTCGGGGAGTTGCCCAACGTTCCATGCGGAGACAATCATGCGCCGTGAGTCAGGATTGGTCTTGATGGTCTCAACCAGGTCACTTATCTGGTCAATCCCCTCGCCGCCAGGTCCGGGCCATGAACGCCATTGAACGCCGTAGACGGGACCGAGTTCGCCGTTCTCGTCCGCCCACTCATTCCAGATACGGATGCCGTTGTCTTGTAGCCAGGCGACGTTCGAGGACCCACTGAGGAACCAGAGAAGCTCACCGATCACTGACTTGAGGTGAATGCGTTTTGTTGTCACTACTGGGAATCCGTTGGAAAGCTCATAGCGAAGCTGTCGTCCGAAGACAGAAATGGTTCCGGTGCCGGTTCGGTCATCCTTACTGACTCCGTTGTCGAGAACATCCCTCAGCAGATCCTCGTACTGGCTGTCAATCGTCATTGTGGCTCTCCGTCAATTGTCAGAGAAGTCGGGGCGGACTTGGTGACAGTGTGACTTATGGTGCAGTAGCGGTCGATTGCTCCGGACGCGCGCCGTAGCAGACGGTCTCTGTCTTCTGGATACATGTCCCCGAGGACCGGGGCAAGCTCGACAAAGAACTCCGTGAACCTGTCCTCCGACTCCAGATACTCAGCGCTAACTGTGCCGGTCAACTCAAAGTCCTCTCCCAACGCGCGAGCGAAGCGTGCATCTGACGAAAGTACATTGCAACCGAGAATCGCGAGCTTGAGCAGGTCTCCCGGGGTGAACTGTCCTTCTCCGTCCCCGATCACCAACTCCGCCCCCTTTGAGTTCGTCGCGGTGTACTCCCTGGTCCCGATTCGATTCACGCTGAGTATTTTTGGTGTCGGTGTTTCCTGAGTCATTGTTTCCTCCTGCTTTTCCTTGGACAGGTGCGGATAGTCAGTGCGAGGCGAGATACTCGGCCGAGGCCTCCTGCTCACCCTTGATAATCATCGGCGCAAACTTGACGGCTTCGCTCTCTAGTCGCTTGCCGAGCAACGGAATCGTCACTTTGACATTCCCGTCTGAAACTACTTTGGTCTTGGTGCCATCGGCGGTGAGTACAGAGACGAGCTTTATGTTTGCAGGGACTCCGGCGGCCGAGAGTTCCAACTGCCCTCGGATCACATCATTGCTAGGGCGGGTCCATTTCTCAGCAAGCACAGCCTCCGTGTTAGGACTGATAAAGCGCTTCGCCGCTGCGGGTAACATCTCGGTCGGAACCGCCACGCGAGTGGTCGAGGAGATTCGGTCACTACTCGCGTCCACGCTAACTTCAGGGTCCGCCAACTGGAGCTTTGAAGCCCGGAGAATCGCGTAGCTTGGGTCCGAGAGCATTGCCCAGATGGCATCGATTGAGGCGTCGTACTCGTATTCTTCCTTGAACTCCATCTTCACTCCCGCAATAGTCTTAGGTTGACAACATGATTTTCCACTCCCAATCCTATTGGGCGTGGCATGCACATGGGAGTCTCCAGCCAGAGGCGAACTAGTCTTGACTCATGCGTACCTTCCAAGAACTCATCGACACCCACGATGCACTGCCGCTGTCTTCCGACGATCTCGTCTGGTTGCGCATGCTCCGATCAGAGTGGCAGGTCATTGCCGACTTAGCATCGGCGGATTTGGTTCTTTGGCTCCCCACAAGCGACGGCCGTTTTATTGCGGCAGCCCTGAGTCGATCGGCCACGACGGCGACGCTTCATGTTGAAGATGTCGTTGGACTCTACGCTGCGGCTTCTCGAACGGAGGAGCTCCAGAAGGCTTGGAGCACGGCGCGAATCGTTGAGCCCGACACGGTGACGTGGGCCGGCCTTTACTCGGCTAGCGTCTCGTACGTGCCAGTTGTGCACGGTGGGCGAGTGCTCGCGGTGATGAGCCGAGAGGCGAACATGTCCGCGGCGTCCAGGCAAGCCGGATCTCAGGAATGGACTCTGCTGGCGGCCGATGTGCTCTGTGAGATGGTCGCGGATGGGACATTCCCAGATGCCGATGCTCCGACCTCATCCGCCCATGGCCTTCCTCGGGTGACCGATGGGGTCATACTCCTTGACGCAGACGGCGTCGTTCTAGAAGCGAGTCCGAATGCAAACTCATCGATGAGGCGTCTTGGGGTTGAAGGTCACCTGACCGGGCGTACTTTGATCGAAGCGGTTACCGAAGCTATGAGCGACGTGGAACGTATCGAGGAGACTTTCGCTGTCGTACTGATGGGCAAGGCCCCCTGGCGCGTTGATGTTACCTCTCGCGGAACGACTGTCGTTATGAGGGCAATCCCTCTGATGCGATCGGGGCAACGAGTGGGCGCCGTGATTCTTACCCGCGATGTGACGGAAATGAGGCGTCAGGAGCAGCAGCTGATGACCAAGGATGCCACGATTCGGGAGATTCACCACCGCGTGAAGAACAATCTACAGACCGTGTCAGCGCTTCTGAGGATACAGGAGCGAAGAAATGCTTCAGCGCAAGTGAAGGAGGCCCTTCGGGAGGCGGGAAGGAGGGTTGAGTCGATTGCGTCGGTGCACGACGCGCTGGCGCAGAACGTCGACGAGGTGGTGCGATTTGATGATGTCGCCCCTCGAATTCTGCAGATGTCCGCTCAGGTAGCAACGGCGAGTATTCCGGTGGACCTTCAGATCTCGGGAGAGTTCGGTGAGCTCGGTGCAGAGCATGCTTCAGCGCTCGCCACCGTTCTCGCCGAGTTGGTATCGAACGCGGTTGAGCACGGAACTCCGTCCGAGGGCGGCGTTATTAGGGTTATCGCGCGTAGGGACGGCGACACTCTAACGGTTGCAGTAGAGGACCAGGGGTCGATCGATGAAGAGGAAGAAGAGACGGACCTGGTCGGAAGCAACCGGGGTCTCGGCACACAGATCGTTACAGCCATGGTCACCGGAGAACTTCACGGAACGATTAACTGGACCGAACTCCCCAGTGGAGGAACCAGGGCCGAGTTGCGCTTTACAGAAGAGCTAACCGGTCAGGAATAGGCGAGATTAGGAGGCGCGGCGTGCCCTTGCGGCGCGGCGCTTGAGCGACCGGCGCTCTTCCTCGCTCTTTCCGCCCCAGACGCCCGAGTCCTGGTTGTTCTCCATCGCCCAGCGAAGGCAGGTGTCCTCGACATCGCAGGAGGAGCAGACGGCCTTGGCCTCTGTCGCCTGTGAGAGCGCCGGACCCGTGTTTCCAATCGGGAAAAAGAGTTCAGGGTCCACGTTCAGACATGCGGCTCGGCTTCGCCAGTCCATCAATCGGCTCCTCGTATCGGCCCTCACGCACGGCTGCGCTCAGGCCCCGTTGCGTTTGTATGGATCAAGTTTCGGCCAATGAAACGACATCGGCAATAGGGGAATGTTCATAACTCGGCCATTTTGTGTGCGAACGCTCACTATCGGTATGTTGCTCCAGGACAAGCGTCCCGATCTTTGTGTCGTAGCAGACAAAACCACACCGCCGCGGGAATGGCAGCGATGCCATTACCCATGTGCCGGATGCGCCGAGTCCGGACGTAAGCCACCTGGCTAACTCACGATTAGGTTCAATGGCGGCAACAACCAGGTTGGGGGAGGGTACAACACGCGGCCAGCCAGAGGGGTCCATGTGCTCTACGGAACTGAAGCACTCTGATCCGCCGAGTGTAACGGTTACCTGATTGGTCACGGACGAGTCTGTACTAATGACAACCAGGGCAGGCATTCGAGGGATGCTCGTAGGAATCTGCAGTCCATTTAGCCCGGGCCTCGTTTGGACCGGCTGGGCCCTAACGAGCGGCACGGCTCGATCTTGGAGCGGAGGCTCAACTAATTGAGCGTAGACACTGCCCCCATCGGGACGGGCTACCACCACCCGTCCCGGCTGTGCTGAGACCATCTGTGCGGGTTTGGGACGCTCGCCGCCCAGTTCCGCGGGCGTATAGGCGGCGATCCGAGGAGAACTCATTTGTTCGACAGACGAAAAACGATAGACCCGCCACGGAAACTGCTCAACGAACGATCCGCCTGAGGTGGCGATACCGATGAGGTGCAGAGACGTTGTCTCGGCCAGTTCTAGGAGTCTGGCGAACCAATCATGTGCTCGTTCCACACCAACGGAGGCCTGAAGTGCTTGAAGCATGACTGAAAGGTCGGGTAGGACGATCACGGAAGGGCGAGCCGACCGGGAGTTGCCCATCGCCGCAAATTCTGATTCGACAAGTCGCAGAACATCGCCGTAGTTGTGGCAAGATCGTTCCCCGCGCGGGGAGCGCAAATCGCCCCAAATAATGCGCACGGGCGGATTCTCGGGTTTCGAGTTCCTTGCGGCCATCGCGACGGCCGATGCCATCGCGACGGCGCTTTCCCGGACCTGGTGCGCAATGACTGGACTTGTCATTATCAGCATCGGTCTGCCATCCCAGACCAGGTTCCCTATGTCGCAACCGAGGGCATCCTCAAAAAGCCCAACAACTGAACCGCCCCGATCACTAAGGTCACCAAGAGATTCAAAATCAACCGCCTCCGGTAGCGGCAATGGAAGCAGGGCGAGGAGTTCCTTGGATTCCTGAGCCAGTCGAAACTCCGAAACCCAATCTTCAGGCCCCTGGACCAGGGCGGATTGGATGGTCCGTGTTCCGGTGCCCGTGTTCACCACGGCGCGTCCCGGTACTCTTGGAAGGTCGGCCGCTTTGCGGCTCCCGATGACGTCCACAGAGTCGGAGATCTCAGAACATCGGAGAGCCACGCGAATGTCGAGTACCGCGCGGAGGTCGGAACTAACGGTTCCTCCCGGACGCTGAGTCGCAGCGACCAGGTGAATCCCGAGGGAACGCCCCTGCGTTGCGATATGGGTGAGTTGTTTCAGTAACTCTGGGCTGTGATCGGCCAGGGTCCTAACCTCGTCCGCCACAATGACGAGCAGGGGTGGCGGGTCTACCGAACAGGAGTGGTTTGCATGCCACTGTTCCAGGGATCGGAAGCCCAAGTGTAGAAGCAGGGTCTTGCGGCGCCTGATCTCTGCTGCGAGAACTCTGAGCAACCAGGGAGTTTGGCTCCCGTCAAGATCGGTGATTAGGCGCTCAACGTGTGGGAGAGGGGTAGCACTTAGCAGTCCCGCCCCACCCTTGTAGTCGATCAGCAGAAGCCGAAGCCGCTCGGGGGAGTACGTGGCCGCCAATGCGAAGACGAGGGTGGTGAGAAACTCCGATTTGCCTGAACCAGTTCCTCCGACAACCAGAGCATGTGGGCCGTCACGAATTAGGTCGAGGTCGAACGTAGCCTCGCCAGGACCGCGTCCGAGCATAAGTGGGCGAGTTGGTCTGCTGCGCCACCGACTTCGAATCGAAGTCAGTTCGGGCTTGCCATGTAACTCCTCAAATGAGACGTGACCTGGTAGAACCATTCTGGAGGCGACTCCTAGAAGCTCGGTCACTTCCTCGCACCAAACAGTCCCGGCCACCGGGTAGGACTGAAGGACGAGGGAGGGACACTTACCCAGGGCTTCGACCGTGCTGGCCCAAACAATAAGAGGAGTGGTCGCGGCGGGTCTGAGGTCGTCGCGAGCCGACGATACCACGGGCGCTAGACCCTGTAGTCGAAGTTGTGCCGCGATCCAGAGAGAGTACTCACGGGCTTGATTCCCAACGACCCCTATTGCTTGCCCGGATTCGATGGAGAGCCTGCGTCTTCTTCTAGGACGCAGATAGACCGTCCTCGCGGATTCGATGATCGCCACCCGGTCCGACTCAGTACCCGCGTCACGTTTCCTTTGCGGACGCTGAGTGGTCGTCTCCGAGAACTCGGTTGGTGGCCTCTCCTCGTCCAACAGAGCGAGGGCGAGCGCCGCCAGCAACGATGCAGGATCACGGCGGGACGCGGTCACGGCTAAGAACCGGAGCAGCGCGATCATCGCCAGTAGCGTCGATGCGCCGAACAATGCGAGACCCGCAGAAGTAGAGATCGGAATGAACCTGGCGAAGCCCAGCAACATGAGAACGGGTAAGAGCAGGCGTAGATAACGCATGGGTCCGGATCTGGGAGAGGTCGGCGGGAGCCAGCCCGGAAACCTGGTGCGTTCGCGAACGCACCATTGGTTCGTCCCAACTCTCAGCTGTTTGCCGCGATGAATCCTGCTCCTTTTATGCACCGCCATCACGGGGTTCACCCGGTTCACGTCATGAACAAGTAATCCCTGGGGAGTCGTCTCGAAGCACAGGTGCGCCTCCTCGGTGTAGGGATCGACTAACCCGGCGTCGCGGCCCAGCGGCAAGTTGGGACTCGCGGGAAATATGCACCCAGCGTCCGGGCCCTTAACGCACGCTAGGTACGCGGAGCAACCAAGCGCTTGAACCACCAGGGAGTGTGACATCCAAGAAGAGTGCCCTAGATCGAACCAGGTTGGTATGCTCCGAGTTTCCTGTTGGGAAGTTAACCCAATTGCTGACCTTGTGGACTGGTGGCTTTGCGTGTACTGGGAATGGTTCTACTTGCTGCCGGAGAAAGCGAAGTTGCTGAGAGTGGTTTCGTGCGCACCGGGAATGACCTCTGTTCGAGGGGCTTTCCCTCGTCCGAGGTAGGCGGTTCTGTGCGTACTGGGAATCACCAAGAATAACGGCGAGATCATGTCCTCTTCTTACGGCGAGATGCAGACACGAGGGAGTGTCCACCACCAGGGCGACGCGATGAACGAAGGCGCGGGCATTCACGCCGCAGGGTGACGGTGCCGGAGGGTAATGGAAGAATGACAGCGGGAGGTCCCGTGGATACGACAGACGCTGAACTTACTGCAGCCCGCCAGCGGTGGAACGAACTGGTGGAGTTGATCGAAGCTGCTCGAAACGCCTACTACGTGAGTGACGAGCCGACAATCTCCGACGCTGAGTACGACGTTTTGTTCCGGGAGCTGCAGGATCTTGAGACGGAGTTTCCCGAACTTGCATCACCTGATTCGCCGACGCTAACAGTCGGTGGGGCCGCCTCGGCAGCCTTTACACCGGTGCATCATCAGGTGCAGATGACCAGCCTCGAAGACGTGTTTTCCCCTGAGGAAGTCCAGGCATGGTGGCATCGCACCGTCTCTCGCTGGCCCGGCGAGGATGTGGCGATGACTGCGGAGATCAAGGTAGACGGCCTGGCCGTCAATCTTCGATATGAGGGCGGCGTGCTCGTCCAGGCATCAACTCGTGGCGATGGCTTCGTGGGCGAAGACGTAACGGCAAACGTGAGGACAATCAAGTCGATTCCCTTCAGACTGAAGGGCTCTAACGTCCCCGACACAGTCGATATCAGAGGCGAGGTCTACTTTCGCCTTGATGACTTTGAACGTGTTAACGCCCTAAGAGTTGCGAATCAGGAACGACCGTTCGTGAACCCGCGCAACGCGGCGGCGGGTTCGCTACGTCAGAAAGATCCTGAGGCAACCGCAAAGCGGCCTCTGTCATTTGTTGCTCACGGGCTGGGTGCCGTGGAGGGAATGACCGCTATGCCGCAGACCCAGCACGGCTGGTATCAACAGATTTCTAAGTGGGGCGTGCCAGTCTCGAAACATACACGTCTGGTTGACACTTTTGAAGAGGGACTTGAGTCAATCCGATACTTCGGAGAGCATCGCGGAAGTTTCGAGCACGAGATTGACGGAGTCGTTTTTAAGGTTGACTCGATTGCGCGTCAGCGGGAAATGGGAGCGACCTCAAGAACGCCGCGGTGGGCTGTGGCCTACAAGTATCCTCCAGAAGAGGTCTTTACTCGCCTACTCGATATTCGGGTCCAGGTAGGTCGTACTGGCAGAGTCACACCGTACGCGGTTTTTGAGAAGGTATTGGTTGCCGGGTCGCACCTTCAACACGCAACTCTTCACAATGCGGGCGAGGTCGAGAGAAAGGGAATCCTGATTGGGGACATGATCGTCGTCCGTAAGGCCGGTGACGTAATTCCTGAGGTGGTAGGCCCCGTTGCCGCTGACCGCGACGGTACCGAACGGCGATTTGAGATGCCGACAAAGTGCCCGTCGTGCGGGACGCCCTTAGCTCCGGCGAAAGAAGGGGATGCTGATCTTCGCTGCCCAAACACTGCCAGTTGTCCCGCGCAAATCACCGAGCGACTCATCCACCTTGGATCGCGCGGAGCTCTGGATATCGAGGGGCTTGGAGCCGAGGCGGCTGCAGCTCTTACCCAACCCGAGATGGGCAGAGAACTGGTCGCGGCGGCGTTGGTCGAGGGAAGAAGGGTATTCCTCGAAGACGGGACCGAGCTTGAACTGGTTTCTGAGGGGCATCATGGAGACACCTTCGCTTTGGCCGAGGCCCTGTTGCCAGAGCCCCAACAACCGGTGTTGAGCAATGCCAAAGACCTTTTCGACCTGACTGCCGGTGCGGTCTCAGACGTCATGGTGTGGCGGCCGGTTCGTGTGAGGGGCGTATCCACCGGCGACTATCAGCAAGTCCGGTATTTTTGGTCCAAGGGGTACCAGAAGAAGTCGGGGGAGTACGTTCCGATCACCTCGAAACCCAGCAAGTCGCTGCTTCAAATGCTGGAAGAACTGGAAGCCGCAAAGGAGCGCCCCCTGTGGCGGTTCCTCGTCGCTTTGTCGATCCGACACGTTGGTCCGACTGCGGCTCGAACCCTGGCGGCTAGGTTCCAAACGATAGATGCCATATCAGGGGCCCGGGTAGAAGACCTCGCCCAGACTGAGGGAGTCGGTCAAATAATCGCAGAGTCGGTCAGTGACTGGTTCCAGGTGGATTGGCACCGGGAGATCGTCGATCAATGGATGAAATCGGGCGCGCTCACTCACATTGAGGAGTTGCCGGAGGTGCCACAGACGCTGGCCGGTGCCACGATAGTAGTTTCGGGAGCAATGCCTGGATACTCGCGAGATGAGGCGAACAATGCGGTGATGATCCGTGGCGGCAAGGCATCCTCTTCAGTCTCAAAGAAGACTACGGCTCTCGTTGCGGGGCCGGGTGCCGGGTCCAAGACAACCAAGGCAGAATCTTTGGGAGTCCCCATAGTTCCAGCTGAAATGTTCCAGGCTTTGCTTGATGATGGGGTGGAATCTGTACTGGGGAACTGATCTGTTAGCTCTTTTCGGAAGCGCGCAAACCGGTGTCTGCCGAAGCGGAGCGAGTGACTTCCTTGGGAGCGGCTAAGCGTTTTTCGTATGAACCTAGACGATAAAAGAGAAGCGAGAGACCAAGCGCTCAAGGAAACGGACCCACCGGCTACGACCGTTCCACTCCTTGAGGTTGAGCTTTCGTGACGTCTCTAGGTCGCGTTCAAAGATGCGTTCCATCTGCTCTCCGAAGTTTTCGGAGTCAATCTGCACGGTCACTTCAAAGTTTCCCGACATTGATAGTCGGTCAATATTGGCGGTTCCGACAATACTTCTGTAGTTATCGATCACAAGTGTTTTGGCGTGAATCATCGCGTGCTGGTACAACCAGATCTCGACATCGGCTTCCATGAGTTCACCGAAGAATGGACGCGCCACCCAGTCCGCCAGAATGTGGTTGGAATACTCTGGCACCAGAATACGGACTCGAACTCCTCGCTTGGTGGCGCGAATTAGGGCATGGAGAATGTCACGGTCGGGAATGAAGTACGCGGTCGTAAGGTCGATGCTCTGTGTCGCCTTCTCAAACGCCTCCAAATACTGACCTCTAACCGGGAACAGAAGACTTGAGGGAAGATTAAACGCGGGAGTGATACTTCCAGACCAGGGGAGTTCTTCCCAGTCCGGGAGTTCGGGCTGGTTCTTGGCTCGGAATAGGTTCCAGAACTGGCGGAAGGCAAGGCTTAGCGGACGAACCGCCGGCCCGATGATGCGGATGTGAGTGTCTCGCCACTCGGTTCCGAAGTCGACGCCAACATTGAAACCTCCGACGAATCCAATCTTGTCGTCGACCAGAAGCAGTTTCCGGTGGTTGCGTCCAGTCGCCCGGGGGTTGGCCGTCGCCGTGCCCTTGCGTATTTCTGCAAGTCGGTGGACGTACATGTTCGGATGGTTCTTGAAGTGCTTGAACTTTACCGATGACTTCAGCGAGCCGAAGCCGTCATATATGACGAATACTTTGACACCTCGTTCCGCCGCTGCGTAGAGAGCGTCTTTGAACATCCATCCGATCCGGTCACTACGCCAAACATAAGTCTCGAAGTACACCATTTCTTTGGCATTGTTGATCGCGGCGATCTGATCTGCGTAAAGTTCTGTTCCCCGCGTATAGGTTTTTATCTGGTTTCCATCCACGACCGTGGTGTCGGACCGTGCAGATGAGAACCCCTTGAACCCGCCTGGCGAGCGTCTCTTGCGGCGAGCATCAATGGCGTAAACAGCCACAACGCCCGCGACTTGCGCTGCCAGTGAACCGACGATGCCTCGGCGTATCCACTTCCAGGCTTTGCCGGATCTCTCCATTGCGAGTTCGAGCTCGGCCTTCCGCTTCGTAGTCATGTCATAACCCTAAGGTGTCTGGCGTTTACACTTTGCTCTATGTCAACAATTTCAATCGAAGAGGTTAAGCGTCTTGCAGACCTCGCCGAAATCGGAATAACTGACGAGGAAGCTGAGCGCCTTACCGAGGGCTTGGTTGTCATCGCAGAGTATGCCGGTCAAGTCTCAGAGATTTCAGATGTGGATGTCGCGCCGAGTGCCCAGTCAATCCAGTTGGTGAACGTGCTTCGCGAGGATGTTGCAGGAACACCAATGGATCCTGAACAGCTACTCGCGGCGGCTCCGGAGCAAGAGGATTCTATGTTCAAGGTTCCTCAGATTCTGGAGGAGGAGCAGTGAGTGACCTAATCTACAAGAGCGCACTGGAGATGGCAGAGGCACTGCAGCGTGGTGAGGTGACCTCTGCGGAGTTGGTGAATGCCTCCCTCGCCCGCATTGCTGAGTACAACGATGTTGTAAATGCGTTTCTCACCGTTGATGAAGAGGGTGCCAGGAAGACTGCCGAAGAGGTGGACGCTCTAAGGGCAGCTGGAGAAGAACTGCATCCCCTTGCTGGCGTTCCGATTGCAATCAAGGACAACATCGTCACCGAGGGACTTGACACCACCTGCGCATCGAAAATCCTTGCCGGATGGAAGCCACCGTACGACGCGACGGTCATTGCGAAGATCAAGGAAGCGAAGCTTCCGATCGTTGGGAAGACGAACCTCGATGAGTTTGCGATGGGCTCCTCGACCGAGCACTCTGCCTTCGGTCCTACGCGCAACCCTTGGAACACGGGCCTGATCCCCGGTGGTTCGGGAGGTGGTTCGGCTGCGGCAGTCGCCTCGTACATGGTTCCTCTGGCCCTCGGGTCTGATACAGGCGGATCGATTCGTCAACCCGGCGCCTTCACCGGGACCATCGGTGTCAAGCCAACCTACGGTGCAGTCTCGCGCTACGGCCTTGTGGCGCTGGCCTCCTCGCTGGATCAGATTGGCCCTGTGGCCAGGGACATCAGTGATGCCGCTGCCCTTCAGGAGCTAATCGCGGGACACGATGAACTCGACTCAACCTCGCTACCGGCTGATCCGGCGGACCTGCAGGGTGCCATTGAGGATCGTCTGGCGCAAGGTGGTAGGGGACTCCGCGTTGGTATCGTTGACCAGTTCTTGGGCGAGGGTTTCCAACGTGAGGTTCAAGAGAACTTCAACCGCGCGGTCGAAGATTTGCGTGAGGCAGGGGTCGAAGTTGTCCACGTTTCCTGTCCCTCGTTCGACTACGCCCTTCCCGCCTACTACCTGATTATGCCGGCTGAGGCCTCATCGAACCTGGCACGTTTTGACGGAATGCGTTTCGGTCTGCGCGTCGTCCCGGACGTCCCAAATCCAACTGCCTCTGACGTCATGAAGGCAACCAGGGAAGCAGGGTTTGGTGACGAGGTGAAGCGCCGCATAATCCTCGGAACACACGTCCTCTCAGCCGGATACCAGGACCAGTACTACGGTTCAGCTCAGAGGGTGCGAACCCTGATTCGTCAGGATCTAGACAAGGCATTCGAGCTAGCTGACGTGTTGCTGGCTCCTTCCACCCCGACGACCGCGTTCCCGATCGGGGCGCGGATCGACGATCCGATAGCGATGTACCTCAATGATGTCGCGACAATCCCGGCGAACTTGACCGGCGTTCCAGCCATGTCGATCCCCAACGGTGTCGATGATTCTGGACTTCCGACGGCAATGCAGGTCATCGCCCCGGTCGGAGCAGACGACCAGATGTACGGAGTTGGAGCTCTGATCGAATCACTGGTTTCGAAGCGGGTTGTCGCCCCACCCCACGCGATAGTGATCTCGGAAGGAGACGCCAAGTGACTCCTAACAAGCAGACGTACCGAGAAGCGACATCGAAGTATGATCCGGTGCTCGGGATTGAGTGTCACGTCGAGCTAAACACAAACTCGAAAGCGTTCGATAACGCTCCGGTTCAGTTTGGCGGTCAGCCGAACAGTGCCGTGACCCCGACGTCAGCAGGGTTGCCCGGATCGCTTCCCACGCTCAACAAGAAACTGGTCGAGTCTGGAATTCGACTCGGTCTGGCACTGAACTGCAAGATCGAACAGGACTCGTTCTTTGCTCGTAAGAACTATTTCTACCCTGATCTGCCCAAGGCATACCAGATTTCACAGTCGAACAAGCCGATTGCCTACGACGGCTATCTTGATGTTGAACTCGGCGACGGCGAGGTTTTCCGTGTCGAGATCGAACGGGCACACCTGGAAGAGGACGCGGGCAAGAATACTCACGTTGGTGGTGCTGATGGGCGGATCCACGGTGCGACCTACTCGCTGGTGGACTACAACCGATCATCGGTTCCTCTAATCGAGATCGTTTCTAAGCCGCTGACCGGCGCCGGCGACCGCGTGGCAGAGGTTGCCGCTGCATATGTACAAACCCTGCGTGACATTGCGATCGCTCTGGATATCTCGGACGCAAGGATGGAGCGAGGCAACTTGCGAGCGGACGTTAACGTTTCGTTGCGCCCTAGCCCGGACGCTCCTTTTGGAACGCGCACCGAGACGAAGAACGTCAACTCCTTCCGCGCCATTGAGCGGGCGGTGGAGTACGAGGTCGCTCGCCAGGCGGACGTCCTTGACTCGGGCGAGTTAGTTTTCCAGGAGACTAGACACTTCCACGAAGAGGATGGCACCACCTCGTCCGGACGACCGAAGTCTGACGCGGACGATTATCGCTACTTCCCTGACCCCGATTTGCCGCCGGTACGTCCCCAGATCGAATGGATCGAGGAACTGAGGGCCACCCTTCCCGAAATGCCAGCGGCGAAGCGGAAGCGATTGCGCGGCGAATGGAAGTTTACGGATCTGGAGATGCGCGATGTCGTGAACGCGGGTGCCCTTGACCTGATTGACGCGACCGTCACAGCCGGAGCCACTCCAGCGGCTGCCAGAAAATGGTGGATGGGTGAACTGTCTCGTGTAGCGAACAATGAGGGAGTAGCGCTCGCGGAACTTGCTGTCACCCCACTTCAGGTTGCCGAGCTTCAGGGACTAATCGACTCCGGGGCGCTGACCGATTCACTGGCCAGGCAGGCCCTTGATGGAGTCCTTGCTGGTGAGGGTGATCCGGCTGCGGTCGCGGAGTCTCGGGGTTTGGTCGTCGTTTCGGACGACGGAGCCCTGACGGAAGCAATCCAGACGGTTCTGGCTGAGAACCCAGATGTGGTCGAAAAGATTCGTGGAGGTAAGGTACAAGCTGTTGGCGCGCTGGTTGGCGGCGTCATGAAGCTAACCAAGGGCAAGGCTGATGCCGCCCGCGTCCGTGAGTTGATTATGGAGATGCTAGAGCAGTAGGGGATGAAGGGCCGAATCTAGAGGATCGGCCCCTCATTCCTATTCGAACAAGAAATATGACAAGTTAGGGAGAAGAGTGCCCAATTCACCGTCTTACACCGCTTCGTACCGATTGACGGTTGACGAGTCTCAGATTCGCGTCGCGGATATCGTTCAGGCTGTATCTGATGCAGAGGCCAGCGTAAAAGGTCTGGATGTTGCGGAAGCCGAGTCGGGCAAGCTGGTCATCGATATGACCCTGGACTTGCGCAACTCTGATCATCGTCGCGAGGTTCGAAAGACCTTGGAAGGACTTGGGGGAGTTAGTGTTGGGCCGGTTGCGGACCAGACATTCCTCGATCACGTCGGGGGCAAGATCGAGATCGAGTCACGTGCGCCGCTGCGTAACCGTGACGATCTGTCCCGTATCTACACTCCCGGGGTGGCGCGTGTCTGTCACGCGATTGCGGACAATCCTTCGAAAGCGCGCCTGCTGACGATGAAGGCGAACACGGTCGCGGTGGTAACTGACGGCACTGCCGTTCTGGGCCTTGGCGACATCGGACCGGAGGCGGCTCTGCCCGTGATGGAGGGCAAGGCCGTCCTTTTCAAGCACTTCGGCGGGGTGGATGCGTGGCCCGTGGTGCTGGATACCAAGGACACGGAAGAGATCATCGCGATTGTGAAGGCGATCGCTCCGGCGTATGGGGGAATCAACCTCGAAGATATCTCTGCCCCGCGCTGCTTCGAGATCGAGGCGAGGCTAAAGGAAGAACTGGATATTCCTGTCTTCCACGACGACCAGCATGGGACCGCAATCGTTGTCTTGGCGGCGCTCATCAACGCCCTGAAGATCGTTGGTAAGAAGATCGAGGACGTGCGCATTGTTGTCTCGGGAGTCGGCGCCGCTGGAAACGCGATAATCGAGTTGCTATTGGCGGCGGGTGCGAAGGATATTGTCGCCTACGGGCGGACCGGAGCTCTCTGCATTGACGACATGGAGGGAGCGCACGAGTCACGTCGGGCGCTCGCTGCAAAGACTAATCCCCGAAAGGTTAGAGGGAGTCTCAAGGATGGCATGGAAGACGCCGATGTCTTCATCGGGGTCTCTTCGGCTAACCTGCTTAACGGCGACGATGTCGCGAAGATGAACAAGGACGCGATTGTCTTTGCTCTGGCGAATCCGACTCCAGAGGTCGATCCTCGCGAGGCCGACAAGCATGCACGAATTGTGGCGACAGGTCGGTCGGACTATCCGAACCAGATCAACAACGTACTCGCCTTTCCGGGACTGTTCCGCGGGGTCCTTGATGCTCGGGCGTCCGAGATTACCCGTGAGGTTCTGAGGGCCAGTGCTGAGGCGATTGCCGGAGTGATCAGCGAAGATGAGCTGAGTGAGAACTACATTATTCCGGGTGTCTTCGATGATCGAATCGCTCCTGCGGTCGCTCACGCCACCAGGAAAGCTCTGGCAGGGGCTGACACGGTGAAGATAGCGGAACAAGAGGACCTGGGCCAGGTTGAGTAACTTGGATCAGGTCGAATAACGGTATCGACGCAAGCTGAGACGAAACCTTGACGGAGCACAATTCCTGGGCGTCCTTTGACTAATTGGATTTCTCGCCCAAGGCACCTGTCGCTTTTGTGGTTGTGATCTGGCCGCGACAAGCTGGGCCAATTACGCGTTCCGCGGGGGTCCCGCCGAGTCCTCGGAGAACTCGCGGCGGACAAGAGCCAAAATCCGGGGTGTCAACGAGTAAATCGTTGTTGACACCCCGGATTCCGGTAGTTTTCTGCTTGTGACACTCGTATTTCGGACTACTGGTCAGTTCAAGCGTTATTTCCATACGCGAATGGGCGAATAGTCCGGGTCACGGCAAACACTGCAACCGATTCCCACCCGGACGTTTCGTGTGGTCAGTTGCCGGATTCCTAGGCCACCCTAGAACCCCGCTATCACCGTTGCGATCAGAATCTTCGAAACCATTGCCACGGGGTAAACAAGCGCGTATCCGAGAGCGACACGAGGATCATCCTGCGTGCGACCGTTGGCGAATGCGAGAACGGCCGGCTGAGTCTGGGCCCCACCGAGGGCACCAGCCAACTGTGTTCCACCCATGTGCCAAATCCAACGGAACGTGGCGTACATGCCGATCGCCATAATCAGCGTGACTATCACGCCGAGAGCCAGGATAGACAGCCACGTACCACCACGGAAGGCTTCCATAATCTGTCCGCCAGCAACCGATCCGGCCTGAGCTAAGAAGATGATCAGGCCGAGCTCAATCATTACCTGACACGCCGTGTAAGGCAGCGTCGTTACAACTGGGCCGATACGTCCGACCTTGCCAAAGATCAGGCCAATGATCAAAACGCCCGCTGCCGCGCCAATCTCGAAGTCTCCACCACCGGGTAGGGGGATCGGAATCATGCCGATAAGCATGCCGACGGTCATTCCGAGGCCAAGGCCGATCGGGTTGATGTCAGACAGGCCCCTCGCGGAGTCGCCAAAGAACTTGGTGATCTCCTTCATCTTGGAAGTCGGCCCCACCACGCGAACACGGTCACCGAGCTGTAGAACCAAATCGGGGTCACCGACCATATCTACGTCGCCGCGGCGAACCCTCGAAATCGTTGCGGAGTACTTCTGTGAAAGGTTCAGTGAGCCGACGGTGTGACCAGCGATGTGCGGGTCAGAAACTGTGATTCGACGGAAGTCCAGGTATGAACGATCACGCATGAGCGAGTGTGAAGAACCGTGCCCCAGTTCCTTGGAGACCATTGCAACCATCTCATTAGGACCAACGACTGTTATCAGATCGCCGGGATCCAGAGTGTCCGACATTGAGGGGCGCGAGATTGGACCCTGTTCTCCTCGACGAAGGCGAGAGAACGTTACCTTGCCCCCAAACTTCTCATAGAGATCGCCGATGAACGGGTGGTCCTCGCGCTCGATACGAATCGTGCGGTTCGCAATAGGACTAGGAGTGTCGGTGTCGTGCTTGCCATATGAGAGAGCAGCCATCGCGGCAGCCAACATGCCAACGACGCCGAAGAGGTATGCAATGGAGTAGCCAATTGTGGCCTGTCCGGGATCTCCGGTTGCCTCACCTACAGCGTGCAGCGCGGGAGTGTTGGTTAGCGCCCCAGCAAATGTGCCTGCAGCGACTGGAACGCTGAGGCCAAAGACTTTGGTTCCAATTAGGAAGGCCCCGGCACCAGCGGCACACATCAGGGCAATCATTGTCAGCATCGGCCCAATAGCCGTCTTCAGGTTGTGGAAGAACGAGTTACCGGAGTTCACCCCGATTGCAAACGCAAATAGGACTAGACCCAGGGTTCCTATAAAGGGTGGGATCTGCAGGTCTACACCGAGTTCTCCCGCCCAGGCGGTGATTGCAATAGCGGTGAACAGGACCGCCGCGGCCCCAAGGCTCACGCCCTTCACCTTGATGTGACCAAACATCATGCCGATTGCTATCAGCAAGAACAGGTAGAGGATGGGGGAGGATGCTAAGAGTTCGAAAACAGCCGTCACCGCATGTCACTTTCGTGTGGGATATCAAGGACCCGTTTGGGTCCGGTCCAATCGTAGACAGGTTGGCTCCACTTCATATAGGACCTGTGGCGTGGCGCTGAGCACGCCTTTTCGGGTTGGGCGCTACGGTTGGGCTACATATGAGGCGCCAAGTCTCCTCTCGGGCGCCAAAGTATGAGACACGAAGCGGTAGTTAGCTTCGGGCCGTACTATTGGGATCGTGCTAAACACGCAGGGAAATACCGTAGGCGCGCTCCTGGTCGTTGTACCGGGGCGTGCGGTTCCTGCTGTCTGATCAGATGGGCCGCACGCCTTATTCCCCACGCGAAACGCGAGGGACTTTTTGCAACCAGAATCAGTGCAAGTAAGTCAGGGCAGTGCAAGGACGGAGACACAGAGCGTGACAAAACCTGAACGTATGACAGGCGCTGAAGCCATCGTCAGGTCGTTGGAAAAGATTGGCATAACCGAGGTTTTCGGTATGCCGGGCGGAGCTATTCTGCCAACCTTCGACCCGTTGATGGACTCCAGCATTCGACACATCCTCATTAGGCATGAACAGGGCGCCGGACACGGGGCTGAGGGATACGCGATTTCCAGCGGCAAGGTTGGGTGCGCAATCGTCACCTCGGGCCCAGCGGCGCTGAATACGATGACCGCGCTCGCGGACGCGAACCTAGACTCGGTTCCAATCGTTATTATCACGGGCCAGGTGGCAGCCTCGCTCATTGGTACCGATGCCTTCCAAGAGGCGGACATCGTTGGGGCATCAATGCCGGTAACGAAACACTCATTCCTGGTGACGCAGGCAGCGGAGATTCCCTCGCGTATCGCGGAGGCATTCGAGATCGCTGGCACGGGTCGTCCGGGAGCGGTGCTTGTCGACATAACTAAATCGGCCCAGTCGGAGGAACTCGACTTTGAGTGGCCACCACCGCTGGACATCCCGGGTTACAGGGTTCCTCAGAAGCCTTCCAAGAAACAGGTAGCGGCTGCGGCTAGGGCAATTGCTGAAGCACAGGCTCCCGTCCTCTACGTCGGTGGGGGAGCTGTTCGTGGGAACGCGTCGCGTGAGCTAGCGAAGCTGGTTGAGCTTTCAGATGCTCCAGTGGTCACCACACTTACGGCACGCGGAGCCTTTCCCGATTCGGATCCTCACAATCTTGGGATGCCGGGCATGCACGGGACAGTCGCGGCGGTTGGTGCGCTTCAGCGCGCGGATCTGGTGGTCGCGCTAGGAGCTCGTTTCGATGACCGGGTTACGGGGCGGCTCGACACCTTTGCACCTCGTGCGAAAGTGGTTCACGTTGATATCGACGCGGCAGAGATATCCAAGAACAGGTACGCCGATATTCCTATCGTCGGTGATCTGAACCAGGTACTTGAGATGCTCAACGCAGCCCTTGAGAAAGAGTTTCCCTCGGAAACCAGGGCTGATCTCGGTGGATGGTGGCGCTACCTAAATCGTCTACGCGACTCGTACCCGCTCGGATGGACGAACACGGATGACGGCAGACTCGCCCCCCAGTACGTTCTGAAGCGACTTTCCGATTTGAGTGGTCCGGAGGCGTTCTACGCGACTGGTGTTGGGCAGCACCAGATGTGGGCTTCACAGTTCATTAGTTTTGATCATCCGCGTCATTTCATTTCCTCGTCCGGGCTCGGCACCATGGGATTCGGGGTTCCTGCCGCGATGGGAGCCCAGGTTGCAAATCCCGACGCGGTGGTCTGGTGCATTGACGGTGACGGGTCATTCCAGATGACAAACCAGGAACTGGCTACTTGCGTCATCAATGACATTCCGATCAAGGTCGCCCTGATCAACAACTCGGTGCTTGGAATGGTGCGTCAGTGGCAGAACCTGTTCTACAACGAGCGCTACTCAAACACGAAACTAAACGATCACGATGCCGAGCAGGTCCCGAACTTTGTAAAGCTCGCCGAAGCGTACGGGATTCCTGGTCGCGTCGTCGAAAAGGAAGAGGAGGTGGACGAGGCCATCGAGTGGGCCCTGTCCATCAATGACCGACCGGTATTCATAGACTTCCGAGTTTCCAAGGACGCGATGGTCTGGCCGATGGTCGCCGCTGGCGTCTCGAACGATGACATTCGCTATGCCCGCGGGCTGGCGCCGACATGGGATGGGGAGGAATGATCATGTCTGAGCAACTGCACACTCTTTCCGTTCTTGTCGAGAACAAGCCGGGAGTCCTTACACGTGTTGCCGGTTTGTTCGCCCGGCGCGACTTCAATATCAAGTCGCTGACCGTTGGAGAGACTGAGAGACCCGACGTTTCACGAATGACCATTATTGTCGACGCCAAGAACAATGCGCCGCTCGAACAGGTTACTAAGCAACTGAATAAGTTGATCAATGTCCTGAAGGTCGTTGAAATGCCGCAGGAAGATTGCGTCGAGCGCCGCCTGCTACTGCTGAAAGTCACGGCAAATGATGAGACGCGTACCGCCGTCCTTCAGATTGTGGAGTTGTTCCGCGCCCATGTGGTTCACGTCGGGACTGACTTTGTGGTCATCGAATCGGTGGGCACACTCGCCAAGCTGGAGGCACTTCTCGCCTCACTCGGACCCTATGGGGTCCGCGAAGTTGCTCAATCGGGCGCGGTCGCAATCGGCCGCGGTTCCAAATCACTGACAGATCAAATCAAGGAGAAGTAACCATGGCAGATGCATACTACGATGACGATGCCGACCTTTCGCTCATCCAGTCGAAGAAGGTGGCGATCATTGGTTATGGCTCCCAGGGCCACGCCCATGCTCAGAACCTGCGCGATTCCGGCGTAGACGTTGTCGTCGGTCTTCGGGCTGGCTCAAGCTCGTGGGCCAAGGCCGAGGCGGCCGGACTTGAGGTTGCCGAGGTCGCAGACGCCGTCGCCCAGGGCGACGTGGTCATGATCCTGGTTCCAGATCAGTACCAGCGCACTGTCTATGCAGACCAGATTGCCCCCAACCTCAAGGAAGATGCCGCGATTTTCTTTGCTCACGGCTTCAACATTCGTTATGGATACATCACGCCGGACCCGTCTCACGACGTGTGCATGGTGGCTCCCAAGGGCCCGGGACACAAGGTCCGCGAGACCTATGTGGACGGACAGGGAATCCCTGCGATCATCGCTGTTGAGCAGGATGCGAGCGGTCAGGCTTGGGACTTGGCCCTCTCTTATGCCAAGGCCATTGGTGCCACTCGTGCAGGGGTCATCAAGACGACCTTCACCGAAGAGACTGAAACTGACCTATTTGGCGAGCAAGCAGTTCTCTGCGGAGGGATGTCGAAGCTGGTTCAGTATGGTTTCGAGACTCTGACCGAAGCGGGATACCAGCCAGAGATCGCCTACTTCGAGGTACTTCACGAGATGAAGCTAATCGTTGACCTCATGAACGAGGGCGGAATCACCAAGCAGCGCTGGTCGATCTCAGACACCGCCGAGTATGGCGACTACGTCTCAGGTCCCCGCGTTATTGGTCCGCAGGTCAAGGAAGCGATGAAGGAGGTCTTGTCGGACATTCAGGACGGCACTTTCGCCACCCGCTTCATTGAGGACCAGGATAATGGCGGTCAGGAGTTCAAGGCACTGCGCGCCGAGGGCGAGTCCCACCCAATCGAGGCGACCGGACAGCAACTTCGTAAGAAGTTCGGCTGGACACAGGGCGACTCGGACTACGTTGACGGCTCGGCGGCACGCTAGTCGTGAGCGGTCTGAGTGTTGCGGTCATTGAAGGTGACGGCATTGGTCCGGAGGTAACTACGCAGGCTGTCCGCGTTCTGACAAGAGTTGGCGCGGACGCCAGCGTAGACCTCCAGCTAAAGCACTTTGATCTTGGTTGCCAGAGGTATCTTGATACGGGACATATCCTCGAGCAAGAGGATTTGGATGAGCTAGCCAGGTTTGACGCGATTCTGCTCGGTGCCGTTGGCGATCCCAGGGTCAAGCCAGGAATTATCGAACGGGGCCTTCTTCTCAAACTCCGGTTTGCCTTTGACCAATACGTCAACTTGCGTCCGTCGGTGTACTACCCCGGCGTCGCCTCTCCCCTCAAGAATCCTGAGGGGATTGACTTCGTAGTAGTGCGCGAAGGAACGGAGGGTCCCTACGTCGGAAACGGCGGGGCGCTTCGGGTAGGCACCCCAAACGAGGTCGCTACCGAAGTATCGGTAAACACGGCGTTCGCGGTCGAACGACTGCTTCGCTACGCCTTCGAACTGGCGCAGTCCAGACCCGCCAAGAAGCTGACACTGGTCCACAAAGTCAATGTGCTCACCTTCGCAGGGGGAGTGTGGACGCGCATTGCTGACGAAGTCGGTAGCGAGTTTCTTGAGGTCGAGGTGGAGTATCTGCATGTCGACGCCGCGACAATCCACCTGTTGACTCGGCCCGCGGATTTCGATGTTATCGCCACAGACAACCTGTTCGGTGACATCCTGACGGACGAGGCCGCTGCGATTACTGGCGGGATCGGTCTTGCTGCTTCCGGGAACATTAACCCGACCGGAGTGTTCCCCTCGATGTTTGAACCGATCCACGGTTCGGCACCGGACATTGCGGGCAAGGGCATCGCTGACCCGATCGCCGCTATTGCCTCCGTCCAGCTCCTCTTGGAAGCTCAGGGATACACGGAGGAGGCCGCGCGGGTCAACAGCGCGATCAAATCCGATATGGAGTGGCGCGCTGTGAATCCCGACGCAGTACGTTCGACAGTAGCGGTTGGCGACGCGGTGCTTGGCGCCCTGGACGCCCAGTTGCACCAGCTACATTCTTAGTGAACACGGCCCTGACAGTGCGAGCTGGTAGGCGTTACCAGTCAGTTTCTACTAGGACTTTTAACGTAATAGCAGGGCCGAATCCGTGATTGGATTGGCCCAGAGGCGCTACGGACATCCCGCCCGCAGCTGAATGAAGGAGGCGACGAATGGCAACTTCGGCAGGCAATCAAACAGAACTTGCGAAAGAGGTAGCCTCGCAGCAACTACCTGATCCGGACACTGCCGCAGAGCGCTTCCCGATAACGGTGAATGAGAACCCTTCTTCGGATGAGGACCATGCCACCGCGATGGAAGCTCTGGCATTCGGGGTCAACTTCGGCGACTATATGGCCGTCGCTGACTGGTCCGAGAAGGAGGGGTGGCACGACCAGCGTGTCGTTCCCTATGGGCCCCTAGATCTGACCCCCGCAGCTGCGGTTCTTCACTATGCACAAGAAGTCTTCGAGGGAATGAAGGCCTACCGTTGGGCTGATGGTAGTGTGTGGACTTTCCGCCCCGGCTTCAATGCGGCCCGACTGAACCACTCCGCCAGGCGGCTGGCGATGCCAGAGATTCCGCCCGAGGACTTTATCGGCTCCCTGGTTCAGTTGGTGCGTGCCGACGAGCGCTGGGTTCCTGGGACCGAGAACTCCAGTTTGTACCTGCGTCCATTTATGATCGCTGACGAGTCCTTCGTTGGCGTGCGCCCCGCAAAGCACTACAAGTACGTGGTGATCGAAACTCCGGTAGGTCCCTACTTCAAGGGTGGCCTCGCCCCCGTATCCATTTGGATAACTAGAGAGTACTGCCGCGCCGCTCCCGGCGGAACCGGTGATGCAAAGACTGGTGGAAACTACGCAGCATCACTGCTTCCACAGCGTTTGGCATCTGCCAAGGGATTCGAACAGGTCTGCTACCTGGACCCGAAGACTGGACGGAACCTGGAAGAACTCGGCGGGATGAACGTGTTTGTCATCAAAAAAGACGGAACCGTTTTGACCCCGAAGCTGACGGGTTCGATCCTTGAGGGTGGAACCCGGGGCGCGATCATTCAACTGTTGGCTGACAAGGGCACCGAGGTTGACGAGACCACTATCGAACTCGAATGGCTGATCGAAGCTATCGAAAGCGGCGAAGTTGTCGAGATGTTTGCCTGTGGGACTGCCGCCGTGGTTGTTCCAATCGGCCAGTTGGCCGGAGAAGGCTTCGATGTGAAGATCAGCGGCGACCAGCTGACGCGCGAGATCCTCGATGAACTCAGCGGAATCCAACACGGAACGGTGCCGGATCGTCATAACTGGATGTATCAGCTGGTCTAGAGCCCGGTTCCCCTCGATCTTCTTCCGGGTTGCCAATCAGATAGGGGACTTTTCCGCCGTAAAATGCGGCGTGTCGACCTCCTATCTGATTGGAAAACCGGGGGGCGGCGTGACTGGGAACTGGGACCGCAGGTGGCGGAGGGGGTACTTTGAAGACTGTTCGCACAGTTGCCGAGTTACATGAAGCGCTCGCTGAGCTGTCCGAAGCGTTTACCGACAAGAGCGGTTCAGGCCGAAATAGGGTTCCTTCTGTCGGCATGATCCCCACGATGGGAGCGTTGCACGAGGGGCACCTGAGCTTGGTCAAGACCGCGCGATCTGAAAACGACATTGTCGTCATGTCAGTGTTCGTCAACCCGACGCAGTTCAACGAAGCAGTGGACCTCGTCGCCTACCCGAGGGCTGAGGAAAGGGACGCCGGTCTCGCCGAGCAAGCGGGAGTCGACCTGCTATTCATTCCCTCTGCCGCCGAAATGTATCCCGATGGATATGCAACAACTGTGAGCGTGAACGGGCCCCTCTCCGAGACCCTTGAAGGCGCTCGCCGGGGACGTGGTCACTTTGACGGTGTGGCAACGGTGGTCGCCAAGCTCCTGATCATGGTGCTTCCGGACAGCGCTTACTTTGGGCAGAAGGATGCTCAGCAAGTGGTTGTCGTGAGGCGAATGGTTCGCGATCTTGGAATCCCAACTGAGATCGTTACATGTCCAATCGTGCGAGCCGAAGACGGACTGGCGCTCTCAAGCCGCAATGAACGATTGACGGGCGAGGATAGGTTACGGGCGCTTTCGCTCTCACGCTCCCTTTTCACCGTCGCGGCGGCAGTTGCAGATGGTGAAACTGACACCGGCGAGCTCGAAACAGTAGGCTTGCGCGTCCTCACCGAATCAGACGTCGACGTGGAGTATCTAGCCTTTGTTAATCCTGAGACCCTTCGTCCGGCCGAGGCCGTTGAGGGCCCTGTCCTTTGCGCTGTCGCTGCCCGAGTCGGCGAGGTGCGCCTGATTGACAATGTGATGCTTGTGTCGCCGGGCCACGACGCCACGGGCGCGACCGGGGTATCTTGAAGGGTAGCTTTTCAAACTACGACCTCGTACTAACCCTAGGACAACTAAATGCCGAAGATGACAATCCCCAGGCTTGTGGAAATGCGGGCAAACGGTGAGCCCATTGTCATGGTCACTGCATACGACTACCCGGGTGCTCGCGCCGCCGAGAGGGCTGGGGTTGACATGATCTTGGTGGGGGACTCGGGCGCACAGGTAGTACTGGGCTACGACTCCACCGTTGCGGTCTCGACCGATGAAATGCTGGTTCTGGCGAAAGCGGTTCATCGGGGGAGCGAATCGGCATTCGTCGTGTGCGATGTTCCGTTCGGATCAACTGAGGTCTCGGATGAGCAGGCGGTCTCGACCGCAGTCCGCTTCGTAAACGAGGCTCGAGCCGATGCGGTGAAGCTAGAGGGCGGAAACCCGGCTCGGCTCAGCCGTATCCGCGCGATTGTTGGCGCAGGGATTCCCGTCGTCGGACACATCGGTCTAACCCCGCAAACGGCGACGGCGCTTGGCGGCCTGCGTGCTCAGGGAAGGACAACCGCGAGCGCCGAACGCCTGATTACGGATGCCCTGGGAGTCGAGGAAGCTGGCGCCTTCTGCCTGGTCGTGGAAGCGGTTCCGTCGGAACTGACAGAGCTACTGCTCCAGCATCTTTCTATCCCACTAATAGGAATTGGGGCCGGACCCGCGGACGGGCAGGTCCTCGTCCTGCACGATCTTGCAGGAATCACCGAGGGACACACCGCAAAGTTCGTGAAGCGTTACGGCAACGTGGGTGAAGAAGTGACTGCGGCAATCAAGGCGTACGCGGATGAGGTTCGCGATGGCAGGTTCCCCGCAGTAGAGCATCAGTACAAGGCAACCCAGGAAGCAGTGGAAGCCGCCAGAAACCTCCTGGCGAACTCGAACTAGATCTCCCATTGAGAAGAACTGCGGATATCTTCCAAGACCCTAGGCGTACCGTCACTCTGCTCTACCGGAGACGTTTTCAGGTAGCCGCATCTATTCTGCCGCTAGGGCCTCCGTTGGGGAGACTCTAGCCGCGGTTCTTCCCGGTATCACCGATGCCAGCAGAGCCGCACCGACTGCGACCACAAGGATCAGGAACCACTGGGCCCAAGGAATCTGGATAATTCGGTTTTCGACTCCAATCGGGAGCGAGGTAAACCCGACGATCCCGAAGTACGCGCCGGCTATCATTCCGGCCACTGCTCCAACGCCGCTAATCAGAACTGCCTCCCATCCAAGCATCGATCGCATGGCCCGCTTAGTCATTCCGAGCGCTCGAAGTAGTCCGTTCTCCTTGACCCGTTCAGTAACCGAGAGCGAGAGCGTGTTGGTAACTCCGACTAGTGCGACCAGTACGGAGACCGCTAGCAGGGCGACCACAACCATTACGAGGACGTTTACGATGTCATCGATTGCCGAGCGCATTGCGACAAATCCGTCCACAGCTGCGTCGGGCGCAATCAGGCCAATCTCGGTGATGATTGCCTTGTAGTCATCAGGATTGTCCAGTTTCAGCCAGACCTGAACCGGCGTGGTCTCAAGGCCGAGTTGTTTGATAGTCGCGTCTGTCGTCAACATCAGTCCGGCATCAGCCAAAGCTCCGGCGGGCACTCCCTCAGTGGTTCCGCACTTGTCTCCAGCACATATCTCAACCGCCGATGCGGAATCCGCGCCCCACCAGGGCATTGTTATCTGTCCGGATCCGAGGTTGGGGATTGCACCTCGTACAACTTCTTCGGTGCCCGTGGAGTTCAGCAAGTACCCGGTCCAAGTCGCGCCCGTATCTAGGAGTTTCGCGTTGACCCACGCGCCCTCGACAGCGACAGCGTCGACCCCGTCGAGAGCTTTCATTTCACTAATCTGTTTGGCGGACAGTCCCTGCGAATCGCCACTTACCATCATGTCGATCGGGGCGCTCCCATCCATGGCTGCCTGAGAGGTAGCACGAAGCGATTGCGCGCCGAGGGTGAACATCGAAATCAGTGTTACCCCAATGAAGATCGCAATGCCCGTCGCTGCAGTGCGTCCCGGGTTTCTGGCGGTGTTACCCGCAGCGAGTTTGAAGGACTCGCGATTGCCGAGGGACCCGAACATCCTTGTGATTATCGGTAGTATCGCCGCAACGAACGTAATTACTGCGGCTGCGGTAGCGACTGCGGCCAAGAGGACCATTGGAAACGCATCTTCTTTTCCTTCCTCGGGGCCGTTTGCAAGAACCCAGGTTAAAATCCCAAGTCCGACGGTGATGACACTCGAAACGAGGGCAACGATCTTCCTCTTTCTCGTTACTCCCTGGATTCCTTGGGTATCGCCCGCCAGAGCGCGGATCGGTGGGACGCGGGAGGCTCTGACCGCTGGACGGAAGCCCGCGAACAGGGTAAATAGTGTTCCGACTAGCAGAAGTAGTGCGAATGCTCTCCAACCGACAGAAGTGAGTGCACTTAGGTACGAGGGCACAACGTCAGCCGTAAGCGCGATTAAGGCACCGCCAAACCATCCGATGAGGACTCCGATGAGTGAACCGATCAACCCAACGACCGCCGATTCCAGCAGCATTAGTCGTCGTACTTGCTTGCCGGTCGCGCCGATTGTCCTCAGTAAAGCTAGTTCGCGTTCACGTTGGCGGAAGACCACCTGGAAGGTTGTGCCGACGACGATTAGGGCAACAATCGAGGCGATGACTGGGAAGAGGAGCAACATCAGAGTCATTGTCCACTGGCTAGTGTTGATACTCTCCAGTTCCTGGTCCACCACCGAGTACGCCGTCTCAGTGAATCCGCCGTTCATACCGGCGGAATCCAGAGCATCAATCACGTCAGTTTTCAATGCGTCCTGCTGGCTTTTCGATGGCTTTGAACTCTCACCGGCGACAAGCAACTCCCATCCGGTCCAACCGGGGCTCAGCTTATCCATTGCCTCGGGAGTCACCCAGAGGTCAGTCACCTGGTATGCGAGCGAGCCGCCCTCTTTCTCACCGATCCCAACAATGTCTAGTTTGACTTCGGTCTGTGGACCCTCGGATTCCTGACACCCGGTGTCATCACAGACGAAGTTGTCCTGAACCAGGGCAAGGGAATCGCCTACACCGATGCCTAGACGCTCCGCCAGTTCGAGGGAGACGACTGCTTGATCTGGCGATGCGGGGAGCGCACCGTCCGAAAGTGGAATGGTGCCGAGTTTTGGAGTTGGAACTAGTGATGCGTGCAACCAGAGGTTCTCCTGACCAACCATCTTTCCCTCGTAGTACCCAGACTGATCGACAAACGTTCCGGCAACCGTGGGGACTTGGTCGAGGATTTTCTGGGCATCTCTTAAGTTCCGGCTATCATCGGGTCCGTCGCTCTGCACAACCACTGCTGCTTGGTCGTATCGACCAGCAACCCTGCTTTTGACACCCGCGTTGAGCGACCCGCCAAATACCAGCGCGGCAGCGACGAAGGCTACCGCTATTGCTACGGCAACGATCGTTGCCGTGTATCGTCTGCCGTGGTGTCTGAGGTTTCCTGCGACTAACTCGCGCATCAGGCGACCTGTTCGATGTGCTCGGAAGTGGGTTTCCACAGGTCGGCAGAGACTTTGCCGTCGCGCATGACGACCACTCGGTCTGATTTCTCCGCAACGTGTCTGTCGTGGGTCACCATTATGACCGTTTGGCCTAGTTCGTCGACTGCCGAGCGAAGTAGGCCAAGGACTTCCTGAGTGGAGGCGGAGTCAAGGTTTCCTGTTGGTTCGTCGGCGACAACAACTGCCGGGCCGGTTGCAAGAGCGCGAGCCAGGGCAACGCGTTGTTGCTGTCCCCCTGAGAGCTGAGAGGGGAGGTGGTGAAGTCGATCGCGCAGCCCAAGGGTTTCAACGACCATCTCAAACAGTTTCTCGTCCGTTTTGGTTCCCGCCAGCCGCGAAGGAAGAAGGATATTGTCCCGTGCATCCAGGGTAGGAATCAGATTGAAAGACTGGAACACGAAACCGATGCGGTCACGACGTAGGCGAGTTAGTTTGTCATCGGAGAGACTTCCGAGGATCACACCCTCGAGTTCCACCTCGCCAGAGGTAACGGAGTCCAGCCCGGCGAGCGCGTTCAGTAGGGTTGACTTGCCGGACCCCGACGGCCCCATGATTGTAGTGAACTCGCCTGAGCGAAACCCGATGGTGACGTTGTCGAGGGCAGTAACGGCGGTGTCTCCCTGACCGTAAAGCTTGCTGACCGAATCAAGTGCAGAGACGACTTGGGGCGCCTGGGGATTTCTGTGCATGGCCTAAGTGTTACATCGCTCAACCCGGGACGGCCTGGGTTAATCCCCTGAACAAACCCCGAAAGAGGATCTAGGGGACCCCAATTTGGCCCCTCGTGCGGATCTCCAATCACATGGGGCGGCGACACGCGGCGGTTCGCGGCCGAAAAGTCCCCTATGTGATTGGCAAACCAAACGCGGGGTAAAGGCGGCGAGTTCGGGCGGATGTCGCAAGGCCCTGAGCCAGAGGGGTGCGGGGACGGGACGGGCTACGGGACTCCGCAGACTGCTACCGTTCCATCTCCCTCGGCGACGGCACGGCCGTCCGTGTCCAGAAGGAAGACAGCGTCACCCTGATGCAGTTCAACCGAGCCCTTCATCGTGGTGACGCGAACGGAATTCTTGAGACACACCATCACCCTCGGTCCCGATCCAGGAAGAGGCAGAGGGGACCTAGCACCGGGCGCTTTTGGCTCTGCTGTCACTAGCTCAAAATCCTCGACAGGGGACCGGAAGTGGTTGATACCGGGGATCGGGTGTTCCGGCGCGATGCGAGTTGGCGGAACACCATCGAAGTCAGCGATTTCGAGGAACAACTCAGTATCAACATGCTTGCTGGTAAGACCCGCGCGGACGACATTGTCGGAGTTGGCCATCAACTCAAGTCCGATTCCTTGCTGATAAGAGTGAACCGTGCCGGTTTGCAGGAACGCTGTCTCACCCGGATCCAGGTGAACATGATTCATCAGGAATGCGATGAGTATCGCTGGATCGGGGCCGAACTGCGCCAGGAGCTTGACTGTCGCCTGGTCGATGAACAGATCTGGTGACTCACCCAACTTCACTCTTCGTTCGCAAGCGCTGACGAAATCGAGCACGTCGGCCGCGTCAGGACCGTCTTTCGGATCGAGAATCCATGAAACGACGGGCTTTATCCCTCGTCCGGTTGCCAGAAGTAGTTTGCGTGAGAGACGTGAGGCGGTCTTGCCGCCCAGATTCTCCAGGCGCTCACGCGCCTGACGTCGTACTGCAAAACCGATGAGCGCGTCGAACTCAGAGATAGCGTAAACCATCTCTGGTTTGTGGGTCTGGTCGTGAAAGATGCGCTCAAAGGCGTCGAACTTGACTCCGGCGGCCTCCTCTTCGTCGTATCCTCTTGCGGCCCGCCTGCGTCCCGGATGAACCTGAATCGAAAGCGCGCCCCGCGGAGCAATTAGCTTCACCAGATAGGGAAGTTCATCGCCAAACGTGAACTGCGTTGATGGCCCCAGAGTAGATTCCGGATCGGACTCGATCAGTGTTTTCAGATCGGAGCCATCCGGAAGCCCACTCGCCCCCAGGGGATGGGCACCGAACCAAAGCTCGGCTACCGGATCACTACCCGGTTCCACCCCAAGAAATCGGGGGATAGCATCGAATGACCCCCAGTCATGGTGCTTAGGAACACCAGTCAATACCTGCATTGGCCGCTCTCATTCGGGAACTACGCGATAGATGTCGCGAGCCGCCCCCTGTGAAGCCGAGAGTGCGGTCGCTCCGTAGAGTTTAAGGGCGGGAGAGACCCAGCGCTCGCGATTCTTTGGGGTCCATGGATGTTCACGCGCTTCTTGGGCTTCGCGGCGCCTCGCCAGTTCCTCGTCATCAACCAGAAGGTCGAGCCTGCGTTGATTGACGTCGATGAGGATACGGTCGCCGTCTTCGATCAGGCCAATGGTTCCACCCGATGCCGCCTCAGGGGAGATATGTCCGATTGAAATGCCCGAAGTTCCGCCCGAGAAGCGACCGTCCGTAATCAGCGCACACTTCGCGCCGAGGCCGCGGCCTTTAATGAATGAGGTTGGGTAGAGCATTTCCTGCATGCCGGGTCCGCCCGAAGGACCCTCGTACCTAATCACAACGACGTCGCCCGCCTCAACTGTCTTGTCGAGGATGCGGTCGATGGCCTCTTCCTGCGATTCCATGACGCGGGCGCGGCCTTCGAAATGGAATAGGGAAGGATCGATGCCAGCGGACTTCACGATCGCGCCGTCCTCGGCCAGATTTCCGTAGAGGACAGTTAGGCCACCGGAGGCAGTGTATGCGTGCTCGACATCGCGAATGCATCCGCCAGCAGCGTCTTTGTCGAGTTCCACCCAGCGGTTGTCGGTGGAGAAGGCCTCCGTGGTCCGCACGTTTCCCGGGGCGGCACTGAACAGTTCGATCGCTTCGGGGGAGGGATTCTCGCCGCGGATGTCCCACTTGCCCAGCCAAGATTCGATATCGGGGGAGTGAACAGTATGAACGCTGTGTCGCAGCAGGCCAGCGCGGTCCAGTTCGCCCAGAATCGCAGGGATTCCACCCGCACGGTGGACGTCTTCCATGTGGTAATCGTTGTGGTTCGGCGCAACCTTCGAGAGGCAGGGGATCTGATCGCCCGCCTCACCGATAGTGTCAAGAGTGAACTTGATGCCGCCCTCGCGTGCTACCGCGAGGATATGAAGTACCGTGTTCGAGGAACCGCCCATTGCCATGTCAAGGGAGATTGCGTTCCAGAAGGCGTCCTCCGTGGCAATGTTCCGGGGGAGAACCGAGTCATCCTCCTCGTCATAATAGCGATGACACATCTCGACGATGGTGCGACCAGCTTCCTCGAACAGCTCCTTGCGGGCCACATGGGTTGCAAGGGTAGAACCGTTGCCAGGCAGAGACAGGCCAAGAGCCTCAGTCAAACAGTTCATGGAGTTCGCGGTGAACATGCCGGAACAGGAACCACAGGTCGGGCAAGCCAGTTTCTCAAGCTGAAGCAACTCATCGTCGCTGATAGAGTCGTCGGCCGTTGCATTCATGACTGTGATGAGGTTCCCGTGACCGGTCTTTGATCCACCTATAATCGCGTCTTCGGGGAGGTTCTTTCCAGCCTCCATCGGGCCACCCGAGACGAAAATAGCGGGAATGTTCAGCCGCATCGCAGCGATCAGCATTCCGGGGGTGATCTTGTCACAGTTTGAAATGCAAACCATGGCATCGGCGCAGTGTGCCTCAACCATGTATTCGACTGAGTCGGCAATCAGCTCGCGCGAGGGGAGCGAGTAGAGCATGCCGCCATGCCCCATTGCGATTCCGTCATCAACTGCAATGGTGTTGAATTCTTTGGCGACTCCACCGGCCTCTTTGATCGAGTCAGCGACCAGCTTGCCCATGTTCCGAAGGTGAACGTGGCCGGGGACGAACTCGGTGAACGAGTTTACGACCGCGATAATCGGCTTGCCAAAGTCGCTATCGGTCATTCCGGTGGCACGCCAAAGTGAGCGTGCTCCAGCCATGTTCCTGCCGGCGGTTGAGGTTGCGGACCGAAGTCGGCGAGCCATGCTGCCTCCTCTAGGTGGTGTTGCCTGCTTCTGGGCAAGTCTAGTTCGCTCGCGGCTAGCACCGACTGTGCGTCCGAGCATACGATCGTTGGACTGGCGTAACCTCGTACGTATGCACGGTGAGTACAAAGAACAGGGCCAGAAACTAGTCGTTGTCGATGTTGAGCCTGATGGGGATTACGTCGGTAGCGCCCGGATCGCAGGGGACTTCTTTGCTGAGCCGGACGGGGTTATTATCCGCCTAGAAGCAGCGCTGAAAGGACTTCCTCTAGACGCATCTGCTAGCCACGTTGCAGGGCTTTTGGAAGAGACTCTCGAACCGGCCGATGTCCTGTTTGGACTCACCCCCTCGGGCATCGCGACTGCTTTTCGCCGCGCGGTTGGGGGAGCGGTTGACTGGGATGATCTCGACCTTGAGGTGATCCACGGTCCGTTCGTTTCGCCGGTCATTAACGTTGCCATGGATGAGACCTTGGTCGAGGATGTCGCCGCGGGAAGGCGCAAGCCGTTCATGCGAATCTGGGAGTGGGACAGTCCCCAGATCGTGATTGGTTCGTTCCAGTCATATGAGAACGAGATTGATCAGGCGGGCGTCGACAGACACGGGATCACCGTTTCACGTCGAGTCTCCGGTGGCGGTGCCATGTTCATGGAACCCGGAAACTGCATTACCTACTCTGTTGTGGTACCAACGGCCCTTGTCGAGGGAATGAGTTTCCAAGACTCCTACGCCTTCCTCGATCAGTGGACTATGGAGGCGCTTCGCAAGGTCGGAATCGAGGCGAAGTATGTCCCACTGAATGATATTGCCTCGCCCGCAGGAAAGATTGGCGGTGCGGCTCAGAAACGGTTTGCCAACGGGTACACAATGCACCACATGACTTCCTCGTACGATATTGATGCCCAGAAGATGATGGAATGTTTGCGAATCGGGCGTGAAAAGGTTCGCGATAAGGGGCTTAGATCAGCGGTTAAGCGGGTCGATCCAATGCGATCACAAACGGGCATGCCACGGGAAGACATCATCGACGAGTTCATCCGGGTGTTCGCGGAAAAGTACGACGCTCAGCCTGGGAGCATCACGGAGGACGACTTAGAGGTCGCACGCCAGCGTGTCGAAACCAAGTTCAGCACCCCTGAATGGGTCCATAGAGTTCCGTAACCCTCTTCCGGTTTGCCAATCAGATAGGGGCGCGACACGCCGGGTTTCGGGCGTGAAAAGGCCCCTATCTGATTGGCAAACTCGGGCTCACACAGGTCAACCAGCCGGTCTTACGCTCCCTGACCGTCCACGACCGTTGAAACCCTTGGGATCGATTACCTAGAGCGAACGGAACGCTCCCGTCCTAAGGACCGGTCGGTTCTGCCTTGTTGTCGCCGCGCGGTCTACCAACAGCACCAGTTGCCAGTTACCTTCGTCTTCCGGATCAAGGATCGCCTGGCGGACCAGAATCCAGTCGCGGTCGCCCTCCGCTGTGAGCGGGATAGCTGAGGCATCCGCGAGTCTCAGGGCGAGCAGTAGTTCAGTTTCGTCGGGATGCTGCGCGAGGGAGAAGAGGTCGGCCGCGCGGGCTTCCGGTCCAATACCGATTCGGTCATACTCGTCCCAGTAGGTTCCGAGTAGGGTTTCCCATTGCGTGGAGTCTGTGAAATCACTGTTTTGTGTTGCTTCACCGGGGAAAAACTCTACTTCTCTCTCAGCGAGCGCCTCGAACGCGTCGCGTGCGAGAAGCTCCACTCGAGCGAATGTTTCATTTCGTATTGCCCGAACCATTGCGTGAGGGTTGCGGACAAAGAGGACCTGCCCGCTTTCGTCGGCGCCGAAAGCAGTCTCGTCTTCGGCCTCTGCGGACGAGGACGGGCGAGACTGCCCGGACATCAAACCTTCCCACTCGGCAAGTAGCGAGGTATCCACTGAACCAAGAAGTTCACGAAGCCAGTCGGTAACCTGATCGATTTGATCCGTTTTGTAGGAGTCCGGGAGAACCTGACGTAACGCTCTATAGGTATCTGAGAGATAGCGGAGCAGCACTCCTTCGCTTCTGGTCAGGTCATATTTGGCGACAAATTGGGAGAACGTCAGGCCCTCCTCAACCATCTCCCGAACAATCCGCTTGGGTGAGGGCTCACGTCCCCTCACCCAAGGATTCGTGATGGCGAAAGTATGGAATGCAGGGGTTATCAACTCGCTGAGCGGTTGGGGCCAGGTGACGGCATCGATACGGTCACGTCTTTCCTCATACTCCAGTCCTTCTTCCCGCATAGCGGCGAATGCGATGTCACGTGCCTTTCGCTGCTGGGCGTAGAGAACTGCAGATGGGTCCTCCATCACCGATTCGATGACGGAGATAATGTCCATGCTGAAGTCGGCGGATTCGGGGTCAAGGAGGTCCAGAGCGGCCAGGGCAAACGGGGTGAGTGGTTGGTTGAGAGCAAAGTCGTCTGGGAGATCACGAACGACGCGTAACTTCGAGCCCTCATCGTTGCTCACCCGCTCAATGAGGCCCGCCTGCAATAGCGAGCGATAGATATCTCCGAACTGGCGCAGATAGGCATTGCGTCCAGGATCGAGAGCGGGGTTGGCTTCACGATCTGTGTTCGCCGCCTCCTTGGCAAGTCGGAGCAGTCTTTCCTCGGGGTCATCTTTGCCGTGGAGAACGTTGAGAAACATAGAGTGGCTGGTCTGGAAGCGTGGCACGAGCATCTCGGGTTCTGCGGCCACCAGACGATCGAACGTCGAACGGTTCCACGAGACAGTCTTGTCCCTTCCGCCGCTCCCTTTTTGCGACTTTCCCCCCAACTTTGCGGCGCGCTTCTGGAGCTTTCGTTGCTTTGCGGCGTCTCCTTCTTCCTGCGCAGCCGTCATCTTTGCGCGGCGCTTCACCGACTCAATTTCTTCCTCAGTTCCGAGCACGCGCACGGAGCCCTCATCATCAAAGCCCGGACGCCCGGCGCGGCCCGCAATCTGATGGAACTCGCGCGCGCTCAGATGTCGAGTTCGGCGGCCATCGTATTTCACAAGGGAGGTAAAGAGGACGGTTCTGATCGGAACGTTGATTCCGACGCCGAGGGTGTCAGTACCGCAGACGACGGAGAGTAGGCCCTTTTGAGTGAGGCGCTCGACCAGACGGCGATAGCGAGGGAGCATTCCTGCGTGATGGACGCCGACGCCCTTTAGCAGTAGCTCGCGCAGTTGCTTGCCGAAACCACGGTCGAGTTTCTGGCCCTGTAGTTCGCGCTTGAGTTGGTCCTTGTCGCGGATTGTGATCGGAACCGTGCGGGCCAGATCGACAGCGGTTTTGACAGCATCGGCCTGGGTGAAGTGAACGATATAGACCGGCGTTCTTCCCTCGTCAATCAGTCTTTCGACAACCGTTGGTAGCGGATCAACCAGGTAGTCGAACTCGAGGGGGATGGGGCGTTTGGCATCGCTGATTACTGCGACCTCACGTCCCGTTCGTTCTTCCAGATCGGCCGCGATTGCCGCGGTGTCACCAAGCGTTGCCGAAAGTAGGACGAACTGTGGTTTTGACAGTTCGATTATCGGCACCTGCCAAGCCCAGCCTCTTTGTGGGTCGGCGTAGAAATGGAACTCATCCATAACCACGGTATCGGCGTCAAGGGAAGAGCCTTCGCGAAGTGCCTGGTTCGCCAGAATCTCGGCGGTGCAGCAGATAATCGGCGCCTCGGCGTTTAGCGACACATCTCCGGTGACCAGGCCGACGTTGGCGGCACCGAAAACGTCAACCAGGTCGAAAAACTTCTCAGACACCAGGGCCTTGAGTGGCGCGGAGTAGTAGGACCTGCCACCTCGAGCCAGCGAGATAAAGTGGGCCGCCAGCGCGATCATCGACTTGCCCGATCCGGTCGGTGTCTGGGCGATTACGTGATTGCCTGAGAGAAGTTCGACCAGGGAGTCTTCCTGGTGTGGATACAGCGGTCTGCCAGTCGAATCCGCCCAGCTTGCGAAGGCATCAAGAAGTTCATCGGTGTCACCGAGCGCGCCTTGGTCTTCAAGGGAATCCAGGATTTCGTTCAGGGAAGCCTTCATACCCTGATCATCCCATGACTAAGCTGGTGACATGCGTATCGTGCGATTCTCAGATGGTGACTCCCCGAAGTTCGGTTTGCTCAAGGACGACTCGAATCGAGTGTTCGTGTTGAGGGGCGACCCGATGTTCTCTCCGATCGAACCGTCGGGAGAGGTTTTTGAGCTAGACGAGATCAGGCTCTTGGCCCCTGTGATTCCTCGTTCGAAGGTGGTTGCGGCGGCGCGTAACTGGCCGACCCACGCGCCGGAGAACATTCCCGATGAGCCGGTCATCTTTATCAAGCCAAATACTTCGGTTACTGGTCCGGAGGATCCGATTATTTATCCGGCTTGGTCGAATCATATTGAGCCGGAGGGTGAGCTTGCGGTGGTGGTGAAGACTCTTGCTAAGGATGTTCCTGTCGACCGAGTTGATGACATTGTTTTTGGGTACACCGTTGGAAATGATGTGAGTGCGCGCGACAAGCAGCGTAAGGATGGGCAATTTACTCGCGGAAAAGGGTTTGATTCCTCGTGTCCGCTTGGTCCGTGGATTACGGTTGACCCGGAGCTAGATATTGACAGTCTGCAGATCACAACCAGGGTTGATGGAACCCCGATTCAGCAGGGCAATACTGCGGACATGATCTTCCCGGTGCGGGAGTTAGTTTCGTTTGTTTCCCATTGTTTTACCCTGTTGCCTGGGGACGTGATCCTCACTGGGACTCCAACTGACTCGGTGCCGGTGCATCCGGGGGATCGTGTTGAGGTTGAGATTGAGGGAATCGGGAAGATTTCTAATCCGGTGATACGGCGGTAGCAGGCTGCGTCTGAAGTGAGTATCCGCCAGTGTGGCCGGTTTGTCCTTCGGGAACGGCATGGTTTCGGACGATGAGGGGCCACACCGGCAGATATCAGGGGTCTCCAGGCCGCCATCCCAGACCCTGCCGCCGAGTATCTGCCACAGTGGTCACCCTCGCGACCAAATTATGCGGTTCCCAAACGGTAAACCGGCCACGCCCCACTTTGGCAGGTACTCCGCCCAGTCAACTAGGTTCTTAGCATGAGCGCATACAGTGTCGTCATTACCGCCCATAACCAACGTGGTTTCGTTCGTGAAGCGGCTGAGTCAGTATTAGGTCAGTCGTTGGCCCCCGCAAAGGTCCTAGTCGTTGATGATGGAAGTACGGATGAGAAATCCATCGAGGTACTTGCGGAACTTGATAAGTTCCCGTGCGTTGAGGTTGTCCGGCAGCCAAACGGTGGGGTTTCCTCGGCCAGGAACCTTGGGATTTCGCTTGTCGGGACCGAGTACGTTGCGGTACTGGACGGTGATGACCGCTGGAAGCCCACGTTCGCTGAGAGCTCTGTTGAGCTACTGGATGGTGATGACAGACTTGTGGGAGTCTCCTCCTGGATGCGAATGTTCGGGGTGGCGACGGCGCTGGTACAACCCGGCGGCGGCACGTTGGTTGACTTCTTGAGTAGGAATCAGAGCCCCTCCAGCATCATGATGCGAAAATCAGCATGGCTTGCGAGCGGCGGATATGACGCGGCGATGCGGGACGGATTTGAGGACTGGGACTTCTGCCTCTCGCTGCTGGCGGACGGGGGAGCAATCGAGATAGTTCCCGAGGCTCTTATTGATTACCGGACTTCCTCGGTATCAGCGAACATTACCAGCATGAATGGCCGAAGCGAACTCTTTGGGAGACTGATCGACAAGCATTCCGACGACTATCGGGCCAATTACCGTCAGGTGCTCCTCGACCTCGACGATGGTCGCCAGCTTCACTTGCGCAACTGGGAAGAACTTGCTTCACAAGGCCAGAAGACCGCAACATTTGGCGATGGAGGCATGGCATCAGTGGTGAGAATAGAGTCAAGAAACAGCTGAAAATTGACTGGCGTGCTCCGACGAAGGGCTATTTCAGACGAGGGGCTATTTCAAAGGTGCCCTACTCGCGAAGTCCGCGATTCGCCCGACGGTCTCCTCCCACGGTCCCCGAGACATCGCGGCGTTCACCCGAACCCACTGCTCGTAGCCCGTTCCAAGAGAGACTCCCTCATTGGTCGCGACGGCATAGTCATCGAGTAGAACCTTCTGCGGCGTCCTGTCCAGGGCGTATGCGTCGAACCCAAGCCAGTTAAGGTAGGTTCCCTGCGGACGCGAGTAGTCAACGGCGGTATCGCGTAGCGCCTCGTCCAACAGCCTCACGTTGGCATCGATGGTCGCGATGACTTCGGCGAGCCACTCATCCCCATCGGTGTACGCGGCGATAGCGGCGACGGAACCCAGGGTGGTGGCATGATCGCGGGGATGAGCTAGGTCCCATCGCTCGCGAAGCTCCGCGTTTGGAACGATTACTTGCGAGGCGGGCAACCCGGCAACGTTCCAGGCTTTTGAGGCAGCTACCGCGGTAACCGTGTTGTGGGAGTAGGCATCACCGAGCGACGCGTAAGACACCATTGAAGCTGGATCCCCGTAGACCAGGGGAGCGTGGATTTCATCGCTAAAGATCAGAGCGTCGTACTTGCTGACCACTCGATTTAGCTCTTCAAGCTCCGGGACGCTTAGTACCCGACCGGTTGGGTTCCAGGGATTGCAGAGGATCAACAGACCTGCGCCCTTTGCTAACGCCGCCTCTATTCCTTCGAGATCAAGGGACCAAGCCTTCTGAGGATCGGCCGCGCCTGCGGAGTGCAGTGAGGGAACCTCAATCAGTTCGCGGTCGTGTCCCCCTGGAATCGTGAGGAAAGGCATGTAGTTCGGAGTCGGCACGACGATGGCGGAACCGGGCCGGGTGAGTTCCTCAATAGTTGTGTGAAGCGCCCCGAGAACGCTGGAGTGGGAGCGCACCCATCCCGGATTCACGGCCCATCCGGTGCGGCGTTCGAGGAAGGAGACAAGTGCGTTGATGGACTCCTCATCCGCCCACCTTGGCGGGTAACCGAGAAGACCATTTTTGATTGAGGAAACTAGGGCTTCCTCGACTGGAGGAGCCGTGGCAAAATCCATTTCCGCGACCCAGGCACCCATGGTTTCTTGACCGTCAGCGGTCTTCATTCCAGTCCACTTGAGGGAGCCGGTGTCGCGAAGCTGTAGTTCTGTCGGGTGCCAAACGGTCAACGTGGTGCTCCTATCGATTGTTGCTCTTGAGCCTAAACTACTCTGCAAAGTCAGCGAACATCCCGATCCCGCGCCATTGATGAACTCCAACGGGTAATGCTCAAAATGTCACTGTTACGCAGAGTCCTCCTTCGGGATTCGATTCCAGCGTCAACCGTGCGTTGCTTGCATCGGCGATACTCTGGACGATCGCAAGGCCCAGGCCGTGCCCAGTCTTTGCGGCCTGGTCCCTTCCTCGACTAAAGGGTTCGGTCAACTGCTCTACCCGAGCCGGGTCTACCTTCTCGCCTGTGTTACTTATGTGAAGTTTGGGGCAGGTGTCTGCTGTCAGTCGCACTTCTATGCTGCCGCCGTCGTGGTTGTGACGCACCGCGTTTTGTAGCAGGTTCACTAGCATTTGTTCGATCAGCACCGGATTCGCGAACGTTCGGGAATCCGGTGCGATGTCCGAGGTTATCGTGATGCCTCGGTCTGCGCTCTCCGCCGCAACGACGGACAGTGCGCCGCCCACAAGAACTCCAAGGTCCACCTCCTCGACGTTGTCCGAACGGTACTCGATTGCGGTCAGGTCTAGCAGCGCATCGACGGTTTCAATACTGCGCTCATTCATCTGCCGAACTCTGGACAGCGTTTCTTGTAAGCCCTCCACGCTGGGGGAAGGATCGGATGACGCGACATCGATCATCGTCCGCGTCGCTGCGAGCGGGGTCTGAAGCTGGTGTGACGCGCCCGCAGCAAATCTCTTATGCGACTCGAATGCTGCATCAAGGCGCGTCAGCATGTGGTCGAACGTTGCTCCGAGCCGACGTACTTCGTCATCGGGGCCATCGAGCTCAACGCGCTGCTTTAGGTTACCTTCCGAGGCATCCTTGGCGACCTGGCTCAGGGTGTTTATTGGCTGCAATATTCGACCGGCAATGAACCACGATGCCACGGCTCCCGCACATATCAGGACCACCAGGAAAACCAGTGAAATCAAAAGCTGCACGTTTAGCAGTGTCGTCGCGTCCTGAATAACGAACGTCGACCACTCAGACTGAATTGCGTCATCGTCTGGAGTTCGAACGATGGAGAGCGGGCTGAGCTCCTCCGTCTCAAAAGAAACGACGGTACCAACCTCGCGCATCAAGCCGTAGTGGGGCACGTAACGCATGAAGAAGTAGGTGGCAACGACCATTAGCGTGCCGACCAGCGCAAAGATGACGGAAAAAGCGAGGGTGAGCCGCCCCCGGATGGTTAGGCGAGCTTTGCGCGGGCTCATGCGCTCAGTCCAAACCTATAGCCAACGCCTGGGAGCGTCGAGATCAGACCCGGTTTGCCAAGGTGCTTGCGCAGTGTTGAAATGGTCACTCGAACCGTATTGGTGAAGGGATCGGCATTTTGATCCCAGGCTTTTTCTAGCAGGGTCTCTGCACTGACAACGCCGCCATCAGCGGCCATAAGGATTTCAAGGACCGCAAACTCCTTGTTCGTGAGGCGAACGAGGCGACCGTCGCGATAGACCTCCTTACGAAACGAATCAAGAACGACTCCACAGTTTTCAAGCGTTGGATTTCGTACCGGCCCGGTGCGCCTTGCCAGCGTCTTAACCCGTGCCAGGAGCTCCGGAAACTCAAATGGTTTTGGGAGGTAGTCATCCGCGCCGATTTCGAAACCCTCAAGTTTGTTGTCCAGTGTGCGCGCGGCAGTGAGCATTAGTACCCGCGTTGCTAGTCCCTGGTCGCCGATCCATCCACAGACCTCGTCTCCGTGGACCAGGGGCAAGTCTCGGTCGAGCACCACAACGTCATAATCATTGATGCCCAGAAGATCAAGGGCGCTTTGACCGTCGTAAACGACATCAACTGCGATTGCCGCTCGTGATAGACCCGTCTTGATTGCATCGGCCATGTAGACCTCATCCTCAACCACCAGCACGCGCATGGGTCCCCCTCTAGTTGCCGCTATGTTATTTTCCCAGAGTTCTCGGAACAGACCTATCTCAGCAGTGAATGGATAAAGACGGCGTAAAGATTTTTGCTAACGCTGACTTAACGCTCCGGTCTGTTTGCTTGTTCGTGGCGTGAGAACTGCTCGCGCCGGGAACGAAGAAAGGACTGACGTGAGAACTTCCAACCGAGTAACCCGCGTCGCTGCTGCGATTTCTGTTATAGGACTAGCTCTGTCACTGTCGGCGTGCGGCCCCGCCGCTACCCCCCAGTCGAAAGCCGCGCCCGCCCCTCAGTCGAATGGCACCGCGACTCCGACATCGCTAACCCGAGAGGAGTGGGAGCAGGAGTATACGAAGTGTTTGGCGAAGGAGGGCGTCGATATGTCCTTTGGCGGCAACAAGTCGGTAACGATGACGGAGGAGGAGGCTGACGCGATGCTCGCAGCCAATGAACGCTGCGAAAAGCAGCTTGGCGAGATGCCCCCGCTCCCCGAAGCTCAGCAAGCTGAACATGACGCTGAACTCCTTGAGTTCATGAGGGAGACCGCGAAATGCTACCGCGATAACGGCTACGACGTTCCCGACCCCAAACGACCCGAGGATCTGCACCTCCCCGAGAGCGTGCCCGACGAGATCGCAGAGAAGTGCGATGGTGGTTTCGTCACTCGCGTGACAGTGGAGTAGGCGGCCTTGGAAGAATCAACCAACACTCACAAAGCGGGCGACGTATCTCAGCGCAAACGCTGGCCATGGGCTCTGGCGCTCGTCGTGACCCTGTGCCTGGGCCTGGGCATCACCTACACGGCTCTTGGTAAATCTGCTCAAGGGGCTAGTCCGCAGTCGGCCGATCCTCCCGCCATGGCAGAGGTGGCTAAAGGCACTCTATCCGGAACAAAGCGAATGCCCGGGACACTGGATTTCACTGAACCCAAAGAGCTTCGTGCAAACGCTGAGGGTACGGTTACCTGGTTGCCTCAGGGCGGAGACACGATTGGCGCCGGAGAAGTTCTCTACGCGATAGATAACGTGGGTCGTTATCTGATGCACGGCCAGACGCCGGCCTGGCGTGGCTTCACCGAGGGAATGGATCCCGGACCCGACATCGAACAGTTGGATCGTGCTCTCGCCGAGCTTGGATTCTTCTACGGTGACCCAGGACCCTATTTCACCTGGTCGACCATGAAAGCAATCATGGACTGGCAGCGAGCAACGGGACAAAAGGTTACCGGCGAAATCGAACTCGGATCAGTCGTCTTTTTACCGACGGACGTTCGTGTCGCAGGAATCGTGGCGAACCTAGGAAGTGTGGTCAATCCAGAGAGTCCGGTATTGCAGCTCTCTGGGCAGACGAAGGAAGTCACTGTCAACGTGAAGTTGAGTGACCAGCAACTCGCCCAGGTTGGAACTGAGGTCGAGGTCGAACTCCCCGCCCAAAAGAAAGTCGGAGGCGTCATTCGAAACGTCGGACAGACCCAGGATGATCCATCGAAGAAGGACGGGGCAGTGGTGATACCCGTTACTGTCGCGCTAAACGACCAGGAAGCAGTAAGCGGTCTCCAGCGAATCAACGTGAGCGTGGACTTTCCCTCCGAGGTGCGCGAGAACGTCCTGTACGTCCCACTCGAAGCGCTAAGCGCGCTCTCCGGTGACCAACTTGGAGTTGAAGTCATGGAGAACGGTCAAGCGCGCAAGGTGCCGGTCAAGGTAGGACTTATTGCTGGAGGATTCGCGGAGATCGAGGGCGACGGAATCACCGAGGGAACGAAAGTTGTGGTTCCGTCATGATCGAATCTGGTCGGACTCCTGTGGTCGAATTGCGCGGGGTAGAAAAGCACTATGGGAAGCCACCCGTTAGGGCGTGCGCTGGCGTAGATCTGCAGATTAGGCACGGAGAGTTCTGTGCGATTGTGGGTCCGAGCGGATCGGGCAAGTCAACCCTGATGAACCTGATTGGAACGCTGGACACACCAACAAAAGGGCAGGTCCTGCTCGAAGGGCATAACGCCGAAAAGCTCTCGGATAGCAGACTTTCCGGTTTGCGTGCCCGCACGATTGGATTCGTCTTTCAGCAGTTCCATCTCGATCCCGGGGTCAGTGCCTTGCACAACGTGGCCGACGGTCTCCTCTATCTCGGGGTGCCGGGGCGCAAACGGATGGCTCAGGCGAGGGATGCCCTCGGACGAGTTGGTCTTTCGGAACGTGGCGCCCACAAGCCAGCGCAAATGTCTGGTGGTGAGCGGCAGCGGGTGGCGATTGCTCGTGCGCTCGTAGCACGTCCACCTTTACTACTGGCAGACGAACCAACCGGCAACCTGGACAGCGCCTCGTCCGAGGCGATCATGCGGTTGCTATCCGATTTGCACGGGCAGGGCAGCACGATCGTCATGATTACCCACGACCGAGAACTGGCATCGAGAGCCGAACGTCAAATAACTGTGCGTGACGGCCTAGTGGTCGACGATTCGAGGAAAGTGAGCGCGGCGTGAACAGATCGAAGTTGCGAGTCGCGGACCTCATGCGTTTGGGACTGCATGGCTTGTTCTCGCGGGCCTCGCGGGCGTTGCTGTCAGCCCTAGGCATAGCGGTTGGTATTGCCGCCATTATTGCAATCACGGGGATTTCGACCTCTAGCCGGGCGCAGTTACAGCAGGAGCTAGACTCGCTCGGCACGAATCTTCTCACTGCGGTAGCGGACTCGTCGGCGGATCGAACCGGAATGAATGAGGCTCAGCTGCCGGAAGGCACAGTTAACCGTGTGCGATCAGTTGAGGGCGTGTTTTCAGCGAGTTCTACCGCAATCCTGCCGGAACAGAGCGCCTATCGCAGCGAGTTGATCGACAAGAATGTCACCGGCGGAATAGAAACTATGGTGGCCGATCTCGCTTTGCTTGACGTAACTGCGACCGAACTCGCCAAGGGCAAATGGCTCGATTCGGCAACTTCGACTTTGCCAACGGTTGTCCTCGGGGACAAAGCCGCGCAACGGCTGGGCGTGGTGAGTGTCGGAAGCCAAATCCTCCTGGGTGATCAGCAGGTCACGGTTGTCGGCATTCTAAAGCCGTCCAAGCTTGCCCCTGAACTGGATCTTGCTGCACTGGTTGGCGAGTCCTATGCGCGCAGTGTTTTTGAGTTCAGCGGCAGCCCCAGCACCATCTATCAGCGTTTGGATGAGTCGACGATCGATTCTGTTCGGCAACTGATTCCGGCAACTGTGAATCCGCGGGCGCCTGCGGAAGTGAAGGTGTCTCGTCCCTCGGACGCACTCGTTGCGAAGCAGGCGGCTGATCAGGCATTCACCGGTTTGTTGGTGGCACTGGGCGGAGTCGCACTCTTGGTCGGCGGCATTGGGGTTGCAAATACCATGGTGATCTCCGTGCTTGAACGTCGCGGTGAAATCGGCCTGAGGCGTGCCCTGGGGGCCACCCGAGTCCATGTTGCACTACAGTTCCTGGCCGAAGCGGTGGCTCTGTCGCTCCTTGGCGCGGCACTGGGCTTGGTCCTCGGAATCGTGGTCGTGGGGATTGTCTGCGAAATCAACGGATGGTCACCGACGGTCTCGGTTCCAGGGATGGGCCTAGCGCTGGGGACGACAATTCTTATCGGTGCGGCGGCAGGTCTGTATCCGGCGATCAAGGCGTCGAGGGTGGCGCCCTCCCTCGCACTGGTTGCCTAACTTCCCGCCCTTGGGTCGGCGTTCACGTCAATCGGTCTGTGAGAACGTGGCGCCGACCCTTGTCCATCCGGTGTCTGTGCCGCGAACTTGTTTCCAAGATCGCGGCACAGAGTCCGCGCATCTCAAATCAGACGAGTGAAGGTTCCCCGGGGCTAGACAAGCCACGGAACCGTCACGAGGCATTGGCTCGGTGCGCGAAATAGTGGCGAAGCTGCGACGCGAGATGCTAGGGCGTGTCTCCTATATCTCTGCTCGCTTATCTCTGCTTGCTGTGGTGACCGAGAAATCCGCGCTTGCTACGTTGTCATCGTCGGCTTTGCCACCAGCAAAGCCTCCTCTTCCGCCTTGCAACCACGAGTTTCCCGGGCATCCTCGCCCGAGCACAGATTCAGGAGACACACCCTAGTGACCAAGCTTGTCGGCGACGTCGGTGAACACCCCAGTGCAACCCCAGTTGAACAGCTGATTTGCGCGCGCCCTAGAGTTAACAGTCCAGACGTTCACCCCGTAACCTGCCGCAGACAGCATGTCGATCTGCGGCTTGATCATCTGGCCGTCTTCAAGATGCGCATAACTGGCTCCCAGCGTCTCGAGGGTCGTCAGCCAGTCCTCCGCCACGGTCCGCTGTTCCCAGAGCATCCCGATCGCGTACTGGGGTGCGCGTTCATGAAACCTTTCCAATGTGAGAGCGGAGAACGAGGAGATGATAATCTCAACGCTTGGAGCTAAACGGTCCAGTTCAGCGATCACCGCGTCAACCAGACGCTCGGTGCCAGCCTTACCCATCTGATTCGATTTGAGCTCCACGTTGCAGTTCATCTTGCTCTCATTGAGGAAGTCGATGAACTGCGAGAAGGTCGGCATGGCGGTACCAGCAAAGTCTTGACTGAACCAGGAGCCCGCATCAATGTTGGCAAGGTCCGCTGCCGAGTAGTCAGCAAGTCGACCGGAGCGGTTCGTGGTTCGATCGAGTGTGGTGTCGTGCAGGACGATTGGAGTGCCGTCCCCGAGGATATCGACATCCATCTCAAGCCAGGAAGCTCCGCTGTCGCGTGCCAGCCCAAATGCGGGCATCGTGTTCTCGGGAGCGCGGTGATTGAGCCCCCTGTGAGCAAAGACGATCCGGTCACTGGTTGGAACGTGCGCGGTTGGTTCTCCTACAACCATCAAAGGACTCTCCTCGGCCGAATACTGTGAGCGTGGTCTAATGAGGCCAACTAGACCAGTGTGCCACGCAAACAGCAACCGCTCAGAGGGTGTACTTCTGGTCACGACTGTCTTTAGCGCCACAGAGTCCATATGGGGCGGAAGGTAGGATTTCGAATCATGGCTAACTCATCTGTTCCCGCTCCCGCCGATTCGCCGGTTCGCGTTCGCTTCTGTCCTTCGCCCACCGGCTCACCTCACGTCGGGATGGTCCGCACCTGTCTCTTCAACTGGGCCTACGCGCGCCACGTCGGCGGCACCTTTGTCTTCCGAATCGAGGACACCGATGCTCAGCGCGATTCAGCCGAGAGCTACGAGCAAATCCTCGAGTCCCTGCGCTGGCTCGGTTTGGACTGGGACGAGGGTATCGGAGTCGGGGGTCCATACGGTCCGTACCGTCAATCCGAGCGGATGGACATATACCGGGACGTCGCCAACAGACTCGTTGAGGGTGGCTACGCCTACGAATCGTTTTCCACCCCCGAAGAGGTTGAGGCGCGCCATATTGCCGCTGGTCGTAGCCCCAAGCTCGGATACGACGGCTTCGATCGTGATTTGAGCGACGAACAGAAGGCGGCCTTCCGCGCCGAAGGGCGAGAACCGGTCATTCGCATCAGGATGCCCGAGGAAGACATCACCTTTAGCGACCTGGTTCGCGGCGACGTGACCTTCCAAGCCGGTTCGGTTCCTGACTATGTGATTGTTCGCGCGAACGGAGACCCGCTCTACACTCTGGTCAACCCGGTCGACGACGCCCTAATGAAGATCACTCACGTCCTCCGCGGCGAGGACTTGCTCAGTTCGACGCCCCGACAGGTCGTGCTCATGCGTGCGCTGATAGAACTTGGCGTAGCCGAGCAGATACCGCTCTATGGTCACCTCCCGTACGTGATGGGCGAGGGCAACAAGAAGCTTTCTAAGCGCGATCCCGAATCGAACCTGTTGCTGCACAGGGCAAACGGCATGATCCCCGAGGGACTACTGAACTACCTGGCCCTGCTTGGTTGGTCAATTAGTCCGGACGAGGATATCTTCACGATGGACCAGATGGTTCAGGCCTTTGACATCGCTGATGTCAACCCGAACCCGGCACGTTTCGATCTGAAGAAGTGCACCGCGATCAACTCCGATCACATTCGGATGCTTGAACCCGATGACTTTATGCGCCGAATTGTTCCGTTTTTGCATCAGGAGAACTTCGTTAGCGCAGAGAACTTTGACTCGCTGCTTCCCGAGGAACAGCGTGTCGTTCGTGAGGCGTCCCCTCTGATCCAGACACGGGTTCAGCTCCTCAAGGAGGCCCAGGGGATGCTTGGCTTTTTCTTCGTGTCCGACGAGGAAGTGGTGTTGGAGGAGGACGCGATGAAAACTCTGCGTCCCGAGTCTGAGCAGATTCTTGCGCAAACCATTGAGGTTCTTACCGCGATTCCTGAGCAGGATTTCACTGCGGAGAGGGTCCAACAGTCCCTTCGAGATTCTCTGGTAGAGGAAATGGGAGTAAAGCCACGTTTGGCATTTACCCCCGCCCGAGTCGCGATCAGCGGACGCCGCGTGTCCCCGCCACTGTTCGAATCAATGGAAATTCTGGGTAAAGGCTCTTCGATTCGCAGGCTGGAACGACTGGCCGAGCGGATCTAGAAAGGTGACCCGTGACGGCACTCACGCCCAGAATATTTGAGTGGAGTGGCGCAGTTCCGGTAGCCTTTCACCTTGTCGGTTCCCCTCACGGAGACTGGCAAAACCCTTGGGGTATGGTGTAATTGGCAGCACGAGTGATTCTGGTTCATTTAGTCTAGGTTCGAGTCCTGGTACCCCAGCAGGTTGGTTCTTTGGAACTGATCGATCCTGGCCCCCGTCGTCTAGCGGCCTAGGACGTCGCCCTCTCACGGCGGTAACACGGGTTCAAATCCCGTCGGGGGTACTCTACGATTGAGATGTGGAACAGGAAGCTAGCTTCCAGCTTCACGTCGATTGAGTTTGCTGAGTGAGATTCGTCGAACTCAGTTGGTCTGATTGGATCGATACTGCCGGTCTCCCGGTAAGTCGAAGCAGCGGACTAGTTTCCGCTTCTGAAGTAATATTCAGAAGTGGGATACATAGGCCCCCGTCGTCTAGCGGCCTAGGACGTCGCCCTCTCACGGCGGTAACACGGGTTCAAATCCCGTCGGGGGTACTTCATCCGAGTGGTTATGCATCATTTGGAAGGCAGTACATGACGTGGCGAAGGCTACGTGACGAGGCTCCGCAATCTGGGCAGTTGCACCGGAGGGCGGAGCCTTCACTGTATCTGCCCGGGCTTTATGTGGGAGTGGAATGAAGATCGTTCACGTAACCGATGCATTCGCGCCGGTGATGGGCGGTATCGAAACGCAGGTTGCCGCACTCGCCTTTCAACAGGCGGTGAGTGGTGATGACGTCACCGTTCTTACCACTACGATGCAGCATCCACGTCGCGGTGTCGGAATATCGGCTTCAGAGAAACTTGTCCGCGAAAATGCGAGCGACGAAGTTCCATATCGAGTTATCCGTTCCGAATGGCCGAACCCGGCCGGTTTTCCCGTTGATCCTCGTGCGGCAAAACGCTTCGAGGAACTGATTGGAAATGAACAACCGGATGTCGTCCACATCCATGTTGGTGAGTTGACCCCCGTAGCGACCCATGTACTCCTACGGTTGCAGGACTCCACTGTGCCAACTGTGGTGTCCGTTCATTCGATTTGGTCAGGATTTCCAACAGTTCCGCTCTACCGCGCGGGGGCCCGTGTGGTTGGCCTTGAAGACGCTCCCGTAATTTGGCTCCCCAACTCTGAGCTAACAGCAACGGCGGTGCGTAAGGTCATCGATTCGGAACGGGTAAGAGTTCAAAACAACTCCGTTGACGCCGCGGGCTGGCAGGTTGCACCGATTCCGCACGAGGGGCTTGTCGCCGTTAGTGCGACCCGGTTTGCTCCGCGTAAACGAGTCCCCGAACTACTCGAGATCTTGCGGGATGCGGGGCATAGTCTGGGCATCAATGGTCCCTTGTCCATGCCCCGATCCGAGGCTCGAAAGGACAGTCGCACAGCAAACGCCTCGGAAACGTCGCTGAGGACTAGGACTGAAGTGGTGCCGGGAGCTTACCCGTTGCGTGTCGTGATTGCGGGGGAGGGCTCCGGGCTCGAATCCGCCGAGCGGTTCATCGAATCTAACGGAATGACCGGCTGGGTCTCGCTTCCCGGCCGCCTTGATAAGGCGGACCTGGTGAACCTCTACGCGCAGTCGGACATTTATCTCTCTCCGAGCGTGAAGGATGCATTCTCGATCTCAGGACTTGAGGCGCGTGCGGCTGGACTGGCGATCCTTTCTCGCTCACAGTCTGGTTTTGGCGCCGCCGTCCACGATGGGGTCGAGGGAAGAAGCGTTGCCACCGATCAAGAAATGACTAGCACTCTAGTTGAATGGGCACGGGAACCGGAGGCGGTCGAGGCTTACAAGCGCCACAATCGGCAAACCCCTATGCCATACACCTGGGATCATGCGCTTCCACAGTTCAAGAGACATTACGAGGATGCCGCAGAACTAAGAAACCTAGGCCGCCACTAGTCGCGGCATCGGTTGGGAAACATGGCCGTCGTCGCCCGTTTCGCGCCGAGATAATGTGGGCAGTGGGCAAGAAGGCGGAGGTTTTGGCTAGCTATCCAGCACGAAGCCCGGTGAGACTGCTAGGACATCCCAAGGATTTGTGCGCGCACTTATGCGTCTGCAGAGTATCTGCCAGTGTGGCTGGTTTCGCGTCTAGATCAGACATTCCTAACGGTCAAACCAGCCACATCGGCAGAAAATACCGGTGCATTGCCCGTTGGTAGAGGGGTGACAGCAGAGCATCTGCCAGTGTGGTTGCGCTCTCCTGAGGCGCACCAGGGTTTTCCGCCACAAACCAGCCACATCGGCAGAAATTACCGGTCCGAGCCGGAACGCTAGAGTCCCATTTCCTCTGCGGTGCGCAAGAACTCGGTTAGACGGTTCGCGGCTGCAACGACTGCGGGCCCATACAGACGACCAGGTTGGCGGCCCATACGTTCAATCGGTCCGGAGACTGAGAGCGCGGCTATGACGCGACCATCAACCCCTCGTACCGGCGCGGAGACGGAGGCAACACCCGGCTCGCGTTCCGCGACAGATTGCGCCCACCCACGCCGACGCACCTGCGAGAGCGTAGTGGCAGTGAAAGTAGCGCCGATCAGGCCCCTGTGTAGCCGCTCTGGCTCTTCCCAAGCGAGTAGTACCTGAGCGGCTGACCCGGCCTTCAGCGTCAGTGTTGCCCCGACAGGAATCGAATCGCGCAGGCCGACCTGTCTCTCAGCCGCTGCGACGCAGACACGGTGTTCGCCCTGCCAACGGAACAGCTGCGCCGATTCTTTCGTATGGTCGCGGAGCGCCACAAGAATGGGCATGGAAGAGGAGATGAGTCGATCCTCACCCGCAGAAGAGGCGAGTTCTTGAAGCCTTGGACCCAGGACGAACCGCCCCTGCATGTCCCTGGCAACGAAACGGTGATACTCCAGCGCGACCGCTAGTCGGTGGGCTGTGGGCCGCGCCAGTTTCGTCGCAGCCACAAGCTGAGCAAGGGTAGCGGGGCCGGACTCGAGAGCGTTCAGAACGAGCGCTGCTTTGTCGAGTACACCAACACCGCTTGAGTCCGTGTTGCTGTCCATATTTGGATACTGCCATTCCAACTAGTGAGATGCCAAATCGTTATCGAATGGAATTCCAAAATGTCCGACATTCACCCGCGGCATATATCACGGTGCGAGGGACGGACACCCTCAACACATTGTTCCCTATGGAACTAACCTGGCGTGAGATTATGACACGCCAATCTGCTTGTTTCTTGACGATTTCACAGCAGAATGGCGCGGAACTAGAACCGATTTGATTGACCGCTTACCGGTGGGAGATTAGGACACATGGGTAGCACAATGGCTGAGAAGGTGTGGCGCGACCACATCGTCAAACCCGGCGAAGACGGAGCACCTGACCTGCTCTATATTGATTTGCATTTTCTTCACGAGGTAACGAGTCCTCAGGCTTTCGAGGGTCTTCGACTTGCCGGGCGCCCGGTGCGCCGCCCCGACCTGACCATCGCGACGGAGGACCACAACACTCCCACCAAGGACATCTTCCTGCCGATTAGCGACCTAACTAGCCGACTTCAGATCGATACGCTGAGGAAAAACGCTCGTGAGTTTGGGATTCGTCTGCACTCTCTGGGAGACCCCGAGCAGGGCATTGTCCACGTTGTCGGCCCGCAACTCGGTCTGACGCAGCCGGGGACCACGATAGTCTGCGGTGACTCCCACACTTCGACTCACGGAGCTTTTGGGGCTTTGGGAATCGGAATCGGAACCTCTGAGGTCGAGCACGTTCTGGCGACCCAGACTCTTCCACTTCAGCCGTTTAAGACCATGGCCATAACCGTCAATGGCTCACTCCGGCCGGGAGTCTCAGCAAAAGATGTCATCCTGGCGGTTATCGCAAAGATTGGAACCAACGGCGGCCAGGGCTACGTCCTTGAGTACCGGGGCCAGGCAATCCGCGAGCTTTCGATGGAAGGCCGCATGACCATATGCAACATGTCCATCGAGGCGGGCGCGCGTGCTGGCATGGTCGCTCCCGACCAGACGACTTTCGATTACTTGAAGGGCCGTCCGCATGCGCCAAAGGGCGAGGAATGGAACTCCGCGGTTGAGTACTGGAAGTCCCTGGTTACTGACGAGGACGCTGAGTTCGACGCCGAGGTAATCCTGGATGGCGATAAAATCGAACCGTTTGTCACTTGGGGGACCAATCCCGGGCAGGGTGTGCCGCTTTCCAGTGAGGTTCCCGATCCGGAGAGCTTCGATGACCCGAACGATCGTGCCGCCGCAGAACGGGCCCTTGAGTACATGGACCTGGAAGCCGGTACCCGCATGAAGGACATCCCCGTTGATGTCGTCTTCCTTGGATCCTGCACCAATGCGCGTATTGAGGATCTCCGTGCCGCCGCCGAGGTTCTGAAGGGCAAACAGAAAGCCGATTCCATAGAGATGATGGTGGTGCCCGGGTCTGATCAGGTTCGTATCCAGGCCGAGGCCGAGGGCCTAGACCGGGTGTTCAAAGACTTCGGAGCCGACTGGCGCAATGCCGGATGTTCAATGTGTCTGGGAATGAATCCCGACCAGTTAGCTCCCGGTCAACGGTCTGCTTCGACCTCGAACCGTAACTTTGAGGGACGCCAGGGCAAGGGCGGGCGAACCCATCTGGTTTCGCCTGTTGTGGCCGCGGCAACGGCTATCAAGGGAACGCTGGCCAGCCCGGCGGACCTGTAGGACGGAGGACAACATGGAGAAATTCACCACTCATACTGGGATCGGAGTCCCTCTACGTCGTTCTGCTGTCGATACCGACCAGATCATTCCTGCGGTATTCCTCAAGCGAATTACCCGAACCGGATTTGAGGACGCCCTTTTCTCGGCTTGGCGACGCGAGCCAGATTTTGTTCTCAACGATCCAAGCTACACCCAGGGATCGGTCCTAATTGCGGGCCCTAACTTTGGGACCGGATCGTCACGCGAACACGCTGTCTGGGCACTGAAAGACTACGGTTTCAAGGTTGTGCTCTCGACCAAGTTCGCCGACATTTTTCGGGGCAATGCCGGAAAACAGGGCCTGGTTGCGGGGGTGATTTCGGAGGAAGACTGCAATGCCCTGTGGAAGCTTCTTGAGACGGAGCCAGGAGCTGAACTGACCGTTTCGCTCGAAGAGCAAACTGTATCGGGCGGGGGAGCCACCTACCCGTTCCAGATCGATGAATACACTCGCTGGCGTCTGATGGAAGGGCTGGACGATATCGGCCTTACGTTGCGGTCAGAGGATGCAATTGAGACCTATGAGGCGGCGCGTCCCGTCTGGAAGCCTCGAACTCTGCCCGAGTACACCTCGCCTCTTTCGTAGATGTTCGCTAACGGCACTGGGCGAAACAGGCCACTATGGGCTTTCATGATCTGATCACGGCGCTAGACTCATCTAGGTATTGACCGAATCTGATTGAGCCCGGTCCAGCAATCGCTGGAGTGGACCCGAAAGGACAGAACGGATGTCGGAAGTTCTTCGCGTGAAAGGCGGCAAGCCTCTCTACGGAACCATTCAAGTTCGCGGCGCGAAAAACTTCGTCCCAAAGGCAATGGTTGCTTCTCTGCTCGGAACCACTCCGTCACAGATACGCAACGTCCCTCTGATTCGTGACGTGGATGTCGTCAAGGAGATGATGGAAGCTCACGGTGTGGAGGTCGACTTCGATCAGGAAGAGGGCGTTCTACTCCTCGACCCGAGCGAAGTTGAGTCTGCCGCCTCGGGCGACATCGACGCTCTTTCGGGTTCTTCTCGTATTCCGATTCTGTTTTGCGGACCGCTACTTCACCGCTTGGGTGAAGCCTTTATTCCCGAGCTTGGTGGTTGCGCCATCGGTGATCGTCCGATCGACTTCCACCTTGAGACCCTGCGCCGCTTCGGTGCAGAGGTGGTCAAGGAGCCGGGCGGGATTCGTCTGATCGCCCCCGAGCGTGGACTGCGCGGAACTCAGATTGACCTGCCATATCCCTCCGTCGGGGCAACGGAACAGACTCTGTTGACGGCGGTTCAAGCGAACGGGATCACGACTTTGACCGGGGCCGCAATCGAGCCCGAGATCATGGATCTGATCAACGTTCTTCAGAAGATGGGTGCGATCATCTCTGTCGATACGGATCGAACTATTCGTATCGAGGGCGTTGAACGGCTTGAGGGCTACGTCCATACTGCCCTTCCAGACCGCATTGAGGCCGCTTCCTGGGGTGCCGCGGCCCTTGCCACCCGCGGGGATGTCTTCGTCAAGGGCGCGCACCAGCCTGATATGACTACTTTCCTCAACACCTTCCGTAAAGTTGGTGGGGGTTTTGATGTTGAGGCAGACGGGATTCGTTTCTACCATCCGGGCGGAGAACTTAAGCCGATCATGCTTGAGACGAACGTCCATCCGGGCTACATGACCGACTGGCAACAGCCCCTGGTTGTCGCGCTGACCCAGGCAAACGGACTCTCGATCATCCATGAGACTGTCTACGAGAACAGGTTTGGTTTCACCGACGCTCTGCGCCAGATGGGTGCGAACATCCAGCTTTACAAGGAGTGCGTGGGCGGGGCCCCCTGCCGTTTCGCTTCGGCGAACTTCTATCACTCTGCCGTTATCTCTGGTCCGACCCCGCTTCGGGCTGCCGATATCACTGTGCCTGACCTGCGCGGCGGTTTCTCGCACCTAATTGCGGCGCTCGCGGCCGAGGGAACCTCGCATGTCTCTGGTATCGACATGATCTCCAGAGGATATGAGCACTTCATTCATAAGCTTCGTTCCCTTCACGCAGACATCGAATACGCCTAGGAACGGCTTAGTGGAGAAATGGAGCCAGGATAGTTCGAGCGAATCGCCTCGCTCGATGTCACTTGTCGTCTCCTCAATGTCTGCGCGGGGCCGCTCGTTGAAGCTGGGCCGCGAACTCGTTGAAATCTTGCGCGACGGCGGCTGGCAAGTAGACGTTCACGTAACGAACTCGACCAGTGATGTTGAGTATGAGGCGTCCCTTTCCGACCATCCCTTCATCGGGGCGCTCGGCGGGGATGGTTATCTGACTGCTGCCGCTCGGGGTTGTATTGGTCATCCGTCTCCGTTGCTTCCCTTCCCGGGGGGACGAGGAAACGACCTCTGTCGGTCCCTTGGCATTGGCGCGGATTCCTTCGAATGGGCGCGGAAGGTTGCAGCGGCCTCAACCGAGGAGATTAACAGCTGGATCCGACCACTCGACGCAATGCAGGTCAAGTCTGGAGACGGAACGTACGTTGTGCTCGGTGTCGTTTCGCTGGGGGTCGATGCAACTGCCAACCAGATTGCCAACAACTCGTGGTTCCGCTCCGGCCCGCTGGCATACGCGTGGGGCGCAGCACTCGCGGCTCTTGGAAAATACAGTCCGCTTGAGATCAGCGGAACCATTGAGGGTGAGATTCCGAAGGAGTACCCGGGTAGGGATACCGACACGGCCATCGCCCACGCAGAAGCGCAGGGCACGGGAGTTTTCCGTCCGGTCCTCGGAGGATGGGTAACTTCGGTCGCGAACACTGGATGGATCGGCGGCGGGGTGAACCTCACGCCGCAATCCCGGACCGATGATGGCCTTCTTGAGATCATTACCCTTGAGGGTATTCCGCGTTTCCGTGCGATAGGAAAGCTTGCCAAGGTTCTTTCCAGTCGAGCGCTGGACGATCCGGTAGTACACATTTACGAGGGAACGCAGGTTCACCTTGAAAAACCTGCGGGACTGGAAGTCATGGCTGACGGCGACGTTATCGGTCGCCTCCCAATGGATGTAAAGGTTCTTCCGAGTGCGCTGAGAGTTGTTGCGCCGCCGAGAGCGACCGAGGAGACAAAATGAGAAGCATTGCGCCTCTGCGGCCATACAAGGGCAATCTTCGCGCCGCGTATAGAGCGCTGTTACCGATCATGTGGCCCTTGGTAACAGCATTGGCGAAGCCTCGTTTGCAGACCTTTGAGAATCTTCCAAAGGAGGGTGCATTTATCCTTGCCCCTAATCACATGTCGAACGCCGACCCGTTCTTGATGGGCTACCTGATGGCCGATGCCGGCTATGAGATCAGTTTCATGGCAAAGGACTCGCTGTTCCGTGTTCCGGTGCTGGGATGGATTCTCCGGGCCTGGGGCATGATTCCCGTCGTTAGGAACTCGGCCGCTGCAGCTGACTCTCTGGTTCACGCGCGCGGCGTCCTGGGGCACGACGGCATCGTGGGCTTCTACTTCGAGGGAACACTGACTCAGGACCCGGCCTATTGGCCGATGAAAGGCAAGACTGGGCTGGCTCGTCTGGCTCTAGATACCCGAGTTCCAGTGATTCCGGTGGTTCAGTGGGGTGCTCAAGATATCGTGAACCGCTATCTTGAACTGAGGCCGTTCGGGAAACGACCTGAGTTGTTCATCAGGGTGCTGCCTGAGATTGATTACTCGGATCTGCCCGGAGACTCCAGTAACCACGAGAGTGTGGGAGAGCTGACCCAGCGTCTTCAAGACGTGTTGGAGAAGGGCTCCGCGACCTTGCGTGAGGAGCTTGCTCCAAAGACTCCATGGGATCGAACGACCAACGAGAAAAGAAATCCTCGCAAATCTAGACCCTTTTCTAAATGGCGTCGAGAACTGGCGCGGTCGGCAAAGCGGCAGGACGTTCTACCGGCCACCCCTCGTTAGGTAGCCGTTCCTCGTCGTATAGTCGCTCCCGAGCTGGTGCGCCGACCCAGCACCTCTCCGGTGGCACTCTTGCCTGCCTTGCGATGAGCCGACCCATCGCACAATCTAGGAAACGAATCCACGGCACAGGATACTTCGCGGCGAGACCAGGCGAGTTCGTCACCCGACTCGCTGGATGTCAATCACGACACGGCTCGGGTTTGAGAGTTGGAAGATTCGATACGGGGCCTTTTGTGTCATCCCGATGACGACGTGCGATCTCCCCTCGTAGGTTCCGTCATAGATAGCACTTATCTCTCCGGTGGCCTTTGCTGAGAAGTCGTCATAAACCAGCGACCAGTCCTCGTCCGTCTCTGGAATTCTGGTTCCGGTGATGGCAATGTCAAGAAACTCGTTGCCCGAAATGACGAGGGGTTCGCCGCGGCCCTCTTCGACGGGGTTGTCGGTCCATCTAGTGGTCCACCCGACTGAGGTGTCGCCTTGCAGGTCAATAACGATCCGATCGAAGTCGTCATGTTCCGCGAGACGCATCCCGGTCACCAGCGCGGTTTCGACAACGGGAGCCACTGGTTCACCAACCGTCTCATCGGTGAGCCATGGAATAGAGATCTGTTGCTCGGAAGACTCATCCTCCGCCGTCTCTTCGCTCTGTACATCGGCCGGGGATGAAGGCCCAGAAGCAGGGGCTTTCTCTTCTTCCTGAACCGTCGGCTCCGATTGGTTGGATGAGTCGGGCGCAGCGGCGGGGCTACTAGAACAGCTTGTGATCAGCAGGAGAGCGACCATGGCTGACGTCGCCGTAGACAATTTTTTGGACAACGCAGTCCTTTTGGACAATGCAGTCACGTCCCACCTCCAAATGCCGACTCCCGGTGTAGGGCCGGTGTGCCTCAACCGTAACGCGGCTAGGCTGGATGGTGAGGTAAAGCGCGCGGCGCGTGAACAAAGGAGGACTGCTGTGAGTTCCGAGAAAGTAGCGGTGTTGGGAACGGGGTCATGGGGGACCACTTTTGCACAAGTGCTTGCGGACGCGGGACACCGGGTGACAATGTGGGGCCGACGCGACGCGGTCGTTGAGATGATCAATGCTCACGAAAACTCCTCATACCTGCCGGGCATTGATCTGTCTGAGTCAATCATTGCCACGACTGACCTCGATAAAGCTCTGGACGAAGCCGAGATGGTCTTTGTCGCAGTTCCAGTAGCGGCGACGGCAGAAGTGGTTACAGAAGCATCGGCAAGCAACTCAGATGCCGTGTATGTCTCGCTCGCGAAAGGCATCGAGACGGGCTCGCGCAGAACGATTACGGAAATTATTCGCAGTGCTGGGAATCTCGACTCGTCGCAGGTCGCTTTGATTTCCGGCCCTAACCTCTCAATGGAGATTGCGATGAAGCAACCGACAGCTTCAGTTGCAGCGAGCACTGACCTCGACACCGGAAAGCGGTTGGCGAAGATGTGTCACAACGCCTACTTCCGCCCCTACGTGTCAACTGACGTTATTGGCTGTGAGATCGCCGGGTCGACGAAGAACGTCATCGCGATAGCGATTGGGGCTTCCGAGGGCATGGGACTAGGAGCCAATACTCGCGCGACGTTGATGACCAGAGGACTCGCCGAGATGACGCGTCTGGGAACCGCTGTGGGAGCAAGCCCTGGAACTTTTGCGGGCCTGGCGGGAATGGGTGACCTGGTCGCAACCTGTTCGTCGAGGCTGTCACGTAACTACTCCCTCGGATATCGCATGGGCAAAGGAATGAGCCTCGAGGAAGCCCTGAACCTGTCTCCTGGCGTGGCTGAGGGGGCTAAGACCGCAGGACCCCTGCTGGAGTACGCGACTGAGCGCGAGGTCGATATGCCCATCACCACGGCTGTCGTGGCTGGGCTGAGCGGTGAGGCGACGGTACAGGAGATGGGGGAGATGCTCCTCGGACGCCCCCAAAAGATGGACGGGTGGGAAATCGAGTTTCTTGACTGATCGGTTTGCGGTAGTGAGCCACGCGAGCAATATGATTACCTCCATGGCAAAGACCACCGAGCGAATCGATTCTCGCCCACTCCTCGTCCTCCTTTTCGGGGGAAGGTCGGGTGAACACCAGATCAGCTGCGCGACGGCGGGCGGTGTACTAAGGGCCATTGACGGCGCTCTATGGGACGTACGGGCCGTGGGAATATCGCCCGATGGCGAATGGGTTCCTCTGCCGAGTAAGCCCGAGGAATATGATCTAAAGGATGACTCGGGCTACACCGTGACTGCCGACCATCGGCGCGTTACATTCCTTCCTGGTTCGCCACGTTTGATCGAGTACGAGGTCGACACGAAAGGAAACCCAGTAGACGAGTCCATTTCGGTCATAGGTGACGTTGACGTCGTTTTCCCTCTGCTGCACGGTCCGTATGGTGAAGACGGCACGGTGCAGGGGCTACTTGAGTTCAGCGGGGTGAAATATGTCGGATGCGGGGTGGCCTCGTCCGCTGTGTGTCAAGACAAGCACCTCACGAAGACGGTTCTGAAGAATGCGGGGATCGATGTAGGACAGTGGGTTGCATTCACCCGAGAACAGTGGGACAGAGACTCACTGCGAATCAAGGAGGACATCGCCGCGCTGGGGCTTCCTGTATTCGTGAAGCCGTGCCGAGCTGGCTCCTCGCTTGGAGTAACGCGTGTCGACAATGACTACGAACTGGATGCCGCGATCAAGGACGCGCAGCACCACGATCCACGGGTGATCGTAGAGAGGGCTGCGGGCGGACGCGAGGTGGAGTGCGGGGTCCTCGCCATGGCCAGTGGAGAGGTACACGCGTCGGCGATCGGGGAGATCAACGTCCTCGGTGATACTTTCTACGACTACAGGACCAAGTATTTCAATCCGGACGGGGTCGATCTGCAATGCCCCGCCGATCTACCCGATGGGGTAGGAGACCGGATTCGAGAGATCGCAGTGCGGGCGTTCGAAGCGGTCGCAGGTGAAGGAATCTCAAGGGTTGATTTTTTCTATGATCCTGAGACCGACAAGATCACCCTGAATGAGATCAATACGATGCCCGGCTTTACACCTTTTTCCATGTATCCCACCATGTTTAGGGAATCGGGCTTGGCATACGCGGAGTTGATCGAAGCGCTACTGCAAGAGGCGATCAGCCGTCCGAATGGCCTCAGGTAGACTCCGTCACGTTCTCTCCTCCCAAAGACTTTCCGGGTAACGTTGGAACATGAGTAAGCCCAAAGTGACCCTGGCAACTGCGGCAACGTTGCCCGATCTTTACCCTGATGAGGCCGGTCTCCTTGACGCAATGGCCGAGCGCGGCATGGACCCCCAGATCAAAATCTGGAACGATCCGAATGTCGATTGGAATGACGCGGGCATCGTTGTGGTTCGTTCCGTCGTTGACTACGCCAGGGATCGGAAGAGCTTCCTGGAGTGGGCCAGCGGAATCCCGCGGATTCTCAACAGCTACGACGTGCTGACCTGGAATAGCGATAAGCACTATTTGCAGGAGTTAGCTAAGCGTGGTCTGCCGACTATCACGACTACCTGGGTAGGGGCCGACAAGCACTACAACAAACACCAGGTCCACTCACGTTTCCCGGCCTTCGGCGACTTTGTTTTGAAGCCAACCGTCTCCTCGGGCGTTAGGGATATCGGGCGGTACTCGACGGACAGTATCGAGGCGCGGCAGGCCGCGATTGCTCAAGCGATGGACCTATTGGGTAACGGACGCGACATCATGATTCAGCGGTACGAGGAGGCGGTAGACATCCACGGCGAGATGTCGATGGTTTTCTTCAATGGCATGCTGTCGCACGTAGTTCAAAAGGGAGCGCTACTTAATCCGGCTCAGGTTACCGATGAACGCATCAAGGAGACTTACGTTCAGGCCACCGAAGCCCGAGACCAGGAGCTTCGTTGGGCGGAGCAAATTCACTCCGTCGTTCACGACTACGTCCGTGAGCGCACTGGCCGGGATGAGCAGTTCCTGTTCAACCGTGTCGACATTGTGCCGGATGGCAACGGCTCCTTCCTGGTTATGGAGTTGGCCATGGTTGATGCGGATCTCTACCTGGATTCGACCCCGACCGCGATTCGCAACTTTGCCGATGCGATCTCGGTGCGCGCATTTTGGTGATGGTCTTTGGATAGTTCCGAGCCGTTGGGAGCGGACGATGGGTCACCGGTCACCGATGCTGAGTTTGAGGAGATGGTCGAACAAGCACTTGAGTCCATCCCACCGGAGCTTGCACAAATGGTGGAGAACTGCGCGTTTATCGTCGAGGATGAGCCGCAGTGGGGGAGGGGGACGCTGCTTGGGTTGTACCAGGGCAGGCCAATAACGTCGCGGCAGGACTATTACGGAGTTCTGCCAGACACTATCACCATCTATCAGGGTCCCCTGGTACGCCACTATCCGGATCGCGAGGAGTTACGGAAGCAGGTGCACAGAACGGTGATCCACGAGGTTGGACACTACTTCGGGTTCGACGAGGAGGAATTGCGCGATCTGGGCTGGGGGTAGAGGCGCTGACAGCTTTGTTCAGTATTCGTTCGTGATTCGTCCCCGTTGGGATTCTGGCTCTTTCGTGTTCCGTGTCGCTCGATTTCTGTTCACATTCGGGTAGCGTTGCGCTCTTGCTTGACGCTCGTTACGCTCACGTTTTTCCGTCCTAGATGTGAGGTATGCCAGACCACCCGCTCTGCGTTCTTCTCTGGCCCAACGCCCTGGTAATATCGTCTATTGCTGAGGTCGGCCACAAGCGGACTTTAGCGATGGTGGCTGTAGCTCAGTTGGTAGAGCCCCGGCTTGTGGTGCCGGTTGTCGCGGGTTCGAGTCCCGTCAGCCACCCCGATGCCCCCAGAAGACGTTGAAATATCAATGGTTTCTGGGGGTTTTGTTTGTCTTGTCGTGCCGCGCGGGGCAGGCAAAACCTGTCAAAGTAAGGCACCTGTGACCATTACCCTGTACCAGTAGCCCCATGTTTACCCCACTAGGCAACCTGACTGACGCTTACGTTGAGGACAACATGACGAGAGGCCAGTCCGATCCTGCGAAGTCGGGTTCACTGTGGACCATGACCGCTGACACTCAGAAGGCGTTCGAAGTGTTGACGTTGACTGAGGCTAAGGCAGTGCGGTTTTGGTAAATATCCGCCAGAGTGGTTCTCGCGGCCTGGACTCACCAGGGGTTCTTTGCGACGCTCGTGCGTCTCGGTGGGCCTGGGAACGGTATCGTGACAGGTGCGGTACCTACCGCATTGGCGGGATGGGAACTTCTCCGACGGGAATGTCCCGGTAGGATTCAGGATCCTCGATTGGTTCGATGTGAGTGACCACCACCAGACCTGGAAGCGCAGTTTCCATCTCCGACTCGATCTGCTCGATAAAGCGGTGCCCTTCGGCCACGGTCCAGTCGCCCGGCACCAGTGCATCGACATTGGCATACTTGCCCTGTCCCGCGATGCGCGTCTGTAGCCCGTGGAACTGAACCTTATCGGTGGTATGCGACTGGAGAATGCTGACGAGGGTTGCGTTCTCGGCCTCGGGCAGCGTGTGGTCCATTAGTCCTTGTACAGACTCCGAAACGAGGCGGGCCCCGGTTACTACGATGTTGACCCCGACAATGAAACCCACTATCGGATCAAGTCGCTCCCATCCGGTGAGTGCGACTAGACCGATGCCGACCAGCACCCCAACTGATGTGATGACATCGGTGAAGAGGTGTTTGCCATCGGCTTCAAGTGTGATGGAGCCATACCGTCTCCCAGCTCGCAGCAGAATGAATCCAACGACCCCGTTAATCACGGCCGCGACGAGAGAGACGATCAGGCCGGCGCCTATGTGCTCCAAGGGCTTGGGGTGGATGAAGCGTTCAACGGACATGAACATGATCACCGCCGCCGCGACGAAAATCATTACTCCTTCGACCGCAGCAGAGAAGTACTCGGCCTTCGAGCGGCCATAGGTGTACTTTGAGTCCGCGGGTCGGACGATTGTCTTAAGAGCAATCAAGGCGACGATAGCAGCGGCGAGATTAACGATCGACTCCGCCGCATCAGAGAGCAATCCAACCGAGCCGGTTAGTGCCCAGGCGCCAGTCTTCAATGCGATGGTTACAATCGCTGCAGCGATCGACAACCACGCGAAACGACTAAGATCACGGCTTTCTTGCACGAGTGTTCGCTCTCCCTAGTTGTCCTGGCCGAGCGTAATCGTAGTCGCCGACCGCGGTCTTCTACAGTCTGACTGATGAATGACTCCGTCAACCGTTGGTATCACGTCAGGTATGCCACAAGTGCATCGCGCACGAAGCTTGCTCCCTCGACTCCTCCGTAGTTGGCGGCGAAGCGTTCGTCACAGACGTACATCTCGGCCAGCCCTTTCACGTATCCATCTAAATCACCATTTGGGTCGGCCGCCGGTGTACCAGGAATACTACGGAGCCAGTCAACATGACGAGCTGCCAGGGTCTGGGCACGTTCCGAATCTGCGGCAACCTCGGGGTCAGACGCTGCCGCTATCCAGTCCCTGTTCAAGCTTTTCATCCGAGCTGTCCAATCGGCCTTCTCGTTTTCGGTCTTGCCTTGCCACCAGGCATCTGACTTTGCGTAGGAATCAGCGCCCCAGCGTTCTTCCACCTCGTCTTTGTACTGGGTGTGGTTGAATCCGTCGAACATGGTTTCGGCCATGAGCGTTTCCTTTCTCTTTAGGGATCTAATCGTGTGCTCCACTGCGGCGACCTGCCGCGTGAGCCTGTTCTGCTCCTGTCGGAGCACGGACAGATGCGTCATCAATACGGAGGCTTCGTCGACCTCTCGTTCAAGTACATCGGCGATCTGCGAAAGCCTGAGACCAAGTTGCCGCAGGAGCAGTACGCGCTGTAGTCGAACAAGCGCCTTTTCGTCATAGTGGCGGTAGCCGTTGTTCCCGACGCGGCTCGGCGTCACTAGGCCAATGTCGTCGTAGTGACGGAGGGTTCGACTTGTGACGCCAGCGATTTGGCCGACCTGTTGTATTGACCATTCCATGCGAACCACGGTAAACGTTTCCGTTACGTCAATGTCAAGCGATCGTTAGAAGCTCTCGGTAGCTAGGGTGTGTCTCCTAATTTCCTGCTCGTTGTGGTCACCGGGAAATCCGCATTTGCTACGTTGTTATCGTCGGCTTTGCCGCCAGCAAAGCCTCCTCTTCCGCCTTACAACCACGAATTTTCCGGGCATCCTCGCCTGAGCACAGATATAGAGACACGCCCTAGGCTTGTCCAGTTAATGTTAGCCAAATAAGCAGCAGATTTAGCGCGATGATGAGTACGGCTACCACGGCACCTGCGAGACGTAACCATACTCCGTTTACGAACTCTCCCATCACTTCTTTGCGACTGGTCAACCACACGAGCGGGACGATAGCAAATGGAATGCCGAACGACAGAAGCACTTGACTTAGGACTAGCGCCCAGGTGGGGTCAACTCCCAGACCGAGAACCACCAGAGCAGGCACCATAGTAACTAGCCTGCGTGCCAGCAGCGAGATCTTTACGTGCAGTAGACCGCTCATTATCTCCGCGCCGGCGTACGCTCCGACTGAGGTCGAGGCAAGTCCCGAGGCTAGCAGGCCGATGGCGAAGATAATTCCGATCCCGGCACCGAGATGTGTGGTGATAGCCGCCGCTGCCCCCTCGATGGTGTCCGTACCGGAAACGCCTCGGAGCGACGCGGCAGCCAGCAGTAGCATGGCGATGTTAACGCTGCCTGCCACAACCAAAGCGAGCACGACGTCCCATCGGTTAGCGTGGAGCAACCTGCGAATCCGACCTGGCTCGGTGGAGGAGCCGTGTCTATCTCGGGCGAGCGACGAATGTAGGTAGACCGCGTGGGGCATGACTGTGGCGCCAAGCATACTGGCAGCCAGTAGAACGGATCCGGAGTCGGCGAACCGGGGCACCAGTCCCTCGACGACCTCTCCCCAGTCTGGGGGTGCAACGAACAGTCCCGCTACAAAGCCGATTGTGATGATTGCTAAGAGTCCGATTACCACGTGCTCAAAGCGTTGCTGTCCCGTCGTCCCGCGACCGCTGTGTTGTAGGGCGAGGATCAACAACGACACCACCCCAACGATCAGGCCGCCCAACAGCAGGGGAGTACCGAACAGTAGATATAGGGCCAGGGCTCCGCCGACCACTTCTGCAAGGTCGGTAGCGACGGCGACTAGCTCGGCTTGGGCCCAGTAGAGAAGGCGAGACGTTCGGGGCATCCGATCGCCGAGGACTTCGGGGAGGCTACGGCCAGTAACGATACCGAGTTTTGCTGAGAGGTACTGCACGATCACGGCCATGATGTTCGCGAGCACTAGCACCCAGACCAGGAGATACCCGTATTTCGCTCCGGCCGAGAGATTTGCTGCCACATTGCCGGGGTCGACGTAGGCAACTGCGGCAACAAAGGCAGGGCCAAATAGCCTCCAGAGACCGCGTTGCTTAGTCTCCCGATTCGACGGAAGGGAAGTTTCGGACAAGTCGGTAGCTATTTGCACAAGTATCCCCTCCGCTAAGTACGTCTTACTATATCTAATTGTTCGGTGTGACAAACAATTTGATTCGTAGCAAAGGTTTGATTGGTGTTGACCGTTGTATTCGGCGATAACTAGCAGTGACCGCCACAAACCATTGGCTCTGCCCTTCCTGGCCCTTTTGGGAATGTGGGACAGTTGCGCAGCTTTGTGGCGATCAACTGCGAACGGGACAAGCTCCAGTGGCACGGCGGAATACCGTCCGGTGGGCAGCGGCGCCCTTAGCGCAACGCCAAACAGCGTGGATCAGTCGTCTAGATCGACCCTGCGAGCCTTTCTGCTTATGCCGGAGATTGTCACAAGAACCCCTGCGACAACGGTCACCGAGACAATTAGTGCGATCCAAGCCGCATGGTCTCCCAGTGCGAACTGCACGATGAAGGTCAGAACACCCACAGTAAGCGACAGAACGATAACTAGATCAATACTCACGAATCGTGTCCCGTAGGTTACTAACCTCGGCTTGACTCCCTTGCGAAATAGCGCTCTATGCAGGACCACGGGAGCGATCGAGAGGATCGTTGCGAGGGTCGCCAGCACGACCAGAGTTAAGTAAAAGGCCAGCTGGGCGCGACTTAGCTCTGTGAATCGTGGCTGAAACGCCACTGCTAGGAGAAAACCTGTCAATACCTGTGCGCCAGTTTGCATCACTCGCAACTCTTGCATCAGTTCGTTCCAGTTGCGGTCGGCGCGCATATTTGCAGACTCGCCTCGTCCGTCGTCAATCGTTCTATTCTCGGTGTACATAATTCCAGTATGGAGCAAGGGGGTCGCAGTAGTTCGGAAGTCCTTCTGTCTATTCCGCACTGATCATCAGAGACGTGGGAGAAACCCCCTCGGCTTCGACGCTCACCCTGACCTCACCCGATTCTCCGGTCGAACGGATTATGGCCAGGCCGCGTCCGCCGTATGTGGTGAACCGACCCGTCGTGTAGCGATCCTCGGTGATCGGATTCGCACTGCCTGAACCAGCCAGGACCCCGGCACCGTCGACTCGCACTCGAACTGGGCGGTCAGCGAGCGGGCGGACAACACCGCTTGAGTCGGTGAAGGCGATTGAAACGTGTGCGAGATCCTGTCCATCTGCAGCGAGGTTGTCCCGATCTGATTCCAAAGTTAGTCGCAGGTCTGAGCTGGCGCTTCGTAGGCGGTCGCGACCCAGTTCGCGCCCGGCTGCGTCATAGGCAACAGCCTCAAGAGTTCCCTCCGTGTAGGGAACTTCGAAGGTGGTCGTATAGCCTTCCTTCTTGCCGATGGAAGCGGATCCGATTCTCTCGCCGTTAAGAAGTAGATAGACCATGTGAGCGTTCGCGTAGACCTCAACGACGGCGATGGTCCCTTCGTAGCCTTCCCATGCCCAGGAACGGATAGAGTTTGTGAAGCGCCACGGCGTACTGCTCTGCTTTTCGCCCGCGTGATTTACGGGCTGCACTGCGAGGACCGGGCCCTCCTCCAGACCGTAGGCGATCCGGTTCAGGTACATCTGCGTCTGAGAATTCCCCAGGATGTCTATGACAGGCTCGCCCGCAAGCAATGCGGGGTAGGGGAGGAACATGGCTCGCGGTTGGTTGTACCGCTTAACGGCGATTCCCGCTTCACCCAGATAGTCCCAACCCGTCCACTGAAAATCGCCAATCAAGTAGGGGAGTTCTTCCACCATCGCCCAGTTCTCTGCGATATCCGGTGGATTTGTTTCACTCCCGACAATGACTCGATCCGGATACAGCTCGCCGTCCTTCCGATAGCGGAAGGGAGCGTAGTTGTATCCGGCGATGTCTAGGGGAGCAAAAGAGTCTCGGCTAAGAGCGTCTGCTTTCTTAGATCCGCCCACGAGAGGCATGATTCGCTCCATCGCCCCCATCGCGTAGTTGAGAAGGACGATCAGGTTCTTGTTCTGGTCTTCCCCCTGTGTTCGGGCCTTCTCAAGTTGTTTTTCCCTCTTCTCGTCACTTTGGGCAAACGCGTTGAGAATGAGGTTGATTCCGTTGGTCAGAGGACGCGTCGCGTCGAGATTTCTGATTCGCGCGGTCATCTCGTTGCTTAGCTCGATGCCACGAGGTTGACTGGTCTCCGATATCTCGTTCCCAATCGAATACATGATGACTGAGGGATGATTGGCGTCGCGCAGTACCATCGCGTCGAGGTCACGCTGCCACCACTTATCGAAATCGTTGCCGTAGTCGCCAACTTGCTTGGGGAAGTACCAAGCGTCAGAAAACTCATCCATGACCAGCATTCCGAGCTTATCGCAGGCCCGCAATACCGCATTCGAGGTGGGATTGTGTGAAGAGCGAATGGCGTTGTATCCGGCATCGAGAAGTCGGCGAACTCTGCGTTCCGCGGCTGCGTCGAACTCCGCCGCTCCGAGGACCCCGTTGTCGTGGTGGATGCAGGCCCCGCGAAGATTGATAGTCTGCCCGTTGAGCTGGAGGCCATTCTCTGCATCGACTGTCACCGAACGAATTCCTGTGGTGACTTCTTCTCGGTCCAAGGTTTTGCGCCCGGATCTAACCGTTGCCTCCGCTTGGTATAGCGCGGGATTCTCCGGCGACCACAACTCTGGATTGTTGACGGTGATCGGCAGGCGAAAAGTCCCGGTGGCACGCGAGGGAACAGTGAGGGATGCCTTCGCCGTCGTCTTCTTTCCGGTGGGGGAGCTCAGGGTGACTGTGATGGTGAGTTCCTGAGCACGGTCCTCCTCATTTGCCACGTCGACGATAGCCTGAATCAATGCGGATTCTGAGGAAGTGGAATCGGTCAAGAGGCGAAACCCGAATGGTTCGATGTGGACCGAAGAAGCGGTGAGGAGACTGACGGGGCGATAGATGCCGGATCCCGTGTACCAGCGTGAGTTCGGCTGGTCGGTTGTATCAACCACTACCTCGATCAGATTCTCCCCATCCTGAAGGCAGGTCGTAAGTGGCACGTGGAAGGTGGCGTAACCCGACGGTCTTCCACCGACCTCGGTTCCGTTAAGCAGTACTTTCGAACGATGAAACACGCCCTCAAACTCCAGGATGGCAGTCTCTGATTCTGGAGCCTGGAAGGTCTTTGAGTAACGGTACCGTCCGCCTGGGAAATAGCCGGTGTTCTGGCCACCGGGGAGATTGGGATCGCGAACTTCGCGGATCATCGCATCGTGGGGAAGCGTGACCGGAACTGACGAACCCGGCACATCTTCTTTGGTGAAAGTCCAGTCATCGTTGAATGGCGTGCGAAGCATAGTTACTCTGCTAGAGCATCTAGTAGTGCTGCGTTGAAGGCCTCAATGTCGCGCGGACTACGACTGGTAATCAAGTTCCCGTCAACCACGACTTCCTCATCGATCCAGATAGCTCCCGCATTCTTGAGATCTGTTGCGATTCGGGTGGTGGAGGTGAGCGTTCGCCCCGGAATAACTCCGGCCTCAATAATGATCCACGGTCCGTGACAGATTGACGCTACGGTCTTGTCTGCGTCGAAGAATGACTTCACGAAAGCAATCGCCTTCGGATTAGAGCGGAGCTTGTCCGAATTGAGCGTTCCTCCGGGAAGCACCAGTGCGTCGAAATCGGTCGGGTCGGCCTCATCCAACGTCAGATCTACCTCGAAATCATCGCCACGATCCCAGTCACCAATTAGGGCGGTTACGGTTCCGTGTTCTTCTGAGACGAGGACGGGCTGCCCACCCGCTTCTTCAACCACGCGCCACGGCTCAGTGAGTTCCGGTTGCTCGACTCCTCGCTTGAGGAGAAAGGCCACCTTCTTGCCAGATAGATTCGGCATTTCGCACTCCTTCGATTTCTTCCACCCTATCGGGTCAACGGGTTGTCTGCGATAGCCGGGGCTGATTATCGACCTCCGCCTCCTCCACCTCCACCGCCGCCGCCAGCGAATCCGCCACCACTACTGAACGAGCCAGAACCACCCGAAGAAGCGGGGGTTGTTGCAAGACTGGTTGATGCCTGCGCAGAGAAGCGATTCATCGCCCGGGAAACATCAGTAAACGAAGCGGGGGTAGCACCGCCTCCAACCAGATACCAGGTCGGGATCACCTCGTAGCCGAGTTCGGCGGAGCGCCTATCGAACATCTCGCTCCATCGCTGCGTCAATCCAAAGGCCATTGCCCAGGGAAGATAGTTTGAAAAGATGTCATAGTCCTGATCCCAGCGCAGGCTGGAGGGGTCTACGGTACGCAGATACTCTCGGAAACCGCGGCTTTGCTCAAAGAGAGCGCGGCCTCTGGGGGTCCTTGGACGCCCAAGTTTCTTTATGAGCCAATCATTACTGAAACCGGTATTTAGAAGGTCTTGGCGATACTGTGCGGTTTGTTCATAGAAACTTCCGCTTATCTCGAAGATGAGGACCGACTCGCGCGCTCCCAGGAGGTGGCCTAGCAGGTTGGCCTCAAATGGTTTGAGTCCGGTGATGCTTGGGGGGTTGGGCGTTCGTGCAATCAGCCAATCGTTTGGTTTCCAGCGCTTCTTGGAATCGACTTCGGCGATTATCAGATAGCCGCGAATTGCGAGGTCCAAGATGGTGGCCGAGAGGGTGGAGGTCTTGGCATCCTTGTCAAGGATCAGCGCTGCTTCCGCCGGTGCTAGACCTGCGGGCGGGAGATGTTGCACCGTAATGGGAGGTACGTCTTTGAGGAGCTCAACAGCGTAGTAGCTTTCGTTGCCTGGCCTCGGTAACTCTGACGGAGCTAAACCAACGTAGTGAAAGTCCCGAGACCTATGGATAAACAACGCGATAAGTCCCGCAATCCCCGCAACTATTGCGACCGCAGTCCCCAGGACCCACGGCCAGACAATCACGGACGATCCCTCCTCTGCAAACTCCTGATCGTATTCTGGCGCCGCGATCAGGATCGGGGAAGCATTAGTGAACGAGTTCGCCTCATACGCCGCCATAATTGAGAGAGCACTACCGGCAGGAAGAGCCTTGGCATGGAACGTAGCGGTGGGTCCGGAGCTGGAGTAGTCATCACAGGGGGTAGATGAACCGTAGGTTCCCGCATAGCAGGCGACATCAACGACACCAGAAGGGCCCTGAACAGTGACGGTGATGTCTTCCATTCGGACGTCCCAGTCGTTGAAGGCGTTCCAGTAGAACTCGTCTTGGTCTTCGGTGCCCTGCTTGTCTCGTATCTGGTTCAGGGCCCCGGCCATGTCATACGAGAGTATGTAGGTTTGGACGCCTGAACGTGTGTCATTCGATCCGTCTGGCGCGCCAACGGAAACCAGCAGTTCGTCACCTTCCTCGTCCTCAACCCAGACTTCGGCAGGAGCCCCGGACGGGCTGGAGACAGCAAAGTTCGAATACTCGTACTTTCGTATGAGGGTTGAGTCGTCCGGCCACCCCATGTGTTGAACAAGGGTGCGATAGAAACCGAGACCATTTCGGTCTCCGAAATCCCATGTGTACGTCTCGGTGATGTGGGCTACGCCGTCCTCGCTCAACTCAACGTTAATGTCCACTTTACGAATCACGTCATCGCGGGCATCGGCATGAGCTGGCACTGCAGCCGTGAGAATCGTGAGCATTCCGATCAGGACGAGGAAGAGGCCGACCAGTCTTCTGCTAGTCGGTGCTGGAGTTTGCTCTACAGCACCGGTCAAGGACGGCGCAATTCTCTGAGTTCCCATGTTTGAAGAGTACAGAACGACAGACGATATCCCGACCTCGTATGTTCTTGCAAGAGACCGAGAATGTGACAGGGGTCGGGAAGTTTGTACTTCCCGACCCCTGTCGTGCGGTCTGGTTCTGCACCTCACCTCACCGTGCTACCCGTTCTATACCTCTTCTCGACGAGACCTAACAGCGAGACCTGCACCCGTGGCGGTAACCGCAAGTCCAGCCAGAACCATCCACAGGACTGAAACGCCCGTATCAGGCAGTGCGCCGTCACCTGGTTTGCCGGGCCCGATGGGCCCCTTCACCGGAACAACCTCAACGAACGAGGTCGCGTAGCTTCCGGTTGGTGACGCAGTCATCTCCAGCGACGCGATACCGCCAGCCGTGCTTGCAGGTACCTTGAACTCGAAGAGGACCGAATCGCTCCAAACTCCCGTCTCCGCGTCCTTGACATTCGAGACGGCCGCGGTCTCCGTGAGAACTCCCGACGCTGTGGTCAGGGTCGCCTCGGCAGTCGGATTCTCCGGAGCACCAATTGCATGGATATTGATGTTCGAGAACGTGGCCTCCACCGTTTCTCCCGCTTTGACCGTTCCGTTGGCAGGGACCAAGTCGAGCTTGATGCCCTGCTTCGTGAAGTCCGGGACGATCCCTTCGCTTGCACGAGCGGCGTTCCTAAGCCCCGCTGATCCGTTGCTCTGCTCCTGCAGGAAGTTGAGCCACTGCTCCCAATCGAGCAGGCCGGTGTTTAGGGTTTCTGCTTCAGCGAAGACGTGGAAATTGTCCCCACCTGTCGCTAGGAAGGTAAATGTACCCGCACGGTAAGTTCCCTCTCGATCCACCAGCTTGCCGTCAATGAACACCTGGTCAACGACGCCGAGGGTCTCGCCCTCAATGTTCGGGTCAGCAATTTCGTGGTACGTGTAGCGAACATTGTCGGACAGACCTAGGTAGAGGAACGCCCTGGATGGAACATCCCCGTCAACGGTCCTCTGCCACTGCTGCTCCAGCATCGTGTAGATCTGATCTCCCGTCATCGTCACAACGGATAGTTCATTGTTGAACGGCAGCAGAGCTCTAGCCATTGCAACTGTGATCATGCCGTCTGTCTCCGGGTCGTAGACCAGGTCGGTGCGAAGACCTCCCGGGTTTGTGACGCCGAAATCTGGTGCTGCCTCAAGACCGGCCAGCTCATCGCGAAGCATGTTTGACACGAGTGTTCCAAGCGGCGAAGCGCCCCCGCGATCCTCTAGGGAATTGGAGTTCTTCTGGAACGCCCCGTCAACGTAGTCGCCGGCGGTATATGCCCGGCTGATAGTAGCTGCAAGGCGCCCCGTGGGCTTAGAACCCTCCAGGTCGGCGGTCTTCATTGCGTCGAGAACAATTTGGTAGGCAGCTTCTGTCACGGAGTTGAATCCCCTCAGAGAGTCAATTCCCAGACTTGAGGCTGTCGAAAGGTTCTTGGCGCTGTGACGAACGACCTCACCCGTTGCGGGGTCGACATCCAGCAGCACCTGGCCGATGTTCGCCCCGTACGATCCGGTCTGAACTATCGGACGGGTTCTACCGTCGTCTCCGACCGGAGCCTCCCATGCGTACTCCTTGTGGGTGTGTCCGGTGAAGATGGCATCCACTTCCGGAGCAGTCTGAGTGACGATCTTGTTGAAGATGGCGGAGTTCGCCATCTCTTGTTCAAGAGTCGAGCCGGTTCCTTCATTTGCTCCTTCGTGGTATTCGGCCACGATGACATCGGGAAGCTGGTCGGCGGGAAGCGCCATTAGTTCTTCAACGTACCTGTTCGTGGTGTCGACCGGATCGAGGAATGTCAGTCCCTCAACGTTTTGTTTCGATACCAGAGTCGGGGTTTCCTGAGTAACCGTCCCAATTACCGCAACACGGAGTCCGCCAGAGTTAACAATTACGTACGGCTGGAAGGGTTCGAGTATCTTCCCGGTTGAATCGTCGATGACGTTTGCACCCAGATATGGGAAGTTTGCCCATCCGTTCACTAGATCGATCCAGTCGGCTCCGTAATCGAACTCGTGGTTGCCAACGGCGCTCGCAACGAGGCCCAGGGCATTCAGAAGATCAATAGTCGGCTTATCCTGTCCGATCGCGGAGGCGAACAGCGAGGCGCCAATGTTGTCACCCGCAGAAAGAAGCAGCGAGGACTCTGCAACTCCGCTGTTCTTCAGCTCCTCAATCGTATAGGCGAACTGCATTGTGCTCGACGCCGTAAGCGCATCTTTGGCGTCGTTGAGACTCCCATCGATTCGGCCGTGGAAATCGTTTATGTTCAACAGCTGAAGCGTCACGACGTCCGAGGTGATCTTTGCCGGTGTGGTTGCAGTTGTTCCCGTCGGTTCTGCGACCATGGTGATCGTCGTGTCTCCACCGGCGGACGTTGTGGGAACCGTCAGTTCGAAAGCGACAGAGTCCGACCAGTAGCCGGCACCGTCCTTGGCGTTGACCAACGGCTCTGTTGCCGAAACCGGTAGCGTCAGATCCAGTGTTGCCGTCACGTCGCCGTTTTCTGGTGCACCAATCGCGTGGACATTCAGATTCGAGTAGGTGACTTCAACGGACTCTTCGTCAGAAACGGTTGCATCAGACGGAACGACGTCGACCTCGACTCCCTGCTTGCGGAAGTCAGGTTCGATGCCGGCCTCGCCGCTTTCGCTTGCGAGGTAGGCGAACCACTGCTCGTAGTCCAACAGTCCAGTGTTGGTAACAGTGGTGTCATTGAAGACCCAGAAGTTGTCGCCAGCAGTTGCCAAGAAGTTGAATGTTCCGACTGTGTACGTTGCCGCTCGGTCGATCAGTTTCCCGTCAATCCAAACGGTATCGACAATGCCCTTTTCGGCACCGGGGATAACCGGGTCATCAATCACGTGGTACGTGTAACGAACGTTGTCGGACAGACCCAGATACAGGAACGTCCTAGAGGGAACCTTCCCGGAGGCATCTCTCTGCCACTGTTGCTCCAGCATCGTGTAGACCTGGTCGCCGGTCATCTTGACGGTTGCAAGCTCATTATTGAAGGGAAGAATCGAGTTGGCTTCCGCGACCGTAATGTTGCCGTTGACATCTGGGTTGTAGACGAGATCCTTACGTAGTCCGCCCGGATTGGTGACGCCAAAGTCCGGTGCGTCCGGAAGGACAGACAACTGATCGCGGAGCATATTCGAGACCAGGGTTCCCAGTGGAGAAGCGCTTCCGCGATCCTCAAGGGAGTCACTGTTGGTTTGGAACTTTCCGTCAACGTAGTCGCCGTGGGTGAATGCTCGCGAAATCGTGGCCGCGATGCGGCCGGTGACCACGGATCCTTCCTCATCGGCCTTCTGCTCGGCAGCAAGGACAATGTCGTAGGCGGTAGCCGTGGCGGGGTTGAAACCGCGTAGCACATCAATACCTAGACCGGTTGAGGTGCTGACGTTTTGTGCCGTGTGGCTCGCAACTTTCCCAGTTTCCGGATCTACCTGCAAAATCACCTGGCCGATGTTCGCACCATATGAACCCGTTTGGACAATGGGACGAGTCGCGCCGTCGTCGCCTACCGGTGCTTCCCACGCGTATTCCTTGTGGGTGTGTCCGGTGAAGATGGCATCAACATCCGGTGAGGTCTGGGTGACGATCTTGTTGAAGACGGCTGAATTTGCCATCTCCTGCTCAAGGGTTGACCCCTTTCCTTCATTCGCGCCCTCATGGTATTCGGCGACAATGATGTCGGGTCGCTGCTCTTCTGGAAGCGCCATCAGCTGGTCCGCATACGTGTTGACGGTGTCAACGGGATCCAAGAATGTCAGTCCAGCCGTATTCCCGGCGGAGACGAGAGCCGGAGTCTCCTGTGTCACTACGCCGATAACTCCGACTTTCAGGGAACCCGAATTAATCACCGTGTAGGCCTGGAATGGAGAAGGAATACTACCGTCCGACTGGACGACGTTTGCGGCCAGATAGGGCCAGTTTCCACCGGCCCAGCCGTTTACCTCGCTGATCCAGTCCCAGCCGTAGTCAAACTCGTGGTTTCCCACGGCACTGGCCGCAAGTCCCAAAGCGTTCAGTAACTTGATCGTGGGCTCATCATTCTGGAGCGAAGAGGCAAAGAGTGACGCGCCAATATTGTCCCCGGCCGAGAGCAGCAGTGTGGAGTCAGCAAGACCGCCACTCTTGAGTGACTCCACCGTGTAGGCGAAGTCCATGGTCGAGGATCCGGTCAGCGCGGTCTTGCTCTCGTCGAGTTGACCTGAGATTCGCCCGTGGAAGTCATTGATGTTGAGTAGCTGAATCGAGACGAGGTCCGCGGCTGCCTTGGCAGTAGAGCGCGAAAGGGCGGGGGACTCCGCTTCTTCGGAGCCGGTCTGATCGCTCTGTGAATCTTCGTCTCCCGTCGCCGCGGGATCATCCGATTGCGGCTGTTCATCTAGCAGCTTTTGGTCATCCAGGGCTATGCCTGGATCTTGAGATTCTTCGGGAACCTCGCTCTGCGCCAGGGCGGGAGGTGCCAGAGTTAGTGAAGCAACAACGAGTGCTGCCGCCGATAGTCCAGAGGACCACCGCGCAAGCTTTCGCATCTTTTCTCCTTTGAACTGTATTGCGGTGCGTATCAGGGGAGCACGGATGCGGCAACTGTGCCCACAGGCGGACGTCCGTCCCGACACGGTCCGATCTAGCCTAGTAGATTATCGGACCCAGTGGGATGCTAGTTGGGGTCGAATTCTGAACTGAATGAGAGAAGGTTGAAGGTGGCTAACCCAAAGCTTGACCCACGGGTCAAGGGCGTCGTCTCCCGGTCCGATCGATTCGTACAGATCGGATTGCGCTGGCTCAGCGTACTAGCCATTTCACTGGTAGCCGTGAAAGTTGGGAATGCCCTCGATATCACCGCTGCTGGGCGTCGTCTCCCGGCTTCGTGGTGGGTGTGGGTCGTTTTCTTGGTCGCTGTTGCCGCGCTCTCTGGTGGTCTTGCCGTGACTCAGTCTCTACGGGTGCAAAATAGCGCTGAGCGAAGCCTACGAAATCTGGCACACGACGCATCATTCGCGCTCGGGCCGATCAGGGTGCAGGGTCACGCAGGGCAGCTACTTGACCTGGCTTCAACTGGAGCGATGCGTGCCGCTCGTTACCGGGGCGGTTTCCTCTCTGCCAGCGTCGCTTCACTTAGCGCCCCCTTGATCGTTCTCGCGGTCATCGGTTTCTCTGCAGGCTGGGGCGTAGCGGGACTCATGACCGTTGTCGTTGTCGTCGGCCCGTTGCTCATCGGCGCATTTCAGGGAATGAACAAGGACGTTGGTGACAGGTTCCGCGACTCGCAGTCTCATCTTCGCGAGAAGTTCCTTGAGGGGGTCAACGCCCTCGAATCGCTTTCGTACGCCGGTGCTGGGAACTCGTATGCCAAGTCTCTGGCAGGGACGAACGAGGAACATCGTAAGAAGATTATGCGGCTGTTGGCCAGCAATCAGCTCCTGATCCTAATCATGGATCTGGTGTTCTCACTGGGAGCCCTGATACTAGCGACCATCCTCGCGGTGCGAGGAATCGGGAACGGAACACTGACCACGGGCCAGGCACTCTCGGTAATACTACTGACGATTATTCTCGTCGCACCCGTTGACTTAATCGGGCAGTTTTTCTATGTCGGCATCGGCGGGCGCGCGGCTCAAAGACAGTTCAGCGTGCTCTTGAGTGAGGTGGAAGCGGCCAAAGACTACTCAGATGCGGCTATGCCTCATCCGGGAGAGGGTCCAGAGCCTCCCGCACCGCCAGCGATTCTCCTTGATCACGTTACCGCTGGATGGCCGGGCAGCGAACCCGTTCTTAGGGACGTCTCGATACGAGTCGATTACGGGGAGCATGTGGCACTGGTCGGCCCCTCTGGAAGCGGAAAGTCAACGCTCTCCGCCGTGGTTCAGGGATTGATTCACCCCGATACGGGACGTGTTCTCACAAACGCGGCACCGCCGTCGGAGGCGGTGGATTCGATTGCCGTGGTTGAGCAGAGAAGCTATCTGTTCAACGCATCCATCGCTGAGAATCTGCGATTGGCTAAGCCCCATGCCAGCGACGCGGAACTGTGGAGCGCACTGGAGAAGGCAAACCTGGCGGCGGACATTCGCGCAATCGGCAGTGGTCTGGAAACCCAGGTGGGCAATCGCGGTTCGCGGCTCTCCGGCGGTCAAGCGCAGCGGCTGGCCGTAGCTCGTGCCCTGCTAAAGGACGCACCGATTCTGGTTCTTGATGAGCCCACCTCGCAGGTAGATCTGAGGGGAGAAGCCCTAATCCTTGAGGCAATTGGGCGTGCCTCAAAGGGGCGCACGGTGCTGACGATAGCCCACCGGAGCGCCGCGGTCCGGGAGGCTGATCGAGTTCTGGTGGTCCCAGATGGCATCGTAGCGGTAGCGAACGAGGGGGAGGGCGATGGCGATGGCTTCTAACGTCTCGGCGCAGTCGACTACCTCTTGGCTGATCAGCAGAACCCGAGGTGTTCGCGCGATTTGGTTGATAAGCGCACTTGCCAGAATCGCGAACCAGTTGCTTCTCATTGCGGTGCTGGTGTGTGCGGGAATGGCTATCCTTGAAGCCTCTCTGAGTCCGTGGATCTGGTGGATCCTTGGTCTGTCGATCGTGAAGGCGAGCCTGCGATATCTAGAACACTTCGCTGGACACTGGGTCGCCTTTACCATGCTGACGCGAATGAGGACCGAGTTCTACGATGCGCTCGTTCCGCAGGCTCCTGCGGTCGCCAAGGGGAATGGGGCGGCCGAACTGAGTGAGCGGGCCACCAAGGACATCGATCGAGTCGAAGTGTTCTTTGCACATACCGTGCCACCGGCCGTGGCGGCCGTCGCTGTCCCCCTGGTCGCCATTGTCTGGTCCTGGACAGTCCTGGGAGTCCGATCGGCTCTCATAATGCTCACCTCCTCGATTCTTATGGTTGCTGGACCCGCACTGGCCAGAGAACTCTCTTGGAAATCAGTTCAGAAGCTGGGAGAGGTCAATGCGCGACTCACTGTTCATTTGGGCGACAGCATTCAAGGGGCCCGGGAGGTCGCCGCATTCGGGGCACAGTCTCGGCGAACTGAGGACGCCCACAAACTTGAGCGAGGAGCAGACGGACCACTTACTCGGATTCGCAGAATGGCTGGGATAAGAGAAGGGATGCTTGTTGCCATTGAACTAGCAACTTTGGCATTGCTTGTCGCCACGCCGGGAGGAACCGATCTGTTTGTTCCCCTCATTTCCGTCCTTGTCTGGATTGGCCTATGGGCACCTCTTCGGGGGGTGGACGATTTCGTTGATGGGCTTGACGACGCCCTGGAGTCAACGGAGCGTGTGCGACGAACCATCGATGCGGAGCCCGCCGTGGTCGAGAGAACCGACCCCGCTACTCGCAGAGAGATTTCGCGGAGAAACGGGATACTACGTGTCGAAGGTGTCAGCTTCAGCTACCCGAAGACGGGTGGGCTAAGCGACCCCGCCGAAGCGGTACTCAAGGAAATCAGTTTCGAGGTTTCACCCGGATCATGGGAATACCTGGCGGGGGTGTCCGGATCAGGAAAGAGCACACTGGCGGCACTGATGGCCCGTGGCTACGATCCTAACCAGGGCGCAGTCTCGCTGAACGGTACGGACATCAGGGATATACCGCTCGCGGAACTGCGTCGTCGTATTGCACTGGTAGTTCAGCGCCCGTATCTACTTCACGCAACGCTGGCAGAGAACCTGCGATTGTCCGTTCCCGAAGCCACTGACCAGCAACTTCGTGCCGCACTTCGAGCGGTGGACATGCGGGACTGGGCAAGAGAATCAGGGCTGGGTCGCATAATCGACACAGACGGCGGGAATCTCTCTGGAGGACAAATCCAGAGGATCGCTATTGCACGAGCGTTGCTGATCCGCCCTCAGATACTGATTTTGGACGAGGCCACGAGCCAGATTGACGAGGCTACGTCGAAGCGGGTTAAAGAGGGCATCCGTCAGTTCGATCCAGAGATGACGGTACTAGAGATCTCGCACCAGGTGGACCGGGTGCTTCCCTCCTCATTTATCGCCGTTATTGATGACGGTGAGTTAGTCGAGCAGGGAAGAGCAAGCGAACTACTCGCGAACTCTCAGGGTTATCTGTCTCGACTCGCGGCCCGCTAGGCATCCAGGCTAGATGTCAAGTGGTTCGTTTGCGTCCTCAGGTTTGGTGTCTGCGCGTAGCACCATTTCTTCAAACCCTTGGTCGGCCAGAACTGCGGTCAGCCGACGATACGCATCCTCAAATGTCTCCGAGTCGACAGGAGCACCGTTGCCCAGGTTGGCCGACCCCTCGGAGGTCGCGGGAATTACGTGGACGTGCGCGTGGGGGACCTCGAATCCGGCGATTATGACCACGGAGCGGGGCACGTCAAATGCCAGTTCCTGGGCCCTGCCTATCTTGGCCGCAACGTCAAAGAGGTGACTACGCAGTTCATCCGGCAGGTCGGTCCATTTGTCAATGGGTTCGCGTGGGATCACCAGCGTGTGCCCAGGTGCGACGGGGTTGATATCCAGGATTGCGAAGCACTTCTCGTCCTTCCAAACGAACTTGCCGGGAATCTGGCCGCCTAGGATTTTTTCAAAAATGGTGCTCATGACTCCATTGTGTTCCTGCCAAGCGGAACTTTCCAGACTAGGACTGTCCTGATCCAAGCTCAGAATCTGCCGCCGCGATCCGAGCCAGATACTGAGCAATGGCGTTACGCTCGGTCACCACAGTCTCTGCGCTGATTAGTTCACCGGCATCGTTGATGAGCAGTTCTGCGTATTCGTTCAGCACTTCGTCGGCAAACCCACTCGTCACGAGACTGGCTTGCAGGTAGGTATAGGCAGTTTCGTACAGGTCATTGAATGTCGTCGAAGCCATGAACCGGCTCTCAAGGATGTTTGACCCTGCCATGCCGCCACGTCCGGGTCCACCCATGTTCGGCATTTCCATGCTTTGAGGCTGTTCCATCCCGTCGGGGACAATCCCACCATCTGGCACTGTCCCAGCTCCCGGACCCGCGGTTCCATCCGGTGAAGTCATCCCTGCCGGTGGCATTACCCCCTCACCGGGTGCCTCGCCGCCTGTCGGAGGTTGCGTTCCGCCGGGACCACCACCGGGTTCCATGTTCCCTGACTGCATCTGGTCAGGCACATTCCGGGGCATGTTGCCTCCTTCCGGCCCCTGCGTGCTACCTGGAACTCCCATGCCGCCAGCGTCTCCGAGACCTCCCATGCTGTCGAAGGCGACATCATGATCCCAAGCGACCACGGTCATCAGACCGGTCTCCGGGTCATAGTGAAGGTATCCGTTATTGCCCGGACCAGAGATAGTGTCTTGGTTCCCAATCAGGCTCTCCACAGCGAGGTAGGTAGCGAACTGTTCGATATCAAGTTTGTCGCCCAATGACGCCTGAAACTCCTCATCCGTTGCGTTGTTGATAAAGTCCATGAACTGAGCGATGGGTGTCATACCCACTTCTTCAGCGCCGGTGCGCTGCTTCCATAGACTCTCATAACTGGCTCCATCCTCCCCGTGGTAGTCCCAGTCCCCGTCGGAGTCTGCCTTCCAGGTCGCGCCGTCGGTTCCAAACCACTCCTCGTTCCAAAGAGCGTCATCGGGGACCTCAGAAATAAGGCGTAGCGTCGAATCCCCACCATTTACGGAGAACGCGGAGAACGCAACCCTGTGTGCGGGTAAGCCGGCCTCTTCGATCATGGCCATTGCAACGGCCTCGTTCAAATACGTGTCAGTGTCATTTCCGCGCACCACGAAGTCGTGGCGCCCCAGGTACTCCTGTCCGTCAACGTACTTGTCGAGGCGGATTAGCCACGGAATCGTTGCTGGATCAGTCGAGTTTCCCGGTGAAGAATCGCCGTCGGCGTCCTCCTTCTCCAAGTCTTCCTGCGTCAGTTCGATACCGCGAGATTCGGCCAGTGCCTGCCGCAGAGAACGGTTGCCCTTCAACCGCAGTCCCGCGTTCTCGAACGTCGTCCCGTCAATGTTTACGGTGACGCTTATCCAGTTCTTGTCGCCGTCCGCGGCGTACGCGGCCATCATCTCCTCGTATTCCGTATCGTCGAAGTCGACACTGATAGCGTGAACACGATCCGTGGTGAAGAAGGTTTCGGAGGTGGACGTCGAGCCTGTTTCGGCTCCGCTTTCTCCGGTCGGGACTACATCACTGCACGCTGCGAGAGAAACCACGAGGGCGACCGTCGCTCCCGCAGCGCTTAGCCATCGGGCCTTGGTCGATTTAGTTCTTATGGTCGTTTTTGGTTCTACTGGTGACTCATGCATACGAGGATCCCAGCATCCAAAGCTTGGCGCTCCCTTGGCTGAACCTATGTATCAGCTATGCGACTGAGTCTCAACTGAGCCCATCGCCATAGTCGGGAGCAATCTGAACGCTGGGCGAAATAAGTAAGAGCGGGTAGTTCAAGTTGGCCGCGTTGTGCTGAGCCCGGAGTAAAGAATCGTAGGCCGATCAGGCATCATGGAGCTATGCACAATGTTTCTGGCCTAGAAAACGACCTAGGGTCGTGGGGAGTCCCGCGAGAAGCGACCCTGCTGATCCACTCCTCAATGAAGTCGATCGGCCAGGTCCAGGGCGGCGCGGACTCCGTGATTGAGACGCTGTCGAGTTTCTTTGATCCCGGTCTGCTGGTTCTTCCAACCCACACTTGGATGAGTGTGCACCAAGACGGTGACGTTTTCGATGTGGAGACCTCCCCCTCCTGCGTCGGGGTTCTTCCGGACATATTTCGCGGCAGGAACGATGTGATTCGCTCATGGCATCCGACCCACTCTGTCGCTGTGCGCGGCGCGGATGCGGAGGAGTTTACTGACGGGGAACAACTGGCCAGAACCCCGTGCCCTAAAGACGGCGTTTACGGGCGACTTTTGGACAGGGAGGCCTACATCGCATTTCTTGGATGCCCGATGACGAAGAACACGTATGTTCACGGGGTTGAGGAGTGGGCCCGAGTGCCGAATCGAATTGCATCTGAAGCAACCCAGCTTTCTGTGCGCACCCCAGAGGGGGAGATCATCGATGCCCCACAGTTCATGCATAAGGCACCCATTGACGACGTCTCATCCAACTACGGAAAACTCCAGGAGCCCCTAAGTCGGTTTGGTCTTCTGCATCAGGGCAGATTTGGTGACGCGACGGTCTTGGTTACCACCGCTCGCGGCGTTTTCGATCTGACGGCCCATCTTCTGGCCCAGGATCCAGACTTGTTCCTCACATCCGAGGCGGTTCCTGAGGAACTTCTTGAGGGCTTTGTCGGTGGGCGTCGGTAAGATTGGGGTAAGGAGCAGGTAGGAGTCCGTGCCTGCTCGAAGTTAATATGCACGCCCGACTGAAACACGGTCGGCGAGGATAGAGGGGGAACCATGACAGAGGTAAACGCTACGGTAACCGAGGCGCTCCAGCAGAGTGTCGTTGATTTGATCGCCCTTGAACTGCAATCAAAGCAGGCACACTGGAACATTCGCGGGGAGCAGTTCCGCTCGCTCCACCTGGCGCTGGATGAGGTTGTTGATCAGGCACGCACGTTGGCAGATGAGGTTGCGGAACGCCTGGCACAGGTGGGTGGCACGCCTGATGGTCGCCCGGAAACCGTCGCTGCCACCACCGTTCTTGCTCCGATAGACGCTGGAATTCTAGAGACCGGCAAGACATACGTGCTAATGGCCGAAAAAGTCCAGCAGGTCTCAGACAAGGTCAAGGAAGCAATCAAGCCGGTCGATGACGTTGATCCGGTAAGTGGCGACATCCTTATCGCAACGTCCGAGGCACTAGACCAGCAGGCCTGGCTGCTTCGTTCGGCTACCGAGTAGCACATCTGACAAACATCACTTGGTGGGTGCCCGGATGACTTCCGGGCACCCACTTTGATTGCGATAACCTACTTGGAGCGAACTTACAGGGGGTAAACCATATGGCTGAGTCGGTCGCGCCGAGAACCGATAGGGCAGCGTCATCTGGAACGGATGAACCGAAGTTCCGTTATTCTCCACGCCTTGCCGAGCAGATTGAGCAACGATGGCAAAAGTACTGGACTGAGAATGGATCGTTCAACGCTGATAACCCGACAGGTGATCTGGCCGGGCCTAGGGCGGAGCTTGAACCTTGGTTCGTCATGGACATGTTTCCGTATCCCTCGGGTGCGGGTCTCCACGTCGGTCACCCATTGGGATACATAGCAACGGACATTCTTGCCCGTTACCAGCGAATGCAGGGCAAAAATGTGCTGTACACTCTCGGTTATGATGCGTTTGGGTTACCCGCTGAGCAGTATGCGATCTCCACCGGCCAACACCCTCGCAAGACAACTGAGAACGCAATTAAGGTCTACCAGCGTCAGCTGGCAAGACTGGGCCTGTCGCACGATCCGCGTCGTTCCTTCGCGACCATTGATGATGATTACGTGAAGTGGACTCAGTGGATCTTCCTGCAGATCTACAACTCTTGGTATGACCCCGAAGCCAAGAACGGTGAAGGAACCTTGGGGGCTGCTCGTCCGATCACCGAGCTAGTTGCAAAACTCGAATCTGGCGAGAAAGCAACCCCCGATGGGCGACCCTGGGTAGAACTGTCCGAAGAAGAGCAGTACCAGGTGCTTTCGGATCACCGCCTGGCATATCTCTCCGAGTCGCCGGTTAACTGGTGTCCCGGTCTCGGGACCGTGCTGGCCAATGAAGAGGTCACCTCTGAGGGACGCTCAGAGCGCGGCGACTTTCCCGTGTTTACAAGGAACCTGCGCCAGTGGAATATGCGGATCACCGCATATTCCGACCGACTTACCGAGGGACTGACGGACATTGACTGGCCGGACAAGATTAAGTCGATGCAACGCCATTGGATCGGGAAATCCCATGGTGCTTTTGTGGACTTCACTGCCCTTAACGATAGTGGTGAATCAGCCCTGTTACGCGTGTTTACCACTAGGCCTGACACCTTGTTCGGTGCAACGTTCATGGTGGTTTCCCCCGAACATCCGCTCCTCAGTAAAGGGATTCCCGAGCGGTGGCCTGAAGGTACCCGTGTTGCATGGACTGGAGGATATTCGAGTCCACGTGAGGCCGTTGCTGCCTACCAAAAGGAGGCCACGGCCAAGACAGATATGGAACGTCAAGCAGAGGCTGGGGAGAAGACTGGAGTCTTTACCGGGATCTTCGCGACGAACCCGGTAAACGACACAGCCGTGCCGATTTTTACGGCCGACTATGTTCTGATGGGCTACGGGACCGGAGCAATCATGGCCGTGCCCGCCCACGACGAGCGCGACTTCGCGTTCGCCAAGGCCTTCGACTTGGACATTGTCCCAACTATTCAACCGACCGAAGACGACGGGGTTCCTGAGGGATTCGATAATCAGGAGGCTGCCTGGACCGGTGACGGAGTGATAGTGAACTCCGCTCGGGGCGACGAGTTCTCCATTAACGGCATGCGTAAGCAGGAGGCCATTGAGACAATCACGGCCTGGCTGGCAGACCGGAGAATCGGAGAGGCGACCACTACCTATCGTTTACGCGATTGGTTGTTCTCGCGTCAGCGCTACTGGGGTGAACCTTTCCCGGTGGTGTATGACGAGAATGGTCGCGTTCATGCTCTTCCTGAAGAACAGCTCCCCGTCTTGTTGCCGCATCTGGACGATTTCTCTCCTCGGACATTCGACCCCGAGGACGGAGAGTCAAACCCGGAGACACCACTTGGACGTGCTCAGGAATGGGTGAACGTAGAGATGGATCTGGGCGATGGCCTCAAGGAGTACAAGAGGGACACCAACACCATGCCCAACTGGGCTGGGTCCTGCTACTACGAACTTCGGTACGTTGATCCCCACGACGCGGTCTCGTTAATCGATCAGGTTAACGATGACTACTGGATGGGTCCCCGAGAGAAGAAAACCTCTGGCGGAGTCGACCTCTACGTTGGCGGCGTCGAGCACGCGGTCTTGCACCTGCTCTACGCCAGGTTCTGGCAGAAGGCGTTGTTTGACCTTGGATACGTGAGCGCCGCTGAACCGTTCCACAAGCTCTTCAATCAGGGCTACATTCTCGCGTATGCATACACTGACTCTCGCGGGGTCTACGTTCCTGCGGAAGAGGTAGAGGGCGATCCCGAAAGCGGCTTCACCTGGAAAGGGGAGCCCGTAACTCGCGAGTACGGAAAGATGGGCAAGTCCCTGAAAAACTCCGTTACCCCAGATGAAATGTGTGATCAGTACAGTGCTGACGCGTTTCGGGTCTTTGAAATGTCAATGGCACCGCTCGACATCTCCCGACCTTGGGAGACAAGGTCTGTTCCAGGAGCGATGCGATTCCTACAGCGCCTGTGGCGCAATGCAATTGATGAAGAGTCAGGTGAACTCACCGTCGCGGACGAAGAGGCTGACCTGGAGACGAAGCGTCTTGTTGCAAAGACTATTTCGGAGGTCACGGAGGAACTGAACAATATGCGGATTAACACTGCGATTGCTCGTCTTATCGTGCTCAACAATCATCTGACCGGACTGGAGCAGGTGCCACGCGAGGCTATCGAGCCATTGGTTCTTATGACCGCCCCGTTGGCACCGCACATGGCCGAGGAACTGTGGAGCAAGTTGGGTCACCGCGAAAGCCTTGCTACCCACGACTTCCCGGTGGTTGAAGACGAGTCTCTACTGATCGAAGAAACCGTGACCTGTGTGGTTCAAGTCAACGGCAAGCTACGTGCAAAGTTCGAGGTTCCTACATCGATTGATGCGCAAACACTTGAGGCAGAAGCTCGGGAGCTGTCACCGGTGCGCCGGGCGATGGGCGAGCAACAGCCGATAAAGGTGATTGTTAGGGAACCTAGACTGGTCAACTTCGTGGTGCCGGGTAAGTAGCGGTCGGTTCGTGCCAGAAGGACATTCGATAAGGCGGCTCGCAAACACCTTCGAAGAATGGTTCGTGGGTTCGCAGTGCTTCACTTCTTCGCCTCAAGGACGATTTGAACGAGGGGCGCAACTCCTGAATGGACGAGTAATGGCCGACTCTGAGTCGGTTGGAAAACATCTCTTTCTCCGCTTTGACGACCTTGAATCAGAGTCAACGATGCCGCTGTGGTTGCACGTTCACCTAGGTCTGTACGGTGCCTGGCGCTTCCATGCAGATAGCGGTGTAGAAGTTGCTGCCTCGATCGGTGCTCCCCGTCGAAACAACTCCTACCGAGAGGTTCGAGAGGATACGGGGGTCGTTCCTCTTCGAAGGAGAGAGAACGAGGGGATAGCGGTAGATCGAACTGAGGCGGCTGCCGATGGACTATGGCAGCCACCGGAGCCGGTCGGCGCTGTGCGTCTAAGAATAGACAACGGGAGAGTAGCAGCTGACCTGGCCGGACCTACCCGTTGCGAGGTGCTGACACCCGAGGAAGTTGAGGGAGTCATTGACCGCCTCGGTCCAGATCCTCTAGATCATCGCTCTGATCCCTCCGCGCTAAAGGCAAGATTCGTGACGAACGTTCGTGCCCGAAAACGGCCAATTAGCGAACTGATTATGGATCAGTCGGTTATCGCTGGAGTGGGCAACATTTACAGGGCCGAGGGACTATTTCGTCAGGGCATCTCCCCGAATCGAAAGGGGGCGAACGTCTCGATCCCTCGCCTTGAGCGCCTCTGGGACGATTATGTGTACCTGCTGGATAAGGGCGTGAAAGAGGGACGAATTATTACCGTTCGTTCCGAAGATAGACCTGATCCCGAGATCGCTAAAGACCTCGACCCTGAGGCTCTTCGTTGGTACGTCTACCACCGAACCGGTCGGAATTGCCTTGTTTGCGGCAACGAGATTAGCGAGAAAGAAGTGCAGGGCCGCAGGCTATTTTGGTGCGGTACCTGTCAAAAATAAGAGCGGACTAAACTCGGTGCTCTTCCTTGATTTCTTCAGCGATGGGGGCAAATCCCAGTCGACGATAGAGATTGAAGGCCTCAGGCATTTGCTTCATGTCGAGTCGAAGTGTAACCGAGTCATAGCCCCAGTCTCTGGTTCTCTGTGACAGTTCGGCGACCAGCGCGGTGGCTATTCCACGGCGTCGGTGCTCGGGATCAACCATGAGGTCGAGGACAAAGGGCCCGCGAGGAACGTCGTCGAAAGGTGCATCCAAGACACAGAATACGGCCCCAACCAGTTCACCATCCAACCAGGCGCCGATAAATGAATCGTCTCTCGGGGTGCCAAGGGCACCCTCGAAGTAAAGTCGCATCTCATCGGTCGCGCGCCAAAAGTTCTCGGCGGTAAGACGTTGCTTGTATGCGACAAGAGACAGTGATGCAAGCGCGGGTAGATCGTAGACGGTGAGCGTGGCCAGTTGTAATCCCTCGACCGACGGCTCACTATCAACGGACGAGGCATCTGCCTTAAGTGTTAGCTCGGTCATAGTTCAAGGCTAGTTCATGAACGAGGCAAAGCGTCGCATTTTGGATCACGAGTGTGCCTCAATGCAGGTCAGCGCCGCAGATGGAACTACGCGCCGCCGGTCACCCTTCTGAGTGGTCGTCGTGCAAGAGTCTGGAAATAGTCGTGCCTCGGATGGGTAAACCTGTTGACGCGGACTCATTGAGCGGTCGCGGATCCTCGCTGTCTTCTCCCCGCAGGGGAAAGTCAAGTGCTTTTGAAGCGTTCTCAACGTCGTATCTGTATATGAGCATCTGCAACGCGACGAATTTGCCGTTGGCAGCCGAGAACAAATGCTATAGTATCGATCCTATAGGATATATAACCTGTAGGTGCGATTGAGGACAACGATGTTTACAGCGGAAGACTGGCCAATTGCTTGCAAGATGGCTTTTGGTGAAAAGACACTTAACGGAGAGGCTATTGGTGAGGCCGGGCCTGGAGCATGGGCGTTCCAGTTAGCTCAGGTTCAAGCTAATGGCTTTGATTGCATCGACCCGACTGATGTGTGGGTGCCCTTCTGGGAGTTCGATGACGCGAAACTGTCCGAATTCGAGAGAGTCGTGGAAGACCACGGGCAGCGATTGGCGTCGCTGTCCATGGGACGGCGGTCTGTGGCAGACCAGGATCGCGGAGACGACTATCTGCGTATTGCCCATCGTTTTGTCGATCTTGCGGACAAGTTTGGGTCTCAAGTAGTGAACATAGGGTACTTCGGAGATCTGTTGCCAGAGCAAACAAAGGCTCTATGGTTCTGGCACGCTGATGGATTTTCTAGTGTTCCAGAGACTCGAGACATCGCAATTTTACGGACTCAGGAACTCGCGGATCATGCAGCACGCCTCGGAGTTCGGATCTCGCTCGAAATGTATGAAGACTCTTTCTGTGGCACGCCAGAAGAGGCCATCTCCATGGTCCAGGATATTGACCGTCCAAACGTCGGATTGAACCCTGATATCGGCAATCTGATTCGGTTGCACCGCCCGATGCCGTCAGGGCTTGATATGTACAAGCAGGTGCTTCCGTACGCGAACTTCTGGCATATCAAGAACTATATGCGCGACGAAGATCCAGCAACCGGTGCATATTTCACGTTTCCGACACCCCTTGAGACCGGAATTATCGACTACCGAACTGTCATCCAGTTGGCGCTCGCGAATGGGTTTGACGGTGTACTCATGGCGGAGCACTACGGCGGTGACTGGTTGGGTATCCAAGCCCAGAATATGCGCTACATGCGTGAAGTTTTGCGGCAGTCGGAATCTCTGATCCACGAGCGGAAGTAGTCACCACGGCCCGAGGTGCGATTGAGGTGGGTGGAACCCTCATTCGCGTACAGAAGTAATCAGCGCGCTACGTCGGGAGCGTCGCATAACAGACCCTTCAAAGGAATCTATCGTGACGAGGAGGTCACATTAATGACGCAGGAGACAATCGTCGTGGACCCGGACAAAGAGGTGGTCGCGGGCGCCCTTAGAAAAGTAACGAAGTACCTCATCCCATTTTTGCTCTTGATGTACGTCATTGCATTCATCGATCGTACGAATCTCGGCTGGGCGCAACAGGCGTGGGAAGCGGACTACGGGATCTCTACCGCTGCGTACACCTTCGGTGCAACGTTGTTCTTCATTGGCTATGCGGTCTTCGAGGTGCCTTCCAACCTGATCATGCATAGGGTTGGAGCGAGGTGGTGGATGACTCGAATCATGATCACCTGGGGTTTGGTCGCCATACTGTTCATGTTTGTCAACGGTCCAACTATGTTCTATGTGCTCCGATTTCTACTCGGCGTCGCAGAGGCAGGCTTTTTCCCGGGTGTGATGCTCTTCCTCACGTACTGGTACCCTGCCGCCCGCCGAGGATGGGCGACCGGTCTCTTCTACATGGGCCTGCCCATCGCCAACATAGTCGGCAACCCGCTCTCGGGCGGCCTTCTGGAGATGGATGGCATACTCGGAATGGACGGGATCCACTGGATGTTCCTCGTTGAGGGTGGACTTGCGGTGGTCGTAGGTTTCATTGCTCCATGGGTGCTCGTTGATCGACCGCAAAAGGCGAAATGGCTTACACAGGAGGAACGCGATCATCTAACTGCACAAATTGCGATTGAGGAAGCCGCGAAAGAGAAGGCAAAGCCGATCAGCTGGGCGAAAGCATTAGTCGACCCAAAGATCCTTTATTTTTGTCTGATCTATATGTGCATTCAGGCATCCGTTTACGGTCTGACCTTCTTCTTGCCTAAGCAGGTGACGCACATGACGGGGCAGAGCGCGGGACTTGCGGCTGCGCTAGTAACTGCGATTCCGTGGGCGGTAGCCCTCGTCGGCGTGATCTTTATCCCCAGGCTTGCCGACAAGACCGGTAAGTACCAGGGTTTCGCTGCGGTACTACTTCTGTTTTCGGGCGTGGGTATCGCGGTCTCAGGGGCCTTCCTGGAAAGCCCGGTTCCGGCACTGTTCTTCCTTTCCCTCGCTGCAGTCGGTTTCGTGTGTGCGCAGCCGATCTTCTGGCAACTACCAACGCGGTATCTCAGCGGTGCGGCACTTGCTGGTGCCACTGGATTGATCAATGCACTCGGCAATCTTGGCGGTTGGCTCGCACCGAATCTTCGTACCTGGGCAACCCAGTCCTGGTTTGGAACTCCCGATGCGCCGAATGAGGGGGCGGGCCTGGTCGTTCTTGGCATGGCAGGCATTCTCGGCTTCATTCTCATTTTGGGCCTGTATTTGCAAAAGAAGACTGACGCCGAGGTGGAGGCAGAGCTGATACAGGACGAGCTCGCGTCCTAGTCGCGAAATAGATGCGGTATGCAAAGTATTAAAGGAGAGAATAGAAAATGAGTGAAGTTGCAACCTTCCCCGAGGAAAGAACAGCCATCGTCTCAGGAGCTGGCGCTCCTCGCGGTATCGCCCGTGCGGTAGCCCGTCGTCTCCTAAGAGACAACTGGAACGTTGTGGTGTGCGATGTCGTCCCCGAGGTTCTTGAGTTTGAGCCCGAACTGGCAGCTGAGTACCCGGACCGTAAAGTCTTGACGCTCCAGTTCAACATCGCTGATGAGGAGCAAGTGAGGGCGGCTTTCGCAAACATTGACGAAACCATGCCACCACTGGTGGGAATGGCCAACGTCGCCGGTGTGGCGTGTCCGGTAGCGCTAGAAGACATCACCGTCGATGAGTTCAATCGCGTCATGACCATAAATGCCACCGGCACTATGCTCATGATGAAGTACGGGTCGGAACTTATGAAAAAGGTGGGAGTCGGTCGCATTGTCAACTTTTCGTCCATCACGGCCCTGGACGGTGGTGGAACGTTCTCTAAGTTCGCCTATGCGGCTGCTAAGGCGGCGGTAATTGGGTTGACCCGCGGAGGAGCCCGTGAACTCGGCCAATCAGATATCACCTGCAACGCCATACTGCCTGGCCCCGTCGACACGGACATCATGGGTGGCAAGCTGACTGATGAACGCAAAGCGGCTATGTCTTCAAACATTCCACTCCGTCGAGTAGGACAACCTCAAGATCTGGCCGCTGTTGTGAATTTCTTGTTGTCGGAAGAAGCAGCTTTCGTCAACGGTGTCTCCATGAACGTCGACGGTGGAAAACACATGCACTAACCCTGCGGGATCTAGTACTGATCGTGGTCTAGCGGTGGCGAACCCTAATCGCCACTGCTAGACCGCGCGTTTACGTTAGAGAGGTGTTTTTGTAGTGCATCGAGAGCCTTTTCGACATCACCGGTCTTGACCGCTTCAAGAATCTCTTTATGCTCGGCGACGGCTTCGGGAGCATCAGTCTTGCCTACGCCGAGAGTCTGACGCATGCGATGCACGCTGAATGACAGACTATTGACCGAACGCTCTATGTATCTATTGCCGCAGTGATCGAGGATCGATTGGTGAAAGTCCCAATCGCGTTTGAAATACTCCCGGAGATCCACGGGGTCTAGAGCACCATCAGAATCCATTAGGCGTTTGCCGATTGCTGCATGTTCTTCGAGCGCGTGTTCCAAGTCTGGAATGAGGTCGGGCAAATGGGTCATTGCGCGTTCAAGAGCACCTGTCTCTAGGACAAGCCTCGCATCGACAAGTTCCCGCATATTGCTTTCCGACATGGGTCGAGCGACTCGATATCCTCTTCGCGCTTGGCGCTCAACCAGACCTGTGTGTTCGAGGCGTGCTAGCGCTTCGCGAACAGGTGTAGGAGAAACCTGAAGCTGCTCAGAGATGCGATCAATTCCCAAAGGCTCGTGCGGGGCCATCTGCCCCGATATCAGCATGTCTAGGAGCGCGTCGTAGATTGCATCGGGCAGGCTGCGGGGAGCCGAACTCGACAGGGGTCGTAATGGCGTATCACTCGAAGACATAAGGGTATTTTAGCTAGACGAACGACCCGGACGGCTACCGGCGTGTTTGCTCGGTCCATCGGGCGACAGCGCCGATGACCTGCCCCACTTTCATCTGTCGCTGGTCCGTTTGATATCGCCTGGCTCAGAGAGTTCCTGACATCCTCGTTTGCAGTCGCACACCGACTTGTGGGTAGGGGATCATCAACTGTCCTGCCAGCGTCTCGCCCGGAGTAAAGCGTCGAATCACGCTTGTACTAGGATTCTATATCCTATAGTCTATATGATAAAGTGATCGACAACGACCTCCGGGAGCAGAACGATGACGTATCTGGTCAATAGCCCTAAAGAATTCGCCACAGACAGTCTTAAAGGAATGGTCCTTGCAAACGGCAGATATTTACAGGCAGTGCACGGTGGAGTAGTTCGAAGTACGTCGAGTCCGGATGGTGAGGTTAGCGTCGTTGTGGGCGGAGGCTCGGGACACTACCCAGCGTTCGCTGGTTGGGTTGGTCCGGGCTTGGCCCACGGGTCGGTCTGCGGCAATATTTTCGCTTCACCGTCTGCGTCGCAGGTGAGGTCGGTGGTAGAGCAAGCTGACAATGGTGGTGGAACGCTCCTTCTGTTTGGCAACTATGCGGGTGACGTCTTACACTTTGGGGCTGCGGCGAAGAGCTTAAATGACGATGGAATCGATACGCGCATTGTTTTGATTTCTGACGACATTGCGTCGAACACGCCAGACAAGCACGATGATCGGCGCGGGATTGCCGGCGACATCATGGTTGTTAAGGTCGCGGGCGCCGCGGCAGCGGCCGGTTTGGATCTTGACAACGTTGAGCGGGTTGCCCGCAAGGCAAACAGTTCCACGCGCACGCTGGGCGTCGCGTTCACAGGTTGCACGCTTCCTGGTTCCGCAGAGCCTCTCTTTGCTGTTCCTCAGGGCCATTATGCACTGGGATTGGGAATACACGGTGAACCGGGTATTACCACGCATCCGATGACATCTGCAAAAGAAATTGGCGATCTTCTGGTTGATCGTCTTCTGGCCGAAGAGCCAAAACGAAACGAGGCAGGTTACAGGGGTCGCGTCGCCGTCCTGGTCAACGGTCTGGGAGCCACTAAGTATGAGGAACTTTTCGTTCTTTTTGGTTCGATTGCCGAGACCCTTGAAGAGAACGGCTTTACCCTTGTGAATCCTGTCGTAGGCGAACAAGTGACTTCGCTGGATATGGCCGGAGCTTCCCTGACTCTGATGTTTCTTGACGACGAGTTGGAGGAGTATTGGTTGGCTCCCGCAGACTCACCAGCGTTCAAACTTGGTGCGATTAAGCAAGGGGCGGCTCGCCGCGTCGTGATCGAGACCAAGTCCAAGGAACTTCCCGTTGGCTCGCCCGAGTCCGCTGCACAGGCCGCTAAGGCAGTCAGCTTCGTTGAACTTCTCGCAACGGTGTCGGCAGAGAAAGAGGACGAGCTGGGCAATCTAGACTCGATCGCTGGAGACGGCGACCACGGTCAGGGAATGTCGTTGGGGTCCGCTGCGGCGGCGCGAGTTGCTCGGGAACTTGTCGCCCACAAGGTGGGCATGCACACGCTTTTTGCCGAAGCTGGAGCTGCTTGGGCGGAAGGAGCCGGGGGTACGTCGGGCGCGGCATGGGGTGCAGCTGTCACAGCGATGGGCCAGGCTCTTAGTGATGAACGCGCCGCGACCGACGAGGAAATCGGACGCGCAAGTGTATCGGCTGTGCGAGCCTTTTCGAATGTTGGTACCGCGGTTCCGGGCGACAAGACGATGATCGACGCAACCCATCCGTTCGCCGAAGAACTGGAGGCGCGTCTTGATCGAGGCGATGATTTGGCTTCCGCGTGGTGCGCTGCTGCGGCTGTGGCAATGGAAGCAGCGGAAGCAACTGCCAAGATGATTGCTCGAAAGGGACGTGCACGCACGCACGGGGCTGCGTCGATTGGAACTCCCGACCCGGGAGCGACCTCGTTTTCGATGCTGATGACCGCTGTGGGTGAGGCCCTGTTGTCAGACCCGAGCGCAGATCACCAAACACGCTAGATACAAACACAGTAGATAGAGGAAAAAGGATGGGTTTTCGTGTTGTTGTCGCTGGCGACATTGCTGGCTATGAATATAAGGAAACGATTAAGGCCGATCTTGAGGCCGATCCTCGCATAGATGAGGTGATTGACGCGGGAGTGGGCGCTGGTGAAGACGTCGACTATCCCCATGTAGCAACCAGGGCGGCTCGGATGATCGCCGATGGCAAAGCCGACCGTGGCATTTTCATTTGCGGAACCGGGCTTGGTGTCGCTATGGCCGCCAACAAGGTCAAGGGGATTCGTGCTGGAACTGCGCATGATTCGTTTTCAGTGGAGCGCTTGGTTCTCTCCAACGACGCACAGATTCTGTGCATGGGGGAGCGTGTCATCGGGCGTGAGCTTGCCCGCAGACTTGCCAAAGAGTTCTTCGATTACAGGTTCGATTCTTCCTCGCCGTCGGCCCCCAAGGTCGAGGCTATGTGCGCTTACGAGGCCGAGTAGATGTTGTGGGTTGGAACAAGCTGGAAAATGAACGGCTCGCTTGGCTTTGCGCGTGACTATGCGCGGAGCCTGAGGCAAGCAGACCTGCATAACTGGGCAGGAGTACAACCGTTTGTTATCCCTTCTTTCACCGCGATCGACACCGTTCGAAACGAACTCGGACCCGATTCGCCGGTGCTACTCGGCGCGCAGAACGCTCACTGGGAAGACGAGGGAGCGTGGACCGGAGAAATATCGGTGCTCCAAGCTATGGACGCTGGGGCACAACTCATCGAAATTGGACACTCTGAGCGTCGCGCCAATTTCGCTGAGACCAACGAGGTTGTGCGTAGGAAGGTTGAAGCGACCTTGCTGGCCGGAGCGCGACCGCTACTTTGCGTGGGTGAACCAGCCGAAGTCTTTAGGGCGGGAGGATCTGTTTCATACATAACTGAGCAGGCCGACGCTGCGCTATGCGGCTTAGATAGCTCCTCTGTGATCCTCGCCTACGAGCCAATCTGGGCTATTGGGGAGAACGGGCGAGAACCCGAGCGCGAAGATCTAGTAACCGCATTTGCTGCCCTGCGCGAGCGCTATGAGACCCGAGTTGAAGCGATCCTCTATGGAGGGTCGGTTAATCAGAAGAACGCCCTGGATCTTCTCAACATACAAGGCGTTGGCGGCCTATTTGTGGGACGGTCCGCATGGAGTGTGGAGGGCTACCTCGATATTCTAAGGATCGCTACCCAAAAGGCGGCTGGATAGGGGTTGTGGCGGAGGGCGCAATCTTCACTGAAGCTAATATATGGCCGAAGAGCGGGGTCCCTTCTCCCAGATAAACCAACCTCAACTTCTGGGCCGAGAGTGTTGTTCAGGCTTTCTCTCCACGAGTTGATGAGCGACAACTAAATGTAGAGCGCCGGCTCGACCATGACTCCGTCCTCGTGGAGGTAGGTTTGCTTGAACTTGACTGAGACCTCATCCGCGGCAGGTGTACTGCCGTCGCGACTCGGCTTGACGGTGATCTCGCCCTCCAGGGTTGAAGCTTCCAGGCTTGTCTCCAAAGAAGTGCACGCCTCGCGCGAATCCGCCGGAAGCCTCGCGGGGAGAACCTCATGGGTGTGGGAGCCTCGTTCTTCAGACGTCCCCCGTAGGTGCGAGGGAACCCCTACGGCCACGCCCTTTTCGGGAACGTCTTTGACCACAACAGCGTTTGCGCCCACCTTTGCGTCGGAGCCGACCGTCACGGGACCCAAGACCTTGGCTCCCGCGCCAAGAATCACGCGGTCTCCCACGGTTGGGTGACGCTTTCCGGGGGTCATGGTGACACCGCCGAGGGTTACCTCATGAAAGATGAGGACATCATTGCCAATCTCTGCCGTTTCGCCAACGACGACGCCCATGGCGTGATCGATGAACAAACGGTCCCCGATTGTGGCGCCGGGGTGAATATCCACGCCGGTGAAGAATCGTGCCGTGGACTGAATAGCCCTGGCAGGAAATCGTGCTCCATTGGTCCAAAGAGCGTGCGAGACGCGATAGCTCCAAAGAGCGTGAAGACCGGGGTAGAGGAGTGCTACTTCAAGTGCGGACCTTGCAGCGGGGTCGCGTTCTCTCGCCGCCTTCAGGTCGTCTCGCATTTGCTTGAATGGGTGGGGTACCTTCACTCCCGCGCTCTCCTCTCCCCGGTGTTTCGTGTCGCGCTCTAGTCTTCTTCTAGTCCCTCGAAGAGCTTAGTAGAAAGGTAACGTTCTCCGGTGTCGGGAAGGACGACAACGATCGTCTTCCCCTCATTCTCGCGGCGAGCAGCAACATCGACTGCGGCGGCGAGAGCCGCCCCGGAGGAAATTCCGACAAGCAGACCCTCATCGCGGGCTGCCTGACGAGCCACCTCAATTGCCTTTTCGCCGGGGACGGCAATGATCTCGTCAATGACGTCCTGATTTAGAACCGCTGGCACGAAGTTTGCGCCGATACCCTGGATGAGGTGCGGACCGGCTTTTCCCTCACTAAGCAGGGGAGACTCGGCCGGCTCAACCGCGATGATCTGGACCCCGGGTTTACGCGACTTTAGTACTTCTCCTACGCCTGTGATCGTGCCACCGGTGCCGATGCCACCGATGAAGATATCTACCTCGCCGTCGGTGTCGTTCCAGACCTCTTCGGCGGTGGTAGTCCGATGTGCTTGAACATTTGCCTCGTTCTCAAACTGTCGGGCAAGGACTGCGCCGGGGCGGGTTTTGACAATCTCATTTGCTGCCTCGACAGCCCCCTTCATCCCCAGCGGAGGGTCGGTCAAGACGAGCTCGGCTCCGTATGCACGCATAAGCGCGCGCCGCTCCTTACTCATGGACGAGGGCATAGCAAGAACCACGTTGTAGCCACGAGATGCCCCCACCATGGCAAGGGCGATACCGGTGTTGCCGGAGGTCGCCTCAACAATGGTGCCACCGGGCTTAAGCTCACCGGATGCCTCGGCGGCGTCGATGATACCGCGTGCAATACGGTCCTTTACTGACGAGGCGGGGTTGAAGCTCTCTACCTTGGCCAGAACCGTTGCGTTTTGATCGGTCATGGAGTTCACCCTTACCAGAGGGGTGTTGCCAATAGTTGAAGCGATGTTCGCGTGGATGTTCGCCATTTCGTCTCACTTGTCCCTTGATAGTGCAATAGAACTGCGTGACCAGCCTACGGAGGATTAACGAGGGGTGTCGAGGACGACCGACTACGCGGACAGCGGAATGTCAATAACCTTGGTTCCGATTGGGATGAGCGTACATGGGGCACGGGTTAGAGAAGCGGCTAGATGCTCGATTTCCTCAACCTGGTTGCCCTGCAGGGCCAGAGTGACACGGAGCGAAGCACCCCACTCTTCACTCAATACCCGTATGCCTCTCTGGTGAATAATTGATTGAAACTGCCCTGCGAACTCAGAGGGCACCTCTACCTCTACCAGGTCCATACGGATTCTCTTCGCGAGTGAGGCTTGATTCAGAGCCGTTCGTGTCGCCGAAGAATAGGCGCGCACTAGGCCGCCGGTGCCCAGGAGCACTCCGCCAAAGTAGCGAGTTACCACCGTGACGACGTTAACCAGATTAGCCCCGGTTAGGACTTCAAGGATTGGCGGGCCGGCCGTTCCTGAGGGTTCTCCGTCGTCGGAGGAATGAGTGCGTGGTGGTCCCGCCTCCGAACTAATGACGAAGGCGGAGCAGTGGTGCCGGGCATCGGGAAACTCTGCCCGGACCAGACTCACGATCTCGCGTGCTTCATGCTCGTTTTCCGCGCGGGATAGGGTGGTGATGAAGCGAGAGCGCTTCTCCACTATCTCACTGCGCACCACGGGACCCGGCAATAGCGTGAACATGGTGACATTGTCGCATTTCGATTACCCTGTTTGGCGCGTGTATGTAAGGCTTGTAGCCGTGAATCGGGTCTGGCCGGACTGTGCTCATCCCGAATTCGGGTGATCATTCGGGTCACCTAAAATAGACCGTATTGGATGGATGTCTCAGGCATCCTTGAATCTTGGAAGGAGCGACACCGCCATGGCAGTACCCAAGCGCAAGATGTCGCGTTCGAACACCCGCACCCGCCGTAGCGCGTGGAAGGCCAAGCTGTCGGAGCTCCAGACCATCCGCGTTGACGGTCGAGAAATCCGCGTGCCTCGTCGCCTGACGAAGGCATACCAGAAGGGTCTGATCCAGCCCGAGGACTAGATCAGACTGTAATCAATACTCAGTCAAGGTACTGGGTTACCGGGTGGTCATAGCGTACTGTAAAGGCGCAGGTACCATCCGGTTCCTTGTTTCTGAAAGGCGCAAAACATGAGTATAAACAACTCTAATTTTCCCGTGAGCGACTCTTCGGTAGTACATGAAGCGGCCGAAAAGGCTCACACAGGAATCCGCGTTGGGGTCGCGGTTTTCGGTGTTCTCTCCATTGTCATCGGTGCCCTTGTTCTGACGCACCCAGCTGAGTCTGCAACCAGCATCGGTCTGTTCGCCGCGATTGTCCTAGGACTTTATGCAGTCGTCGCGGGTATCGCGATCGGCTTTGGTGCATTCTTCACCAGGGGTCTGTCGTTCTGGGGCCGCGCGCTCAGGCTGATCGGCGGAATTCTTGCCGTCATCGCCGGCGGCATTGTTCTGTTCAACCCTGCACCTTCCGCCCTGTTTGTTGTTGTGTTCGCAGTCATCATGGTTGGCGTCACCTGGGTAATCGAGGGAATCGTAACGCTGCTTGATCTACAGGAAGCTCCATCAAAGGGATGGGCGATCTTCTATGCGGTCATCTCAATCATCGCTGGAATCGTTCTCTTCATTGCTCCACTAACTGGTGCTGCGGTGATGTTGATTGTCATTGGCGTCTCGGCAATCGTCTGGGGCGTCGTCGCGATTATTGCGTCAATCCGCTTTTCATCTGCAACAATCTAGTCCCATCTAGCGATAAGGGCGGGAGTTTCCGGAGACGGAACTCCCGCCCTTATTCGTGTTGCCACCGTGTTTCCGGTGTGGTTTTCCACAAGCCATTTTTCCAAGGTCCCCTAATGGGGTTCATCCACAGTCTCTTCCTGCTGCCCTCGATTGCGCCCATTTGCCGGTCTAGCGTTCCCAGCATGTGCGAGGGCCATAGGGGCATCGCTACGTCTCGGGCGATGCCCGGGCTGATAGAGACGAGGAAAACGGATGCAAGAGAATGCTTACCGCGGCAGGATCCAGCACCTTCTTGTTGTGTTGATAAGTCTGTTCTCAGTGGTGTTACCCGCAGGGTTGGCAATCGCTGCAACTCCGGACTATGGCGATGATCATGAGGGGATTGTCGCGGATTCTGAGCCACTTCAGAGCGGGGATTTGGGAGAACCGCAATCTGGACAACTGAGCGGCGAGAAGATCGGGAAGAACGCACTCAGGTTGCGGGGCCCGATGCCGCGGGCCGTAATCGGTCATATTTCGGGGCCGTATCAGGCATATCAACACCCATCGGGCACAGGCATGAGTCTTACGGAGTCGTATTCCTTCCACGACATGTCGAACACCGCTCATGGACTTGGTGGCTACGATATCGTGCGCGATGGTCAGAAAACCCGGCAGTGGTGCGTCAATCTGCTACAGGACTGGCCCGCCGGAGTTGGAACCACCAAGCCCGTCGCTGCGCCGATGAACCACACAAATGTTCCGAGTGACTACAAGGTCAACTCGAATGCAGAGATGGCCTATATTCTGCGGACTTACGGCGAGACAGGGCAACTGTACGGCTCCCCGAGCAACGACCCCGGTGTCTATGCTGCTGTAGCGCTTCTTGTTCACATGAACTATGAGCTTGATGAGGCAGTGCCGATCCTCGATGATCTCATCGATACTATGCGCGCTGGTGGGAGCGCAGCGAATACTATCGCAGAGTTTGCCGCCGCGATTGCCAGCGACGCGCGCTCAAAGGGTGCCAGTTTGGCCTACTCGGGTGGCATCGAAATGGAAATGAACGCCAACCGACGTGACTTCGCTATCGGTCAGGTTGGTTTGCGAATGGGATCGGGGAACTTTGAGGGCGGCCATGACGTGATTGTCACGATCCAAGGCCCGGCAGTCCTGGATCCGAATAGTGCTCCGGGCGGTACTGTGTCAGCGGACGGCAAGACTTGGACAGGAAAGACGCTGGCGGACAAAGAAATACGGCTCTCGGGAAGTGCAACTGCCAATGGCAGCGTCTCTGCCAGGGTGAGCTATCCAAAGGTGCCGCAGGACGACATGCTGATGTTGGAACGACCGGTTGGCGCTCAAACAACGATGATGTACCGCTCGGGACAAACCAGTATTGCGAAGCAAACGAAGTTCAGTGAGGTGGTGGTCGACTTCCAGCCCATGCTTACTTCTTCGACCGACGGGGCTGGTTCGCGGATTGTTGATCCCGGCGAGAAGGTCCTAAAGGATGAACTGGAAGTGTTTGCCGATCCTGATCTCGGAGATGGTAAGTGGCTTGGCATTGGTCGCACGATGCCGGGTGAAGACGGATATTCTCCGCTTTCCGTGAAGTTCAAGGGGACGCTGTACTTGGTGGGGGAGCAACCGGTAAAACAAGCAGGCATCGTGCCGCCCAGTGCCAAGAGGATTGCCGAGACCACCTTGATCGCCAAAGGCCCGGGAACCTACAGGACCGAGGTTGCATATGACGGCACTCCGGGCTTCCTTACCTGGGTCTGGGAAGTGGTAAAAGAGGACCAGTTGCAGCTTTCTGCAGAAGACCGGTCAATGATTCATGCTGACTGGTCTGATGCTTACGGACTTGCGGCCGAACAGAGTTCGGTTCGTTGGCCGGGAAAAATCGAGTCAAATTTGAAAGTACATCCGACCAATGACAACACCTTCCTGGTGGATGATGTCTGGATAACGCAGATGCCCAGGGCCCATGGATCATTCAGAGGCGAGGCAGGATTCGTCACGGATACGACGACGATGGAAGCGAGACTCTACTTCTGGGAAGCAAAGCTTGCCAATGAAGTGACGTCTATTGACGATGCGACCCTCGTCGGAACCGTTGAAATGGACGCAAAAGAGGGCTTCTTTGCCTCGCAGGGGAGTCCCGATTGGAAGCTCCAGCGCGATGAGAACGGGGATCCTGAGATAGGCACTTACCAGGTCGTTCATGTCTTTGATGGAGATGATCGTGTGGCCCCCTTCATGTCGCAGGTGCCGGATATCCATGAGATGTATGAGGTAACAGCCGAACCACAAATTACGACCACTGCGACCGGGGAGGCCGAAAAGATGGTGGGAGCCTTCGATAAAGCGACAATTACGGACGAGGTTTGCTATCTGAATCTTCGTGCTGGAAAGGAGTATCAACTCCAGGGGATTCTGATGGATCAGGCAACCGGTGAACCAATCCTGGTAAACGGGAAAGAAGTCCGGGTCGAGAAGGTCTTTGTCTCCGAACAAGCAGAGGGGTGCGAAAACCTTGAGTTCGAGTTCGATGCCTCTGTGCTTGGAGGAACCACCACGGTGGTTTTTGAGGAGCTCTATCACGACGGCATCAAGGTGGCCACACACGCCGACATTGATGATCGGGGACAGAGTGTAGATATTCCAAAGGTTTCAACAACCGCCACAAACGGGGCCGAAGGAAAAGAAATAGAGGCCGAACCCAATCAGGTGGTGGTGGACAGTGTCTGTTACTCCCGACTCGCAGTTGGCAAAACGTACCAGGTTAGGGGAGTGCTCATGGATAAGACCAAGGGCGAACCACTAATAGTCGCTAAAGAGATCATTGAGTCCTCAAAAGAGTTCACCGCGGAGAAACCAGATGGATGTATTGAACTAGAGTTTCAGTTTGATGCCTCTGAGCTCGCAAACCGAGAACTAGTCGTGTTCGAAGACCTGTTCTTTGACGGGGTGAGAATCGCTACGCATGCGGACCTCGAGGATCAGGGCCAAACAGTGAAGGTAAAGGCCGAGGAGTTGCCAGACACTGGTGCCAGTGTTCTGGGAGTCGTTGCCGCCGGCGTGATACTAGCGGCGGCTGGACTGTCGCTTCTGTTGGTAGTCCGTCGTCGTCGGACATAAGCAAATCGGCTCGGGGGAGCCGCCCTTTTATTACGAATGGGCGGCGACCACCCATTTACCTGGAACTGTGGAACTCCCCAAATTTCGGGTGGGGCAGAGCGGTGGTAATCGTCATCGCTCTGCCATTGAACGGTGCGTGGCAACCCTGTGCCCGATGGCCGCGTCTTGGCGTTGACGGAATTTACCGCTCAACTCTTCTGCCTTGGCTGCGGTCTTTGCTCTTTGCTGGCGTTCGAGGTTTGGACGCTTTGCGGTTCTTGATTCTCTGAGTGCTACCGTGCCTAGCGTGACTAGTAACCAGGACCTTAGCGTGAGCGCCCGTAACCGAGAAACTTTCAGGGTGAACACTGCTATGTCCATGTCCCGAATGTGCTGCGGCTTCTCGAAGTAGAGACGATCAAGCGCACTTATTCTTCGTCTCCCAGGATCGATTAAGGAATCGTCCTCTTCGAGGAGCCGTTCATTAGGCCGAGTGCTCCGCACTATCCGCATTGGAAACAAGATGAACTTCCCGATTCGGCCGTCACACACGATCTCATTCGAGGTTATGCCTCCAAGGCGCGTTGAGCTGGCCCCCAGATTCTGGTCCAACGTCGACCAACTCCTGGCAAGTAGACCTGACTTTATCTCGGTCACGTATGGCGCAGGAGGCGCTGATCGTGAAGGAGCAGGTGACGTCGTCACTAGGTTGGTTCGAGACACTCCCGTTCAACCGGTCGCTCACCTGACCTGCGTTGCTTCACCCCGAAGTGACGTCCGGTCGATCGTCGAGGGATACCTTGATAATGGCGTGCGTTCATTCATGGCATTACGCGGCGATGCACCCCGTGGGACGTCCAACTGGAGACCTGAACCAGGTGACGTAACCAGCGCTGCCGACCTCATAACACTGATGAGGCAGATTGAAACTGAGAGGATTGCCGCTCATCCAGGTTTCGCTCTCCGGTCTGCCTTCAAACCGCTCACCATCGCTGTTGCTACCTTCCCAAACGGAAACCCCGCAGCGGGAACCACGGCCGAGCAGGAGGCGGAACGACTGCTCACCAAGCAGACTGCGGGCGCCTCGTTCGCCGTCACCCAACTGTTCTGGAACCCTGAGTGCTATCAATCGTTCGTGGACACTGCGCGGCGAATCGGGGTCTCAATCCCCATCGTTGCGGGTCTTCTTCCTCCAACCGAGCCACGCAGAGTGCGTAAGATGCAGGAGCTAACCGGTGTGGAGGCCCCAGCCTGGCTGCTAGACCCGTTGGAGGCCACTTCAAGTGTGGAAGAAGCCGCGAAAGTAGGAACGGAGATCGGTCGAACCATCGCCCGAGAGGTACTTGCTGGCGGATCTCCCGGGGTGCACGTGTACACCTTCAACCAAGCTGGTCCTGCCCTTGACTTGGTGCGCGACCTTGAGGCTCCCGATCCGAATGGAAGGCGGCTCTCAATTCCCACCGAGGAACGTAGATGATCGAACCAACTTCCCCGAACACTTTTGAAACGGCAACCGCTCCAGTAAACGAAAGGCCCACCGTGACCACTTCTTTCCCCAAGGCAACAATCATCGGCTACCCGCGCATCGGGCCCGATCGCGAGCTAAAGAAGGCCACCGAGAAGTACTGGAAGGGCGAACTCAGTGGCGATGAATTGCACTTCGCTGTAACCGCGCTTCGTGATTCCACCTATGATCGGCTCACTGATCTAGGGTTGGAGCCGAAAGATTACGCTATTCCAGAATCATTCTCCCTCTACGACCAGGTACTTGATACAGCGGTTACCCTCGGTGCGGTTCCAGAGCGATACCAAGACCTCAAAGGACTCGACCGTTACTTCGCCCTGGCGCGCGGTACTGACAAACTGCCCGCCCTTGAAATGACCAAGTGGTTTGACACCAACTACCATTACCTGGTTCCGGAGTTATCCCCCTCGACTGTCTTTGGTTTTGAAGACCAGGGAAAAATCGAGGAGTTTAGACGAGCCCGAGACACAGGGTATGTTGTGCGGCCCACCCTGATCGGTCCCGTCACTTTCTTGGCACTTTCGAAGGCGGCGGAGGGTGCCCCTGCGAACTGGACTCCTCTCGAGCTAATAGACTCCATTGTGACGGCCTATCGCGAGGCCCTTACCGCATTTGCCGGCGCGGGAGTCGAGTGGATTCAGTTCGATGAGCCCGCCCTCACGACGGACAATCTTGGGGTCGCCCGCGATGAGTTGATCGAGGTTGCCAAGCGCGTTTGGTCAGATCTGTCCACTCATAATGATCGTCCCCAACTCTTGGTGACCCTTCCCTACGGCAACGGAAGTAGAGCAGCGGCGACGCTCGCTGAAACTGACGTTGAGGCAATCCACATAGATCTGAAACGCACTCCAGAGCCGGATGCCGTGCTGAGCAAGGCCCTCGCAAGAAAAACCCTGGTTGCAGGTGTCGTCGAGGGACGCAATATTTGGCGCGCCGATCTGCGCAAGGCGGTAACGACTCTGCAAAACCTTCAGCTCCTGGGCGTCACCGATCTGTCTGCTGCTACCGCTACGTCATTGCAGCACGTACCGATCACCGCTGACATTGAGCAGTGGGATGACCCGGCGCTCAATGAGGCTCTGCACCGGTGGCTCTCCTTTGCCGATCAGAAAGTCCAAGAGGTCGCGGTCTTAGGTCTTGGACTGGCTGACGGTTGGGACTCCATTCGAGAGGAGATAGAGGCGTCGGATCAGGCCATCAGGTCTCGGGCCTCATTCGAAGGGGTTATTCGCGCTGATGTGCGTGCACGAACGGCATCCGTTACGGCGGCGGACACACAGCGCGAGGACTCGGCGACCAGACAGAAGGCACAGGCCGAGGTACTACAACTTCCGCCGTTGCCGACCACCACTATCGGGTCTTTCCCGCAGACACAAAAGATTCGTAGGGCACGCGCCGCGCATGCTCGCGGTCAACTCACGGAGTCGCAATACCACGACGCGATGAAAGCCGAGATCGAATCGGTGATTCGCCTTCAGGAGGAACTGGACCTCGATGTCTTGGTTCACGGTGAAGCTGAGCGTAACGACATGGTCCAATACTTCGCTGAGCAACTAGACGGATACGCAGTAACAAGGAACGGCTGGGTTCAATCCTACGGAACTCGTTGCACGCGCCCATCGATCCTGTGGGGTGACGTCTCCCGGCCCGAACCAATGACAGTTGATTGGACGGCCTACGCTGCCTCGCTAACCGATAAGCCAGTCAAGGGGATGCTCACGGGTCCAACCACGATGATCGCGTGGTCCTTCCCGCGCGAGGACCTTCCCTTTGGTGAGGTTGCCGCCCAGATTGGTCTTGCGCTTCAAGACGAAGTTAAAGATCTTGAGACGGCGGGTATTCGCGTCATTCAGGTCGATGAGCCTGCCCTGCGTGAACTGTTGCCTCTCGATGAGTCTAGGCATCAGGACTATCTGGATCAGTCAGTTCGGGCCTTCAGGCTCGCGACCTCTGACGTGGACGTCGCGACACAAATTCACACCCATCTCTGTTACTCGGAGTTTGGGCAGGTTCTGGACGCCATCCTCGGACTGAATGCTGATGTCACCTCGATTGAGGCTGCCCGCTCGCGGATGGAGCTACTCGAGGACGTTGATACCGCCGATCTGATCCGAGGTCTTGGTCCCGGAGTGTGGGATATTCACTCTCCCAGGGTCCCAGGCGCCGAAGAACTAGCGGAACTGCTTCTAACCGCGGCTAAGTCGGTCCCGACGGACCTGCTTTGGGTGAATCCAGACTGCGGTCTCAAGACTCGCGGCTACACCGAGACCGAGCAGTCACTACGGAATCTGGTCCAGGCCGCGAAGGCCGTGAGAGCACAGCTGCAAGAGGCGGGCGACTAACAAAATGAGATGTCGCCCGGATAAGGCAGATCCCGACTCGCTGGGCTTTGATACTCAGGCCGTTCATGTCGGTAACTCGATCGATAGGGGGTCGGGAGCAATACGGACGCCGATAATCATGGCCAACTCGTATTCGTTGCCCTACGATCCTTCCACTGTCGACTGGTCTGGCACCGATATTCCCCTCTACACCAGGAATACCGGAGCAAATCAGGTTGCGCTCCAGCGTAAGATCGCCGCCCTTGAAGGGGGTGAAGACGCTGTGGTGCTGGCAACCGGGGTAGCCGCGCTACACGGAGTCTTCTTCACCACCCTTCGCAGTGGCGACCACGCAATTATCTCGGATACGACCTACGAGGCGACCTGGCGCTTGTTCGAGGAGCTTTTCCCCCAGAAGTACGGTATTGAGGGGACGTTCGTCGACGTGAGTGACCTGGAAGCAGTTCGGGCGGCGCTCCGACCGAACACGAGGTTGATCCACACGGAGACAATCGCAAATCCGACAACCAAGGTTGCCGACATAGCTGCCCTGTCAGAAGTAGCCCACCAAAACAACGCGCTACTTAGCGTCGACTCGACGTTCACTCCTCCCCCTCTATATCGACCGCTTGAGGACGGGGCTGACTTTGTGGTCCAGTCGCTAACCAAGTACATCAACGGTCACGGGGACGCGATGGGTGGATCGGTCGCAGGAAGCAAGGAGCTGATCCAGAAGATCAAGTCTGACGCGATGGTCGATGTTGGTGGCGCAATTTCTCCATTCAACGCATGGCTGATTCAACGCGGCTCAGTAACACTTCCCCTTCGTCTGGAACGGCATCAGTCCAACGCCCGGAAGATCGCGGATTTCCTTGAACAGCATCCGAAGGTTGCGTACGTCTTCTACCCGGGTCTGGAGTCGCACACGCAACACGAACTCGCGATCCGCCAGTTCGGAGGACGAGGTTTTGGTGGAATGCTTTGCTTTGCAGTCAAGGGGGATCGGGACACCCAGAACCGTTTCGTCTCAAGCCTGCGTGTCATTACCTCTGCGGTGTCACTCGGACATGACGAGACCCTGATAATGCACGTGAGTAACGAAGGTCCTCGAGTCGTCTACTATCCGCAACCGTTCAAGGAGTACGGTCACCTTCGTCTTTCGGTCGGGCTCGAGGATCCGCAGGATCTGATCGCTGATCTTGAGGCGGCACTTGAAACTGTGTGAGTCACCTGAGCGTTCGCTGACTCACAGTCTGTGCCCGTAAATGTTCCAGCCGCCCTCGGCCCAGTAGGGTGGAAGAAGTTTGCAGACCCCGCGGAGGTTTCCCTTGAGTTCAGGCAGTGAGATCCAGCAGCGTAATCGCGCCGTAATCCCTCTTTTGATTGTGGCGGTGGCGGTAATTCTGATCGCCGCAGTTCTGTTTATGCAGTCAGGCTCAGGAAAGGACGACGCAAAGGACGCGCCCGTAGACGTACCGCAGTCCAGTGAAGAGGGCAAGGTCCCAGAAGACACCGTGATCACCGAGACCGAAGAATCTGCCGGATCGGAGGAGAATCCATACGCGGAACTCGCCTTTGCTGAGGAACGAAATCCTGATGATCCACTGGCCGCCGGTCCGGTGGACGCCCCGGTCGCTATGGTGATCTTTTCTGACTATCAGTGCGGATACTGCGCCAAGTGGAGCACAGAAACACTCCCGCTGATGATGGAGTATGTGGAGGACGGAAAACTACGCATTGAATGGCGCGATGTCAACATATTTGGTGAGGACTCAGAGCGTGCCGCCGCGGCCTCGTACGCAGCGGGTCTACAGGGCAAGTTCTGGGAGTACCATGACAGGCTATTTGCTGACGGCGCCACCCGAAGCCCCGCAGAACTGAGTGAAGAGTCGTTGACGGAGCTTGCCTCCGAACTAGGACTCGATCAAGCAAAGTTCACCAAAGATCTGAACGCAGAGAGCACGCTAGATGCCGTTAAGCGGAACGCCAATCTAGGCTTGAGCATGGGGGTCAGTTCGACCCCGTCATTCCTGGTGGGTCTTGAACCGGTCGTTGGCGCGCAACCGAGTGAGTACTTCGTCCAGCTACTAAACCAGAAGCTCGCACTGGCGGGAAGCTAAGCGTGGACGTAGGCTTGCTCACCGCGTTCGTCGGCGGAATGCTGGCGATCCTAAGTCCGTGCGCGGCACTACTGCTTCCCGCGTTTTTCGCCTCAACTGTGGGGTCTGGCCCCAGACTCTTGATCCACGGAGTTGTCTTTTACGTGGGACTGTTGTTGGTTCTGGTTCCCCTCGGTGTCGGGGCAGGAGTCCTGGGAAGCCTGTTTGTCTCTCACCGCGAGCTGATCATCAACGGCGCGTCACTGCTGCTGGTCGTCTTTGGGATCATGACGGTTTTCGGAATTGGCTTCGACGCCTCGAAGATGTTGCCCGGTTCCCAGAAGCTTGAGAACACAACCGCAGGTAGTGTGGGCCTGGTTAAGTCCTTCCTTCTTGGAGCGACCAGCGGACTCGCCGGTTTCTGCGCGGGTCCGATCCTTGGTGCAGTACTGACTCTTGCCGCGGCCCAGGGGAACCTGGTAACCGCTGGCCTACTGCTGGCTATCTATGCGGCCGGCATGGTTGTGCCGCTCTTGATCATCGCGCTGCTGTGGAACCGAATGGGAGAGAAGGGGCGTGGCCGTCTGCGCGGGAGGACCTTTGAGGTATTCGGGCGTCGGTTTCACTCGACTTCGGTGGTCACCGGTCTGCTAATGGTCGGTGTTGGAGTGTTGTTCTGGGCGACCAACGGCCTTGTAACCATGCCCGACCTACTGCCGGGCTCGTTGTCAGCATGGCTTCAGAAGAACAGCTCGATTCTGTCGAACGTCTGGGTTGATGTCGCGGCCATTGCTTTGGTGGCGGCTATCTTGTTATTCGTCTGGTGGCGTTCGGACCGCAAACGGGATTTAGACAGTGCGGATGAGGGGGACAGTCCGAAGGCTCCCAGTTCAATCGTCGAGGTTTCGGGCGTGGTTCAGCCTGGGCGTGACAGGAAAAACTAGGATTTCGCTCCGCAAGTTCGCCCCTGTATTGCCAACCAGGACAGCACCTCTCGCTGGCCCCTCGATCGAGCTGACTGACAAGCCTTAGCCCACTCGCCCGCAACTCTCCGACCCCTGCGCGATCAAGGAAACGGATTCGCGGCGCAGAACGCTGGGTCTTGAAGCCGCCTGCTACCTATTCGCTCGGTTCGATCAGCCCCAGCTTTGCGAGCGCCAGTTCAACACCGTCAGCGTCAACGTCCGCCGTAACGAAGTTCGCGATCTCCTTGAGAACGGACTCGCCGTTTCCCATCGCGATCGAGGTTCCGCAAGCTTCAAACATGTCCACATCATTGTGGCTATCGCCGATGCCAATTGCTTGCTCTTTACTCATCCTCAGGTGATCGAGAACCATCTCGACCCCGGTACCCTTCGTGATGCCGGGTGGAGCGATTTCTCCGCTGAAACCGGCGGCGTTTGGAAGCGAACCATTCACGATATAGAAGTCGTCGCCAAGCTCGGCTTTTGCTTTGGGCAACAATTCTGGGTCCAGGCCAACAAATGCGGCCTTGGTAATGGTGTTCAGATCAACGGTATCAATTAGTGGCATAAGACCAAGCCAGTCAATGATCTCGGAAAAGTCCGCCTCGACACCCTCAGCACTAAGCATTAGTTGATACTGCTCCATCGAAGACACGTAGTTGGTACTGCGATGGGTTAACCCGGTGGTTTGGGCGATGTACTGTAGCCCGTTGGAATCAAAGTAGTCGAGCATCCGGGTTGCCTGTTCGACAGTGAGCGTCTGGTTAAGTAGCGTCTTGTCCCCGAAGACAACAGTTGCCCCGCCATTGGTGACGGCTCCATCGAAGCCGATTGCCAACACTTCCTCGGGGATGTCGCGATAGGCACGCCCCGTGCAGAGAAGGACCAGATGCCCTCGTTCTCGCGTCTGCCTGATAGCCGTCGGAGTAGACGCAGGAACCGCTCCCGAATTATCGGTAATGGTCCCGTCAACATCGACAAAAACGATCCTGCGTTCGCGGGTCTTGGTGAAATCCGTAGGCATGATCTCATTGTGCCCGCACGTTAGGGACGCATCCAAGTCGGGCGCATGACACAAAATCGGTTGCTGAACCATTTCCCGCTGTATGGTGGAATTGGCTCTTGAGTTGCAACGAGGATCGTTGAGCGCAAGATCGAAGTAGTGGCAGGCGGAGGGGGAGAGATGCGCGTCGGCGTTCCAACAGAGATCAAGAACAATGAGTTCAGGGTGGCTCTGACGCCAGCGGGAGCGATGGAACTGACTGCTCGTGGTCACGAGGTGTTGATTCAGCGGGGGGCTGGAGATGGCAGCGCTATTTGGGATCAGGAGTACGCCCGGGCGGGCGCGCAGATAATCGACACGGCTGAGGAAGTCTGGCAACAGGCCGACCTGATTTTGAAGGTCAAGGAACCTGTGGGACCGGAATACAACCTGATGCGGCCAGGCCAGGTTCTGTTCACGTACCTGCATCTTGCCGCATCGAGAGAATGCACTGAGGCCGTTCTGAACTCCGGCATCACGGCGATAGCCTATGAGACTGTCCAACTCCCAGACGGATCACTGCCCCTTTTGATTCCCATGTCCGAGGTCGCTGGCAGCCTGGCACCGCAGATCGGTGGGCACTATCTGATGCGGCCCAACGGAGGGCGAGGTCTGCTACTTGGCGGTGTCACGACCACTCGTCGTGCCAACACCGTCATTATCGGCGGAGGGGTCGCAGGAGAGCAGGCCGCGAAGATAGCTCTAGGTCTTGGTTCAGAGGTGACGGTGATTGATCTGTCCATTCCACGCCTCAAGAAGCTAGAAGACATCCTCGACTGGAGGATTCAGACGCGGACCTCAAACATCATGAACATTGCCGAGGCAGTTGCCGCAGCGGATCTGGTGGTCGGATCAGTCCTGATCCCGGGGAACAAGGCGCCGAAGCTGGTCACTGACGAGATGGTTGCAGGCATGAAACCGGGTTCGGTCCTCGTCGATATAGCAATTGACCAGGGTGGTTGTTTCGAAGGGTCTAGGCCAACGACACACGATGATCCGGTGTACCAGGTCCACGACTCCCTCTATTATTGCGTCGCCAACATTCCGGGTGCTGTGCCCGAGACGGCCACGTATGCTCTGACAAACGCCACGCTCCCATACGTCTTGTCGATTGCGGACAAGGGATGGCAGGATGCGGTCGACGATAATCGTGCGCTGTCTCCAGGGGTTAACGCTCGTGACGGGAGACTGGTACACCCGGGAGTCAGGGAAGCTTTCCCTGACTTGGCGTAAGTGTTCTAGTAGCGTCTATGGCAAGACTAGATCCGTTTCGTGGGCAGGCAGAACCAACCTAAGGTAGGAATATGAGCATCGACAAAGACAATGTTGCACCCGGTCCGAAACAACATAAGGCGGTCATCCTAGCGCGCGGCCTCGGATCGCGCATGAGGAAGGAATCAGAGGGTGCCGAACTGACCGACGAACAACGAAAGGCTGCGGACAGCGGCGTTAAGGCAATGATCTCAATTGATCGACCGTTCCTTGACTACGTTATCAGTGCACTTGCGGACGCGGACTTCACCGATATCTGCCTGGTCATTGGTCCCGAGCACGACATGATCCGCGACTACTATGACAACGTCGAGAAGTCCCGTGTCACCATTTCATATGCTGTTCAAGAAGAGCCGCTCGGAACTGCGGATGCGCTTCGGGCAGCCGAGGAGTTTGCAGCGGGCGAGCCGTTCCTGGTTCTTAACTCTGACAACTACTATCCTGTGGCGGCGTACGAGGCGCTCCGCGACATGGAGGGCGCTGGCCTGGTCGGATTCGACCGCGTCGCAATGTTCGAGAAATCCAACATTGCCTCGGACCGCGTTGCTGCCTTTGCACTCGCAACCGGAGACGAAGAGGGACGTCTGGTAGACGTCGTTGAAAAGCCCAGCGAAGAACAGATTGTTACTCTTGGCAATGATGCCATGGTTTCGATGAATCTATGGAAGTTTACTGAACCGATCTTCGCCGCAGCGGCGGTGATACCCAAGTCGGCCCGCGGTGAGTACGAGATCATTGACGCGGTTCGTCAGGCAATGGACGACGGAGAGCCTTTCTCAATCGTTCGTTCAGAGGACGGCGTTCTGGATATGTCGAATCGCGACGACATCGCATCGGTTGCTGCCGCGCTTGATGGTACCGAGGTTTCCCTTTGAGCTGGTTCGTTCCTGGGCGGATCGAGGTTCTTGGAAAGCACGTTGATTACGCCGGGGGACGGTCTTTGTTGGTGGCGACCGAACAGGGAGTCACCGCGACTGCTACGGACCTTCTCACTGCTCGGCCCGGAACGATTGAGGCGCACTCTACCCTCTCACGTGACGCCGTGACGGTCGTCGCCGGAGAAGGTCTGGATTTACCCTCGGGACACTGGGGGCGGTACGTGCAGACGGTGGTTGATCGGCTAACGCAGAATTTCGGCGAGTTGAAGGCGGCGGCGGTTGAGGTCGACTCGACGTTGCCGCTGGCATCGGGAATGAGTTCCTCGTCTGCGCTCGTTGTTGCGGTTGCGCTGGCGCTGGCCGACCATAACGACCTTTGGGAGTTGCCGCAATGGCGGCAGAGTCTAGAGGATCGTTTAGACCTCGCTGGTTACGCTGCAGCCATCGAGAATGGCGCTGACTTCAAGGCACTGAAGGGGTCCAGTGGGGTGGGTACGTTTGGCGGGTCGCAGGATCATGCCGCAATGTTGAACTGCATCTCGGAGTACCTGACACCGATAACGTACTTCCCGCTCGCGGCGCATGAGCCGGTGCCGGTGCCGGACGGATGGACGTTTGCTGTTGCAGTTTCCGGGGTTCTGGCAGAAAAGACGGGCGCGGCGCTTCATTCCTACAACGACGTTTCGTTGCGAGTCACGGAACTGGTAGATGTATGGAACCGCGCCCACGATTCCAACTGTCTGACGCTGGCCCAGGTGATCGATCAGTCGGAGAATGCAGCGGAGGAACTCGGGCAGCTCTTGTTGGATGACCCGGAGCTTGCGAAGCGGCCGGACCTGATGGAGCGTTTACTTGCTTACCTGGTTGAGACCGGGGAGGTCATTCCAGTAGCGGAGGCTGCGCTTCAGGTCGGTGACGTCGAGGCGTTCGGCGCTGCGGTGGATCTTTCTCATCAAAACGCCGATCAGAACCTGCACAACCAAATCGACGAGACCAACGCGTTGCAGCGTATCGCGCGCGATCTTGGAGCTGCGGCTGCTTCAGCTTTCGGGGCGGGTTTCGGCGGTTCGGTGTGGGCGCTGATTCCAAAGGACGGCGCACAAGAGTGGGCCGACAACTGGCTTGAGACCTATTTGGAGCGGTTCCCCGACAACGGTGCCAGAGCATCCGTCCTAATTACAGGGGCGGGCGAGTCGGCTCACCGAATCTAGTGGTCGGCTCTAGTGGTCGGCGCCGCAAGCTGGCTCCTACTTGACGTACCTAATCAACATCTCTTGGTGTCATTCTTGCTTGGCTTGACCCCCGAGTAAGGCCTTTTGCCCGCTTGTCTTGCGGTGCGTCGTCTCTGCACGGTCTAGGGGGTCAATCGCGCGGGGAGCTAGTCTTTTGACCTCTTTCATCCTATTTTTGGCACTCAACTTTCTGGGTGTCTGATAAAGGATGGCGCGAAGTGCCTGTGCTCCTCGACGTAGTGGAGCGATACTTGGTCGAAGACTCGGTAGCAGGAGAGGTGATCTTTGCCAAGGTTCTCCCAATAGAGGGGATTGAGGGCGCGATTGGGTGTCTGTCTCGCGTATGATCGTCTCTGTTGCCGCTCGTCGGTGACTGCGGGGTGTGGCGCAGCTTGGTAGCGCATCTGCTTTGGGAGCAGAGGGTCGCAGGTTCAAATCCTGTCACCCCGACAAATTTTGCTGTTTCTTTGTCTAGAAGCGCGTGAAGCTTAGAGCCTCACGCTCGACTTGTGAGTCGCCAGAGCAAGTTTCGACCCCGTACCAGAGCACCCTCGATTTCAGCCCAGGTCCTCGCACTCATTCCGAGCCAGGGGTCGAGGCTCTTGGGCCCAGTGGTTACTGTCTGCGTCTCGGTATATTTGAGAAGTCCTTCGGGTCCGTGGCGTCGTCCCACGCCTGAACTCTTGAACCCACCTATCGGTGCGGTCACTGATCCCCAGGTCGCTCCGTAGCCTTCGTTGATGCTGACGGAACCGACCTGAAGCCGGCCTGCAACTCTAATCGCATTGGATCGATCGGAGCTCCAGACTGACCCATTCAGTCCGTAGGCGCTGTTGTTCACCTTGTTCACCATCTGGTGCTGATTGCTCCACGGATACAGCGCGACAATCGGGCCGAAGGTCTCCTCGGAATACAGTTGCATCTCTTCGGTGACGTTTGTGAGTAGAGTCGGGCAGTATCCGGTGGGACCGAGTTCGGGCAGTGGTCGTCCTCCGGTAAGAACCGTCGCGCCCTTCGAGATCGCGTCATCGATTTGCTTATTTACTCTGTCAAACTGCGCTGAGTCCACCAGTGGCCCGAAGTCCGTTGTCCACTGGAAGTTTCGTCCTGGCCTCAGCGTCGCCACGGCCTCGATGAGTAGCGAAAGTGCCCTGTCCCAAACCGATTCGTGAATGAAAATCCGTTCGATTGAGACACATAGCTGACCCGAGTTTGAGAAGCACTCCCTTTTCGCTGTTTCGGCCCACTTTTTAAGGTCGGCATCCGAGAACACCACGGAGGGGTTCTTCCCTCCTAGTTCACCGGAGAACCCGATTAGCCGGCTGCCGCAGAGTTCGGCGATATGGGATCCGACCTTTGTTGAGCCGGTGAACATTACATAGTCCGCTTGCCTGGCGACGCTTTCTCCCGCCGTCTTGCCCGGGCCGAGAACCAGTTGGAACACTCCCGGCGCAAGACCGGCTCGCTGTAACAAAGAGCAGACCATGATCGCACATAGGGGCGTCTGTGAGGCGGGTTTCAGGACCACCGAGTTCCCGGCTAAGAGGGCCGCGCAGGCATCAGAAATGGCTAGAGTGAAGGGGTAATTCCACGGGGCGATGACACCAATAACACCAATCGGATGGTGGGACACCGTCGCCCTGGAAAGGATGGGGACGGCGCCAGAAGTCGCACGATCTCGTAAGATCGAGGGACCTTTTCCTGTCACAAATCCGATGTTTTGGGAAACGTCGAGTATTTCTTCGAACGCGTGTTTTCGTGGCTTCCCCGTTTCCCACTGAATCACGTCGAGAATTTGCTCCTGGTACTTCCACATCAGCGACTCAAATGTGCGGAGCAGCTTGGCGCGACTAGAGATTGGAAGACGCTCCCACTGAACTTGGGTAGTTCGGGCGCGTGAGAAAACCTCGTCCAGCTCGGACATGGCGGTCTTGGCAACTGACGGCAGAGGTAGATCCGTAAGAGGAGAGATTCGCACACTTTCGGACTTATCAGATTCGGAATCGTTAGATAGGTATCGCCCAGGCTCACGGACCACGGCCACGAACGAACTCATCGCCCGTGTCTGCATCTGTCGCGGTGATGGTTCGCCGTCAGTCCCGTTCGGCAGTCCGTCGTTGGAGTTCATGCTTCAAGGCTACGACTTTGAACACACGTACCGAAAGGAGATGTATGAGGAAGATCCTGTTCTTGAAGTTGTATCCGGACTCGTAGAGCTAGTGCAGAAAACGAATCGCGGGCGGTCTTGACCTGTGCCGCCGAATCCACTTTTTGGACTTCGGACTTCGGATTTCTGGAGTTCGCAGACAATCCCCGGATGTCATCCTCAATCTCGAAGACCTAATCCAGTTCGATGCATCATGTCTGAAAGAGTGAACCTCTGATTTAGAACCGACAGTCCGTTTGGCCTGGCGTGGTCCGTGGGTCTCTTGTTTTTCGTGGGCTTGCTGGGGTGATTTGTCATCTCCTCGTAATCGAACATATGTTCGATTTTTGGTAGAATGAGTTATGACCGATTTGGACGTGACCGCGAGCGAAGTGGCCTCTCTTGAGGGAGAAGAGCTGCTTCGTCTATGTAGGTGCGTCGCTCTGGAAATGAATCGTCTACAGAAGCTGCAGACCCAGATCGCTAAACAAATCTGGTCGATGTCGGAAGGATCGTTGAGTCAGGACTCGCTGACTAAGCAGTATGGCTGCCGCAGTTCTGTGGAGCTTGTTCAGCGGCTCACTGGCGAGCCAGCTCGCGTTGTTTCTGCGCGAATAAGACTTGGTCGTCAGACTGCGGTTCGCGTTTCACTGTTGGGGGAGGAACTACCGCCACTCCAGGAACACGTCGCCAGTGCGCTTGAGTCCGGTTACCTGAATGTGGACTCGGCCGGACATATCTCCCGGCTTATTGCTGAGAAGGTGCGTCCCTCGAATGTCGACGATCTGGATTTCGCGGAGCGCAGTCTGGTTCAGGCAGCCACAGGTTTCGATTTTGGTGCCGGTGATGCTCCGGGAATGGCGTTGCATGCTGATGACATTCGCCGCTTGTGCCTGAAGTGGGACGAGGCGTTGGATCCCGATGGCACGGCACCGGACGATGATCTCAGGTTGCGTGGGCGTTTCCTAAATGTGGGGCCAACGAGGGACGGACTGTCGAAGGTTACGGGGTTACTTACTGCGGAGACCGCAGCTGCGTTTGGTGTGGTTCTCGACTCGCTCAACAACCCTCGTGCTAAGGCTGATGGTCGGGTGACTTCGGCAGAGGCATACGAGGCAACGGTTCGTGATAGCAGTTCAATTGGCGGTGCGTACTTGCCCGATACTGAGACAGAGACTGATCCTGAGGTAGACGCCGGGGTTGATGTCTTGGACTCAGGTTTGGCTTCAGAAGCAGATCCGACCGATGATCGTACGGCGGGTCAGCGACGTCACGACGCCCTGGCGACTGCTTTGAATGTGGCTCTTTCTAGTAGAGATCTTCCGGTGCTACAGGGTGCTAACGCAATGATCGTGGTGGAGGTGAGGGAAGAGTCCCTTGCTCGACACTTCGGCTGGCAATACATGGAAGGTGGGATCGACGGCTCTGACTCCGCTCCTGGTCGTTTAGGGACTCGCCCGGATTCTGGTCCTGGTTCAGTTTTCGAATCAGACCATCAGTCTTGCTGGGGCCCTGCACCTGCAGACAACCTTCGAGTTGGTTCTGGCTCCGTGAGTCCGGCATGGTTGATCGGCCATGATGGTGCACCGACGCCATTGTCTATGAATACCGTCAGCGGTCTGACTTGTGGAGCTGTAATTCAGGCGGTGGTCAGGGACAGCCTCGGGCGGATAACCCAACTCGGATCTCCCGCTCGGATTTTTTCGGCGACGCAGCGGAGGGCGATTGCATTGCGTGACGGCGGGTGCGTGATCCCTGGTTGCACGGTTCCAGCATCGTGGTGCGAGGTACACCACGTAATGCCTCATGCGTTCGGTGGGCCGACGCACACGGACAATGGAGTGCTTCTGTGCCGCTTTCACCACTCGACGATTGATAGCAATGGGTGGGAAATCAAGATGAACCACGGAGTTCCATTGGTCCGGCCGCCGAACTGGTTGAAGAGTCTGTATCCAGATGATCCACGGCGAGAATGGATGAATCAAGTACTGGCCGATCAGGCTATACGAATCCGGGAGAAACTTGAGGCTCGAAAGAAACAGCGCGTCCGGAATAATGGGGTTGGTCCTGGGTCTGGTGGCTCGGGTTTCGTTAACCGGAACGTTGTAGACACCGATCTTGTTCACGGCATTGCTGATATTGCCGTTGTGGAGGCGCGCGGCCCTGCCGTTGTAGACACGCTGTCTATTCGCCCCGACGTTGTTGCCGCCCACTTCAGTGATGCTGACTGCGTAACCAGTGGTGATGTCGGTGCGGGCGTTGTTGACTCTGGTATTGCCGATGCTGACTTTCTCAACAGCGGCGATGAGAACTTGAGTCTGGTCGCCGCGTGATCGAAAGACCGTTGATAGCTCCGCACAAGTGGCTGGCACGCGGGATCTGCCCCATCTCTATCTCTGATCTAGGGATGGCTCCGCATGTGTGGTGGACACTTCGGATCGGGCCCGTCCTTGTCTCTGATCTAGTTGGATCTTCTCATGGGCGGTGAACACGTCCTCACCGAGTAGCTCAATAAGACGGCCACACCGGATATCCGCATGGGCGGTGAGCATGTGGTTCCAGACGCTGAGGGACCGTGACGAGGAAGGTATCAACGTGTACTTGCCCGTGTGGCAGATTGCGTACCGAGACTGCGCAGATCACGAAAGCTATATGGGCCCCTGACTGACACTCTGCGGGTTCTACTGTCCCCTCCTTTCACCGTTATGCTCGATCTCAGAGTTTTCCGCACCTACCCGAGAGTTCATCATGCATGACACGTCCGCCATTAGCCTCGGCCGCATTGATCGCTTCGTTCGCGAATGGATTGCTCCCGCAGTGGTTCGGGAGACCGAGCCCCTTAGCTTCACATTCTGGGAGGCCCCCGACGAGCCGGTGCACTTTGACGAGGCTATGACAGGTCAGTTTATTCCTGGCGAGCTTGGCATGCCCTGGGGCAAACCATGGGGAACAACCTGGTTTCACCTAGAGGGACGGGTTCCGCAGTCCTGGCCCCTTCCCGGCACCCGCGCCGAACTGCTCATCGACCTCGGGTGGATCGCGGCGCAGGCAGGCTTCCAGGCTGAGGCTGCGGCGTGGAGCCCACACGGAGACCTAATCAAAGGAATCTCGCCGCGGAATCATTTCGTTCCCCTCGCCCCAGTGACCGAAGAGGGCAAGGTCGATCTCTATGTTGAGGGTGCATCAAACCCCGATGTGCCCGGCGGCGCATGGACTCACCCCACCAAAATGGGGGACAAGGCAACTGCGGGTGATCAGAAGATTTATTCCGTCCGTCAGCTTGACGTTGCCCTAATTGACACTGAGGCCGAGGCCCTCGTTGCTGATGCCTTCACACTTCGTAGCCTGGCTGATGTTCTACCTGAGAACTCGCCCCGTCGCGCCGAGATCATCGTCGCTCTAGAGAACATGTGCGATGCCATCAACCCCGACGATGTTCACGGAACCGCCATCGCAGGACGCGCTCAGCTTGCCGATGCATTAGCTCGACCGGCAGGAGCTTCGGTGCACGAGGCTTACGCCGTCGGCCACGCCCACATCGACTCTGCCTGGCTTTGGCCGACACGCGAAACCGAACGTAAGGTCGGGCGCACGGTTGGCAATGTTCTGGCTCTAATGGATGAACTGGATGACTTCAAGTACGCTTTTTCCTCCGCTCAGCAGTACAAGTGGATAAAGGAGAAGTACCCATCCCTCTATGAACGCCTCGGGCAGCGCGTCGCCGAGGGTCGCATTGTTCCAGTCGGCGGAATGTGGGTTGAGTCGGATACCAACATGCCTGGAGGTGAGGCCCTTGCCCGCCAGTTCGTCGCCGGCAAATCCTTCTTCAGGCAGGAGTTCAACCTTGATCCCGCGTCGGTGTGGCTCCCCGACTCATTCGGTTACACGGGTTTCTTGCCGCAGATTGCCCGCCAGGCAGGTATGCGTGACATGCTGACGCAGAAGCTCACCTGGAATGACACTGACATCATGCCCCACTCAACGTTCTGGTGGGAGGGCATAGACGGCTCCCGCGTCTTCACCCACTTCCCACCGGTCGCAACCTATAACTCGGTTTTGGACTCGCCCGAGATTGAGAAGGCTTCGCGTGATTTCAACGATAAGGGACTGGCCAACAAGTCCCTCGTCCCCTTCGGCTACGGAGATGGTGGTGGCGGCCCCACTCGCGAGATGGTGTTCCAGGGTCGCAGACTTGCCAATCTTGACGGCTCACCGAAGGTTCGCATGAGTGATCCGAACGAGTTTTTCGACGACGCCCTCACCCAGTATGGCGAGCATGCTCCCACCTGGATCGGCGAGATGTACCTTGAGTATCATCGGGGCACCTACACCTCACAGCACCGTACCAAGCGTGGCAACCGCCGGAGCGAGAATCTGCTTTACGAGGCGGAACTCTGGGCCAGCGCGGCCACTATTCGCACCGGCGCAGAGTACCCGTATGAGGCGCTGTCGCGAATCTGGGAAGATGTCCTTTTGATGCAGTTCCATGACATCCTTCCAGGTTCATCGATCGCCTGGGTCCACCGCCAAGCAGAAGAACAGTACGAGGAAATCGAAGCAGAACTCCAGGAGCTCATCGAAACGAGCCTGAGTAATCTGGTGGCCGGAGGGGGAGTAAAGAGCGAGCTTGTTGCCAACGCATCTCCTCGCCCCCGAAAGGGTGTCCCCGCATTTGGGATTGGCACCACCGAGACCGAGTCGCCTGCGACTCTGACCGTGGTGGAGAATGAATGGATACTTAAGAATCCCGCCGTGAAGATCACCGTTGACAGGCAGGGTCTGGTCACCTCCATATATGACGTCGCGGAGAAGCGCGAGGTTATCCCTGCCGGTGAGGCAGGGAACCTGCTCCAGTTGTTCCGCGATATCCCCAATAATTGGGAGGCCTGGGACATCGAGCAGCACTACAAGCGGGTCGCAACCGATCTTAGGGATGTGGACCAGATTGACAGGGTCGAGAGCCCAGACGGAGGACCTGTTCTGCGCATCCGTCGGTCGTTTTCAAACTCGACGATTGAACAGACGGTGTGGCTAGCTCCGGGCACCGACGCAACTTTACATATTCGCACTGAGGTGGACTGGCATGAGAAGCAGAAGTTACTCAAGCTCGCCTTCCCACTGGATTTGGTGACGGAGACTTCTGAGTCCGAGATGCAGTTCGGTTTTGTGCGTCGCCCGACCCACGACAACACCTCATGGGACGCAGCGAAGTTCGAGACTGTGGCACACCGCTGGCTCCGCGCCGCAGAATCGGACTACGGCGTCGTCCTGTCCAACGACTGTACCTATGGTCACGATGTCACGCGAACGAGAACCAGTTCCGGCGCTGGCACTCTAGTACGCGTCTCGTTGTTGCGTGCTCCTTTGTTCCCGGATCCGGTGGCTGATCAGGGCAGGCATATCTTCCACCACGCACTCTCCGTCGGTGCCACGGTCCGTGATGCCTATGATCGAGGCTACGAACTGAATCTGCCGCTCCGCCGAGTGGAGGCATCGAACGAAGCGGAGAAAAACCTCCTCCCGCTTGTGAATGTCGTTGGTGGTGTGGATGTTGCGACGGTCAAGCTGGCAGAGGACCGTAGCGGCGATGTGATCTTGCGTCTGTTCGAGCCGCGTGGCAATCGTGCCCGTGCTGAGCTGGATTTTGACTTCCCAAATAGGGGAGTCGAGGTTGTCGGTCTGCTGGAACAGTCGGGTCTCCATCAAGAGTTCTTGAATCCGGCGGCACTTGATGCTTCCAACGGAACCATCAAAGTGACGCTGAAGCCATTTGAACTGCTAACCCTGAGAGTGAAGCGCTAGCGGTAGGAAGAACTGGAGCAAGCCGTGAGCCTGCTGCGGGCGGCAACACGGACGTGGGGCTCTTGTGCAGAGCAACTGTTATCGCAAAGTTGGGCGACGACACCGGGTGACCCAACGGCCGGTTCCTCAGAGCGAACAGACGAAAGTTCAGCTATAGGCTGCCGCGAGGATGCTGTCCTTGGCAACCTCGTAACCGACGGCGGAAGGGTGGAATCCGTCGGAAGCCCAGAAGGCAGGTGGGAGAGGTATATGGGTGACATCGGCAAAAGGAATTCCTCGCTCGGCGCAGATCGCGACACTTGCCTCGGTCTGTGCGTTGACCTGTTGCTCTAGCGCGTTACGGAGAGTACGCGGCAAGACCGGACTCCTATGCGGTTGGCCCGAACTACATACCCAGACTCGGTCGCACAGTCCCTGAGCTTCATCAAGAGCTCCCTGCAGGTCATCGGCCCATTCGGCAATACTTCTTCTGGCCATGACATCGTTGGATCCCGCACAGACAAACAGGATGTCAGGGGTTGAATCTATCTCGGGTAGGAAGCGGTATCTGACTCGTTTCATAGTGGCACCCAACTGCGCGTGAGTCTCCCAGCTGACTCGTTTTCCCTCTTTCTCTGCTACTCCTACCGCAAGTCTAGGGGTGAGAGAATCCGCTTGGTCCTCGACTCCACATCCGGCGATTATCGAGTCGCCGACCGCGACGAGTCGGAGCTCATCACGGCCCTCACCGACCATGCCCGAACGTTCGCCGGGAGGCTCCGCAGCGAGTTTGACGGTCTTTGAAGCCCATGCGGCCTGAGCCAATACGACCATTCTCTGAGCACCATTCACGGCAAAAAATGATACTTGGTCCGTGAAGACGATGGGGGAGCGTCTCGGACTACTCTTGGAAGCACCCGAAAGCGGCATTGATTCCGGATGAAGAGGCCCGTTGATGAGCAGCGAAAACCAATCCGAGACTGAGGTTGCTTCGGCGAGCTATGACTTAGTAATCGATATACGTGCACTTACGAAGTTTTACGGCCGGACGCGGGCGCTTAACAAGCTTGATCTACAGGTTCGACGCGGCGAAGTACTTGGGTTCCTTGGCCCTAACGGCGCGGGCAAGTCCACGACGATGCGGGTACTTCTTGGAATGCTACGTGCAAATGGTGGCAGTGCGCGTGTTCTCGGACAGGATCCCTGGAAGGATGTCGTTTCACTTCATCGGCGCCTGGCGTACGTTCCCGGCGACGTTTCCCTGTGGCCCGGAATGACCGGAGGAGAGGCCATCGACCTGTTAGGACATCTGCGGGGCGGACTTGACGAGCGACGCCGGAGTGACCTAATCGAGCGTTTTGAACTTGACCCAACCAAGAAAGGACGGCAGTACTCAAAGGGCAACCGACAGAAGGTCGCGATTATCGCTGCTCTCTCTTCTAGGGTTGAGCTGTTGTTACTCGACGAGCCGACGTCGGGTCTTGATCCCCTCATGGCGAGCGTCTTCCAGGACGTAATTCGAGAAGAGAAGGCCGAGGGAACCTCCGTTCTGCTTAGTAGTCACATCCTTTCGGAAGCAGAGGCGCTCGCAGATCGACTGAGCATAATTCGGGACGGATCTGTCGTGGAGACTGGAAACCTCGATCAACTCCGATCTGGGACTAAGTCGCGGATTCAAGCCGATCTGGCCACGAATCCGCCCCGGACTGTTCTGGTTGAGCTTTCGAACGTTGATGTCCAAACGATCACCGCTGCGCCGAGACACGAATCCAGGATTCGCCTCACGGCCAAGGTTGACTCAAATAGGGTCGGTGAAGTGGTTGCGGCACTTGTTCCATGCGGGGTTTTGTCCCTAACAGTCGAGCCGCCCTCACTTGAGTCACTGTTTCTCGATGTCTACGAGGGAGTGGATCACCGGACCGCAGAGGACGAGGATCACGCCGCATGAGCGGGCTTCTCACCGGTACTTTGCCGTATCTGCGAAGCACTCTGCGCCAGAACAGATTGGCGCTCATGGCATGGTCAGTAGTCGGGGTCGCGCTCTCCGCCTCGGCGGTCGCCGGTTTCGATGTTCTAGTGTCCGGCCCCGAAGACGTGGCATCGATTGAGGGTGTGCTTGCGGCAAACCCCGCTATCGGACTGATCCTCGGTCCAGTCGGAGACCTTTCGACCGCAGATGGTTTGAGCGCATGGAGAAACCTAGCCCTCGGAGGCCTTCTGGTTGGAATCGGCGTGATTCTTCTGGTGACCAAGGCATCGCGGGGACAGGAGGATTCAGGACAGGCTGAGCTCTTCGCCTCGGGTGTTCTTGGACGGGGAGCACGCCTGACGACAGCCTGTTTGCTGGGTGGAATCGGTTCGGTTCTGGTCGGGCTCGCCTCGGGTCTAGCCGGAGTAGCTACGGGTGGTAGCTGGAAAACCCAAATGTTGATCGGCGCGACGTTCACGGTTACGGGTTGGATGGCCACCGGTCTCGCGGCCGTTAGCGCACAACTCGGGTCAGACCGGCGAAGTGCGAGCACAATCGCTGTGGCGACATTAACTGCGCTCTATGCGCTCAGAGGTTTCAGCTATTCCCTAGTCCTCCCGGAATGGACTTTGTGGGCCAACCCGCTTGGTTGGATGAGTGAAGTCAATGCTGGTACGTCAGAAGAGCGGTGGTGGCCGCTGCTGCTCGGCATCGCGCTAACCCTGTTTCTACTGATTGTTGCTTCGTTGTTGCAGTCTCAGCGCGACTTCGGAGTGGGGATACTTCCACAGCGATCCGGTAGAGCCCGCGGTCGCATTCGCACAGTTTGGGGTTTGGCCGCGCGTCTCAATCGAAGCACAGTGATTGCGTGGTCGGCTGCGTTCACAGTAATTGGAGTCGTTTTCGGTTACTTCGTCACCGAGGTTCAAGACTCATTTTCAGATAACCCGATGATCCAAGCTTTGCTTGGATCGGGCACTGTGAGCGCTGATGATCTCTCGGGTGGAGTCATAACCATGGTGCTCACCATGGTGGGAATCATCTCGACGGTTGTTGGCGTCCAGATCATCCTCAACTTGAGGTCCGAGGAACTCGAACGTCGCGTTGATCCTGTACTGGGGGCCGCGGTGTCTCGCCCGCGATTATTTGGTGCTTCTGTCTTGCTTGCTCTTAGCTCAAGCGCGCTGGGAATGTTACTGTCTGCGGGCGTTGTCTCAGCCTTTGTTCAGGGTTCCGATATCGGCCATTCAGCGGGGGAGGTGTTAATTCAGATGCTCGCGGTGATCCCTGCATCATGGATCGTACTGGCGGTCGCTACGGCACTTGTTGGGGTTCTGCCCAGGGCTAGCGTTCTTGCCTGGGTTGTCATCGTCGTGTCGGTATTCCTGACGCTGTTCGGTGCGTTGTTTGATCTACCGGAAGCAATGGTTGCTCTAAACCCGTTCCATCACGTCCCGTCAATCTTTATGGCCGACGCATCATGGACCGGGATTGCCGTGCTTATTGGCATTAGCCTCATTTTGATCATCGTCGGTTTCGTTGGCTACCGTCGTCGTGACCTGGCGTGAACAGATTTACGTCGCTTTGGCGGCATCAGGTCAACTTGCAGCTGTCAGTTAAGACAGAACGGTCGGAGGATGGGAGACTCGCGCCGGACCGGTGTCCGCCTATTTTTCTAGTCTGTTTCGGAGAAAAGCTTTTCTGCGCGTAGAACGGCTTGCCTTGCGGGTCCGGTCGCTTCGATGGCAATGCGTAGCCCCATCTTTGCCATTGTGTTCATCATCGGCGCCCCAGCATGGTTGATTACCACGGCCTCGACACTGTGTTCGCGAAGAAACCGTACGATTCGACCGTGGTGAGTACCGTGCTCGCCCTGATCATGAAGGGCATCCCAGCCGACGTCGAACACTTCCCAAGCGGTGATTGCCCCTTCCTCGACCTTTGCGAGTGCAACGTTCTTGGCTTTGCCCCAACGAGGGTCAACTTCTTCGTCTGCGGTGACGGGAACTGCAATGATCATTTCTCAACAATACCTTCACAGTAAGGGCTCACCGCGGTTGACGAGCTTCAGACTGTTGGTGTTGCGGTGCTGCACCCACGGACTTCAGCAGGTAGCCAAAACCTCGCTTTCCTCACGTGATTTTCTGTATCCTGATGCGGACAAGGATGTCCTGTTCGGTGTTGCAGTGCACTAGAGAGGGAGGTAGCGACAAATGTCGAAACCTAAAGAAGAGACCTATGACGTTGTAGTTGTTGGATCAGGTGGTGCCGCGTTTGCTGCCGCTTTAGCTGCAGTCGACGAGGGTTTGAGTGTCGTGATGCTCGAGAGTTCTGAGCAGTGGGGCGGGAATACCTCGATGTCAGGGGGTGGCATGTGGCTGCCAAACAACCCGCTGATGAAGCGCGACGGCGCGGCCGACTCAAGGGAAGAAGCGCTCGAGTACATGCTCGCGACGATCGGCGAGCCAGGACCCGCGTCCTCAAGGGAGCGTATCGAGGCTTACATCGACAGCGTTGACGACCTCATCGATACTGCAGAACGACACGGCATGCAGTTCACGAGGGCGCCAAAGTATCCCGACTACTATCCCGAACTACCGGGCGGCAAAGTAGGACGTGCAGTCGAAGGCGGGATCTTCGACTCGAAGAAGCTGGGGGACTGGGCGAAAACTCAGCGCGGGGCAATCCCAATTCCCATGCGCACAGACGATACATACCTGCTGAGCCGAGCCTGGTCCACCCCTGACGGGTTTGTCCGTGGGGCCCAGTTCGTCTTCCGGACACTGGGGGGCTTTGCTACCGGCAAGAAGAAGGTAGGACTCGGAGGCGGATTGGCGGGTAACTTTGCCTATGCGACCCTGATTAGTGCGGGCGTACCGCTTCTGCTCAACACCCCTGCGGTGGAACTACTTACTGAAGACGATCGGGTTGTCGGGGTGCGCGCGGAGAGTCCCGAGGGAGGGCGAATCTTCAGGGCTCGACGCGGGGTGATGCTCGGAGCAGGTGGTTTCGAGTCCAACCAGGAGTGGCGCGAGAAGTATCAGCACGTACATGGCTACTCCTCGGGCTCGCCAAGTAACGTGGGCCTTCCGATCGATTTTGCTGTGCAGATCGGTGCGGCTGTCGACTATATGGATGATGCGTGGTGGGGTGCCTCGCTCGCTCCGATTGAGGACGGCCCCAACATGGGGTTCATCGTTGGGGAGCGAGCATTGCCGTACTCGATGATCGTTGACTCGCATGGTAAGCGTTTTGCGAACGAGGCTGAGTCATATGTGGACCTCGGCCATCACATGCTTGAACATGACCGTGGCGGCGACTTCTGGATGATCACTTCGGGTCCCTACAACAAACGCTACTTCCGGACCTTTTCGATAATGCCCGGACTGATGAAGGGCATGGCGGAGAAGGGGTTGTTGCACAAGGCGAAGACCATCGAGGAACTTGCTGAAAAGATCGGGGTGCCACCGGAAAACCTGCGTGCTACGGCGGATCGAGTGACTGGATTTGCCAAGACCGGGCGAGATCAGGATTTCGGCAAGGGAGACTCGCTGTATGACAGGTATTACGGTGACCCAACAGTAACGCCAAACGCCTGCCTTGGAGCGATGGATCAGGGTCCCTACACCGCCTACAAGGTTGTGGCGGGCGATCTGGGAACTAAGGGCGGTCTGATTACGGACAAGGATGCTCGCGTATTGCGTGAGGATGGTTCGGTCATTGAGGGTCTGTACGCGTCAGGCAACACCACGGCTTCGGTCATGGGCCATACATATCCGGGGCCAGGCTCGACTATCGGACCGGCAGCGGTATTTGGATTACGCGGAGTGAGGCACATGGCAAAGGTTGGCGGCTAAGGAGCTAAGCGAGGTTACCGCAATGGTCGGTACGAGTAGCGGCGACAATAGCCATCCGCATGATTCGCTGCTTTCGGTCTTGTCTGGGGAAGCGGAGAGTAATAAGGAATCCGCGCCCGGCAGAGCGTCGAGTACCGGCCTACCGCGGTGGGCGGTTGGACCCGTTTCCACTAACGGTGCTGCACCGGATGCGACGCGGTTGGACATAGTTGAGCTTCTGGTGCGGGACCTGGATTTGATGACGCATTTTTACAGTGACGCCCTCACTCTCGATGTACTTGATCAATCTGGCCACACAGTAACCTTGGGTAGTGGGCGAGTCCCATCGATTGTATTGAGACATGAGAAGAACTTGCCACCGAGGAGCCAGAACAGTGCTGGTCTCTACCACACGGCAATCGTGTTCGAGGATTCCCACAGACTTGCCAGCGCTCTCGGATCAATGGCCCAGAAGGCAAGTTCGCTGTATCAAGGTAGTGCCGACCACTTGGTGAGCGAAGCCTTTTACTTCGCCGATCCGGAGGGAAATGGACTTGAGCTCTATCGTGATCGGGACCGCGACGAGTGGGACGTCAGCGCCGACGGAACGGTGCGCATGGGCACCGAGTACCTCGATCCCAATGAGTTTCTCGCCCGGTGGTACGACACGGACATGATCGCTTCGACGTCGAATGACTCGAACGCTTCGGCGATGATCGGACACGTTCATTTGCAGGTTGGTGACATTCCAACCGCGAGGGTGTTTTACGAGGGCATTCTTGGTTTTGACGTCACGCTTGATATGGGGAGTGCACTCTTCCTATCGGCTGGCGGGTATCATCACCACATCGGAATGAACACTTGGAACAGTGCGGGTGCAGGTCCTCGCGCCGCAAGTCTCGGCCTCGGGGATGTTCGGATCATGGTTCCAGAGCGCGAGGATGTCGAGGCGCTTGCTGAGCGGCTGAGGTTCCACCAAATCGGTTCAGAGGATGACGGACGGACTCTGCGGCTTGTTGACCCCTGGGGAACTAAGTTGGCGGTGTCGCCCCGCGTCTGGAACTGATTTTGGGGTCCTAATGCCTAAGTTTGATGAAGTTCCAGTCGGGCGATCCGCGATTAGTTCTATCGATGGTCGGTTGATGGTCAAGGCTCCGATTGACGGTCGAGTCGTGTCACTGGATCGGGTCCCGGATCAGGTGTTCGCCTCCGGCATGCTCGGAAGTGGCATCGGAATCATTCCCGATGAAGCGCATCAAGGACCCGCACTGGTTCGCTCTCCGGCCTCTGGCACCGTAGCGGTGGCGTTCCGAACAGGTCATGGGTATGCCATCAAGGCCGACAACGGAGTCGAGGTTCTGCTGCATATTGGCGTCGATACCGTGTCGATGAAGGGTGAAGGATTCGAGGCCCTGGTGAAGGCGGGCGACATAATCGGTGTAGGTGAACCCCTAGCATCGGTTGATTTTGCAGAGATTATTGGGGCCGGTCTCGATCCAACTGTCATTACTCTCATTACCAATACAAGGGATCTGACTTCGGTGATACCCGTTTCCACGGAGCGAGTTGTTGCCGGCGAGACAATCATGACCGTTCGGCCCTGAGAGTCCCTTCGACATGACTGGTATGAAGAGCCTATTGTTTTAGTTGGCGGCTCAGCCAAAGCACACCTAAGGGGAACTAATGGCATTTCGACACGTAGTGGTCTGGCGAATCGGCATTGATGACATCACGTTACGCGAACAGGCAGTAAGAGGTCTCTCTGATCGCCTGGAAGCTCTGGTTGGTGTAGTTCCGGGGCTGATCGCCGCGACCGCCTCGCCGAACACGGTGGCCGTCGAGGGTAACTGGGACATGGCTCTGGTGGCCGACTTTGTAGACGAGGAAGCGCTGTCAGAGTACAACGTGGACCCCAATCACCTGGAGGTCGCCAAAGATATCCGTGCTATCTCAACGGCGCGCGCTTCGGCGGACTTCCCGATCTAGACCTTTGCGTCGGCCAGATTCCGGGCACCGTCTCATTCCGTAGTTCCAGGTTGGCCGCTCCTCGTCAGCTTCGCTCTCCGACTGGGTGGGGTCCAGTCGCCCGAGGGGCTTGAACTTCGGACACCGAGTCATTCGTAGTTCCAGATTGACCACTCCTCGTCAGTGTCGCGCTCCGATTGGGCGGGTGGTCTCTCGGCGGCCTAGGTGGTCGAAACGTTGGTCCCCGTCCCGCTTGGCGGGGCCTGAGCGTCTGAGTTCTGAACGGCCGTGTCTTGCATATTCGGTTCCTGAGAACTGATCGCGTCGGTGTACCACTCGGTCAGTGAAGGATCGTCGCTCTCAAAGTCAGCTCCCGCGCCCTCGTCAGATTCCACATGATCTGTTCCGAAAACGAAGTCATCTCCATGCTCTCCGATGCCGCGTTCGACACCCTTTTCGATTGCCTGACGCGCGTACTTTCGGCGAATTATGTAGGGGTCTCTGCTCAGATCAATTGACCAGGAGATCATGATTCCAATGAGGATGATCGCGAAGGGGAGTGAACAGGTCACCATGATTGCCTGCAAGCCGGAGAGCGCGTCGGGTCCTCCGGCGAGTAGAAGGAAGATTGCGATCAGGCCGAGTGCCACACCCCAAATGATCGTGATAGCACGGGAGGGAATAGGCCGGCCGTACTGCGACATGGATGCCATTACATTGGTTGCTGAGTCGGCCGCAGTGACGAAGAAAATTACGACGGCCGCCACTGCAACAACGGACATTACGGTGCCCAGCGGCAGGTTTCCCAGAAGGTCGAACATGACGTTTTCTCCGGAGTCTTCGATCTCCATGTCCATGCCGTTCTGGTTCATCCAAATCGCGGTTCCACCGAAGATAGTGAACCATGCTGCGATGATGCCTGAGGGGGCCAAAATAACGACGGTAACAAACTGGCGAAGTGTCCGTCCCTTTGAGATTTTGGCGATAAACATTCCCACAAAGGGGGACCAAGAAATCCACCAGGCGAAGTAGAGGACTGTCCAGGTTGAAAGGAATTCTTTCTCATCGGCTCCCTGACTGGCAGTAACCGAAAGCATGTCAGGCAGTGTTCCGACAAAGGTGTAGATGGAAGTCGGAAGCAGATCCAAGATGAACAGGGTTGGTCCAAACAACAGAACAAATGCGGCCATAACGATTACTAGCAGCATGTTCACATTTGAAAGGAACCGGATTCCCTTCTTGATTCCGGACACGGCAGAGAAGATGAACAAGACCGTCAAGAACGTCATAGCCACGACAACGAATGTGTTGCCGGACAGGTCTTTTCCGGTGACGATGGACGTTCCGGTCCTAATCTGGAGTGCTCCGATTCCCAAAGAAGTTGCGGTACCGAACAGGGTCACCATGACGGCGAAAATGTCGATTATCTTTCCCAGAATTCGATTGTTCCCGTTAGGAAACACAGGTTCGAAGAGTGAAGAAATAAGGGGCAGGCGTCCGCGCCGGAACGCTGAGTAGGCGATAGCGCCGCCGACTAGTGCATAGACTGACCATCCCGAAATTGTCTGGTGCAGGATGGCCTGCGCCATCGCGGGTTGAACTGCCTGTGGCGACCCTGCGACAGCGTCCGTTGCGGGCGCTGGGTCCAAGAAATGAGTGAGAGGCTCCATGGGCCCGTAGAAGATTAGGGCAATGCCCAACCCGGCGGCGAACAGCATCGAAATCCAAGACGCTGTGGAGAACTCCGGCTCGCTGTCATCTGCGCCAAGACGGATTTTTCCCGTCGGTCCGTACCCAACAACGAACATGAAGATCAGGATGACAACAACTAGAGCGGTGAAGAACCACCCGAAGTTCTCTACCACCCAGTCGCGTGAGTCGGTTCCGACGGAATTCAGGCTCTGTGGTGAGAATGCAGCCCACAGAATAACCGCGGCCGAAATCAGCAGTCCGACGACGAAAACGAGTCTGTTAGTCGGATACTTCTGAGGCGTGTCTTCCACGCTCAATCCAGGAATTAGGCCCGGGTGAATCGTTCCCTTCGGGAATGACCGCGAAGGATTCATCAACGGATACTTGTTTAGAAGTTTTGATGGCTTTTGAGCCAGATTGTCCATCTTGTTGCTGGACGATCCGGGCTTGCTGGACGCCGAGTCCACAGTAGCTTCCCCCCAAAAGAGGTGGTCAGTGCGCTCGGATGGCGCGGCTCACCCCTGGTTGACTTTAGGATTTACACTCGATCCAGGGTAGCAGTGACGCTCCAAGTTGCGGACAGACCCGAGCTTCCTCACATTCGGTGGTACACCGCAAACCTTCCCGACGGCCCGTCGACGACGGTCACCGGGGTGCGGAATACCTGGGTTAACACCTCATCCTGAATGATCTGGTCGGGGGTACCGGAGATCACGACTTTTCCCTCGTCCATAGCGACAATGTGGTCGCTGTAGGCCGCGGCGAAGTTGATGTCATGAAGAACAATCACGACGGTCCGGCCCAACTCGTCTGCCGCGCGCCTTAGCTGAGTCATCATTTGCACGGAGTGCTGGGCGTCCAGGTTATTGAGGGGTTCATCGAGCAACAGGTAGTCCGTGTCCTGCGCCAGGACCATAGCTACGTAGGCTCTTTGGCGCTGACCACCGGACATCTGGTCGAGGAAGCGTTGCTCCAGACCGGTCATGTCGAGAAAGTCGATCGCTTCCGAAATCTTCTCCTCGTCCTCTGCGGTGAGTCGTCCACCTGAGTACGGGTACCGACCAAACCCGACCAGCTGACGAACCGTCAGACGAGTGACGAAATGATTCTCCTGCCTCAAGATCGACACTTTTCGTGCCACATCTCTAGAGGGCGTCTTGTGAACGTCGAGGCCGTCGATCTCCACCGAGCCGGCGGTGGGAGCGAGCAAACGCCCCATCATGGTCAACAGCGTTGATTTGCCTGCTCCGTTCGGGCCGACCAACCCAATTATCCCACCCTTGGGAAGGTCGAGGGAGACCGGACCTATCAGGGTCCCGTTCCCGTAGCGCTTCTCGAGCTCACTCAGCTTGATCACAATCGACCTCGTTTCATAATGACGATCAGGAAGGCGAGTCCACCGATTAACTCGACGATTACGGTCACCGCGTCAACCATCGTGAACACATGCCGCAGTAGGAAATAGGCTCCGCCGAGGATAACGTAGCCGAGTAGCCACGCCACCGGCAGAATCCGCCGATGATCGTAAGTGTCGACCAGGGAATAGGCGAGTGTTGCACAGAGGAACCCGAGGAAGGTCATTGGCCCGATAAGCGAGGTGGACATGGCGGAGAGGATCGCAACCAGAGTCAACATCAACATGACCTGCCGCTTATGGTTCAGGCCGAGATTCGTGGAGGTTTCCGCGCCGAGTGAGAGCACATTGAGGCGACGCCCAAGCACCCATATGATGCCTCCCACAACTACGCAGATCGGGACAACATAGACCAAAAGACCAGTCTCGGCGTTACCGATGTTGGCGAATAGCCGGGCGCGGAGAACATCGAACTCATTTGGGTCGAGCATTCTTTGCATGAAGGTTGAGATCGCACCAAGACCAGTGCCGATAACGATTCCGACTAGCAGCATCACGTGCAGACTCCCAAGCCGCCCGGAAAGCAGCCATGAGTAGAGCCCAACGGCGAACGCAACCATCAGAGTCACCTGCAACGCGAATCGCAAACCAGGGCTTACGGCCAAGACTCCAGTGGTACCAAACAGGTAAACAATCGAGGTTTGAATCAAAACAAACAGGGAATCGAAGCCCATGATCGACGGAGTGATGATCCGATTGTTGGTGACGGTCTGGAACGTCACCGTAGCGAAGGACTGGGCGAAGGTAACCACTGCGATAACGACCACTGCTGAGCCGTACATTCGCGCAACCCGCCACCACTTGTCGCCGAAAATCTCGAAATTATTGCCCCACGTCAGTATCAAGACCGTGACGGCAACAGCGGCCACGAGCAGCGCCGCTATCGTGAGGCGGTATTTGCGTTCATGTTTCACACTGGCGAAGGCACCGGAGCGGTTGGGACGGCGGTTGAGCCGATTCTGCTCGGTGGGGCCAGACGATTCGTAGACTTTCGACACCTCGGAGCGGGCAGCGGCCTCTGAGGCGAGTTCGAGTGGTCCACAGCCGGCACCGAACACAGTCATGTCCGCCAGTTCAAGTTCGTGTTCTGCCCCCTCCACGATCTCTTCGGCGACCTCGGTAACGGCGGCCTCTCCACGCAACTGTGTGTACGAGGGGTGCTTGTTGGGACCACTAGGCTCAGCTGGCACTGGTCCTCCTCGTACGAAGAAGAAGTCCGATGAACACCACTGCGCCGACTGCGCCGAGGACCAGGGAAACTGGTATCTCAAATGGCATGATAATTGTCCGCCCAATCAGGTCACAGATCGTGACTAGCCATATGCCAGCGAGAAAAACCCAGGGGATGTTCGTTCGCAAGTTGTCGCCGCGTACCAGGGATACCAGGTTCGGAACCACAAGGCCGAGGAAGGGGAGAGCCCCGACCACGACAGTGACAACCCCGGTGACGATTGAGACCAGGGCTACTCCCAACAGAACCACTGCCTCGTAGTTGAGGCCGACGTTGGTCGCAACCTCTTTTCCGAGACCAGCGACGGTAAACCTATCGGCGAAGATGACCACAAAGGCACATACGAGAAGTGCGATCCACAGTGGTTCGTAGCGACCCACTTCGATGCCCGTGAATCGGCCGGCAAACCAACTACCCAGAGTTTGAAGCAGGTTGTACCTAATCGCCAAGAATGTACTCAGTGCACCGACGACGGCACCGATCATTAGCCCGACGATGGGAACTATTAGTGAGGAGCGAAGTTTGACACGGCTGAGGAACGCGAAGAACACCATGGTTCCCGCGAAGGCAAAGACGATGGCAATGACCATCTTCGTGAAGATACCCGACGTCGGCATAAAGATGTAGGTGAGCAGTAGACCTAGCCCGGCCCACTCAGTGGTCCCGACTGTAGTTGGTTCGACAAACCTGTTCTGTGTCAGTAGTTGCATGATGAGGCCGGCAATCGCCATTGACGCACCGGACAGCACTAGGGCGACCGTTCGTGGAACACGGGTGATCCAGAGGAACTCGTGCCCTCGGCCAGCCGTGTCTGTTATGTCTGCGACCCCGACGAAAAGCGAGAGTACTACCAGCGCAATCGTAAAAACGATTCCCAGCATGATCGGGAGGAACTTGGGCAGACGATGCTTTTGCGGAATACGTCTGGAAGGACTGGACGCATCAACGTTGGTAATGCGGGGTGCCGGGGCGGCGGGGGAGGCCAAGAATCAGACTCCTTCTGACTCGAGCAGGTTTCTCACCTACTAAAGCGGAGCGGAGTGCGTCGTGGCAACTGCACGCCTAGACACGACGCACTCCACCGGGATTCGTCTTGGCTACTTCTGAGCCTCGAACGCTTGTTTTAGCCCGGAGAGAACGTCCATGTATGCGTAGATGTCCTCGGTCAGGTAGTAGTCGGCGGGCATAATGTATATGGCTTGGTTAACGACTGCAGGGGTTGCTGCGAGAGATGCGGAACCATTGATCAACTCAAGGGCGGGAGTGGTTTCCTCTCCATCGCTACCGGCGAAGGCCGCGTCGCGGTCAAGAACCAAGTAGAAGTCGGGGTTCGATTCCGCGATTGCTTCGAGGGAGATATCGTCGCCCTGGTGATTGGTTGAGCCATCCTGATCGAGTGCGGGCGTTAGTCCCAATAGCGAGAAGTAGATGGACGCGCCGCGACCATCGGTCGGGTTAGAGTAGCGGATCTCGTTGCCGCTTGTGACCAGCCCCATCACCGTCATTGCCGGATCGTAGGCCGCTTTGGTCTCCTCCAGCGACGTGTGGAACTGATCTACCAACTCGGTCGCCTTATCCTGCATACAGAAGATTTCGCCGAGCATCTGTGTGCTTGCCACAGCGTACTCATCCGCCGTCATCTCGTTGTTAGTGGTGTCGATGAAGGCGGCGCCCGGGGCGGCATCCTTCAGTGCGTCTGCGTGGTCACCGTAGCGGTATCCACTGATGATGACTGTCGGGTCGGCTTCGATCACCTTGGTGAAGTCCGGTTCGCCGTGGGAACCAGTGTCAAGGATTGAGTCGTCGTCCTTCATCGGGTTGTTGGGACTCATTAGGGTCCGCGGGGCGGCTGTCGGCTGAATACCCCAGTCAGCGATAGTGGCGAACATGCGGTTGTCAGTCACAACCACGGAGTCAACGCTCTCCACCGTGACTTCGTTGCCAGCCATGTCCGTTACGGTGACGGGATATGTGCACGACTCTGCGGCGGTGTCTTCGGCTGCTTCCTCGACATCGGAAGTAGCCGACTCCGCGGATGCCTCGGACTCACCCGCAGCCGGGGCGTTGCTGGAACAGCCAGCGGTCAGAACTAGGGCAGAGACTGCGGCCAGTGTTGCGTAAACGCGCCGCACGGGCAGGCGAGTACTTCTACTCATGTGTAAAGCCTCCAAATTGGATTGTGCGTGGGGCGAGCAGTGGCCCAGCCCCCGACGGTCGATGAGGGGTTCCAAACAACCAGGTCAGAACCCTGTTCCGTTCGTGGAACTTAGGTAAGCCTAACCTAATAGGTTAGGTTAGTTTCAAGAGAATGTGAGATAGGTGGCCCCCCGGCCAGGGTGTTCGAACGCGGACGAGGATAGAGTTGTTCAATGACTACCGACAGCCAGCATTTCGCGCAGTTGCAAGCAAACGCTGCAAGGCTGAAGCGCCAGATGTTATTGGATGCTCAGGAAGCAGAAAGTGCTAAGGCGGCAGAGTTCTTGCACCAGTTTGTCCAAAGTGCGGCGGAGAAGGGTCTGATGCCTGAACCGTTGTTTGCTAGAGGATACGGCGGCAAGGGCAGAGCAAAGACACCGCTAAAGGGTTGGTACTTGAAGAACGACCACTCGCTTGCAGTGGATACTGAGGGAAACTACTACATCTTGACCGCCGATCTCTCGGTGCTAGATCGGCTCCGGGGAATAAGGCCGCAGCCCTCTCCGCCTCCACTCGTTCTAAGCCAGGGCGGACGCGATGGTGAGTCGATGGACCTGACAGTGAAGCTAAGCGAGATTCTGCCTACTTGGCGACGAGGAGAGGGCTGCTAGCGATGCCGACAACAGGGGCGAGACATGCGAGTGTGACTCAGACGAAGTCAGGTGGTTTGCGTCCTCTTTTGATCATCCTGATCGTTGCGTCGCTTCTGGCCCTCGTCGGAGGCGGAGTCTGGATGCTGTTGCGGGGCGGAGTTGAGACCCAGCCGGACGGGGGGATTGCTGCCACGCAGTCTGGGCAGCAGTCCGAGGCGGATCCGCTTCCAGAACCACAGTCTGAACCCGCTGTTGCGCCAGAACCCGAGCTGGCACCAGTGGATTTCACCATCGCGGCGGGCGGGGACATCCTGCTACACAACACGGTTTTTTGGGCGTCTCAGGAGGCAGATGGGCGTTACAACCTCTCAAGACTGCTCTCTACGACCGCCGCCTATGTTGAGGGAGCGGATTTGGCTCTGTGTCAAATGGAAGTTCCGATTGCGCAGGCTGGTCAGGAGCCGTCAAACTACCCGTTGTTCGCCGCGCCGTATGAGACGGCGGAGGAACTGAAGGAGGCTGGTTGGGATGGTTGCTCAACCGCCAGCAACCATTCGGTGGACTGGGGTTTTGCGGGTCTTACAAACACTCTCGATCGGTTCGACGAGGCCGGGTTGGGGCATGCTGGTACGGCGCGCTCGGCCGAGGAGCTTCAAGCCCCTCAGTATTACGAGATCGAGAAGGATGGACAGACCCTGACTGTCGCGCACATCTCTTTCGCGAACAATCTTAACGGAATGGAGATTCCCGCCGAAGCTCCGTGGTCGATCAACCTAAATGACATTCAAATGGTCCTCGAACAGGCGAAGCAGGCCCGAGACGACGGAGCGGACCTAGTTATTGTCTCTTACCACTGTTGCGCAGTTGAGTACACCTCGATTCCCGAAGACCTTCAGGTTTCTACTGCGCAGGCACTGGGCGAGTCGGGGTTAGTTGACATCATGATTTCGCACCACGCGCACGTTCCCAAACCGATCGATCGGGTGCCTGGTGGGCCGAACGGCGATGGAATGTGGGTCGCGTACGGTACGGGGAACTTCATCTCTGACCAAGACGAGAACTGCTGTGTTCCCGAGTCCAATGTCGGTGTTCTGGTTTTCTTTGAGGTTCAAAAGGCCGCCGATGGGGTAGTAACGGTTCCCGACGCATCCTGGTCGGCTGTTATGACCGAGAGGAAGTATGGCTACTACACCCGCGTCATTACAGCCGACGGTGCCGCTGACAGTCCGGTTCCCCTTGACGAGATCCAGTGGCGCCATCAAATGGTGGCCGACGTGATGAGCGAAGGACTCGGGTCGGAGCGGGGAGGGCCTCCCGTGGAGCCTGGAGTAACGACCGTCGTGGTCCAATGAGTCTGTTGCTCGCGATTTACCAGGTCCTCCGCGCCTACCCACGTTGCCTTACATTCTACATCTGTAGTACGGTAGATAAACTACAGATGTAGAACGGTTCAATCCGAGGTGTGATGACTCGGTCGTTCTGCGATTAGTGCGATTAGGAGGTATGGAAATGGGGAGATTGGGAGGCAGAACCAGCGGACTTGTGGCCGTGGCGCTGTTGGCGTTGGGCGGAACCGTCGGTACAGGCACGGTTGCGAGCGCGACCATGATTGATTCTGTGACACCGGCGGTAGTCGCTTGGGAGTGTCCGCGCCAGGATGGAGTGCCGCAAGGAAGCGGTCTGCAAGATGGGACAGGACCGCATCACGGTAGTGGGCTCCGTGACGGTAGCAGCCCTCATCATGGTCAGGACATCGGACTCCGTGATGGTAGTGGTCGTTACCACAGTAGCGGAACCGCGCAGAGCTCAAACCTCGGAACGAATCAAGCAACAGGTACATCAGAGACGGGCGAGGTAGCGGTGCAACGGGGCGAGTGTCCCCGAATCTGTCCTAACGTGGGAACCGGGCTTCATAGAGGCCACCGTCACGCATCCGTTTACTGACGTACTCTGGTTGCCTAGTGGGAGCCGTGAGTTCCACTGGCTCCCACTCGATGCTTGTGTTGCCACCCATTTGACTCGGAAGATGTGCCGTCATGAGACTCGGGCTCGGTTGTGCCTTCTTCTGCGGGGACAGTGTTGCTCTCGAGAGTGCCAGTGCTCTCCCGATCGGGGTTGGCGCCCTCGTCCGCAGTTTCCTCGGTGAGGTTGGATAGGTCGGGCACTTCTGAGTGTCGCGTGGACTCGGTGGTGTCTGTGTCTGAAGCGTCGAAGACAGTATCCAACGTGGTTTCGGAGCTAGGGGAACTGTCGCCCCAAGCAACTGGAACCCCCAGTCCAGCGAGTAGCACTACCGTGGCGATAACTGTCTCTCTCCCCACCCGGCGTCCTCGTGTGCCGAGAGCCGATGACACTCGGTTCGCCAGTGCCCGTGACCCTGGCAGTAGGGCGACTGATGTCAAGGGACGAACGCCGTGGGACGCGGAGGCGGTGACCAAGAGCTGCGCATAGTCACACCTCTGCTCGGTGTTGGCATCCGCTAGAGCTGTCTGGTCGCAGGCAATTTCCGCTGCCTCAGCAGAGTTCTTGGCTGCCAATCTCAGCAGAGGATTCCACCACTGCAGGGCGACCACCACGTTCAGCGCTAGCCGAGTTAGCGTATCGTGACGTCGAATATGTGCTAGTTCGTGGCGAAGCACGAAACGCGAGTGGAATCGGGGATCGGCGGGCAATAGCAGCCGCGGGCGAATGATGCCTACGACCGCGGGTGAGTCTAGCCCGCAGATCAGTACAACGGAAGGTCGATACGACAGATTCAGGCGGTCCGATTCGCGCTCAATCTGAGTCAGCAGATCTGCACTCGCGGGCAGTGTCCCCGCCTGGCGCACGTGTCTCCTTAGCCGTAAATGCTGCACCACTAGGATGCCGAGGGCGATCACAGTCCCCGTTGCCCAGAGACCAATCAGTAGCGGAAGTAGCCACTCGGTCGAAGTGGATGCCGTCATTGAAGCGGAATCCAAGGCAGTTCCCTGAAGTGCTCTCGCTTCGGATGCGGGCAACGCACGCCCCGGAATAGCTAAGATTTCAGGACGAAAAGGAAAAAGCCACGCCACGGCGATCAGTGTCCAGCTGGTGCTCAGGGCGGCGCCACGGTAGCGTCCTCGCAATAGGAAGGTGGCGATGCTCAACGTCAAAGTGAGGGCAGTCATGACAGCTACCCATAGAACCAGACTTTGGACGAGGCTAGTCATCTTCCGTTCGCCTCGCCTCTATCCAGGCTGAAAGCTCGTGGATGTCCCGCTCCGAGACGGTGCCTTGATCTGCGAACGCGGCCACCAGTCCCTTCAGTGAAAATCCTGCGTGCTTCGAAGCAAAACTGCGGGCTTCAGCACTCATGTATTCGCCGCGGTCCACAATGGCGGCGTAGTTGATCTCTCGTCCGGTACGCGTTTTTGAAACGAATCCGCGCTCGCAGAGTCGAGTAAGGAAGGTCGAGACTGTTTGGATCTTCCAGACGTGGGAGTCCGAGAGCGCGTTAACGACCTCTCTGGATGTCATGGTCGACCCCGGCGAGTCCCATAGCACGTTCATGACTTCCAACTCTGCGTCGGGCAGTAGCTCCATCGGCGCTCCTTCTACATCTGTCGTACTGTCATGGTAGAACGCTCCGCTTCAGAGCACAATGATCATCACGCGCCAAAAGTCGCCGTTTGAAGAGACGCGCCTCGTTTCTGACGCGAATCAATCGGCCAGTAGAGTCAATCACCAGAGATATCAGAAACGGCCGACAACCCCGGGGTCGTCGGCCGTTTCTATCCGGTCAGTGCTACTTGGACTCCCCGTCCAGGTCGTCAACGTTGAGCGAGAAGCTTCCGTCATCTTCTACAGCTTCCGCCGCTGCCGCGGCGGCTTCTGCCTCTGCTTGCGCGCGGTCGGTTGTGAAGTCGGTCAGATCAACCTCGTTGCCCTCGGTGTCCTTCACTTTTGCGTCGGCTAGCACAGACACCAAAGCCTTGGTCCGGGCGAGCTCACCGTACATGTTCTGAACCTGCTGCTGATCAGAGAACATCTGGTTCAGGTCGATTCCGAAGTTGCGAGCAGTGGTCATCATGAAGTCGACGAGCTCCTGCTGACCGACCTGGATCTCGCGGTTTTGGGCAAGAGTGTCGAGGAAGATTTGCTGACGAATATCTTTTTCGATCCCCGCTTTCGTCTCTTCCTTTGCGTCCTCGTCGGCGTCCTCACCTACGCGGTGCTCTACCTCGTGATCGACCACGGATGCGGGAAGCAGAATCTCGGTCTGGTCAAGTAGTCTGTCTAGAAGAATGTCGCGAGCCTGCAGCGCCTGAGCTCCGCGCTTGCCCTCTCGGACCTGTTTCTCGGTGTCCTCGCGCAGTTCCGCAGCGGTATCGAATTCGGAGACCATCTGTGCGAAGTCATCGTCAACCTCGGGGAGTTCGCGCTCTTTGACGCCATGGACGGTGACATTGATGGTGGCTTCTTTACCCGCGTGCTCTCCGCCAAGGATTGTTGAGGTAAAGGTGATGTCATCGCCAGATTTCGCGCCGCGCAGTGCCTCGTCCTGGCCTTCAAGCATCGTCCCAGAGCCGAGTTCGTAGGAGACGTCAGCAAGCTGATCGATCTCTTCATCGTCAACCGTTGCGGTGATATCGAGAGTTAGGAAATCGCCGTCCTTTGCTTCGCGGTCGAGCGGCTTGAGAGTGGCGAAGCGGGTGCGCAACTCCATCAGTTCGGCATCGATGTCCTCGTCGGCGACCTCAATGGGATCAACCTCGAGTTCCAAGTCGGCCAAATCGGGAAGATCAAAGTCCGGAACAATATTCAGTATGGCTTCGAACTCTAGTTTGCCGCCCTGCTCGCCCTCAGTGTTCGGGACCGACTTTACGTCGACCTCGGGTTGAGCAAGGGGGCGCAGGTTGTTTTCGAGGATCGCCTGCGACAGGTACTCCGGAAGCACCTGATTGACTACCTGCTCGATTACCATTCCGCGACCAAAGCGTTGGTCGATCACACGGGGAGGAACGTGTCCCTGGCGGAAGCCAGGAATGTTCACCTGGGATGCGATGTCCTTGTAGGCGGCATCCATTGCAGGCTTTAGCTCGTCATAGTCAACTTCGACAACCAGCTTGGCCTTTGTCGGCTCAAGTGTCTCTGCGGTGCTTTTCACGCGAAATACTCCAAGGTCTAGTTCTGTAGGGGCCGGTTTGGGACGGTCCCGCCTCGTGGGCCGCCAGACTTGGCGAGTCCACAACCCTCACAATGCTACGGCAGGGTCCAAGTAAACCCCTCACTGATCGAGGCGGCTGTAACGTATTCCTCGCCCGCAACGGGTCCAAGTGGAGTTGCGCAAGGACGATCAAGCTATAGTATGGAGGTCGTCTCCAAACGGAGCTACTGCGGATGTAGCTCAATGGTAGAGCCTCTGCCTTCCAAGCAGATGGTGCGGGTTCGATTCCCGTCATCCGCTCCAAGTACCTGAGGCCACCCAGAGGGTGGGTGTGCAGTTGTTCAGTGTGACAGTAATCCAATGGGGGAACCGCCGGCCGCGGCTGCGGTAGGGATCCCATCATCTGTTCCAGGTAACTGTGGCCCCACCCTGGGTTGTCCCGTTGCCGCGGGCGAGTGCATGCCTATGCGCCTTCGGCGAAATGATCATCTGAGACGGGCATCCAGCACCCGGTTTGGGCTAGTTTGATTGCAGATACCTTCTCCGAGTATTAAGCGATACCGGACAAGGCCGTATTGGAAGGAGTCCCGATTCCCATGGATTCACAAATGCGTGCAGCGCAGGGCGAGATCGTTGGTCTGGCCGACAACGTCTACAAGCAACTAATGAAGGAACGCATCATCTGGCTTGGTGGGGAGGTACGCGATGACAGCGCCAATGCTGTCTGCGCACAGTTGCTGCTGCTCGCGGCCGAAAGCCCCGACGAGGACATTTATCTCTACATCAACAGTCCCGGCGGTTCGGTAACTGCTGGAATGGCCATCTACGACACCATGCAGTACGTGAAGCCCGACGTGGCCACCGTCGGTATGGGCCTTGCGGCTTCGATGGGTCAGTTCCTGCTGACTGCTGGGACGCCCGGCAAACGTTTTATTACGCCCCATACTCGTGTCCTCATGCATCAACCTCTGGGCGGAGCCGGAGGTTCCGCAACCGACATCCGCATCAACGCCGACCTCATCCTCCAGATGAAGAAGGAACTCGCGGAGATTATTGCGGAGAACACGGGCAAATCAGTTGAACAGATTGAGCGAGATTCGGATCGCGACAAGTGGTTCAATGCGCAAGAGGCGCTCGACTATGGATTCGTGGATCATATCGTCACGCAGCCGCAGCTCATCGGACGCAAGAACGACTCGGCGGAGTAGGGAGGAAACAAAGTGACTTCATCAACCCCGTATTTTGAGGGACTGGCACGTCAGCTCCCAGCTGCTGCTGCACAGGGACTGGCTGCGGGCCTACCTGAGAACCGCTATGTCTTCCCGACGTTCGAGGAGCGGACTGCTTACGGTTACAAGCGTCAGGATCCCTACGCCAAGCTCTTTGAAGATCGTATTGTCTTCCTGGGCGTCCAGGTCGATGATGCTTCGGCGGACGACGTAATGGCCCAGCTTCTTGTCCTTGAGTCGATGGATACCGACTCACTTATAACCATGTACATCAACAGTCCGGGCGGTTCATTCACTGCCATGACTGCCATTTACGACACCATGCAGTACGTCCGGCCACACATCCAGACGGTCTGCCTGGGACAGGCCGCTTCGGCAGCAGCCGTGATTCTCGCCGGCGGTCAAAAGGGCAAGAGAATGGCACTACCCAACGCACGAATTCTGATTCATCAGCCAGCGATGGAGGGTATTCAGGGGCAGGCTTCCGATATCCAGATTGTTGCTGACGAGATTGATCGGATGCGTGAATGGATGGAACAGACCATTTCGGAGCGCTCGGGTCAGTCTGTCGAACAGGTTCGAAAAGACGTGGAACGTGACAAGATTCTGACGGCCGAGCAGGCGAAAGAGTATGGACTGATTGACCACGTCCTCACCTCTAGAAAACTTGCTGACTAGAGATCCTAAGGACAGAGGTTCTATCCGCCTGTCCTAATGCGTTTACCACGGGTAGTGCCATAGGCTGGCACTACCCGTGGCCGTTTTGGGTGAAAGTGAACCAGACTGGGCGCGGTGGTCGGTGGGAACTCGGGGTTGACCCGTGAGGAAGTGATCGGATGGCTGATCTGCAAGAGGGAGCAGGCCTGCTGAAGTGCGCCTTCTGCTCCAAGTCACAACGACAGGTTCGCCGCCTAATTGGTGGTTCCGGGGTCTATATCTGCAACGAGTGCGTTGAACTCTGCAACGACATAGTGCAAGAGGAGTTGCAGGATGACACGCCACCTCGTCAGCTATCGCTCCCCAAACCGAAAGAAATCAACGCGTTCCTTGATACCTGGGTAGTGGGTCAAAACGCCGCGAAGAAGGCTCTCTCAGTTGCGGTGTACAACCATTACAAGCGTGTCCGATCAAAGCAGTCGGGGGCGCCCGAAGACCTTGCTGCAACCAAGTCGAACATACTTCTGCTCGGGCCCACCGGAACAGGGAAAACTCACCTGGCTCGCTCTCTTGCAAGTTTGTTGGATGTGCCCTTCTGCATTGTTGACGCCACTGCACTGACGGAGGCGGGCTACGTTGGTGAAGACGTAGAGAATATCCTCCTGAAGCTGATCCAAGCCGCCGACGGCGACATCAAGAAGGCCGAGCAGGGGATCATCTATGTGGACGAAATCGACAAGATCGGCCGGAAGGGCGAGAACGCTTCGATAACCAGGGATGTCTCGGGTGAGGGTGTCCAACAGGCCCTCTTGAAGATCATCGAAGGAACCAAAGCCTCAGTTCCCCCGCAAGGGGGACGTAAGCATCCACACCAGCAGTTCCTGGAGATTGACACTCAGGGGATCTTGTTCATTGCGGCCGGAGCATTCTCGGGAATTGATGAGATCGTCCGGTCCCGGCTCGGGAGAAGGGCCACTGGCTTTGGCTCTGAACTACGTCCTGCGGCCGAGGTCGGAGACTACTACTCTCTGATTACCGCTGAGGACCTCCACAAATATGGGATGATTCCAGAGTTTATCGGGCGTCTGCCCGTCCTTACCTCGACCACCGCACTGTCGGAGAACGACCTGGTGCGAATCCTTACAGAGCCAACGAACTCCCTGGTCAGCCAATATCAGCACCTGTTTGAACTGGACGATGTCGAACTGGAGTTCACCTCAGACGCGCTGGGTGCCATAGCAGCCAAGGCAATGGAACGTGAGTCCGGAGCCCGCGGACTTGCGTCGATCATGGAAAAGACACTGGCTGACCTAATGTTTGAGATCCCGTCCCGAGACGATGTCGCGCGTGTACGTGTCACCAAAGAGTCCGTCGTTGAGGGAGAGGATGCTGAGATCTTCGAGATCGATGGGCAGCAGGTCAAGCGCGCCTCGTAGGGTAGTACCCAGAGTCCCGCTCAGCGGCAAGTTAGGCGTGAGGCTGTGGCTGGAACGTTTGGTACGAGGGGAGTGTCATGAGCGAGATACCGTCCGAATTGGCGGAAGAGCGCCAGACAATCGACAACATTGATGCCGCGCTGATCCATATTCTTGCGGAGAGGTTTCGGTGTACTCAGCGGGTCGGGCACATAAAGGCGCGGGAAGGACTGCCGCCGGCTGATCCAGAGCGCGAGCAAAGGCAGGTCCAACGCCTTCGCGAACTCGCCGAGCAGTCGGGCCTAGACCCCGATTTTGCCGAAACCTTCCTAACCTTCATGGTCAACGAGGTGATTCGTCACCATGAGGTGATTAAGCATCAGTACGAGCAGGGAGACTAGTCCTGCTCCACTGGACCGCCGTACAGAGCATCGATATCGCCGGCGTGCTTCTTTAGCACAGAGCTTCTCTTGACTTTCATCGATGGCGTCATCATGCCGTTTGCTTCGGTGAAGGCAGTCGATAGTACCTCGAACTTGCGAATTGATTCAGCCCGGGAGACCCCCTCATTCGCGCGCTCTATTGCCTGCGCCAGGGAAGCCCTGACCTCCGGATTACGGGCCGCCTCGGCGACAGTCATTGATGGTAAGCCCTTGTTCTTAAGCCAGACCTGCATCATCTCGTCGTCCAAAGTGATCAGTGCGCCAATGAAGGGGCGCTTGTCACCGACGACTACAACCTCGCCAATAAGTGGGTGTCCACGGAGCGAGTCCTCAAGCGTCGACGGGATAACGTTCTTTCCTCCCGCGGTGACAATGACTTCCTTCATACGTCCTGTGATCCGAACGTAGCCATCTTTGTCGATTGATCCGAGGTCCCCGGTGCGGAACCAGCCATCCTCGTCAAACGCTGCTTCGGTCAGGTCCGGCCGGTCGTGGTAGCCGACGAAAATGGAGGGACCTTTTGCGAGTACTTCGCCCTCGTCTGAGATCTTCACCCTCATCGGAGCAATCGGAGGTCCAACCGTCCCGATTTTCGTCAGGTGCGGAGTGTTGACCGAGATTGGGCCGGTGGTCTCGGTGAGCCCGTATCCCTCCATTACGGGCAGACCGATTCCGCGGTAGAAGTGTGCCAAGTGAGTTGATAGGGGGGCGCCGCCGCAGATAATGATTTCGACATTGCCGCCGACAAGACCCGTGATTTTCGAGTAGACCAGAGCCTCAAACAGTTTTCTTTGGATGCTTAGCGTTCGCGATGGCCCCTCGGGAGTATCTAGGGACTTTGAGTATTCGACCGCCGTGTTGGCAGCAGCGCGGAACAACCGGTTCTTTGCCCCGCTTCCGGTTTGAGCATCTGCTGAGTTGTAGATCTTCTCGAGCACCCGAGGAACCACCAGTAGGAATGTCGGCTTGAATGTTCCCAGGTCTGGAAGCAGGTCCTTTAGGTCGGAGGTGTGACCGATGACGCCATCTCCAGTTACTACATACACCTGCAGGAAACGGGCCAGAATGTGTGCCAGTGGGAGGAAGAGCAGCATCCGAGACTTGGGGTGGCAAGCCTCGGGCATCCAGATGTGAGAGTTCGCGTTAATGTCAGCGAAGTTTCCGTGAGTAATTTCTGTGCCCTTGGGAGTACCGGTGGTTCCAGATGTATAGACGATGGTGGCTATCGAGTCGAGGGTTAGCTGGGTGATCCGCGCGTCAACCTCCTTGACGGGAACCGAGGCTCCCGCGCTCTCAAGAGTGTCCATCGCACCCTGGTCAAGCGAAAGAACGGTTACATCCAGGCCGGCGCTTTCAGCCGCTGCGGCGACGAGGTTTGCCATGACAACGGATTCGGCGATTACAAAATGAATGTCGGCATCCTTGAGCATGAACTCGATCTGTGCCCTGGAGGAGGTCTCATAGATTGGAATGGGGACCAGTCCTGCACTCCAGCACGCGAAATCAAGCACCATCCAGTCGTACCTAGTACGAGACATGATCGCGATTCGATCGCCCATGCCAAGTCCAGAGCCGATCAAGCCCTGAGCGATCTTGGTGACGTAGTCATAGAACTGGCCCGCAGTGACCGTACGCCAAGTACCAGTCATCGGCTCCTTGACCTCGGCGAGCGCCCTCCGCGGCCCTCTCTGGACTCGTTGCAACAGTTGGTTTGGAATCGTGTCGTGGTCGTCAACTCTGGCGAGGACAGGAGCGCTCCACTCAAGCGCCTCTGTTACTACCGGTGTTTCCTCGCCTGTCTCATCTGCCTTTTCTTCTGCCTCGGACATCAGATTCCCGTTTCCTTCGGTTGGTGGTGTTGGTGGGGTATGGGGCGACTATTACTTCCGCGGCGGGGCCTGGCCCAACTCAAACGAGTCGATCACGACCTCTCCCTCGGGTACGTCAGCGATCTTGAGGATCCATTCGCCGGTTACCTTGGCGGCCGCCTTAAGATCGGTCTCGACCTTCGAAAGCTCCCCAACGACGGACTCATCGGCTATGACAGTCACCGAAAGGTAGGGGGTACGAGGGGAGACTTTGGCCTCGGACTTCACCCTGCGTAGCTGAATCAGTGCGGCCGAGGTGCTTTCAAGAAGCTCTGGGTCGGAAGCAGTTGAGGTTCTCCGATATGGTTCCGCTGTCGGCCATGGCGCGATGTGGACGGAACCCTCGCGATACCAGGACCAGACCTCTTCGGCAGTGAATGCCAGGAACGGTGCTAGGAGGCGAACCATCGCATCTATTGCTAAGGCCAGGGTCGAACGGGCCGACTGGGCCTCTTCTTCGCTCCACGCGCCTTCGGCGTTGTATGCACGTTCCTTGACCAACTCTATGTAGTCATCGCAGAAGGTCCAGAAGAAGGTTTCGGTCACCTCAAGTGCGGTGGAGTGCTCATAGTTCTCGAATGCCAAGGTTGCGCGCTCGATGACATCGGCGAGTGTCGCCAGGGTGGAGGCATCCACCGGAACAGTCACCAGGGACGGGTCAAGCCGCAGTTCGTCGCCTTGCCCGCCCGCCATCGACAGGGCGAACTTCGAAGCATTGAGCAGCTTGATCGCCAGGCGTCGGCCGATCTTGATTTGGCCCACGTCGAACGCGGGGTCAGCGCCTAGTCGGGCGGAATCGGCCCAGTAACGAACCGCATCCGAACCGTACTCGTCGAGGATCGCCTTGGGCGTGATGACATTGCCCTTGGACTTCGACATCTTCTTGTGGTCAGAATCGAGAATCCATCCGGAGATCGCGGCGTTCTTCCACGGTAGAGAATCAAACTCTAGGTTCGAACGCAAAACCGTGCTGAACAGCCAAGTTCGGAGGATATCCTGGCCCTGGGCGCGAAGATCCATGGGGAATAGCTTGCTGTACAGTTCCTCATCCCTCAGCCAGCCGGTGGGAATTTGGGGGGTCAGTGACGAGGTCGCCCAGGTGTCCATGATGTCAACTTCGCCGTGGAAGCCGCCAGCGACGTCTCGTTGGTTCTCGGAGTATCCCGGAGGACAATCGGACGAGGGATCGATAGGAAGCTGTTCAAAGTTCGGAACCAAGACTGCGTCGTAGTTGACTTCACCCGACTCGTCGATCTGATACCAAACGGGGAGAGGAACACCAAAAAAGCGCTGCCTGGAGACGAGCCAGTCGGAGTTCAGTCCCTTGACCCAGTTGTCGTAACGCACGCGCATAAAGTCTGGATGGAAGTTCAGTTCGACGCCGCGCTCAATCATCTCGTCGCGCAGGTCGACGGTCGATCCAGTTCGAGTGAAGGCGCGGCCACCGTTTCGGATGTACCACTGCCGGGAGGTGACAATTTCAAGGGGTTTCTCCCCGCGCTCGTAGAAGCTTGTCATACGCTGGGTGGGCTTCGGATCGCCGGGGCACTCGCCGGTGGCGGACAGGACCTCGACGATTTCCTTACGGGCAGAGAACGTGGTCTTGCCCAGGATCTTCTCAAAGAGTTCGCGGCCCTTGGGATCGGTTATCCACTCGGGAACCTCACGAGTCACGCGCCCGTCTCGGTCCAAGATGGTACGCAGTGGTAGATCGAGTTCGCGCCACCACTGAATGTCGGTCTGGTCGCCGAAGGTGCAGCACATGGCAATTCCTGCACCCTTATCCATCTCAGCCATCGGATGTGAGAGCACGGGAACCGCAACGCCGAACCCGGGGGTTATGACCGTGGTGCCAAACAGGTGTTGATAGCGCTCATCCTCGGGATGAGCGATCAGCGCGACACACGCCCCAAGTAGCTCGGGTCGTGTGGTCTCTATTGCTACGTCGCTTCCGTCGCTGTGAAAGTTCAGGGTGTAGTAGTTTCCCGGATACTCGCGTGCCTCGACCTCGGCCTGAGCAACGGCGGTCTGGAACGTGACGTCCCAAAGGCCGGGAGCCTCGGCCATGTACGCCTCACCGCGTTCTAGGTTCTTAAGGAAGCCAGCCTGGGCGACCAGGCGCGCGTCGTTACCAATAGTCTGGTAGGTGGTTGACCAGTCAACCGACAGACCAAGATATCGCCAAAGATCCTCAAACTGTGCCTCGTCCCGCTGACTGAGTTGCATACACAGCTCGATGAAATTCTGGCGCGAAACGGAAACCTGGTCAGAGACTTTGGACGACTTGCCTTCACCGCCTTCATAGGGCGGCTTGAAGTCGGCATCATAGGGTAGAGATGGGTCGCAGCGAACCCCGTAGTAGTTCTGAACGCGCCGCTCAGTGGGAAGCCCGTTGTCGTCCCACCCCATCGGGTAGAAGACGTCCTTACCGGTCATTCGCTGGTAGCGAGCCACGGTATCAGTGTGGGTGTAGCTGAAGCAGTGGCCGACGTGAAGCGAGCCGGAAACCGTGGGAGGAGGCGTGTCGATCGAGTAGATGTTCTCGCGCTCGGCACCGCGATCAAAGCGATAGATTCCGGATTCTTCCCACTTTTGGTCCCACTTGGCTTCGAGGCCGTCAGTGGATACTCGGTCCGGCACCGACGGAGAGGGAAGCACTGTTGGAATTACCGGTTCGCGGGATGTCATCGGGCGTCCTTAGTAGGTCTGTAAAAGTCGTCTGGTCGGTGCGCCTGTGGGCACACCATAGCCAACGCTACTCACCTGAAACGACGGTAACAACTGGAGGGCCGGGTACTTGGTCTCTAGTGCGAGGTATCTAACCGGCCAACTCCCGATCTCGCACCACTGCAGCATCGACCGCAGCGTCCAGGGCCGCAGAGAGTCCAGCTTCTTCGGCCGCGAGCATACCCGCGATTGTGGTTCCTCCGGGTGAGCACACCTGGTCAACCAGGGCCTCAGCATGCCCCCCGTCCTCGAGTGTCTTTAGGAGCATTGCTGCAGATCCCTCCATCGCGGACACCGCAGCCTTTATTGCCTGAGCTTTGGTCAGTCCCTGCCGTACCCCTGCTAGTGCCATAGAGTTCGCAATTCTGAAGTACCAGGCTGGGGAGCATCCCGCCATCGCGGTAAACGCTGGGAATAGCTTTTCGGGAATCTCCTGCGTTGTGCCAACGGAATCAAACAGACTTCGGGCGCTGTCCAGTTGGGGCTCGCTCACTTTCCCGTTGTCGCACACCGCCGTAGTTGCTTTACCGATCATGGCGTTCACGTTGGGCATCACACGGACGAGGGGAACGGAGCTATGGCCACCTTGCGCAAAGTCGCCATCAATATCATCGGTCGAACGGCCGGCGGCAATCGAGACATAGCAGGCGCTGCCCGGCTCTAGCTCTCTGATCACCTGGGCCTGAACCTGTGGTTTGACCGCCAGTATCACTAGCTCGGCTTCTGCCACGGCATCATTTGCGCTACGGGCGACGGTACCCGCTACGGCTTTTGCCGCGTCTCTCGCTGACTGCTCGTGGGGGTCGAAGAAAACAAAGGACCAGCGATCAGGATCGGAGTCGTGAGCACCCCTGGATATGGCGCGGCCCATTGCCCCTGCGCCGATGACGGCTACCTTCATGTCTTCTCCAACCGACGTCGTGGGTTAACCTCGAACTCGTTCAGTTTAGGTCGGCTGTCCGACATCTCGCAGAACCTTCTGTCTGTCAACATGATTCAACTTGGGCTTTTTCCACAGGTGGTCCGCTCGGGAGCGGCAAGAGACAGAAAAAGCTAGGACCATTGCTGGATGGACGATCGTGACTCCCACTGGCTTCCTTCACGCCGAGATCTTCATGGGCTCCAACCCCTACGCGGGAAAGCGCCCAAAGAGTCTGTGAGAGTCGGGTTGAGTTCCACGGCGGCGATGGTCTTAGTCGGCCTCATCGTCGTGCTTGGAACCGTCGGAATCCTACGGGTAGTACTCCCGGCCGGGACTGCCAGCTCATCGTTCTACCAGGCAGAACACAGTGAGCAAGCGAATGGCCCATTGAGCATTATTGAGACAGACCAAAGCGCCCGAGGTGAAGAATCCTCTCTTGGTCGGGACGGATCTGCTTCGGAAGCAGGAAATGATTCTGAACCGCTTATTGTATTCGTAACGGGTGCAGTCAAGCGTTCGGGAGTGGTGAGTGTACCTGCAGGTTCGCGCTTAGAAGCGGCCATTTTGGAAGCCGGGGGACTAACGGAGCAGGCAGACCTAGTTTCGGTCAATCTCGCGCGTCTGGTCGAAGACGGCGAACACATCCACGTGCTGGCCGAGGGCGAGCAACAAGCATCTGCATCTACGGCGGGCGGCGCCCGGGACGACGATCCTCTAGCCCAGGTCGGCGAATGCGTCGATCTGAGCTCTGCGAATCAATCTCAACTGGAGACACTCGACGGTGTGGGGCCGAAGATCGCGCAACGCATAGTGCAGTGGCGAGAGACCAACGAAGGATTCGCCGCAAACGAAGAACTCTTGGCTGTATCTGGAATCGGAGCGAAGCTCTATGCAAGGATCCTGGTGGGTTTATGTGAAAGGTGACGGTGATGCGCCGATCAAATCCGATAGCTCATTACTCCGCAGATTTTGTGGCCGAGCCGATCGGAACCAAAGCGAGTGCGGTAGCCGCAACTAGGAACAGAATCACGCAGAAGCCCCACACAGTCATGTATCCGCCGATCCCCGTCATTCCCGCGTCATCATGAAAGTTTGCCAGGATCTTCTTGACTATCGCTCCACCGAGAGCGCCTCCCACGGCTGAGAATGCCGCATATAGGCCGTTGGCTATTCCCGTCTTGCCAGCGGGAGCTGCCCGCGAAATTAGCACGGGAATGATTCCAGAGAGGACGCCTGCCGCAAAGCCACTTAGAACTCCTGAGACCCAAAAACTCGCGAGATAGTGCGGCGCAAGTATCATCACCAGTTGTCCTAGCGCGCCGAGCAGTGAGGCCCCAATCAAGGTCGTTTTCATTCCTATTTTTGCGGCGATGAATGACGAGGAGAAGGCGCCGATCATCGCGAAGATTAGTAGCGCAGCGATCAACAGGGAAATGGTCTGCGTCGATGAGGAGAAGCCGTATCCGAACTCCCCGGGATCGGTGCTCATATATGCGGCCATATTGGGCGGTGCATCAGTAGACAGAACGCCGATTACGAACGCTGTTAGGTAGAGCGGACCCATTGATCGAGATACGACGAGGTTTATTTCGACCGCCGGATTCTCAACACGTTGCTCCCAGAGAATCCAGCCGACCAGCACGACCCCGGTGATGAACAGCAGAAGTAGCGACAGGTTCAGATGCTTGTATCCCATGTGACCAACGCTGTAGATAACAGCTACCATCACCAGGCCGAGGCCCGTGAAACCGATCCAATCAACCTTGCCGGAGCCGGGCGTGGAGTCCTCCGGAAGCTTGAAGAAGACGCTGTACGCTCCGATTAAGACGACCAAAGACGGGACCAGCAGAGTAATGACTAGGTTTGATGAGAGTGCGAAGGTCAAGCCGGATGCAACGGTTCCAATGACTATGCCCCCGGTAAGCGCGCCGGTCATGATCGTTATCGCACGGGCTGAGCTCTTTTGTGACATGCGGATATAGACGATGGCTATCGCCAGTGGTAGCCACACCCCGATCGGCCCCTGCAAGACTCTCCCCAAGAGGATTGCCGGGAACGAGGGAACCAGAGCAATAATCAGGGTCCCTACAAAAACGGATATCACTGCGACGCGAAGAATCCTCCTCGACCCGATCAGGTCTCCGAGTCGGGACAGGAGCGGTACCAGAACCACTGCCGCCATTGCCTGGGAAGTTTGAAACCAGTTCATTGCCTCCACGGAGACGCCCACGTATCGAGAGAGGTCTGGTAACAGAGGAGTATAGAAACCCTGAACGAACCCGCTCGCCACTTGGAGGACGATCAACCACGTCAGCAGCGAGCCGCCGCTCTTCAGTGTCGTGTCTGATTGGTGGGTGACGTCTCGGGAGGGATTCTTCGATGCCTTTACGCTCATACGTCGATGCTATTTGTCTATGACCCACAGTGAGAGGTGAACAAGGTTGCAATCTGGATGTTTTCCACCAATCGCGTCGGACCAGGTAGCATCGACACTCCCTGTGCCTCACAGTTTCCCGCATGAGCGACGACCAGAAACTGAGACCTACTCCGAAAGGGGTGGATCTCCGCGTCGTTGTCGTCGCCTGCAGTGCGTGGCTTGGAACTCTGCTTGGCCTCAGACTAGGTCCTATTGAAAGTCCGGTTTTGGGATCCCGAGTCTCGGTAATGTTTGCAATAGCGACCGTTGTCGCCTTCGTCATTTCTAAAGGAATCCTTGGTCTAGACGTTGCTTTGCTGATCGGGGCGTCTGTCGTAGCGGCCTGGATATCGGTCTTGGTGGCCGGGAGCACGGCGTCCATGTTTGAGGGCGATCCGATTCAAAATGTCGCGGCAGAACAGGCATATGTGCGTGCTCTGGTAGTCGTTATCGGTCAGCCTGGACCTGCAAGTTCGTCGTGGTCGACAGACACGCTGGTAGTTGAGTTACGGACTCGGGCTGTCTGCACTTCAAATGTGGAGGACGGGTCAACCGAGTGTGGTGTTCCCAGCTCGGTCAGGCTCTGGGGCGAGGTTTCGGGTGGAGCCAGCCTTGTCGATGCCCTGATCCCGGGGTCTACGCTTCTTGTTGGGGGGATTTCCTCGAAGGAGGACTGGCTGTCTCCACCTATCGCGGCCAGATTCAAAGTTACTAGCTACTCTGTCGTGGAGGGCGCTCCCAGATCTCAGCTATGGGCAGCTTCGCTACGCCGGTCGATGCGAGAGGCCACGACCGCCACGGGAGTGGCCGGTCCGTTGATCAGTGGAATGGCAATCGGTGACGATGCCCTGATGTCCGCAGAGCTAAGGGAATCGATGCTGATCTCGTCGCTGACTCATCTCACCGCGGTGTCGGGAAGTCACATCGCAATCTCTTTAGCCCTCGTGAGCAGAATTCTCCGGGGAAGACGCAGACTCCAGGCGACCGCAGTGTGCAGCTTTCTTGTCCTTGTCATCATTGTCGTCGGCCCTGAACCAAGCGTTGTCCGCTCGGTATCAATGAGTGGCCTCGCGGTCTGGGGAACGGTTAGACGAAGACCTTCTCAACCGCTCGGTTTACTGGCGGTAGTCGCTCTTGCCTCTGTCCTCATTGATCCTTGGCTAGCAATATCTATTGGCTTTGCGCTCTCGGTCTCGGCGACTGCCGCGATCATTGTTGTTGCTGGACCACTGGAGCGTGCTCTTGTTCAGTCTTTGCCAGAGGAGGGCGTGACAAACAAGATGGGTTCCCTGGTCGCAGGCACCGTATCTGTTGCAGTGAGTGCATCATCGGCTACGGTGCCGATCCTCGCACTGCTCAACCCCTGGCTCCCGCTCTGGGGAATCGTAGCGAATCTGTTGGTGGCGCCGGTCGTTGCTCCTCTGACTCTACTTGGGCTTGGTGCCGCGCTCGCGTCTCTTTTCGCGCCGAATCTGGCGGGATTCTTGGTGAAATGTGCTGAGCCGTTTGCCGACTGGTTGGTGATCGTGGCCACTAGGACTGCCACCTTGCCGCTAGCGAAGTTGCCATGGCCTCAAGGAATAGGAGGGCTGTTTCTGTCGGTGGCTGTAACGATCGTGGCCTGGGGCGCGGTCATCGCCCTCTATCGCCGCCTCACCAACCGAACGGCATAGACAGAGGTTCGTGCAAAGGTGAGAGTGATTCACTGGTTGAGGATTGGGGTCTCTCGCTAGACGAAGTCCAATCTGTCGGGAGTCTGGTCGATAATGGAGAGGCCCCACGGCCGCCTCCGAAGGAGATCAAATGGCATCCCGCGAGATACCCGCCCCGGCTCCAGTCCAACTGGTAAGCGGGAAGGAACAGGAGCTAGCTGACCGCGCGGTACGGTCGATCCTTAAGGAGATCACAGCGTTCGCTCCTGAGGCTGAAGTGGGTGAGGCAAGCGCCGAAAAGTTTCAGAAGGGGGACCTAGCGGAGCTCCTGACTACCTCTTTGTTCGCAGAATCACAGATCCTGGTCATAACTGATGCAGACAAGCCTTCGGATGCGTTCGTTGACGAGATTACCGCCTACATCAAGGACCCCCTACAAGACGCATGGGTGGTAATTCGCCACGGTGGGGGCACCCGGGGGACCGGGGTGACCAACGCCATTAAGAAAGCTGGATTTCCAGTGCTTAAGTGCGAACTCGAGAAGGGGCAACGAGGTATCCAGCAAAAGCTAGACCTGGTCCGGGAAGACGTCCGCTTGGCTGGTGGAGCGATTGATCCACCGGCCGCTGAGGATCTGGTCAATGCGCTAGGGGACAGTCTGGGTGAGTTACTTGCAGTCGCTAGACAACTGAGCGATGACTCGGGTGGACACATTACCAAGGACACCGTACACGCCTACTTTCGGGGACGCGTAGAAACAGGTCCGTACGAGGCGGCTAACGCCCTGGTCGAGGGTGAGGGGGCAACTGCGTTGTTGCTTGCTCGAAGGGCCACGGCAACAGGAGTTCCGCCGGTCGTGTTAGTCGCTGTGCTTGCACAGACCTTTAGAGCAGTCGCCAAAGTGGGGGTTCCAGGCGTTTCCTCGTCAGATCTGGGGATGGCTCCCTGGCAGGCCGATAGGGCACGCAAGCAATCACGCAAGTGGACTGACGAGGCACTTGGCTATGCGATCACTCGCATTGCCGAGGCCGACTCGGCAGTAAAGGGACTCTCAAAGGATCCAGAGGCCTCCATCGAACTGTGCATTATGGACATAAATCGCGCTTATCAGTCCCTGTAGTCCATTCACCTAATGTACTTTCTGCGCTAGCGCACGTAATTTCCTTCCGTTGCCGAAGGACCGGGTGGACCAAACGTTTCCAAATAGTGCCGACTAGAACCGATCTCTGGATAATCGATTACTCTAATAAACAGTTCAGTTCTTCGTTCTGAGATCAAATCGCAACCGAACATTTCTTCTGTAGATTGCAGATATAGTCATTGACCCCAACATTCAGGCGAAAACGCCCTGAACCCCTCCTGGACTTGACTCCAAGTGCAAATCGGAAATATTGTAGAAATCGATTTCTCAGACAGAGTGGTTGAGGGGATAGGTAATGAACAGGAGTAGTCGCTTAGACGAGGCGGTTGTAGCATCGACCAAGGCTATTGAAGATGAAATAGTCGCGCTCTCGTCGGCAACGCAGGGAATCGATGATGAGCTGGCCGCCGCGCTGACAGTCCTTAGCGGGACTACGGGCAAAATTGTCGTCTCCGGCATTGGAAAGCCGGGGCACATAGGCAAAAAGATTGCAGCCACACTCGCCTCAACCGGATCGCCTGCGTTCTTTATTCATTCGACTGAAGCCTTACATGGCGATTCGGGCATGGTGAGACCGGGAGACACCGCGTTGCTGATGTCAAACTCCGGAACCACCGCCGAAGTCTGTGCATTTGCGGCAATGCTAAAGGAATGGGGTATTCCCATCGTCGCTATGACAAGAAGCGCTCAATCGCCTTTAGGGCAGCTAGCGGATGCGACCATAGAACTCAGGATTCCGCGAGAGGCGGACCCGCTGGGTCTCGCGCCTACCAGTTCTACCACGCTCAAGCTCGTGCTCGGAGACGCGCTTGCTATTGGCCTAATGTCGCTCAGCGGTTTCACGGCCGAGGATTTCGCAAAACACCACCCGGGCGGCGCACTGGGCGTACAACTGAAGGGTTGAACGATGCACAGCGAATCCGAACGAAATATTTACCATCGACGATCAGAACTTGAGGCATACAGGTGAAAACGGTAGCCGTTGTTGGCACATTCATGATGGATCTCGTTGCGCGAGCTCCTCGTCGGCCATTGCCGGGCGAAACGATCGTCGGCTCAGACTTCTATGTGTCTGAGGGAGGTAAGGGATTCAACCAGGCCGTTGCTGCGGCGCGCGCCGGGGCACCTACCGCGATGATCGGAGCGCTCGGCGAAGATGACTATGGACGCCAGTTCTTGTCATTTCTTGAACGAGAGGGAATCGACACGGAAGGGGTTCTAGTTACCGGAACGGGGACAGGTGTTGGACTTCCGGTGATAGTCAATGACGGCGGCAATTCCATTGTGATCGTCCGACGGGCGAACGAGGCAGTAACCGCTGAGATGGTGCGTGAGTCTTTAGATGCGCTAGACGACGTGGGTGTTGTAGTTGGGCAGCTCGAACTAGATGTTCTGACCAGTACGGCAGCAGCCGAGTGGGCAGCACAGCACGGGGCGATATTCCTGCTAAATCCCGCTCCGATGTGCCCAATCCCTCCTGAACTGTTGAGAAACACCTCAGTCCTTACGCCGAACGAGGTTGAGCTTGAGGAGCTTTCTCGGCAGGTCTTTGGTGAGGTACTGGGTACCGAAGATACTGTCAGTCGACTCGCGAGCGAGTTCGAAGTGTCGGTGGTGGCAACGCTAGGGTCAAAGGGTGCGTTGGTGGCCGAGCGAAATGCCCCCGCGGTTCTGGTAGAGGCCCCAGTCGTTAAGGCAGTGGACACCGTTGGTGCGGGCGATACCTTCTGCGGCTATCTCGCGGCGGGTCTAGCACGAGGCGAGAGCCTGTCTGAAGCCGCTCCTCGCGCCTGTGCGGCAGCCTCATTGTCCGTGACGCGACAGGGAAGTGCGGTATCGGTACCGCGCCTTGATGAGCTGCTCTAGTGAGATACTTCAAGATGATGTAGATCCATAGACTCCGGTGATGCCGAGGGTCCAAGACGAGTCAGGAACTATCACATGGGAGATCGGATCACTGTCCAGGACGTTGCAAGGCGGGCGAAGGTGTCTGCGGCTACAGTCTCGCGAGTCTTCAATGGGGTCTCGAGTGTTGACTCCGACATGGCAAAGAGAGTACGCAAGGCCGCTTCTGACCTTTCATACGTGCCGAATCCGTATGGACGAGCCCTCAGACGCCAGCAAAGCGACATCTGGACCGTCATCGTCTCCGACCTTCAGAATCCGTTCTATACGAGGCTGGTAGCGGACATAGAGTCGATCGGAAAAGAGCAGGGGTTTTCGGTCATGCTCGCTACTTCTGACGAGGATCTTGAGAAAGAGCGTCGCCATATCGAGGTCGCCCTTTCTCAGCAGATGGCGGGGGTGGTCATCTCTCCGTCGTCTGAGTCTCAGACCGACCTGACCGCGCTTATGAACGCTGGAATCCCGGTGGTGGTCGTTGACCGCCATATCTCCGGGTACACCGGCGCGTCAGTTATGGTCGACAACGTTCAGGTGGGAACCTTGGCGGCTGAGCATTTGCTTGAGTGCGGCTACACGACCCCCGCGGTCATAACCTCTTCCAAGGATGTCTCCTCGGCACACGATAGAAGCAGAGGGTTCGTTGATACTCTGCGGGCGGCGGGAGTTCCGGTTCCGAGTGAGAGGATCTACACCACCGATCTTCGCTACGATTCTGGGCGCGAAACCATGCTTCGGATGTTGGAAGAGCATCCGGAGATCGATTCGCTCTTCACAGTCAATGGCCCCCTGACTGCGGCGGCTTTCACGGTATTCAAGGATGAGAAAATTGCAGTTCCAGAGTCCGTCGCGCTCGTTGGCGTTGATGACGATCAATGGACTGCGATGGTCACGCCAGCAGTGACTGTTGTTCGGCAACCGGTCTCGGATGTGGGCCGCATCGCCGGAGAACTATTGAGTCAAGCTAACGGGCTGAAAAGCCTCGCCGGCGCAAAGGTTGTGCTCAGTCCCGAGTTGGTCGTCAGAGAGTCCATGTAGACGGATTCCATGGCGATAATTCCGGTGAACAAGAAAAGGTGGAAATGCTAAAGGGAATAAATCCGCTTATAGGACCCGATCTGCTCCAAGCTCTTGCAGCCATGGGGCATGGCGACCAGATAGTCATCGCAGATAGGAACTTTCCGTCTCATCGGATAGGAGAGCGCGTTGTAGAACTGCGCGGTCATGATGCGCCCACTGTGGTGGCAGCGATATGCGAACTGTTGCCGTTGGACCTGAGCGTCAAGCAACCCGTTCTCCGAATGAAGACAGCTGATGGTGGTACTCCCGAGGTTCATGCTGAGGTGGTGGAGCTGGTGGATGCGCTTCTTGAAGAGGGTCAGAGCGTCGGTGAAGTCGAACGCTTTGACTTCTATGATCAGGCTGAACAGGCCTACCTTGTTGTAGTTACTGGCGAAACCCGTCCGTATGGAGACTTCATTCTGACAAAGGGCGTCATCTAGCTCAGATGCGTCTTGCTGTGGCCGTTCCGCTCGCACCGACCGCAGCCAAACTCCTGCCTTTCAGTCTTCAGGACTCTCATTGTGACCTTCCACTCGGGTCGACTCAGAATGCCCTGCAACCGATTACTCGAAGAGGACTGTGCTCTCTGGGGATTGTCAGGATTCAGGTTTGGAAAAGCGGACCAAATTCCGTAATCAAAACGTAATCTTTAGTTCTTAGAGGGGGCGAAATCCCCTCTATTACGCGAGTTTACTCCAGCGCTGTCGCCAAAGCGGTTGAGAGGGTAGTGTGTACAACAAAGATCGCTGTTGCGCGGGAAATCGATTTCCGATAGTCTCGAAATATCCGGGCGGGACCATCCGCTCCGGCCGTCGAAGGGGACGATAATATCGGACCTTCGCACGGAGTCCGCAGCGATTCACAGGAGAGTCGAGCCCTATAGGAGGGATTAATGCAAACAGGAAAGCGCCGATTCGCTTCGGTGGCAGCGGTGGCTTCAGTCACGGCATTGCTACTGAGCGCGTGTAGTGGTGGAAGTGGTGGTCAGTCCCAGTCGACCGACGAGGGGACCGCTGCTCCTGACAGTGGTGACAAGGTAACCATTGAGTTCTGGCATCGCACGTTTACCCCCGTTGAAAACGAGTGGTACACGCAGATCGTTGAGGACTTCAATAACTCACAAGACGAAATTTTCGTAAATGACACTGAGATCCCTGCCGATGCTTGGGATCAACGCATGAAGGCTGCCCAGGCTGCAGGTAATGCTCCCGACGTCTACACACATGCTGGTTCCATACAGGATGCGGTAAATGCGGGACAGCTTCATGAACTGAACGGTATTGTTTCTGACGATGCTCTGGGTCAAATCATTGACTCGGCTCTGCCGGTTTCTGCTATCGGAGACAAGTTCTATGCCTATCCGCTCTTGCTTGAGCCTCAGACCGTCTTGTTCTGGAACAAGGACATGCTTGAAGCGGCTGGGCTTGACCCGGAGGTTGGGCCCTCGACCTGGCAGGATCTGATGGACGCTTGCGCGGCCATCAAGCCGACGCTCGCCGCGGGCCAGTTCTGTATTTCGCCCGCCGGTGATGCACCGACATTCGCTTGGTCAACTGTCGGACAGCAATACAATTTCTCTGGTCACACCGCTCTGAATGACACATGGACAGAGCCGAACATCAACGATCAGGGTTACAAGGATCTCATGGACTCATACAAGGCTCTTTGGGACAACGACTATATGCCGAAGCAGCCGCTTGGACCGTACGTTGAGGGACGCGAGTTCGGCGAAGAGAAGGTAGCTTTCAAGGTATCTGGGTCGTGGATGATGTCTGAGATCGGATCGGACTTCCCGGATGTGCTTGGTCGCACAGGCATCGGAGCCTTCCCGAACTCACCGAATGCTGACGGTCGTACCGCCACAACTATGGGCAACTTCAAGTGGGTTGTGGATGCGAAAGCTAAGAATGCCGAAGCAGCCGGAAAATTCCTAGAATGGGCGATTGCCGGCGATCCCGCTAATCTGGTTCCGTTCTTCGTGGAGACTCAGTTCACCAAGGTCCCGGTTCGTATGTCGGTGCAGGAGGCAGTATCTGCGGATGCGGCAGCTGATGATGCTCCATGGTCCGCAATCGTCATGAATGACATTGCGCCAACCGCTATTCCCGAACCAAGTTACCCATGGGATGTCTCGCTTGCAGTGGGAACTGCGATCGAGAAGGTAATGAAGGGTGCAGCTTCGACAGACGAAGCGATCAAGACCGCTGAGGACGAGATCCGCGTGGTGATTGAACGCGAAAACCTGCCGGAGAAGGCGCCGTCAGAAGGTTAGTTAGTGGGGTCCGGGGTGCGAATCGCCCCGGACCCTTCCTTCTGCCAACACGAGGAGAGCAAGGGTGAGCACTAGAGACGTCATGACTCTCGAGCAAGAGGGCATAATCGGCACGATGGAGAAGCCGCCAAAAGCCGGTCGAAAAATGAAAAGATCCAAGGCACGATCATCTGGGGTTATGCCTTATCTGATGGTCTTGCCAGCACTGGTAATGCTAGGAATCTTCGTGATCTGGCCAGCCGTCTATGCGGGCTTCTTATCGTTCCACGACTGGAGTTTCTATAAGGACCCCGCGTTCGTGGGCTTTAGGAACTACGCAAACGTTCTCAAGGACCCACTGTTCTGGGCGGCTGTGCGCAGAGGCTTCATTTTTGTTGCCATGACGGTACCAGTAATGCTGGTGCTTGCTTTCCTGTTCTCGTCGTTGGTGGTTAGTGTCTCTCGTCGCTTCGCCTCGGTCCTAAAGGTGAGCATATATATACCGACAATCATCTCTGCAGTTATCGCCTCGATAATCTTCGTCCTTATTTACGATTACTCTGGTGGTCTTCTAAATGCGCTACTGGGAGTTTTCGGAGTGGATCCGGTCGCGTGGATCGGAGATCCACGCTGGGCCCTCTTCGCGATAGCTGTTCCGGCCATCTGGCTCGGTATGGGGTTAACGTCCTTGATCATGGTTGCCGGAATGATCGACATCCCACAAGAGTTCTACGAAGCGGCTTCGATGGAGGGTGCCAACTGGTGGCAAAAGACCTTCTATATAACCCTTCCCCAGATGAAAAACATACTTCTTTATCTGCTGATCACGGGATTCGTTTCGGCCATCCAGCAGTATGAGCTTCCGCTGGTTATGACCGGAGGAGGTCCACTGGACTCCACGACGACACCGAACCTGTTTATCTTCAACCACTTCCGCAATGACATGAACGTCGGCTACTCGATAGCCGCAGCCCTGTTGTTGTTCGTCGTTTTGGGCAGTATCTCGGCGCTGGTATTCAAGTTCGTCAACTCGGAAAGGTTGGTTGATTAGCATGGCGCAGACAACGCTTCCGCCCAGTGCGGACCTTGAGAACACATCCGCGAAGACGAAACATGACCGTGGTGGGGCCTGGTGGTTCTACACGATTGGCAAGGCCTTCTTTGGCTCAGTCTTTGTGGTCGTGGCGCTTTTTCCACTGGCCTGGATGGTCATAGCAGGATTCAAATCGAAGACAGAGGTCATATCTACCCCGTTTCAGTTCTTCCCGGAAGTGTGGAAGTGGGAGAACTACACCCAGATTCTCTCTGATCCGACGTTTATGAAGACGATGGGATGGACCTTCATGGGTGCGATCCTGTTTACTCTGCTGGCGCTTACAATCAACTCATTGGCTGCGTATGCTTTTGCTCGCCTCGATTTTAGGTTCAAGAGTGCTCTCTGGGTCATTGTCATCACGACGATGTTTATTCCCGGAATGACCATTCTATTGACTAGCTTCGTGGTGGTCTCCGACCTAGGAATGCTGGATTCATTGGCAGTACTGGTCCTTCCGGGTGCTGCCAGCGCGGCAACAATATTCTTTATCAGGCAGTTCTATCTGAGCATTCCCTCGTCTCTAGAAGAGGCGGCGATGCTAGATGGTTGTAGCCGTTTCCAGATTTTCTGGCGATTGTTCCTTCCACTGTCGAAAGCCCCGTTCGTCGTTATGGGAATTACCACTTTCCTTGCGTACTGGAACTCGTACGTCTGGCCCATCATGACGATCACCAATCCAGATATGTACGTGGTACAGCAGTATCTAGCGACCTTCCGATCCGAACGTTCAACAGAACTCGGCCTGCTGATGGCTGGATCTGTGCTCGCAGCCGCGCCGGTAATCATCCTGTTCTTAATCTTCCAGAAGCAGATCATTGGAAATATCAAGATGGCCGGATTGAAGTAACGCTTAGCCAAGAACTTGGTGGGTCCTCGAGGCAGTTATCTGGTCGCAGATAACTGCCTCGAAGCTGATTGGGACGGGCTTAGTCTGTCTATCGAATGATCCGAGGTTTGCCGCCGGGGCCGAAGAAATTCCTGCAGATTCCTTCGGCCTGGACGTTCGCCTTTCCCCAAAATAGTTCACGCGGTGAAGGACTAGGCATCCATTAGCAGTCCTTGGGTGAGTGCTTGGCGTGCGTGTTCACTGGTACCGGCCCCGTGTTCTCGGGCCTGTTTTTCTACTAGCTCCTATAGTGAGTTTGGTACCCGCAGGCTCTTAGTGGTCATTGGTTCGTTCTTGCGCCAGGATGGGGTCTCGCGGGTGAGGACAGAGTCCGGGAACCCGGCCTCGGCTTCATCAGTCCAACGCATCACGTCTTCATCGGTGAACTCGACGCCGTTTGCACCAACATAAGTCTTCATCTTGCCTCCCTCGTTTCCTTCTCGAATCCTGCCGTTAGATAGTTCGCGTGGATAATCATTACTTCGTCATCAGCTAGCTCCACTGCCACCAGTTCTAAGGCTCGCCCTGTTGGGTCGAAACAGATGCTTCCCCATCGGGATGGTTCTCTGTCCACGTCGCGTTCACGGATCCGCGTCACCAGTCTTGCTTCTAGGAGCGAATACCGAAGAGCTTCCTCGGTGAACCCTCGCTTCAAACCGTTCGGGTGAAAAGAGATCCGCACACACTCGCTCTAACGCAATACGTAAACGTAATACATGCCCGTATTGCGTGTTAGCTGAATTGTCGTTTCCAGAACCCCGGTTTTTGGTCTTCAGGAGCCAACCTCCCGGCAGGATTATCCGAGTGGATTGGAGTGGCTTCCATTTCCTGGACGCGAGAGAGCTTTGCGGCGATGACCGCGCGAGCTCAAGCCTCACACCCGATCATTGGAACCCGCTGTTTCACCGGGTTCCAACCGAGGGTTCGGACCTGTTCGATTCGCCGAGCTGCAATGGTGGTCATAAGGGACCAGAGTCAGTGCCAGGAGTGCCGACAGGTAGATTGACCAGTGTTTAGCTACCTGTATGGTCTAGCCAGACCTCCAGTTCAGTCACCGACGTGAACTGAGCGTCCCCTCCCGGCTCTCCGATGATTCGGACTGCATCGGCACAGACTCTTGGGAACCGAAACTCGTACTCATCCCACTCCAGAGCCGTGTAGTCATTCGGGTAAGAGGGGGAGACGCTCACGTCGTCGATTGTTCTCCACTGTCCGTCCGTGCGTATTTCGACTTGAGGACCTGTTCTAAACCAGCCACCCTGTGAGTCCTGAGGTCCCGGACAATAAATGATCCGATCGAAACAGCGCGGAGTCGGCCACTGGTATCCCCAGTAGTGAGAACCGTTGTTTGGGCCGTATGCAGAATCTTCACCGATGTCGCGACGACCGTCATTTAGCACTACAGTCTGACCTTCCCGAACCCGCGCGACCAACGGGTACGTGTCGGCATCGAGCGCAACATTGCGGGGGACGAAAGAAGACGGTCCTACATCATTCCCCAAGTCCTGCTTCAAAATGACTTTGCGCATCCCGTACGAATACGCCCGTCCACCCCTGGTAGAAGCAGGGGCGAACCAGTTGCTTTGCATCCACATCACGGTGCCGTCATCCGAGATGAACTTGGAGGGGATAGTGGGCGCATAACCACCGTGTTTGGCAATGGGAGATTTCGGACCTTGCCACGGAATGTGACCGTAATCGATAGAACCGATGTGATTCCATGGTCCCCACGGTCGTGGAGCTTCGTAGAACTCGTGTGTGAACTCACTCCACGAGCTATAGATATACCGCTGAAGGCCGGGGTTCCAAACCACGCCACCTTGCGCGACGCGCGTGTGGTCGCCACGACCACCGAAGCCGAGTGGCTCGGGGTACATGCGGGTCTGGTCCGTAAGCACGGGCATCTTGTCTTCTATGGATGAAGACCAAATCGGCTGGTCGCCGCTATCCCCGGCATAGAACTGCCACTTGCTACGATCTTGGATGGAATCAATCGGGACTTTTGCAAGGAAGAGCTCGGTTGGATCCGGTTGGATGCGAGAGTGAGAGGTTCTCCAGTTACCGTCCAGGCCGTATGCGTATGCCCACCTGTTCCCACGGTTTGACTGGCCCAGGTCTAGAAACATGATTGTTGTGAACCTGTGGTCGGTGAACATGGGTGTTTCGGCCCAGGACCATGTCTTACCGTAGTCATCGGAGCGCACGATCGTGGCCGTGGGTGCCTCGTCGAAAGCGTTGCCGACATCAGGACGCCGCAGGTCTTGGACCGCCAGATAGAGCTCGTCCTTTCCGTTTCCATCCCCGTCAGCCGCCAGCATTCCAGTAGGTTTCCTGTTGAATGAGACTGAGTCCCAAGTGGGGGCGATATCCTCGCCATCACTTAGTCGCTCTCCACTCAGGTCCGTTTCTGGACTACCGTCAATCCGATTCATGACGATATCGCTCCAACCGTGCCTAGCGAAGCCCGTGCCGTCGCCACATGCGGAATACAGGGCGCCGTCATCAGCCCAGGCCGATGGCCAGAGGTCTCCGTCGCTGTTGCTTGACACCGAGTTTGCCTGCTCGACGTGGAGAACTCTTACCTGCAGTGGAGAGTCATCGGGCGATACTGGGACCGAGTCAGACTCTAGGTCGCTAAAGGAGCTCATCATTAGGCTTTCTGGCGCCGTTACGATTGCGGCTCGCGTGGGGGAGTCGCCCCAACATCGGGTACGGGTCCGGCACCTAAATGGACCTCCAAGTCGTCGGCGCTGGGCGTTCTTGGGCGTCGAGCCGTCGGTCGGTCTAAATAGAACATTGCAGTCGAGGCGATGTCGTCCCTAAGCGGCAAGTACCTCCAGCCACTACGCCAGCCAAGTGCCTGAATGTCGACCCTTGGGACTCCCTTTGAGAAGTTGATCGGATCCTGGATGTGGAAACGGTACATACCGAATCGTTGTTGGGATACGTACAGGCCGTCCGGTCGGATGACCTGAGGCATACCCAGATACGGAGTAGAGAAGGTTGTGTAGCCGTCCCCAGGAACATCGAAGTTCCAGGCGCCTCCGAAGTAGTCCTCTGTTCCAGTCCCACAAATTGTTGGATAGTCGGTGTCATCGTCGAGGTAGAACTTGATCTCGCCTTCGCCCCACCAACCGTTGGAGTTGCTACCCCACGCAATGTAGGTGCCGACATACTGCCCGTGCCCCTCTACACCTTCGAGAATCACATGGGGAGTCAACTCCTCTAACGGATTCGACCGACGCCACTGGGAGTGGAAATACCCCTCGTTCGAGTAGTCGCCTCCCAGTTCGTATGTGATTTGATAGTAAATCCGAACGTCCACTGTCGATGTGTTCTCGATCGTCAACCGTGCGCTCTCTTGAAAAGGCATGGGCCAATACGAGTTGAATCCACCGTTTGGGTTGGCCGCAATCGGCTGCGAGTCCACTTGAGCAAAGACGCCCCATCCGTTGCAGAAAAAGTCGCCGTAGGGAACCTCTACAGCGGGTTCACTTGCTCCGTCCCAGAATGCCCGAAGAATAAGTGTGCGCCAGTTGTCGGTGTGGGTGGTCATCCAGATGTGGGTGATCTTGCCGGCAGTCGTAATATTGGCCAGTTCGAATGTCTCTCCAGGCTTGATATCCACGCTAGGAGAGATCTTCCAACCGGTCCCAAGATCGCGGGCACAATCAGCTCCGGTTCCTTCGGTCGCCATCCCCCCTTTTCCGGGGGACCCGTCGAAGTTCTCGGGCGAAATCGAGCGCGTCTGCACATTTCGAAGCGCACTGATAGCCGACAAACCGCTTCCAAGAGGTTCTGCCATAGTCATATACCTTCTACTAGTCGGAGCACATCTCTGTGCTTATTTCGATGCGAAAGCAGACCCACAAAAGGTGGGTAATCGATTTCAATAAGTTATCATCGACTTCAGATAGGTGTCAAAGGTCCTGACAGCTAAAGAAGGCTTCGGGACATAATCGTCGGCTCATATATGAGAAATCGATTTCTATTACTACCAATTAAGATAGTGTTCTCTTCAACGTTCAGGAGGGTTTCAACGGTGGACAATCACGAGCCATATTCCGATGTTTATAGCACCAGTAGCAAGAGCGACACAGATACGTGGCGGGTTCGGCGCCGTTCCAGGGGAATTCCACATACCAGCGAAGCTACCGCGTTTCCTCTCGGAGGCATTGGGACCGGGAACGTGTCGATCGGAGCGCGAGGCGAATTGCGTGACTGGGAGCTCGAGAATCACCAGGACAAGGGGCGCGATAACCCGTATAGTTTTTTCTCAATTTTCGTAAAACCGGAAGGGGAACAACCGATCACCCGGGTGTTGGAGGCCCGTCGAACCGGTCGGCTAGATCGTGACATCGGATTCTCATTTGATCAGACGGCAGGACTCCCACGTTTGGAGTCAGCGACGCTTTTTGGTGAGTATCCAGTTGTTGAGGTCGACTTTGACGACGATGAACTTCCCGTGATTGTTACTCTGCGCGCGTTTACTCCTTTGGTGCCACTTGATGCCGACCGTTCGGGCGTTCCGGGCGCGGTTCTGAGATATTCAGTCACGAATCCGGGGCGGCTCCCTGTTGACGTTACGGTTGCTGGCTCGATGAGCCACACGGCGGGACGCGGGGATGGACCGTTTGGCATGCGTGCCAAACAGAGTGTCAGGTTTCGGGAACAAGGCAATATTCGCGGGCTAGATTTCGGAGTCGACTTGCCCGAGGATGATTTTGGGTATGGAACACTGAGCCTTACCACCACCGCGGACGAAATAACGGTTAAGCCGCAGTGGGTTACGGGCTTTTGGCCCGATGGTTCTCGGCTGTTCTGGGATGACCTCAGCGATGATGGGATGTTGGATGCGGAACCCAGGCTGACACTTGAGGACAGGCCAAGAGGTCTGTTTGGAGCTAACGTGCCCCCAGGGCCGATGTCGGAAGAAGACCTGTTCGATCATCTTCCGCGTATCCGTACTGGATCTCTTGGGATTCCAAAACGGCTTCTTCCGGGAGAGACAGCCGAGTTTGAATTTGTGCTCTCCTGGTGTTTCCCGAACAGGCATCGCGCTTGGCAAGGACACATGGGCCTTGAGAACACGAATGAGAACCAGGTGGTCAAGAACCACTACGCGACGCTCTGGCCCGAGGCATGGGCGGCGTCCGAGTATCTGCACGAGAATCTGGCAGAACTTGAGTCCATAACTGACAGCTACGTTGATTCGTTGTATGACTCAACGCTAGATCCCGCGATCATTGATGCCATCGGTGCAAACGTCGCGGCGCTTCGTTCCACCACCTGTTTCGTCGTCGAGAGTCCTAATCCCCAGATTGGGACGGGGCCGGTCTTTGCGGCGTGGGAGGGATCGTTCGATCACGGAGGCGCGTGTGAGGGAACGTGCACCCACGTGTGGTCATATGCTCAAACAGCCGCGTACCTGTTCCCGAGTCTCGAGCGTTCAGCGCGCCGAGTCGAGTTTTTACTTGAGACAGACGGTGAAGGGGCGCAGAAGTTTCGGACGAATCGCGTCTTCGGTGGACCGCCCTGGTATATGACTCCGGCTGTTGATGGGCAGTTGGGAACGTTCCTCCGGTTGTATCGCGAGTGGAAGTTCAGCGGGGATGACGACTTCCTTAAGGAACTTTGGCCGGCCGCCGTTTCGAGTCTTGAGTATGCGACCACCACGTGGGATAGAAATGGTGATGGTTTGCTGGACGGCGAGTTGCACAACACCTACGACATAGAGTTTTACGGTATCGATCCGCTCGCAAACGGAATTTACCTGGCGGCGCTGCGATCCGGTGAGCAGATGGCCGGATACCTTGGGGAGCGGGAGCTTGCAGCACGGTGGCACTCGCTCGCGGCAACGGTTGCCGAGCAGATGGATACCGTGCTCTGGAATGGAGCTTGGTATCGGCAAGTTCTGGATGACGTCGACGAACACAGATATCAGTACGGCGAAGGAGTCCTATCTGACCAACTCCTGGGGCAGTACCATGCCTATGTCACCGGGCTAGGCGAGATCCTTCCTAGGGAACGTGTGCGATCGGCTCTTCGCTCGATCTTCCAGCACAACTTCCGCACGGACCTCAGTCACCATGAGAGTACACAACGCGTTTACGCTCTTAACGATGAGGGCGGGTTGCTTTTGGCGTCCTGGCCGACAGGTGGACGTCCAAGAATTCCCTTCATCTACTCCGATGAAGTATGGACCGGTATCGAACACCAAGTCGCTGCGTCACTCGCCTTTGCTGACTTGACGGACGAAGCCGTGAAGATCGAGCAATCCTTGCGCGCAAGATACGACGGGAGCTCGCGTAGTCCGTGGTGCGAGATTGAGTGGGGGAATCATTACGCGCGGTCGTTGGCGTCTTGGTCTTTGCTCCTCGCATTCACGGGAACCCAGTGGGATGCTCCAAGCAAAACTCTCAGTTTTGATCCCCGTGTCCCCCTCCCAATGAAGGCACTCTTCACGACGGGAGATGGTTGGGGAAGTGTCACTATTGAGGAGAATCGTCTCATTGTCCGCTTGCTTGGGGGCAGATTGGACGTGAAGGATGTCCGATTCCGAGGTAGTCGAGCAGGGGGACCACTAGTACTAGAGGAGGGAGACGAGGCCGTTATCGATCTCGCATAGGGCAACCTAGAGGTCCGCTATCTGGGCACATCACAATGACGCGTCACTCTCGAGCCTTGGACCGCCGTGGTAAGGCTGCTACTTGTCCGCACCATAGTGTTACGGCCGTCGGATGTCGGATCGTCGGTTCGGGCACGAAGCGGTTTTGGGTTTTCTTCGCAGCGAATATGGGAGAAGGCACAGGGGCCGGCAGCTGCGAACGAACTGGCGGGTTAGACATATCCTCCCGCTACGTAGATTGAGGGTTGCCTGATCTTCTGTTGTGTATCAGCGTGCCCGGCGACTCGCCATCAACCTCTGAAATTGATTTCACAGAAATGCCAGAAAAGCGCATCTACGAGCTGCGATCGTTACATTATTGATACGGGAAAACAGCTTGGATCCCTTGATCGTTAGCATGACCTGCCTCATACTCAGAGTGAAATCGATTTCGCATATCGCGAGTCGGTTGTCAACGGTGACGTCTAACAAGAGCATCGCCAGTCCTAGAAACAAATGAGGAAATCTAGTGAAAAATACGATCACACGAATATCCCTTGCAAGTGCGGCGGCTTTGACATTGCTTCTCATGTCGGCCTGCGGATCGAGCCCCAGTCAGTCGGGAGAAACCGGAGAGAGTTCATCTGAGTCCGGCACCGATGGTTCAGGAGCCGCTTGCGACACCGTAAGTTTCTGGCAAAACCAGTTCCAGCCGGAAGACAATGCGTGGTTCAAGGAGGCGGTTGACAAGTACAACGCCTCACAGGATCAGATAAAGGTGGAACTCACCGTTGTCCCAGGCGACGCGTGGGAGCAGAAGCTGAAAGCAGCCCAGGCTGCCGGAAGCGCACCAGACATGTACACAATGAACTATTCGGCAGTGCCAATGAACGCACGAAACGGTGCACTGGCTCCTATTACGGAGTACATCTCAGAGGATTCTTGGGCCGACCTCGACACCAGGTTCCTGGATGCGGTTACTGTGGGCGACTCACAGTTTGCCTACCCGCTCTACTACGAGCCAAGTGCACTTTATATGTACAGAACGGACCTCTTTGAGAAGGCGGGCCTGGGCCCTGATTCTGTGCCCACGACATATGACGAACTGATCGAGACGGGCCGAACCCTCAAAGATGAACTCCCAGGGGTGGTTCCTTACCAGATGGCTCAAAACGCAACTGAGTTGGCCTGGTCAACTTGGGGTGCACAACAAGGTAACGCCGGCCATCTACCGATATCTGAGGATTGGTCAGAGGCGCTTGCAAACGACCCCGCCTATCTTCCGTTGTTCGACTTACTCCAGACAATGTATTCAGACGGTACGTTGGCAAAGCAGGCCTTGTCCGCGTACGGAGATCTGACCCCGCTTGCCGAGGGGAAGCTTGCGAGTATGACAACAGGTTCATGGGCGCTCAACCAGTTGCTTGTCGACTACCCAGATCAGGTGAAGAACATAGCGGTTACCCCGATGGCTACCGTCGATGGCGATCCGGCCCGCACGACTGCGACTCTCGGCGGTTGGACGGTAGGCGTCGACTCAAAGTCTGAATGCGTGGCGGAAGCCGCCGAGGCTATTGGCTACATGCTGGGTGGAGATCCGAGTCTGGCAAAGGATTACTTCGTTAAGACTAAGTACACAAAGCTCTCACCCAGGACCAGCGTTTCGGAAGACTTAGCCGATGACCCAGAACGGTCTGAGAATCCCTTCTACGATGTACTCGCCGGATCGACCAAGACCGCCATTCTGGAGCCAACCTATGACTGGCAGGTATCCATGGCATTTGGTACTGCGCTTGAAAAAGCCATGTTTGGCGAGGATTCTGTGAACGCTCAGAACCAGGCACAAACAGAGATCGAACGGCTCATTAAGGATCTGGATCTTCCAGCCACGCGCTAGCTTTTGGATTGCTCGCTGCGAGTCCGAACTACCTAACACACTGATTGGGTGGCGGTTCTAAGTTAGAACCGCCACCCAATCTGGTTTCAGCTATTGCGCCGGGGCAGTGAAGGTGTTTCATGCCTTTAGGCGTGGTCCAAAGAAGCAGTAGGCACCTTTCACCGCGCCTCAGAACGGAGAGGCGGGTGAGGGCCTAGTCGATGGATAGAGTCACTGGTCTTAGGCCAAACCAATATGAGGACATTCCTGCGGGCGCACATGGGCAGACGTTGGACTGAATCCAAATGTCTAGGCCGTCCTCTGACATGAACTTTGAAGGAGCAGTTACCCCATACCCGCCGTAGCTATCTGTTGTCCACGGGTATAGGCCGAAGTCTTCTGATTGGAATAGAGTCCACGGACCCCAGGGTTCGGGTGCCTCATAGAACTCAAACGTATGTTCCGTCCAAGACGTATAGAGGTAGCGGTCTAGTGCTGGAAGGTAAAGGACTCCTCCCTGCGACAGCACTGACATTCCGTTTCCTGCGTCTCCCTGGTGGACTCTTCGTTCGTCTACCAGAACCGGCCGCTTTTCGTTGATGTCCGAGGTCCAGGTGGGCTCCTTCGCTCCGGCTTCGCCGGCAAAAAACTCCCATTTGGCCCTGTCCTGTACGGAATCTACCGGGACCCGTGCGAGGAAAAGCTCGGTTGGATCCGGCACGATCTCGGTATATGAGGTTCGCCAGTTTCCGTCAAGGCCGAAGGCGTAGGCGTATTCGGAATCTGGGGCATTCGTGGAATCCTGACCGTAGTCCGCAAACCAAATTGTGGTGAATGTGTGGTCGTCAAACATCGGAGTGGACGTGTCCCAACTCCACGTCTCACCGTGGTCATCGCTGCGTGCAATCGTGGCGGCAGGAGCTTCATTGAAGTCGAGTGCCAGGTCCTCGACTGCCACATATATGGATCCATTCACGCAGAGCATGCCAGTTGGCTTCCGCGTATAGTCGCCGCCACTCCAAACCTGGCTCAGTTGATCGCCAACGGCCAGCGTTTCACCGGAGAGATTGTTCTCCTCGGGAGACCCGGTAATCCGATTCATTACGACATCGGCGGTCTGGAATCCGAATCCCGCCCCATCGCCGTTGGCGGCGTAAAGGTTTCCATCGTCCGACCAACAATTGGCCCACAGATCGCCGTCAGACACGCCGACTTCGGTAACGACTGGCGCAATTTCCGCGGAGGTAAGGGCGTGCGTAGACGTTGAAGAACATCCTGTTAGTCCGGCAATAACTATGCAGGAGATAGCTGCCACTACCTGATTCTCGCGTGTTGTTCTCACTATGCCGTCCTCCATTGGCTAGGCGTTTACCCCACTAGTTGCTAGGAGGCAGAAAGCGATCTCCAGTCCCACAGATTTCAGTGGCGAACACGCCACTGCGATTCACTCGGGTCGATAACTACGACAATGACTATCGACAGCGGCATGGTTTTGTCGTCATTGCAGGCGGTGAACCCCATTTGCAGATGATGAAATCGATTTCAATAAGCTAACATTAGGCGCAGCCCATGTCAATGATCTCAAGGCAAGGCGGTTCGCATGGCCACCATTTATGATGTCGCTCGTCTTGCTAAGGTCTCACCGGCCACGGTTTCGCGGGTCTTTAACGGGATCGGGGCGTCCAAAGAAAAGACTGATGCTGTTCGTAAAGCGGCAAAAGAACTCCGATTCACCCCAAACCGCTCAGCACGTTCCCTGCGGCGGCAGAAATCAGAGATTCTTACTCTGGTCATCCCAGACATCGAGAATCCCTACTTTACTGAAGTTGCCCGAGGCGTTGAGGATGTTGCGCAGGAGGCGGGTTATTCATTGATGTTGTGCAACACGGATGGCGACCCGGAGAAAGAGGAACGGTACCTGCAAGTAGCCATTTCCGAACACATCGCGGGTGTGATTATTGCCTGTGCCGGTCCGATGACGAACCTTGACGACGCTCTTGCTGCGGGACGTCAGATCGTGGCTGTTGACCGTGGTAGCTCTTACGACATTGATGAGGTCATCATGGCGAATACCAAAGCGGGTAGAGTCGCCACCGAAGACCTTGTGAGAAAGGGCTGCAAACGTATTGCTTGTATTACGGGGCCGCGCGAGCTGGATACGGCGTACGAACGTGCTGAGGGATGGAAGGCTGTAATGGGGCAGCATTTCCCTGACCTAGATCTCGACCCTCTGCTGCACTATTCGACTTTCCGCGTTGCCGATGGGAGGCGTTGTGCCGAGTTGCTAATGGCAATGCCGGAACCTCCAGATGCGATAGTCGCGGCAAATAACCTTCTTGGGGTTGGGGCCATCCAGGTCTTGAGCGAGATGGGAATGGCCCCGCCAAAGATTGGCGTCTCAGTTATAGGTACCCTTCCGTTCACTACCCTGTCTCCAAGCGCCGTCACCGTTGTCAGACTTCCTGGTCGACAGATGGGAGAGACGGCGGCCAAGATGTTGCTGGAGCGAATCTCCGGAGACCGGCAACCTGCGCGCACAGTTGTGCTCCGTAACGAGGTCAAATCTGCAGGTCGACCAATAAATGGCACGAGTGGATGATAGACGTAAGCGGAGCAGCATAGGGGGCGTCGTAGAAGCCCTGTCCGAGGCCCCTGGTGTCTTATTGGCCCAAACCGAGACTTCGTTGAAAACACGGGACAGAAATGCCATCCCGGCAACGCCCGGTGTCCTATATGCCCAGGATCCCGCATCGTCGGAGTTCATTCGCAATTGCAAAAGCTCCCGCACCTTTACTCATAGAGTTCTGTGCGGGAGCTTCTGAACACTTCAGAATGCGCGGTGTTACCGTTGCACTACATTGCGTTGACGCGCTTAGCCAGCTTCGACTTACGGTTGGCCGCCTGGTTCCTGTGAATAACACCCTTAGAAACCGCGACATCTAGCTTGCGAGAGGTCTTCTTCAGACTCTCCTCAGCCAGTTCCTTGTCGCCAGCCTGGGCTGCTTCACGGGTCTTACGGACCATTGTCTTCAGTTCAGACTTAACCGCCTGGTTGCGCACACGACGCTTCTCGTTCGTCTTGATGCGCTTCTTCTGTGACTTGATGTTCGCCACTCAGACTCTCCTCATAAATATGCAAATAACGGGTCGATGAGGGGTTAGGTTCAGCCAGGACTAGGCGTGGGGACACCCGCAAACGGCTTTAGCCTGACACCACGCTCGACCGGGCGTGGAGTCCAATGGTCAAGAGTAGCAGGGAGACTAATGCCCTCGGAGGCCGAAAGTTGCCAAATCGTGTGCGTTTCGACTCACGGCAACCATATTCTCCCCGGACGACCCGCAGTTCAGACCCCATCCCATCAGTGTTACGCCCGGTCAGACCAGTGATGGCGGCGCCGGTAACTGTGAAGCCGCCGACCAGCTTTCGAAAACCCGTACTGATCGTGGCAAACTTGCAAGGTTGAAACATGTTGGAGGTCCCCTTGTCTGCATCCCAGGTAACGCCCGGAGTAAACCTACCCGGAAACACGCCTGAAACGAGCATTCGTAACTTCAGCATCATTGCCCATATTGACCACGGCAAGTCGACGCTAGCTGATCGAATGCTCCAGTTGACCGGAATCGTGGGCTCGCGTGAGATGCGCGCGCAGTACCTAGACCGTATGGACATTGAGCGCGAACGAGGAATCACCATCAAAAGCCAGGCTGTTCGCATGCCCTGGACCGTGGACGGCGAGACGTACGTCCTCAACATGATCGACACGCCGGGCCACGTCGACTTCACGTACGAGGTGTCCCGTTCCCTCGCCGCCTGCGAAGGCGCGGTTCTTTTGGTTGATGCAGCGCAGGGGATCGAGGCTCAGACCTTGGCGAACCTCTACCTTGCGATGGAAAACGATCTGGTAGTCGTTCCGGTCCTGAACAAGATTGACCTTCCCGGGGCGCAGCCCGAGAAGTTTGCCGAAGAAATTGCTTCACTGATCGGGGTGGAACCGGAGGACATTCTCAGAGTCTCTGGAAAGACCGGCGACGGAGTTCCTGAGCTTCTCGACCGACTGGTTCGAGAGATCCCCGCGCCGTCGGGCGAGCCCGACGGTCCTGCTCGCGCTGAGATCTTTGATTCCGTCTATGACTCTTACCGCGGAGTCGTCACCTATGTTCGTGTGGTCGATGGTCACCTCAGTAAACGTGAGCGCGTCAAAATGATGTCTTCAGGCGCCTCGTACGAACTCCTTGAACTCGGAGTGATGTCGCCGGAACCGACCCCGGCCGATGGTCTCGGTGCCGGGGAGGTAGGTTACCTAATCACCGGCGTCAAGGACGTCCGCAAGTCGCGTGTTGGTGACACAGTAACCACCACGGTCCATTCGGCCACTGAGGCTCTTCCCGGATATCGTGACCCCCAGCCGATGGTGTTCTCGGGTGTCTACCCTGTTGATGGGTCGGATTTTCCCGATCTGCGCGAAGCCCTAACCAAGCTTCAACTGAACGACGCTGCACTCACTTTCGAACCGGAGACTTCTGTCGCCCTGGGGTTCGGATTTCGTTGCGGTTTCCTTGGCTTGCTTCACCTCGAAATCGTCCGTGAGCGACTTGAGCGCGAGTTCAACCTTGATCTAATTGCTACCGCCCCGAACGTTGTCTATCACGTGCAGAGCGAGGACGGTACCATCAGGCGGGTCGACAATCCCTCTGAGTTCCCCGACGGAAAGATAAAGGAAGTTCGCGAGCCGGTTGTTTCCGCGACCATCTTGACGCCGACCGACTATGTCGGTTCTGTCATGGAACTGTGCCAAGAACGTCGCGGCACAATGCTGGGAATGGACTACCTTTCCACCGACCGTGTCGAGTTGCGCTACACGCTTCCCCTCGCCGAGATTGTTTTCGACTTCTTCGATCACCTGAAGTCACGTACTAGGGGGTACGCCTCTCTCGACTACCACGAGTCTGGTGACCAGGCGGCAGACCTGGTGAAGGTCGACGTGCTGTTGAACGGTGAACAAGTAGACGCCTTCTCCGCCATCGTGCACAAGGATGCTGCATACGCATACGGCGTGCGGATGACAAAACGGCTAAAGGAACTGATTCCAAGACAACAGTTCGAAATCCCGGTTCAAGCGGCAGTTGGTTCAAGGATCATTGCCCGCGAGACTATTAAGGCGCTTCGCAAGGACATGCTGGCAAAATGCTACGGCGGCGACATAACTCGTAAGAGGAAACTGCTCGAAAAGCAGAAGGAAGGTAAAAAACGGATGAAGTCAATCGGCCGGGTTGACGTTCCGCAGGAAGCCTTCATCGCCGCGCTGACGGCGGACGCTCCGACGGGAAAGAAGTGAGCGAACACAGTAGTGACGAACAAAGTCAGGGGAGCGAAGGAGTCGAGTTCAGGAACGCTGAGTTTATGGCTCGAACCAAGTCATTCACCCGGCGCTCGCGGGACCTGAAGCCTGCACTGGAACGCGCTTTCGCGAAGCACAGGGATAAGTACGTAATCGAGGTTCCTCGTGACGTCGGTCTGACGACCGCTCACCCTGACTTCAGATTGAGTCCGACTGAAGTGTTCGGTCGTGAAGCACCCCTCGTGGTCGAGGTCGGGTCGGGTCGTGGAGAGCAGATGCTCACCGCTGCGGCATCAAATCCCGAGCGAGACTATCTGGCATTCGAGGTTTGGGTTCCCGGCTTGGCTCGGCTTACCGCAAAGGCTGGGGAAGCCGGACTCACGAACATCCGGGTGATTGAGGCAGACGCTCAACTTGCCCTGAAATCGATATTGGATGAGGCAACTGTTAGTGAACTATGGACCTTCTTCCCCGACCCCTGGCGAAAATCCCGCCACCACAAGCGTCGACTGGTCTCGGATGACTTCGCCGAGACGGTGGCCCGAGTTCTGGAGGATGGCGGCCTGTGGAGACTGGCCACGGACTGGGAGAACTACGCAGGCCAGATGCTCGGGGTGCTAAGCCGCGCAGAGGAACTCGAGAACCCGTACGAGCTTGAATCTGTCGCACTTCAGGACGCGGTGCGAGAGGCTGGGCATTCAATCGGGCAGTCAACTGGGATCGATAGAACACAGTGCGCGGCTCAGGGCACAGTCCAGGTTCCGGCCCCGCAGACCGGCGGATTCTCTCCCCGATTCGATGGGCGGGTATTCACCCATTTTGAGGAGCGCGGGGCCAAGGCAGGTCGTCCCGCGTGGGATTTGGTCGCCGTTCGACTGCCCAGGACGCCGTAGGAGCCGGAGATGGCAGCCTTTCCTGAAGGCAGTACGTGGCCCCTCGACGGGTCGCTTGACCTCGACCTGGCTGAACCGGTCGCGCACCGCCCGTTTGCTGTCTACGTTCACGTCCCGTTTTGTACCGTCCGTTGCGGGTACTGTGATTTCAACACCTATACCAAAGACTTCGGGCCGGGAGCCGACAGAGCCTCGTACACCGACTCTGTGGCAGCGGAGATCGAGATCTCCAGGCGAGTTCTCACTGAGGCTGAACTTCTTCCCAGGCCGATTGAGAGTATTTTCTTTGGCGGCGGGACTCCCTCCCTGCTAGAGCCTTCAGCGATCGGTGAGATAATCACCCGCCTTGATGACACCTTCGGTGTCACTGCCGGTGCCGAGATCACCCTCGAGGTCAACCCCGAGACCGCGACTTATTCGCGTATGACGGGGTTCCAATCTGCCGGGGTGAATCGAGTGTCCGTCGGAATGCAATCGTCCGTCCCCAGGGTGCTGGACGTCCTCGACCGACAGCATCATCCCGCGAAAGTGACCGAGACGATTCAGATCTCGAAGGACTTAGGGCTGCGGAACTCAGTTGACCTCATCTACGGGGCACCAACCGAAACACTCGAAGAGTGGAAGAGGTCGGTCGAAGACGCCCTGACCTTGGAGCCGGACCACCTCAGTGCATACTCACTGATCGTTGAGCAGGGAACCAAGATGGCCGCCATGATCACCCGCGGAGAACTACCGCAGACCGACCCGGACCTGGACGCTGACAAGTACCGTTTGGCTGATCAAACATTGGCGACAGCAGGCTACCAGTGGTATGAAATCTCCAACTTCGCAAAGACCCCGAGTGACCGCTCCGTACACAACCTGGCCTACTGGCGTGACTGGGACTGGTGGGGGTACGGGCCGGGAGCACACTCCCATGTTGGGCGACAACGGTGGTGGAACGTCAAGCACCCCCTGGCGTATGCAGCCCGACTCGCCGAGGGCACCTCTCCCGGGCTAGAAGGGGAAGCTCTCACCGAGGAGGACCGCCGTACAGAACGCGTAATGCTCGGAATTAGGACCCTCGAGGGCTTGCCCGCCGGAGGAGTTCCTGCCGAGGTCGCGCATTCGCTCGTGGACGATGGATTGGTAGAAGCGGATCAACTTGAGCGCGGACGCCTCGTACTAACGTTGAACGGACGCCTACTTGCCGACCATGTGACGCGAATGATCCTGGGATGGCCGTAGCCAGGTTGTAGACTCGTAGTGCTGGCACTCGCGGGCTTCGAGTGCCACTGAGCCGTTTTGTACACGCACGATTTGATCGTCGAGGGGGTGAATCCGATGTCCGCAAGTGATCGCAGACTGCACGTTTTGCAGGCAATTGTCGTCGAGCACGTTCAGACCAACGAACCGGTTAGCTCCAAGGCTGTCGCTGAAGGGCACGTGACGGGAGTCTCTTCTGCCACGATCCGTGCCGATATGAGCGCACTTGAGCGCGATGGGTTCATCCAGCAGCCGCATACTTCTGCTGGGCGTGTTCCAACGGATGCCGGTTACCGCCGTTTTGTCGACGAGCTTCACGCTCCTGGGCCAATCAGCGAACAGTCCAGACGGCGTATTGAAAAGAACCTCGGTGAGGTGGACGCATACGAGGAACTGGTCGGGCGGGCAGTGCGACTCTTAGCCAGGCTAACTGGGCAAGCTGCTATCGCGGAGTATCCGGACCTCTCACTTGCAGGTATCCGTCAGATAGAGGTTATCGACCTGCTTGCCAGCCGACTTCTAGTTCTGGTGATCTCGACGACGGGGCGAATTGCCAAGCGGCAGATCGACCTGGGAGCCGACGTGGCCCTGACCGATGACTTAGTATCGGAGGTTTCCACGGCCCTGACCGAACTGAGCGAGGGGAAAACCGTCCGTGAAGTACGCGAAGAGCTAGAGCGCGTGGTCGACGTTGCAAGGCCTGAGTTGCGCGCGATCCTGGCGCCGGTTGCTGAGTCGGTGCGGGACATCCTTAGGCCGCTCGCTGTCTCCCGGTTCGCTACTTCAGGGGCCTCAAACCTGGCACGTGTTAGTGGAGGCTTCACAGACGTTGCCTCCGTTCTCGAGGTTCTTGAAGATCAGGCTTCCCTAGTAAGAGTGCTCGGCGAGGTTCACACAGAACCGCTGGACGTATCGATCGGAGCTGAAAACCGAGATGACCACCTTCACGAGGCATCGCTCGTCTCGGCTACTTATGAGGTGCCGGAGACAACTACAGTCCACGTCGGAATCCTCGGACCGACGCGCATGGACTATCCGCGTTCGCTGGCGGCTGTACAAGCTGTGTCGGAGCGGTTGACCGAACTACTGTTAGGGAAGCCGCAGTCTGAAGAACCGCAAGAAGAAGAGCCATCGAAAGAGGAAACCGCGTGAGGGACTACTACGAGGTCCTGGGCGTAAGTCGTGACGCGACCGTCGAGGAAATCCGTCGGTCATACCGTAAGAAGGCACGCGAACTGCACCCTGACTATGCCGGACCTGAGTCTGAGGAAGCGTTTAAAGAGCTCTCAGTCGCATACGAAACACTGTCCGATCCGAAGAAACGCCAGATGTACGATTTGCGTGGACCTGGTTCCTTCAATGGCGGAGGCGGAGGCGATCCGTTCGGTGGATCTTTCGGCTTCGCTGACCTTTTCGATGCGATGTTCTCGGGGAGCGGGTTTACTTCTGCGATGCCGCAACCCGCGACCGGCAGGCCGGGACGTGACACCAAGGTAGCGGTCGAGATCACCCTCGAGGAAGTAGTCTTCGGCACCGAGAAGCAGGTTATCTTGGACACCGCGATGGTCTGCGGTACCTGCAACGGCACCTGCTGTGCTCCCGGAACCTCGCCGATCATGTGTACCCAGTGCAACGGCACCGGTTCTGTTACCCGTATGCAGTCCTCCCTTCTAGGACCGATTCGGATGGCGGTTCCCTGCAGCAACTGTGATGGTCGAGGTCGTCTTATTCAGACTCCGTGTCCAGAGTGCTCGGGAGAGGGAAGAGTTCGCGCCACCAGAACCATCTCTGTTTCTGTTCCCTCCGGGGTCGAGAACGGAAGTCGAATCAAGCTTCGAGGACAGGGCGAGGCCGGTGCCCAGGGCGGCTCGAGCGGAGACCTCTACGTCGAGATCAGGGTAAAGTCCGACAAGCTGTTTTCGCGCCAGGGATTTGACCTGCACACCAGTGTCACCGTTCCAGTAACAACGGCCGCGCTCGGGGTTGTGTTCCCGCTGAGCACCTTCGACGGAGACCGCGACGTCGAGATTCATCCCGGCATCCAGCCCGGTGAGGAAGTGGTACTAAAGGGGCTCGGAATCACTCGACCGGGAGGTTCGACTCGCGGCAACCTGGTGGTTCACGTGGGGGTCGAGGTGCCGACAAAGCTGGATGACCGCTCGCGGGAACTCCTCGAAGAACTGGCAGCACACCGGGGTGAAGACACCGGAGAGCGTCCCAGGGCCAAGTCTTCGGTCTTTGGGCGAATCAAGGACGCGCTAGGCGCATAGGGACCCTGCGCAAGACAGTGACTGCATCAGTTTTTTTCGCGCCGGAGGTGCTGGTTGACGGCCACCGAACTCCACTTCGACAGGTAACGACGTCTAGTTCGACTTTGATTCTTGACGGGGATGAGGGACGTCACGCCGCTAGAGTTCAGCGGATCCGTCCGGGTGAGCGCCTAGATTTGGTTGACGGTCAGGGCGTGCGAGTCGTGTCCGAGGCGGTCGGGACAAACCAGGACGGTCTCGAGGTTCGTGCTATGCGGGCGATACAAGAGATGCCTCGAAGCCCCGAACTGATTTTGGTTCAGGCGCTTGCTAAAGGTGGGCGAGATGAGCAGGCAATCGAGACTGCGACGGAGCTCGGGGTTGATCGGGTGATCCCCTGGCAGGCCGACCGAAGCATAGTGAAGTGGAGTCCGCAGAAGGTTAAGCGAGGAGTCGAGCGCTGGCAGAAGGTACTAACTGCGGCAATGAAACAGTCCCGGAGAGCGTTTCTCCCCGGTATCGGAGACCCGGTGTCTTCCAAACAACTCACCGCCGAAGTTGGTAGTTGGACCGAGTCGGGTGATCTGGTGTTGGTCTGTCATGAAGAAGCCACAGTTCCTCTGTCGCAGGTCTTGGCTTCGACCGCCTCAAACGGAGTGGCCCCCGCCAGAGTTGTATTGCTCGTTGGCCCCGAAGGGGGAGTCAGCCCAGAGGAGATTGACGGTTTCAAGGAAGCGGGTGCTACGCCCGTCATCTTGGGCCCCGAAGTGCTTCGCAGCTCGACTGCCGGTCCCGCAGCCCTGGTCGCTGCAAACCTGCATCTGGGCCGCTGGTGACGGGCGGTAGTAACCCTTGTGTAACAGAGTCTGCTCTGGAGCCTGCGAACCTAGATTCACTCGTAGACTTGAGAGCATAAGCCCGCAAGATCACGCAGAATGGATGAGATGACCGAACTAGGAAGTCGTTCACTTACTCGAACCATCGAAGTACCTCAGGACGTTGAACTGGTCTCCCTCCTCGGACCCTCGGACCGGGTCATTCGGGTTATCGAGAAGGGATTCCCAGGCGTCTCGGTCCTGGTCCACGGCCGAATAATCTCTGTGGCAGGTTCTGCAGACCAGGTGGGGACTGTCGCGAAGCTGGTCGAGGAACTGGTGACGTTGGCGCGGCAGGGAACCATCCTTGACGCAGATGCAGTCACACACGCAGTTGACCTGCTTCGCAGCGATACTCTTTTTGAGATGGCGCCCAGTGCAGCCACAGGCCAGGCTTTTGGCAATCCTCGCAGAAACGTCAAGGCGAAGACCCCTGGTCAACAGAACTATATGGATGCCCTCTCACGCTCGCAGATTGTCTTTGGGATCGGGCCTGCTGGAACCGGTAAGACCTACTTGGCTATGGCCGAAGCAGTGGACCAGCTACTTTCCGGCCAGGTTCGCCGAGTGATCTTGACCAGACCCGCGGTTGAGGCCGGAGAGAATCTCGGGTTCCTGCCAGGGTCACTTTCAGACAAGATTGATCCATACCTGCGCCCCCTATACGACGCTCTACAGGATCTCCTTGAGGAGGGATCGCTCCCGCGTCTGATGGAGGCAGGAGCCGTTGAGGTCGCCCCGCTTGCTTACATGCGTGGTCGAACCCTGAACGATTCATTCGTTATCGTCGATGAGGCCCAGAACACGACCGCGGCCCAAATGAAGATGCTCCTGACACGTCTTGGTGAGGGGTCCAAGATGGCTGTCACCGGTGATGTAACCCAGGTAGATCTGCGCGGTGATCAGAAGTCTGGGCTGATCCAGGCCGAGCAGATTCTGAGGGATATTGACGGGATAGGGTTCCAGTACCTCACCAGTGCCGACGTTGTCCGCACCCGCCTGGTGGCTGACATCGTTGATGCCTATGACGAATGGGACACGCGTCATCCCCAAAACAAGGGCGTCGCTTCCAGGAAGAGTGGTTCTTCGAGTCGAAGTCGAGCCGCGGGAGGTAGGCGATGACGGTCGAGGTAATAAACGAAACGGATGTGGACATCAACATTGTTGAGTTCACTGATCTGGCCGAGTATGTAATGCATCAGATGCACGTCGGTTCCGGAGCGGAGCTATGCATCATGTTTATCGATCCTGATCCGATGGCGGAGCTCCACGAGCAGTGGCTTGATCTTCCAGGTCCCACGGATGTTATGAGCTTTCCAATGGATGAACTGAAGCCCGGGACGCCCGCAAGTCCGACAGGCGAGGGCGTCCTCGGGGACGTGTGCATCTGTCCTCAGGTGGCGGCGGAACAGGCACTTGCTGCAGGGCACTCCAAAGAAGAAGAGATGCTGCTTCTTGCAACCCACGGCATCCTTCACCTTTTGGGCTACGACCATGCTGAGCCCGACGAAAAAGAAGTGATGTTTGCACTGCAGCGCAGGCTGCTACTGACCTTCCTAGCGCAGAACTGATGAAGTCGGACCCTACCCTGTGGAATGGTGATAGATAAGTGTCTGGTTTAGCAAACCCCGGACTGTCGGTTGTTCTGGCGATTGTCGGCGTCCTCCTTGTGTTCTTCTCAAGCTGGGTTACCGCAATCGACATCGCGATATCCAGGATGTCCCTGGCTTACGCAGAGGATCTCGAAGAGGAGGGACGGAAAGGGGCATCCTCGCTTGCCTCCGCCCTCAAGACCAGACGCGAAGCATCGTTGGCTCTGCTGGTTCCACGCGACGTTTCCCTCGGTTTGGGGATTTTCTTCATCACTGTGCCTCTGATCGTTCAGTTCGCTGAGCGCGGGCTGCCCTGGTGGCTTGACCTGATATTGACCCTGGCCATCGTCGGGTTGGTAATTCTGCTTTCTCTACTGGGAACTGCCGCGCTACTTAGTGGTGAACGCTACGTTTGGGTTGCTCTGCGCGGGGCACCGCTTGCGAACCAACTCCTTCGCAGACCGAGTCGGATTGCCGCCCTTTCCAAGGGAGAGGAGCGCAGTCAGCGACGTCTTGAGCAACGAAGTACCCGCCTGGATGTGGTCGAGGAACTACGCGAACTGGTTGACGAAGTCACGGAGGGTGACCCCTCTGATCTGGATGAGGAGGACCGAGAAATCATTCGTTCCGTCTTCGAACTGGGCCAAACCAGGGTCGGTGAGGTCATGGTGCCGCGTGGGGAAATCGTCTCGATTCACTCTGATGAGGCCGCAGACGATGCCATTGAGCTTTTCATCCGTTCCGGCTTTTCTCGTATCCCTGTTATTGGCAAGAACAGGGACGATGTACAGGGCGTTCTATATTTCAAGGACGTTGTTCGTCGTCTCCGTGAGGCCGATAGCGGTGATCATTTTCAAGCATCTGACATCATGCGTCCAGCTTCTTTCGTTCCCGAGATGAAGCTGGCCGATGACGAACTGCGGGTGATGCAAGAGGAGAACTCACACCTTGCCCTGGTGGTCGACGAGTATGGCGGGATCGCCGGACTGGTTACCGCTGAGGACATCATCGAGGAACTGGTCGGGGAGCTGCAGGATGAGCACGACCACACCGCCGCCTCGCCAGAGCAGATCTCCGAGAACGTGTGGGAGGTGCCCTCGTCCTATTCCCTCGATGATCTCGCGGACCTGATAGATGTCAAGATTGATGATGACGACGTCTATTCCGTGGGTGGTCTTTTAGCCAAGACGATTGGGAAGGTGCCCCTGCCCGGATCAACCGCGCAGATCGGTCCACTGCTGATCGAAGCGGGCGACGAGGTAGGACGACGCAGACAGGTACGCTCGCTCACGGTAACCGTTACCTCTCCCAAGAACGATGAGAGGCCAGATACTGAGGATACCGAGAATGCTGGGGGAGAAAATGATTGAGGAGAGTCAAGACGAGGACTACCGTGCGGGGTTTGTCGCGATCGTTGGCCGTCCGAACGTAGGCAAGTCAACGCTAACTAACGCGCTGGTTGGGCAGAAGGTAGCAATTACCTCGAATCGACCCGAAACCACTCGGCACAACATCCGCGGCATAGTCACTCGCCCTGATGGACAGATGATCCTTGTCGACACCCCTGGATACCATCGTCCACGAACGCTGCTTGGTAAGCGTCTAAACGAGATGGTTCTTGAGGCGCTCGCGGACGTTGACGTGATTGCCATGTGTCTTCCGGCCGATCAGAAGATCGGACCGGGCGATAGGTTCATCGCAGAGCAGATCTCAGGCTCAAGAGCTAAAAAGGTCGCCATCGCCACGAAGTTAGATCTGGTGAGTACGGATCGCTTGATTGAGCACCTGAGTGATATTGAGGGTCTACAGAGTGACGACGGGGTTCAGTTTGACGCGATAGTTCCCGTCAGCGCGGCGAAGGACAAGAATCTTGGCACCCTGATTGACGTTCTGATCTCTTATCTTCCCCCCTCACCGCAGCTTTATCCTGACGATGAGATCACTGACGAGAGTGAAGAAACCCTGATTGCTGAGTATGTCAGGGAAGCGGCACTCGAAGGAGTACGGGACGAGCTACCGCACTCTGTAGCGGTCCGGGTCGACGAAATGGTTGAGCGAGAGGGTAAGGGAGACCGGGGCATCCTCGACATCTATGTAACCATCTTCGTTGAGCGAGACTCCCAGAAGGCCATCGTGATAGGCAAGGGCGGAGAGCACCTCAAGCAGGTGGGGGTAAAGGCCAGAGCGGAGATCGAAAGACTGTTGGGGCGCCGGGTATATCTGCATACGCACGTTACTTCACTCAAGAATTGGCAGACGGACCCGAAGGCATTACGAAGGCTGGGGTTCTAGAGCGCTAGAACTTCAAGACGGCCATATGGCAGCCCGAAAGCGCAGGACTCTGGTTTTTGAGGGGTCTAAGCTTCGAAGTAACGACGTCGGAGGGGGCTGAACGCACCGTGAGTCAGAACAAGAGCGGTAAAGGCAGAGCCGAAGCAAATTCAGTGCCTCCTGAGACTCAGCATGTGCGCGAATCGAGATTGTCCGTGCTGGTCAACGGATTCTTCTTCCTGCTAGCGGGTGTCGCGGCGGTTTGGGCACTGGTGGCAGTCTTCTTCGATTCTCACGAGCATAACTGGACGCTGGTCCTCTTTATCGTTGCTCTGTGGGCGGTCGTCGCGTATTGGTTTTTGCCCCGTATTCACAAGGTTCTCAGCGCGATGTACGTGCCGAACTACTTCATCGGTCGTTCCCGAACCAGCGAAGGAATTATGGGCGACCCGATAAACATTGCCTTTGATGGGTCTGCCGATCACATCCACCGAATGATGCAGGCGGCCGGTTGGACCCTGGCTGAGCCGGTCAACCTGAGTTCTGGCCTCAAGATCGTCGAGGCGACTGTGACACGTAAGTCGTATCCGACTGCTCCGGTCTCGACCTTAGAGGTCTTCGAGAGGATGCAGGACTTTGCCTATCAACAGGAGATTGGGGGTAGCCCTGGAAAGAGGCACCACATCAGGTTTTGGCACTGCCCGCCTGACTGGCCGCTGCCCGGTGGGCGAAGGGTTGGCTGGGTGGCTGCGGGAACCTACGACCGGTCGGTGGGCCTATCGCTGTTCACCCTGCAGGTGACGCACAAAATAGGCGACGATATCGACGGTGAACGTGATCATGTGCTTGATTCACTCCGCGAGGTTGATCCCAATCTGAGGGTTGACTGGATAGAAGACTTCTCGACGGCCTATCACTCCCGCAATGGCGGAGGGGATCTGATCGCTACTGACGGTAACCTGGCGATTGTTGACCTTACTGAGGTGCCGCGAACGGTTCCCACCCCCGACCTCAAGGCAATCGAATCAATGGCCGAGGCCCCGGACCCGACTGCAGACGACCCAAGAGTCGAAATAGAAAAGATTCCCCGTCCGGGTGGCGTCTACTTGGCAGTCGCAGTCATACTGGCAATGGTGGCTGCCGAGGCATGGAGAATGATAAGAATCATTGCCGATCCTAAAGTGGTGGATTCGCTGAACATTCCGAATCTCGCTCCGGAACATGTTTTCACTGCCGGTATAGTTATCTCGGCGGCGCTGATCGTCCTGCTCATCCTGCTAGGACTGGGAATGTGGTTTGGATACCGCGGAGCTCGTATCGCTCTGGTTCTGGTGGTCGGTTTCGAGGTGGTTCATACGTTCCTGCTATGGGTGGCAAGGGACTATGCAATCGACCGGTACTCAAACATGCTCTCCCTGAGCATCGCAATCATTATGTTGGTGGTGCTGACCTCCCCTTCGGTAACCAGCTTTGCCCTCTCTAGGGTCGAGTTTCGTCGACAGCGAGACGCCTACCTACAACAGTTGGCGTGAGCCTTGGAACGACCAGTTTCTGGAACGGTTTGCCACGGACTGAGCAAGCGGAATACATTGCAGGTGTGAAAGCTCTTAGCCTCCTGCTTGGTTGCCGCGGCGAGTCCTGACCGGATCGGACGACTCGACGCGGAGTTAGGCGTTCCGATCTGGCGGACAAGCCCAGGGCCCAAGCGGTCCGGTAACCAAGAAAGAGCACCATAATGATTACAGCCGGACACAGAAACAATCAGAAATCTTCCGGAATGCCGGTGGCAAAATATCGGCCGTTTAGTGAAACCAACCCAATCAGTCTGCCGGAGCGAACCTGGCCCGATAAACAGATAGTTGCGGCACCGCGCTGGCTTTCGACCGATCTGCGTGACGGAAACCAGGCGCTGGTCGAACCCATGGACCCCGCGCGCAAGCGACTGATGTTTGACCTGCTAGTCCGAATGGGATTCAAAGAAATCGAGATCGGATTTCCTGCGGCATCGCAAACAGACTTTGACTTTGTACGATCTCTGGTAGATGAAGGCGCGGTTCCCGATGATGTCGTCGTTTCCGTTCTGACCCAGTCTCGCCAGGACATCATTCGAAGAACGGTGGAGTCCCTCGCCGGTTTGAAGCAGGCCAACATTCACATTTACAACGCAACATCGCCAACGTTCCGCGAGGTTGTCTTCGGTAATGACCCAGTCTCAACCGTCAAGTTGGCGACTTCCGGGGTCGCGCAGATTATGAGCGATGCTCAGGAGATTCTCGGAGAAAACACTGTCGTGGGGTTGGAGTACTCGCCCGAGATTTTCATTGACACCGAGCCCGAGTTTGCACTTGAGATCTGCGAGGCGGTGATGGATACCTGGGAGCCCGGACCCGACCGAGAACTGATCATCAATCTACCCGCAACGATCGAGCGCAGCACCCCCAATGTCTACGCCGACCAGATTGAGTTCATGTCACGCAACCTAACCCGCCGCGAGCATGTTTCACTGTCTGTTCACCCGCACAACGATCGTGGCAGTGCTGTTGCCGCCGCCGAACTAGCAATGCTGGCTGGGGCCGACCGCGTGGAGGGCTGTTTGTTTGGGCAGGGCGAACGCACCGGAAATGTTGATCTGGTAACGCTGGCTCTTAATCTTTATACCCAGGGGATTGATCCGCAGCTGGATATCTCTGACATTGACGAGATTCGTCGTACGGTTGAGTACTGCACTTCGATGGAGGTTCCGCCTCGGACTCCATACGCTGGCGACCTCGTCTACACCTCGTTCTCTGGTTCGCATCAGGACGCAATCCGTAAAGGGTTCGCGGTTCGGGGCAGACTTGTCAAGGAAGCCGGGAATGAGGAGGACGTTGTCTGGGAGATTCCATACCTCCCGATCGATCCGGCGGACGTTGGTCGTTCGTACGAGGCGGTAGTAAGAGTAAATTCGCAGTCCGGTAAGGGCGGGGTGGCATTCTTGATGTCCTCGGCACACAACCTGGAGTTACCGCGCCGCCTGCAGATCGATTTCTCAAAGATTGTCCAGGGGAAGACGGAGGCCCTCGGCGGAGAGGTCGATGCAGACGCGATGTGGAAGATCTTTGCCGACGAGTATTTGCCTAATGATGCCGCAGACGGGCTGGAGCCCTGGGGTCGTTTTGTTCTGGGCAAGACCTCCGTTGATGCGGACGAGGACGGAGCACATCTTCGAGCCGAGATTCGCGATCGTGGCGAAGTTGTGGAACTTCGTGCGGACGGTTCGGGCCCCATCGATGCCTTTGTAAATGCGATCCAGCAGCAGGGATATGACTTCCACATCCTTGATTACTCTGAGCACGCTATGGGCGCAGGACACGATGCCAAGGCGGCCTCGTACGTTGAGGCCGAGGTCGATGGTCAGGTTGTCTGGGGCGTAGGGATCGACCCTTCGATCGCGCGTGCGACCTACAGAGCCGTTATCTCCGCCCTCAACCGAGCACTGCGAGACGTGAACACGGTCAGAGACTAGGTCCCATAGGTTGGCCGCTACCCGGGTTTCACTCTCGAAATGCCTGTGCGCTATTACCTGTGCGCATTTGGTTGTCCCCGGCAATCCAGGGACCAAGATCGCTGCTCGGTCGAGTTCGAGAGCGAAATCCGGTGGCGGTTGACCGATGTGGTGTTTCGGAGCCAAGTCCAGGTAGTCATTGACGTAGTGCAGGTTGTTTTCGAGAGCGAAACCCACTAGCGGCGAGTCCCGTATCGAGGGATGGTTGATTCTCGTGAGAGAATTGACGGGTGCTTCGGACATACCGTGATCAAGTGATCGTGCTACGCAGCTACAAGCTGGGTGAGGCCGATCGAATTGTGGTGATGCTCGGAAAGAAGTCCGGCCAGATCAGGGCCGTCGCAAAAGGGGTGCGACGGACGACCTCTCGCTTCGGAGCCCGTCTTGCCCCCTTCAATCTAGTCGACATCCAGCTTCACAGCGGACGCAACCTGGACACGGTTACGCAGGTTGAGACCATTAGCGCCTACTCAGACTCGCTGACGTCAAGCTATCCAGAGTTCACCAACGCCAAGCTGATCGTCGAGACTGCGCAGAAGGTAACCGAGGGTCACGAGGAGCCAACTCCCGAGCAATTCGACTTACTGCACGGAGCCCTACACACACTTGCTGGCTCGGCCCGCCCGGCCACCCTCGTCGGGACGGCCTATCTGCTTCGTTCTATGGGTTTGGAGGGGTGGCGTCCCACGCTGACCAGTTGTGTTTCGTGCGGACAATCGGGGGACTTGCGGTTCTTCTCCTCGGGTGGGGGTGGAGCGTTCTGTGCCAGTTGTGCTCCCCCCGACGCAATGCCAATGGAACCCGGTAGCGCCACCCTAATGGAGGCCCTGATTCGGGCCGACTGGCAGAGTGCCATGCTCGAACCGACTCCGCTGTGGGAACAGGCACACGACCTTGCGGGAGCATGGGGCCAGTGGCATCTGGAGCAGAGACTACGTTCTCTACCGTTCGCGACCGCTGGCGCAGCCGGCTAAATGGAGGGACCATGCTGGACGGGGCATCGTTGGAGTTCGAAGAGCCAGGGAACGATAAGGCACACGACTCTCGATATGACTTTGGTAGCTTTGGTGCACGTGGCGCGGGCCGACTGAAACCCCACGATCCCGGATACAATCCGCTCGCTGCGCCGGGAGAGGGACCGGTTCGCGTTCCTCCCGCTCTCCTCGGAAAGGCTCCGAAACACGTCGCGGTGATCATGGACGGAAACGGTCGGTGGGCGAACGCTCGCGGACTGCCTCGTACAGACGGTCACAGGGCTGGGGAACTTTCTCTTATGGATACGGTCGCTGGAGCGGTAGAGGCGGGAGTCGAGTATCTGTCTCTCTATGCGTTCTCCACCGAGAATTGGCGCCGTTCACCCGCTGAGGTTCGATTTCTCATGGGGTACTCACGGGACACTATTCGAAGACATACCGACAGGCTCAATGAGTGGGGGGTTCGCGTTCGGTGGGTTGGACGTGAGCCGAAGCTGTGGAAGTCCGTGATCAAGGAACTCAAGGTCGCCGAGGAGAAGACCAGGGACAACACCAAGACCGAGCTATTACTCTGCGTGAACTATGGCGGACGAGCCGAGATTGCTGATGCGGCACGAAAACTGGCGAAGGAGGTCGCGGAGGGAAGCCGAAAACCCGATTCAATCGGCGAAAAGACCCTCGCCAGCCATCTCTATCTATCTGACACCCCGGACGTGGATCTGCTGATTCGTACATCGGGCGAACAGCGAATCAGTAACTTTCTCCTGTGGCAACTGGCCTACGCAGAGCTCGATTTTGTGCAGACTGCGTGGCCCGATTTCGGACGTGAGGCTCTTTGGGAGCGGCTAGTGGAATACGGCACCCGAAACCGCAGATTCGGCGGAGCTAAAGACCGCGTCGAAGGCTCTTGACCCGGTACTAGGGAATGGTCGTTTTGCCAGTCGTCGCATTACCTGGATGTGCAATAAGACCAGTCTTAGTCTTCAACGGGAGCGCTGATAACCACGGCTGCGGGAGTCGGCGCTTCGCGTCGTTTCCGGACAATAACAACGACCGTAACCACCGCGATAACCAGTGCGAGCGCCGCCCAAGCCCACGGACTTCCGGCAGCGGCTTTGATTGCGGCTTGCCATACCGCGAGCATCCCTAAACCGTAGAGAAGAGCCCAGGCAACGCACCCGGGAATCATCGCCGCGGTGAACTTCGCCCAGTTCATTCTCACCAGACCGGCACCGCCAAGGATCGCCGTTTGCAAGCCGACCGTAAGGAAGCAAAGTGGGATAACGATGATTCCCCAGTGCTCGAGAATGTGAGCACCCTTCCGGGGAACCGGTCCGTTTGCCCAGTTTGCCAACCCCTTGAGCCAATCGAACCTGCCTGATGCTCTGGTGACAAGAGCTGGGACAGAGCGCGCCACCCAATAGGTGCCCTGCGCGCGGAAGAAGACCACGAAAAACAAGAAGACTATGAGGGGAACTCCGCTTTGAGCCCATGATGGAATCAAGATGGAATCTCCTTCGGGATAAAGACGGTCACTAGCTACACCCTACTTGCATCTGGGACACAAACCGAAGAGTTCCAGCTCATGCCCGGTCAGATCGAACCCCTTCTTTTCCGAAACAATGGCGAGTAGCGGTTCGATAGCGGACAGGTCTACCTCTTCAGTATGCCCGCAGTCTGTGCACACCAAGTGGTGGTGGTGGCCGGTGTCCTCGCAGAGGCGATACATGACTTCACCGTCGGCAGCCCTTACGGTATCCACCTGGCCGGATTCCTCAAGAATCTGAAGGTTACGATAGACCGTCGCGAGACTTACCGACTCGCCCTCGCTCACCAGATCGGAATGGACCTGTTGGGCTGACCGAAACTCATTACGCCCTTGAAGCGCGGCGAGAACTGCCTGACGCTGCTTCGTCATTCGCTGGATTTGGGCCATCAGTGGTGTACCTCGACTTTTCGCTTGGATCTATCTGCAATGGTCCTAAAGAAGAACGCTACGGCGTAGACAGTTACAGCCAACACGACGATCATCGCGCCTGGCGAGACATTCACATAGAAGGTTATCCAAAGGCCCGCGACGCAGAGGATGCCGCCAAGTACCGTTCCCATCGCCATCGTTCCCTTGAAGGACTTTGAAAACAGACCCGATGTTGCAACGGGAACGATCATCAGGGCCGAAACCAAAAGCGCGCCAACCACACGCATCGAGACGGCCACGGTGACCGCCGACAGGACAGCGATCAGCATCGATAGGCCGCGAACCGGAAGCCCGGTTGCGGTAGCGAAGTCCTCGTCCGACGTGACGGAGAACAGGGCTCCCCGCAGACCGATGCCAAAGACGAAGATTACTATCGCCATGACGGCGATGATTATCAGATCGCTCCAAGATACGGTTGCTAGAGAGCCGAAAAGGTAAGAGTTCAACTGGGTGGACGTCCCCCCAGCTAAACCAATAAGAACAACTCCGGCAGCGATACCGCCGTAGAAGAGCACAGCCAACACCACGTCGGCTGATGTTCGACCGGATTGGCGGATCAGTTCAATTGCCACGGCCGCTGCGACCGATGCCAGCAGTGCTCCCGGGACTGCTAGTTGATCGACCGGCACCAGGTTGGCAGCCGACCCGACCAACCATCCGAGTGCCACGCCCGTCAGGGCAACGTGGCCAATGCCGTCTCCCAGCATCGCAAGTCGGCGGTGAACTAGGTATGTACCTACGACCGGGGCGGAGACGCCCACCAGCAGTGCGGCAATGAGGGAGCGGAGAAACAGGGGAGAGGTAAGCAACTCAATCACAGCCGTGACCCCTGCCTGACATCCGAGCACTCGGGGTCAATCCACACGGACGAATCATCGTAGTGGCTTTGATGAGTACACGGTCCGTCGTGAACCAGGTGCCCGTACGAAAGTCTCAGCTCGCGAGTGATCAGAGGAGTCAACTCTCCGAGTTCATGGAGGACCAGCAACGAGGTTGTTCCCGACTCTTTCTGGTTTGCGACTATCTGGGCTAGGCGCTCGCGGTTGTGAGCGTCGAGTCCGGTCAGTGGTTCGTCCAAGACCAGCAGTTCCGGTCTACGAACGAGTGCTCGGGCAATTAGTGCGCGCTGTTGTTGACCGCCGGAGAGTATTGCGAATGGTTCTTTAGCGCGGTGCGCCAAGCCGACCTGCTGAAGGGTCTCTTGGACTCTTTGTTTGGAACCCGATTTTGGCCATAGGGTTCTATACCCGAGAAGTCCTGACTGAACTACTTCAAAGACCGAAGACTCGACGCCCCCAACGGATGAAAGACGTTGCGGAACGTAACCGACCCTCATCCAAGGCGGGGTCCCAATCGGCGAGGCGCCTGTTGAACGGATATATCCGAAGAGATCAATCATGCCCCTCTGGAACGGTTCGATTCCCATCAGAGCCTTGACCAGTGTCGACTTTCCGCTACCATTATTGCCCGTTATGGCGACGCACTCGCCGGGTTCGATACGGGCACTGATGTCGTGAAGCACAACGTGGCGCCCGTAGCCGACTTCGAGATCATCGAAAGCAACAGCTGCATCCGGAGGAGAACTTGACTGAGTCACCCGACTATCCTGTTCTTGTTGCGAATGATAGTCAAGAAATCTAGGGGCGTCTGAGGGCAACGACCCGAAAAAGTAACGAAGTCTACTGGAACTGACTTCGAGGTCTTCAACGGCTCTAGCTAAACTTGGCTGATGCCGCCACGAGAAGGGCAAACCAGTGCTTCGCGTACAGGGTCGGCAAAGGAATCAAGGAGTTCGGCGTGAGTTCGGATGTTCGTCAGCTAGAAGCAGTCATCAACCTTGCCAAGAGACGAGGGTTTGTTTACCCGTGTGGCGAGATCTATGGTGGCACCCGATCTGCCTGGGACTATGGGCCATTGGGAGTTGAACTCAAAGAGAACATCAAGCGCCAGTGGTGGAAGACGATGGTTCGTCTACGCGACGACGTCGTCGGAATTGACTCATCCGTCATCCTCCCCACCAAAGTTTGGGAGACCTCTGGTCACGTCACCGCGTTTACTGATCCACTCATTGAGTGCCAGAAGTGTCATAACCGCTTCCGTGAGGATCAGCTTATCGAGCAGTACGCCGAGAAGAACGGGTTGGAAGAATCGGCGGTGACCATGGAGATGATTGCCTGCCCTAACTGTGGAACCCGTGGCGAGTGGACGGAACCCAAAGCTTTCTCTGGGCTTATGAAGACCTACCTCGGGCCGGTGGATGACGAGGCGGGACTGCACTACCTGCGTCCTGAAACGGCTCAGGGAATCTTCGTTAACTACCTCAACGTCATGACCTCGGCCAGGAAGAAACCGCCGTTCGGTATCGCCCAAATCGGAAAGTCGTTCCGCAACGAGATCACCCCGGGCAACTTCATCTTCCGCACTCGCGAGTTTGAGCAGATGGAGCTTGAGTTCTTCGTTGTTCCGGGTACGGACGAGGAGTGGCATCAGTACTGGATTGATCTTCGCACCAACTGGTACGTGGATCTTGGTATCAATCGCGACCACCTCCGTCACTATGAGCACCCCAAAGAAAAGCTGTCTCACTACTCGAAGCGAACCGTTGACATCGAGTACACCTTCGGGTTCCAGGGATCCGAATGGGGCGAGCTTGAGGGCGTCGCCAACCGTACAGATTACGACCTGAGTGTTCACGCTGAGGCGTCTGGCGCCAAGCTCGATTACTTTGACCAGGCGACAGGGGAGAGATGGACCCCTTATGTCATTGAGCCTTCGGCGGGTTTGACCAGATCACTTATGGCTTTCCTCGTCGAGGCGTATTCCGAGGACGAAGCGCCAACCGGCAAGGGGGGCGTCGAAAAGCGAGTTGTGCTTCGTCTCGACCCACGGCTAGCGCCCGTGAAGGTCGCGGTTCTTCCTCTCTCGAAGAAAGAAGAACTGTCCACTCCCGCGAAGGAACTCGCCTCTAGGCTCCGCGAGCTTTGGAACGTTGAGTACGACGAGACCGGCGCAGTGGGTCGTCGCTACCGCAGACAGGACGAAATCGGTACTCCGTTCTGCATAACCTACGACTTCGACTCCCTCGAAGACGATGCAGTTACCATTCGTGACCGCGACACCATGGAACAGGTGCGCGTTCCGATTGCCGAGGTGCGTTCATGGTTGCTGGATCGCCTAGAGGTCGCCTAGAGGCACCCACGCCGATTGAGCTCGGTGCGGTTCGAGTTCACACTCCGCTGATCCTGGCACCAATGGCCGGGGTCACCGATGCTCCCTTCCGAAAAGTCTGTCGGAAGTTCGGCGAGTCGCCTCTCGCCGAGTACCATCCAGAGCTCCTTGAACGGGCTATCCCCGGAGTGGACGGACCGTCCGGGCTGTATGTCGCAGAGATGGTCACGGCGCGTGCACTGCTTGAGAACAACGAAAAGGCCTGGCACATGGTTCGCCCGGACCCGAGCGAGCGAGTCAGATCAGTTCAACTCTACGGTACTGAACCAGAGGATCTTGGACGAGCGGCGAATCTGCTAGTCGACCGGGAATTGGTTGATCACATCGATCTCAACTTCGGCTGTCCGGTGCCGAAGGTGACGCGTAAGGGCGGCGGGGCCGCAATCCCGTGGAAGCGCGATCTTTTTGAGGATATCGTTCGGTCGGTTGTCAAAGCCGTCGACGCGGGGGCTCCCGGTGGTCCGGGGAGTATCCCGGTTACGGTAAAGATGCGCATAGGCATAGATAATGATCACGTCACGGTCTTCGATGCGGCTGAGATCGCGCAGCGGTGCGGCGTTGCAGCGGTAGGGCTCCACGCTCGCACCCAGGAGCAGTACTATTCCGGGGCGGCAAGGTGGTCGTGGATTGCCCGGCTCAAGGAGCAAATGAGAGTTCCGGTCTTCGGGAACGGGGACGTGTTCACCGGGGCCGATGCTGCGTCGATGCTTGAAGAAACCGGGTGTGACGCCGTGACCATAGGTCGCGGAGCCCAGGGGCGACCCTGGCTGTTCGAGGATGCAGTCTGTTCAGTATGGGGTTTGCCAACGCCGGATCAGCCCACGCTCGATCAGGCTCGGAGAACTCTACTTGAGCAGGCCCGTGGCACCGTCGAGGCCGAACAAAATGAGTTTCGGGCAATGCGAGAGATGCGCAAACACGTCGGTTGGTACCTGAAAGGGTTTCCAATCGGGGGTGAAGTACGCCGAGAGTTGAATCTCGTCGACTCCTTACAGGAGCTAGAAGACAGACTCGGTGAGCTCGACGGCGACCTGAAGCTTCCTCCTGGCTCGGCTGGGAAGGGGGTCCGGGCCGGCAAACCTCGTAGGCCGCATTTGCCCTATGGTTGGCTTAGCTCACAAATTCTCTCCGAGGATGAACGTGAGGGACTGGCTGACGCTGATGATGGAGGTTCCGGTGGCTGATCTGCTTGAGCGATTTCGAGACAGGGATGGAGTCGTCGCTGTAGTGCCGCTCACTTCGAAGAATCTAAAGGATGTTCGCAAAGAATGGGGTGAAGCTGCTTCGGCTGGGGCAGACATGGTCGAATGGCGTCTGGACTGGCTTGAACCGAAACGGAGTTCGAAGAAAATATCGCTTCGCAAGGTTGCTGAGGTGGCTGACGAGATGCGTGAGGCCACCGGGGTTCCGGTTTTGGCAACCTACCGCACCGCGGCGGAAGGCGGAGCTAAACGTCGGGGGCTCGTCGATGATGAGGACCTGGACTACGATCGTTTACTCCGTTCTGCCGCTCAGTGGGCAGATGCGGTCGACATCGAGTATCAGCGGGCCGGGGCAAACGAACTAATTCGTGAGGTCAGAGAAGAAGTTCCTGTGGTCGGTTCCTTCCATCTCCTGATCCCGATTCACTCATCCGAATCCTTCGAGGAGTGGCTCTCTGAGGCCGAGGCGAGCGGCGCTAATGTTGCCAAACTCTCGGCCATGATGGATGGAGCCCGGAGCGCTGAAGCGATCAGAGAAGCGCAAATGTGGGCGGTTGAGAATTTAGAGGTTCCCTCGGTGGTGCTGGGGATGGGGCCGGGGGGCAAACAGACGCGTTTAGGGGACGCTGCCCGACGTAGTGCATTCACGTTCGCAACCGTGGGACGCGAGAGCGCACCCGGCCAGCCGACACTCGAGGAATTGAGAAAATCTCTTTAGGTCCAGTTAGAAATTCTCTTTAGGTCCAGTTATCGGTCTCTCTAGATCCAGTTATCGGTAGGCGAGAGGCCCCGCGGGTTCTGGCGTTGGCGGAAGAAACCAGGCGCAGGAGTTAGGCCGTACTACGGTCTCCCCGTCCGGGGTGAGGCGAAGGTCGCCCGACATTACAAGTGGCCGGTTCTCGGCAGGGATGATGACATCGGCTTTCCCAGTATTTAGAACCACGAGGACATCGCCACTCAAGTGCACTGCTGTCTTGGTGTCGCAGTACCCTGGGCCATCGAGAAATGCGAGCGTCGCGTCGCCTAGTGCGTGCTTCTTCCTAACCAGAAGAGCCTCCTTGGTTAGGGTTGCTTGACTCTTCGCTTGCCTTCCCTTCTCGAAGCTGAGTTTGAGTCGTGGAGCGGCGCCGTCCTTGACCGTGACTCCGCCACCCACGTGCAGGAAGGGTACATAGACTGATCCGGGAAGCGATGCTGCATAGAGCATCATCGCCATTTCGCGCTGATCGCTCTTAGAGCTCTTGGCCCAGCCGTAGTCGGCGCTGTTCCTCGCGTACGGGGAATCTGTCCACTTGGGAAGCGAATAGCGCCATGCGGCGGTGTGACCCAGTGGGTCACGATCCGCGTAAGCCAAGCTAACCCGTTGTTTGATCTCGTGGGCGTCCCACGGCGTCGCAACGAGCGAATCATCGCGTAGGTGGTGAAACCACTCCTCAGTCAGGTGTCGGAGCGCTGCCTCCCTCGGCTGCGAAGGGATCGCAGCTGCGAGGATTGTCGTTCCTCCGGCTAACTCGACCTCAGCAAGTTGCCCCTGAACCGCCTCTGTGAATGCGCGAGCATTAGCTGCTGAGTCGGGGCTCCCCGCCTCGTCATTTACTAGACCCAAGTCAACTCCGTCGGCGTTTGTCGCCAGGATTGCCCGAGCGCGACGGTGTAACTCAGAGACATCGTGCTCAAGAGTGAGCTGAGGTGGGCTGCTCTCGGGTCTAAGGTCCGCTTCATCGTCCGTGAGGAACGCGCGCACAACCACCTTCAGACCCTGATCGTGCGCCTTCTCAACGAAAGAAGGAAGGGACTTGGCCCCAACATCAACCCTTGGGCTTGCGGGTCTGATGAGGACCGCATCAAAACCAAGCTCCGCGACATCTGGCAGTAGTCGCGCGGCACGCTTTAGGTCATCGTTGCTAAAGGCACCTGGAAAATCACAGATCACCGCAGAATGCCACCAAGGGGCCTGCGTCTTGGCGCGCCGATGAATCATGCGCGTGGTAACGGTCTGGCGCGGTAAATCCACTACCAACCCCCGAGGTTTGTCGTCCCAGTAGCGGGTCCGGTCGAATACTCATACTAACCTTAGCCCTGTGGAGCAATCTCAAGTCTTAGAAGTCCGCCCCAGTTTTTTGTGGCCCTACACAACCTGGGATGCGGAGCGACGGTTTGGTGAAGCCCCGAAGGAGTCTCACCGAACCCCATTTGAGCGAGATCGCGCTCGGATTCTTCACTCAGCAGGTCTGCGCCGCCTCGGAACCAAGACGCAGGTTCTTGGCCCTGCCACGGACGATTTCGTTCGAACTCGCCTTACTCACACCCTTGAGGTCGCTCAGATCGGTAGGGGACTTGCGCAGGAGCTCGGCCTTGAACCGGACATTGTGGATGCCGCTTGCCTGGCTCACGATCTAGGTCACCCACCATTTGGGCACAACGGCGAAAAGGCGCTGGATGAGGCAGCGAAGGATGTCGGGGGATTTGAAGGTAACGCCCAGACATTCCGGTTGGTCACCCGCCTTGAGACAAAGGTGCTCGGTCCAAACGGCGAACACGGCGGGCTAAACCTAACCCGGGCCACACTCGATGCGCTGACTAAGTATCCGTGGCGGAAAGGCGAAGGGCCGGATCCGAAGAAGTCCGCCATAAAGTACGGGTGCTACCCCGACGATACGGAGATCTTTACTTGGATGCGCGAGGAAGCGCCGGAGGGAAGGCGCTGTCTTGAGGCGCAGGTTATGGATCTTTCGGATGACATCGCCTACTCCGTCCACGACCTAGAAGACGCGGTGACAACCGGTAACTGTGATCTTGCCGAGCTAATAAACGAGAACGAAATCTCGCAGGTGGCGGGCTCTACAACTCGGTGGTACGGGCCCGGATACAGCGTGGACGAGCTTCGTCAGGCGGCGCATCGACTAATGCGCCAGACATTTTGGCCCACCTACTATGACGGGACGTATGCCGGGCAGGCCCGGCTAAAGGATCTGACATCTTCCCTAATTGGCAGATTCTGTGGTGCGACCATAGAGGCAACCCGGGAGCGTTTTGGAGACGGCCCATTGGGACGATACGGAGCCGACTTGGTCGTTCCACGCGAGACTGAGGCTGAGATCATGTTCCTCAAGGGCATCGCCGTGCACTACGTGATGGCTCCCCGAGAACTCGAACCCCTGTACTTCCAACAGCGAACCCTGATTTTCGATTTGGTTAGCGCGCTGAAGGACACGGCACCGACAAGTCTCGAAGAACCGTTTCGCGCCGAGTGGCATAAGGCAACGGACGACGCGGGAAGACTCAGGGCGGTCATCGATCAGATCGCCTGCTTGACCGACTTCTCGGCAAATCAGTGGCATGCCCGACACTGCGGGATGCTATCGACGCTTCTCTAGGGTGCGCCCCGCGACGGTTCTCAGAGGGCGAACCGTGGGGCTGCGACCTCGGCTTAGACTGTGCTCATGCCAGGGCGAATCAGACGTGAGGATATCGACGCCGTTCGTGAGCGCGCCCGAATAGAGTCCGTCGTCGGGGAACAGGTGACTCTCAAGGGTGCCGGAGCTGGTTCCATGAAGGGTCTGTGCCCGTTTCATGACGAACGAACCCCCTCGTTCCACGTCCGTCCTGGCCTGGGACTATGGCACTGTTTCGGATGTGACGAGGGCGGAGACGTCTTCTCGTTTGTGCAGAAGCTCAATCATCTTTCCTTCGCGGAGGCAGTAGAGTACCTGGCGGGAAAATACGGGGTAACTCTGAGGTACGAGGACGGTGAAGGACCCAGACGAGGAAGCGAACCCGGTAAACGGCAGAGACTTCTTGAGGCTCACCGCGTCGCGCAAGATTTTTACCGAGGATATCTTGATTCCCCGGAGGCTAAGGAAGCGCGTGAGTTCGTCCAGGGACGGGGTTTCGGTAAGGCCGAGGTTGATCGTTTTGGAGTTGGAGCTTCTCCGTCTGGATGGGACGGCCTTATCCGGCATCTACGTTCCAAAGGGTTCACCGAAGATGAACTGATCGCCTCAGGTCTCGCGGTGCAGGGTAACCGCGGTCCGTACGATCGGTTCCGGAACAGGGTAATGTGGCCGATCCGCGATCTGACCGGGGCGACTGTAGGCTTCGGTGCGCGTCGGTTGGGTGATGACCCAAACTCGCCCAAGTACCTCAACACTCCGGAGACGGCGATCTACAAGAAATCTCAGGTTCTGTATGGGATCGATTTGGCGAAGAAGGACATCGCAAAACAACGTAAAGTAGTGATTGTTGAAGGCTATACGGACGTGATGGCCGCCCATGCCTCCGGAGAGACAACCGCCGTTGCTACGTGCGGAACAGCATTCGGGCGCGAGCATACACAGATCGTTCGCCGCCTGCTGGGGGATGTGCAGAGCCCTGCCGCAGGTGTCGTGCTCTCCGACGGACGTGCCCACGGAGGGCAGGTCATATTCACTTTCGACGGGGATGAGGCCGGTAAAGCCGCTGCCCGACGTGCCTACGTTCAGGATCAGTCCTTCGCCGCGCAGACTTTTGTCGCAGTTGATCCTGAAGGCAAAGACCCGTGCGATCTGTGGACCCAACGTGGTCCGGAGGCAGTGCAGCGTCTGATCGCCAGCCGGGTTCCTCTTTTCGAGTTTGTTCTGCGTTCGGTGCTCGGCGAACTTGACCTGACCAACGCCGAGGGACGAGTCCAGGGCTTGCGCGCCTGCGCACCTATTTTGGCTGGTATCAAGGACCGAGCTCTTCGGTCCGAGTACACCCGTCAGGTAGCTGGCTGGCTGGGCATGGAGCCGCGCGAGGTCGAGTCGGCTCAGCACGCCGCAAGTCGAGAGCGCCCGCCTCAGGACCTTCGAAACACGGGAGGTTCTAGCCCGGTGACGGCCCCAGTTCGGCGACCCTCCCAGTTGCCCACAGACCCGGCTTCCCTGAGTGAACGCTACGCTTTGGCCGCCACGATCCAGCACCCGCTGGAAGTTGTTGGTGCCGGTTTTGAGATGCTCGAAGCGGACTCCTTTTCGGTTCCCACCCACAGACTGGTTTTTGACGTCATCACCGCAAATGGAGGTCTTGACTCATTCCTCGACGAACTGTCGAAAGCCGAGAAAGAGGTCGGCGTTGGAAGTGATTCAGTGAATCTCGCAGTTCGTCGTTGGGGGGAGCATCTGCTGGACGGCCTGGATCAGTCGGCGCGGGACCAGGTGACTGCCCTCGTCCTTACGGACCTGCCGGTGAACGAGGGGGAGCAGGGTGCCGTGCGCGACTACGCTCAGGGGATTGTCCGCTCGTTGGTCCGAAGGGACCTTTTGCGTCAAGCAAGTAATCTCCAAGCGCAACTGCGACGCAGCGAGCCGGAATCAGATGAGTACAAGCAGGCGTTTATCCAGTTGATCGATATCGACAAGAAGAGACGGTCCTACAGCGACCTGTCGTAGTCCGGAGTCCCCGGCCGGGAGCTTGCGTTGCATACGCTGGGGTTGTACTGCAGACCGGCAGTTTCTCTGAGCAAACGTTGCCACCCGTAACCAAACCGGGTTGAATTGGAACATGTTCGGAAAACTAAAAGCGTCGGGCCGGAAGGCAAACAGGATCGCGTTGCCAGAACCATTCGCACAGTTCGTTCCGAGTGGTGACCAGAGTCAGCCTTGGGAGAGCATCGACGAGGAGCGGGTGGTGTTGGCTGGACGCCACGCCCTGATTCTGATTGGCCCGGGTGGCGTGGAGGACTCTGGACTGTGGCACGAGGTTCAGTATGTGAAGTGGACGGCAAACAACAGGAGATTGACCGTGATATGGGTCCAGCCGGGGCGCGAGCCGGTGGTTGTCACTACTGAAACGGATGATCCCAGATCGCTAATGGAGGCGATCACGACCAGGGTCGAAAAGACCATAGTTGCAACGCGTTCCTTCTATACGCCGACCGGAGTGAAAGTATCGGCCTCGATCCGGCGCCGGGTTGATGGCGAACTGTTCTCGACGTTGCTGGCAGATGGTGATCTGAGCGAGGATGATCGCATAAAGGCCGATGAAATCGAGCAGACACTTCGAGAGGAGCTCGGGGTTGAGGATTAGCTCTCAGGGACCCGTTTTGGTTTGGAAAAGAACGCTCTAGCGCCGTAGTATCGTCCTTGCGCATTCCTGCGTAGCTCAATGGCAGAGCATCCGACTGTTAATCGGACGGTTGTTGGTTCGAGTCCAACCGCAGGAGCCGAAACGACAGGTCAGAACGTCAGCCGTTCTGACCTGTTCTGGCATCTTGGGCCGAGGAAGGCGAGGGAGCCGACATGAAGCTAACACAGGTGGCGGACAGGCCGTTCTACACGGGATATCGATCCAACTTCGTATTCAGACTCGCAGATGACGAATCAGCGGGCGACGTTGTCGATGCCTATGTCAGACAGTGGCTTGAGCGTGTCTCTCCGGGTTGCGGCGTCGAAGACCGAGGAGAAGACTACACGGAGATTCAGCTTTCCGAAGGTATCTTCGCGCAGCAGGCTCGGTCGTCGGGATTCGGGGGAAAGGCTGAGGGGCGAGTTTTCCGTGTCTACCTTCCGCAGTCGCTCGCGGTGGATGATTCCCTTGACGTGGGAGGACCAGCAACCCCCGATCCATCACTGGTGGCGGACGGAGGGGCTCCGGAGCGCTACCATCGCACAACAATCTACGCCTTCCCCACGCAGTATCGAGGCCGTCCCGGAGCCAACATACTGATTCAAGGTGCCACGGACGACGAATCAATTCTTGAGGCAATCGACCGGTTCGAGGTGCCGAGCATCGTCCGGGTGATGCTGGATGAACGAAGCTGCTACAACGGATACACGCGCCTTACTACCCAGCCGGTGATTGTTCACCGCAAGACCGTGAAACATCTGATTGACGCTGTTCTTGATCCGGATAGAACCGCTTCTGTCGTGGCTGCAGCTTCGCCTCGGACCAGTAGCGATGAGGAGTTCGCACACGTAATCGGGTCGCTGATGCGTCGTAGCATCGGAACTGCGACCGGATTTGTCTTGGCCGAGACTGTTGTCCCCAAGTTCAACAGGCAATTGCCCTCTCACCTTCAAGTTCCACGCGGCGACGTCCGCACCTACCTGCCACACGTGGACATTGATGATCCGGTCTCGGGCGCACGGCACCGCTATACGGGGCCGAACACTCTTGCGCGGTCCCTGGATGCGCAACAGCAGGTTCAAGGAATTTTGCCGATTCTGCACTCGCGGCTGCCTCGTCGTCAGATGTTGGAGCGACCACTTGCGCCCGAATTGCTCTCGCTGCGCGCTCAGATTGATCGTCAGGCACGCCATGGGCGAATCGCATCGCTAGTAAGGAGTCACCTCCCTCGTCCTCACGAGGAGAGCGCGGAACGAGGTTTAGGGCCCGAAGGACAGGCGTCATTTGACGAGGTTCTTCTTTCGCAGTCATCCCAGATTTCGGAAGACTCGCCGACAACCGAATCTACCGAGAAACTGGAAAAGTCTCTTGCTGGTGAGAGGGCGACTAGAGGAATGTCGGCAGCGGAGCCAGACATCGCCCGCATCCAATCCGCTACAGACGAGCCCGCTTACGATAGTGCTGGCAAGGTCCTGAGCTCAGGCGGACTGGATTCTGCCTCAGACGCGCCCCGGCAAATCGAACATCTAGGCGACCGACCCGACAAGCCGGCTGAGAGTACGAGCGATCAGAAGGACACCTCCACCCCATCAGGACCGGTCTCATCGAGACGAATTACGAGCGCAGTTGATCGGCCTGAACTGGATGAGAGCGCGAAAGGCCTTTCCAGGGTCGCTTCTTTTCTGCGACGTTGGCTCTATCCACACGGTCACGAAGACGTTTCCGAAGACACGGTAGACCGCAAGATTACCGAGGCGGATTTAGTACTGGTAGCCAGAGACGATGAGCGTGCGGCGGCCCTTGAAATGGTGGACGAGGCGCAGGAGGAACTGGACCACTTCTCGGCCCAGTTGACGACGGCCATGAGTGAGCTGGCGGATGCTCATGCCGACGCGGCCCTCGCCCAAGAAGAGGCTAATGAGTACAGTGCAAAACTAACGTTCTATCGCAAGCAGTTGATGGAAGCACGACAGTTTGAAGCTCTTGCAGCACAGTTACCAGAGGCCGATGAATGGAATACGCCCGGGGACCTGCATGAGATTGCGGCTATCCTGACAAACGCTCCCGAGGGGGAGACAATCCGTGAACACGTGGTGTTTACCGGAGACATTGCCGCCCTGGACGCTGTTGCTCAAAGGGATAGTCATGGACAGTACGCGGCGGCGACGTGGTCATTCGTTCGCGCGCTCTATGATTTTGCCCAACTGAAGGCTAGCGGAGTCAACATCGACTTTGACATGTACCTCAGAAACAATGAGCTCGATGGACACAAGGTCTCGGTGCGACGCCATGCCCGCCACGAGACCGAGATGATCCGCACCCGCGACGATCTGCGGCAACTACGAGAATTCCCGGTTCCGCTTGAAGTTGATCCGGGCGGAAAAGTCTTCATGGAGTCGCACTTCCGGGTCGGCTCAGGCGACGGTTTCTCGCCTCGCATGTACTACCTGGACAACGCTGATCGGGACGGGCGAATCTATATTGGCTATATCGGCAGACATCCAAAGGGTTTCCTGACCAACTGAGCTGACTGGCCGCCGCCATCGAGTTAGTTGATGGCATGCTTTGGATCGGGCTTGTCGAGGTGATTTGCTCATGCTTTCTCACCTCTTGGTTGGGCATTTCTCGCCTCTGGAGCGTGTCATGGCGCATTGATGAGACAGCAATCACGCCGGAACTCATGTCGCTAGTGAGCGACTTGGAGGATACATCAGAACTCACGCTTCCCGTGTGTGAGGCAGTCGCGAGGACAGGCTAAGATAGGCGAGGCTGGCCCCCGTAGCTCAGTCGGTTAGAGCAGCGGACTCATAATCCGTTTGTCCTGGGTTCGAGCCCCAGCGGGGGCACCAATGGTCGCTCTTTTATCTTGGAGACTCTTCATCAGAGGAACTGCTGTTGTTCTATCCGCTGGGCTGGCCCTCCGGGCTGGCTGACTTACGTGCGTGGGCAGGGCGCTCCTCAAAAGCCACTTAAGTCTGCGACACAGAAGATGGCGGCCTAATTTGGTTGACCAGACAGGTTCTCCGCGGACAGTCGGGTTCGAATCTCTGCCTCAAGGGCAGTGACGGCATCGTTACACGACTGTATTTCGGCGTTTAGTTCACCCAACTGTGTCAATCCAGAATCGGTTTCAGATTCGATTGCTTCGTCCCGGATTCGGTCAAACTGCCAGGCGATACTGGCGATGTGAGTCAGTATTTCCTCGTTGTTTCCACTGGAGGCGAGGAACTGTGCCCACCGACTCAGCACATCGGCCAGACGCTGACGCTCTGCAACAACCTGGTGTTGCAAAGCCTCAAGTGCCTCTGTTCGCGCCCGCTCATCTATGTGGTCGGGAATCGGTTTGAAACTGCGGATCACGATCTTGTTCCGGGAGATCTCGCTACGTTCTTCGTCGGCGATAGCGTGCAAGAACTCAGAGAGAGCAATACGGTTAACCGGGGCCCAGCGACGCGCTGCAGAACGAGCGAGGATGCGATCAAGCACCATCGTCGTTAGTAGGAATGTGACGAGACCAGCAGCAAGGCCGGAAAGGACTACCAGTTCGTTCCACACACCGGTGTTGACATCGATCCAGATAATCACTCCGATAACAACCAGTGCTGCGACCAATGTCGCGATCGCCTTGGCTCGCGCCGTGAACGATTTAGGTTGCACGAAATATCACCACTTCTTCAGTTCCATGTCTCAGACGGCTGACCAGCTGGTCCGATCGTCGCATAGAAGCCGGGTTTGTCAACCGCGTCGACACGCCCGCGCGGCTTCTCGATCGAACCAAGTTACGAACGGGCCCTCAGTTCTGCTGAGATGAGGCCGGAAGCCTCATCGTGAAGAGCGTTCCGCCCTCATTGCTTTCGACTGAGACTGTTCCGCCGCTCGCCTGCGTAATGGCCCAGGTTATCGCTAGGCCTAAGCCTGTACTTCTACTGGGGTTACGGGGGTTCTGGGCTCTTGCTGTATCGCCGCGCGTGAATCTTTCAAAGACGCTTGAGAGAAGCTGAGGGTCGATACCCGGTCCGTCATCTTGAACCTCCACCCGAATCACGTCTCCGTCGTCAGTAACGCGGGTCGTCACCGCAGTTCCAGCCGGAGTGTGCAGTCTTGCGTTGGCCAGTAGATTTGCCACCGCCTGATGAAATCGCACTTGATTTCCATCAACCAACATTTGATCGGAACTCTCGTCGATCTCAAGCAACCAATGATGATCCCTTCCAACGACCTGTGCATCAGTCACACAATCGGTTACCAGGCGCGCCATATCAACCCGCTCGGTTGGTCCGCCATCCCCGGAGTCGAGGCGGGCGAGGAGCAACAGGTCCTCGACCAGAGTTCCCATCCGTCCCGCTTCGGATCGGATGCGGTTGAGGGACAAAGCGGCGTCTTCGGGCATGTCGCCACTTCTTCTTGCTGCGAGTTCGGCGTGACCACTAATGGCAGCTAGGGGAGTGCGGAGTTCATGTGATGCGTCCGCGGCAAACTGTTTGAGTTTGTTCTCGCTCGCTTCGCGCTGATTGAGCGCGTCCTCAACGTGATCGAGCATGTCATTGAATGACAGACCGAGGTCGCCGACCTCGGTTCCCGGGGTGAGGGAAGCCTCGGGAACCCTTCCGGGGAGTGTTACTGCGCCGGATTCGAGTTGCTGATTGCTCACCTTCATTGTCGTTCGACGCAGGACCTCTAGCGGACGAAGAGACGCACGAACCATGTAGTGTCCCGCGACCGCCCCGAGTAGTACTGCAACGACGGTTGTAAGGACCAGCGTCCAGGTTAGGTTCCGACTTGTCTGGCGAACGTCGGCAAGATTTTGTCCAACCGTCGCCGAGACAACATCGCTGGCCCCTCCCGCGCCTCCTCCTGAGGCCGAAAGAAGTCGGTAGGTGCCCAGGCCCTCAAGAGTGGTTTCGCGGTGCCCTGCCGTTACGGCGCTGGTGATCGTCGCGATCTCATTGACTGAAAGCTGCCGAACCGTGCCCTCGTTGGTAACCACCTGGCCGAAAGCCTCGTCCCCGCCTCCCATGGTGAGCACTTCGAGACTACCCAGGCGCGGTCCTCCGGTTGGGCTCGTCGCTCCTGGATCTTTGGTTTGTGGCTGATCCTGGGGACTCTGGTCCGATGGACCGGGACCGAATCCAGGGCTATCTTCATTACGAAGAGTCATACTCATGGAGACTCGAAGTTGCTCGTCAACGCGTCCTAGCAGATCACGGTTCAAAGCAGTGATGGTAACCAGAGAGATGATTAGCCCGACGATCAACAGGATCACAGCGATTAGTGCGACGAGAGTCGTCTGAAGTGAACGCGGTGAGAAACGAGCTTTGCTCGGCGCGTTGGACGCTGCCTTATTCATCTGCGGGCCTGATCGAGTATCCGACCCCGCGCACGGTTCGGATCATCGGATCGCCGAGAGAATCGATCTTCTTACGCAGGTATGAAATGTAGATTTCTACCACGCTCGCTTTTCCTCCAAAGTCATAGTTCCAGACGTGGTCGAGGATCTTTGACTTTGAGAGCACGATCTTTGGGTTCTCCATCAAGTACTGAAGCAGTGCAAACTCGGTCGCGGTTAGCTCGATGGGAGTCTCGCCTCGTGAAACCTCATGCGTCTGTGGGTTCAGCTTCAAGTCCCCAACGACCAACAGATTCTCATCGCCCAATTGCTGGGGGATAGGGGCCACTCGTCTGCGCACCAGCGCTCGAAGACGCAACACGACCTCTTCCAGACTAAATGGCTTGGTAACGTAGTCATCTCCTCCAGCCGACAGTCCCGCTAGCTTGTCCTGAAGCTCGTCCTTGGCGGTTAGGAACAGGACAGGAACGTCAATTCCGCGGTCCCTAAGTCTGCGGACCACCTCGACTCCATCGATGCCCGGAATCATCACGTCCATAATCACGACGTCCGGTGTCCGGTTACGAATCAGGGTCAAAGCGTCAACGCCGTGTCTGGTCTGCTCGACCTCCCATCCTTCAGCTTTCATGGTCATTACCAGAAGTTCGTTGAGGGTGGGATCGTCTTCGACCACCACGACTCGGACGTTCTGTTGTTCGCTCTGGGGGTTCGGTGGAACGCTCATGATGAAATCCTATTCTGACGTCTTGGCTCTGTAGCAAGGTGACTATCGCCGGGACGTCCTCTCTGTGTCTCTAGGGCGTGTCTCCTATATCTCTGCTCGCTGTGGTGACCGGGAGATCCGTGCTTGCTACGTTGTTATCGTCGGCTTTGCCACCAGCAAAGCCTCCTCTTCTGCCTTGCAACCACGAGTTTCCCGGGCATCCTCTCCTGAGCACAGATATTAGGAGACACGGCCTAGCCCCGCGCTTCCTCGATAGTCATTAGCGACTGGTGCCACTTGTTCGAGGGAAGGCCGGGATTCAGTGCCGCGCTTCCCGTGCAGTACTTCGAGATGGATGTCTGCCTCATTCCCGTCCGCCACAAAGAGCGGTTGATGCGAGAAGAGTGTCGTTCGGTCTTTGTCTCGATGATTGCGAGCGAGGGGCACTCCACCAGCGACAGCGCTCCGGGATAGAAGTAGCGTCCAGTCACAAGAGACTCCCAGTAGATGTCCGTGTCGATGGTTATACGCGCCGGACGCTCCCTAGGCGATTCCGGAACAACATAGGTTGAACGGTCGTAACCTACCCCGGTGACCGGTAAAAGGTTGTCTGCGATATCGGGGTCGATTCCCTGGGCGATCAACGATACGCGAATGAAATCGAGGTCGGCGGCGCTAAGTTCTGCCAACCTATCAACGGGGTGAGGGATACGAACCTTCTCGGTCATCCCTCTAGTCCCCTTGGTCTTGATTTCAAGAAAACCAGTTCCGGAATCTAGATATGCTCTGGTTCGTACCTTGACACGGCGGCGACGCTTTGAAGCAGCAAGCGAATACAGGGTCCATCCCGGAGTATCGAAGTAGATCGAGTAATAGGCCGATGTGGTCTCTCCGTTGATTTCCAGGATTCGACTCCCCGAGGGAAGACGGGCTGGAAACTCCCGCGCTTCTTCGACCTCGACCAGGTATTTGCAGTCGACCCGCCTCTGAAGTTCTGCGATCCGGTTTAGTTCTTCGAGGGATATTGTCTGAAGTCGAGTGATCGTATCAATCATTGGTGAATCCCCGCGACCTGGGTGAAATAGTCTGGCTCTGCCGACTCATCCTCGACCGGCGCGTCTTTTCCCCGGGACCAGCGAACGTCAACAAGCGTCGAGTCGTTTACCAGATCAACGGAGATCACCCGCATATTAGTCACTCGCCCACCTAACAGTTGGCCGAGGTAGTCTCTCAGCTTGTCCTCGTCCGTGAAAGCTCGATCCAAACGTATTTCCTGTTGCCTGGACACCGAGAAAAGGACCTGAGAGTCAATGATCGCCACCACTACCAGGATCATTGTCACCAGGGCGGCGGTGGCCGGTATCGAAGTTGCATCAAGACCAGTTATCAGACCGATGGAAAGAGCAGAGAAATAGTATGCAACCTCGTACTGCGATATCTCTGTTGAGCGCAGACGGATGATGGAAAGTACACCGAACAGACCCATCCCAACCCCGAGACCAATCTCGACGCTTCCTAGAACCGACGCGACGGCGAACACTCCGACATTGAGAACGGCGTACGCGGTTACCAAATCACGCCTGCGATGTCTGCGGTAGTAGAGAGCCAGCGTCAAAATGACCATGGCAACCAGGTCGATTGCCGCAGCGTATGCCAGTTCCATTTCTTCTCCCAAATCAATCTCAAGGAATCTCTTTCAATGACGACATGGAAACGCTGGAACCTTGGAGTTAGCTATGAGGTCGCTGTCATGTACCTATGAGGTTATTGGGCAATGACGCTATCCTTCCCCCATGACGTTTAACCCGAATGCGGATGTGTCGACCAGCAAGGCCACCCGGCGCGGTCATAGCGCTAGAAATACGGGATTTGGTGTGGGTGCCGTGGGAGTGATCGTACTGCTCGTCAGCCTATTCACAGGACACAACTTCACAGGGCTAACCCCGATGATCACAGGCATGCTTGACCCTGACCAGGATCAGGTCGTGGCTGCCAGCGAGTCAGTCATCGAGGATTGTGCAACGGGGCAGGACGCGAACGAGGACGACGCGTGTCGGCTTGCTGCTTCTCAGCTCGCTCTCGATGACTACTGGGCTCAGCACGTTAAGGGATACACCCCGGCAACCATGATCATTTATGACGGTTCGACCATGAGTGCCTGCGGCCAGGCCAATAACTCAGTTGGGCCGTTCTACTGCCCGGCTGATCGAGGTGTCTACATCGACCCTGCGTTTTTCCAGCTGATGAGGCAGGACTTTGGAGCTTCTGCCGGAAACCTGGCACAGATTTACATCGTGTCTCATGAGTGGGGACATCACATCCAGAACATCACGGGGATAAGTGACGCTCACTCCAGTAGGGCGAGTGGGGCCGACAGCGATTCCGTAAGAATCGAACTGCAGGCGGACTGCTTCGCCGGGGCGTTTATCAAGGACATGACCACGACAACCGATGTCAATGGACAGCCGTACCTGCTCGAACCGACTAAAGAGCAACTGGTTGACGCGCTCAACGCCGCAGCTTCGGTGGGAGATGACCATATCCAGGAGCAAGCGACCGGTCGTGTCCAGCCCGAGTCATTCACGCACGGGACGAGCGAACAGCGTCAGAAGTGGTTTACCAGTGGCTATACCAGCGGGATCGGCGGATGCGATACTTTTGCCGTTTCTGGCTCTGAACTATAGAGAAGTGGTGTTCCAGTAAAGGCGGAGTTCTACTAACTTGTCGTCTCGGCGGTCGCGGTTTCTTTGGTCTTTTGTGCGCGCTTACGCTCTGCTTTCAAGCTCATGGTCAGCATGATTGCCAGCATGAGCAACAGACCCGACAAGAGCGTCCCAATTGCCGCGACGGCGCGAAGGACCTCGGAAGTATCCAACGTAAAGGAGAGCACAAGCAGAGTTGCAAGGATAACGAAGCAACCGAGAGCAGAATTCGTCAGTGTCTGCGCTCTTTTTGCCTTCGCTGTCGCCCCCGGATCCTGAGGTGGAGCAGGTAGCGTCTCTTTTGGACTCATAGTTGGGGTTTCCTCTGGTTCTACTCTCGTTCTTCTGTCAGACTACTCGGCGTCAACGGCCGAAATGGAGTTCACCAAGGTGAGGCTCTGTGCTCTCTCCGGGTAGTCGGTCACCAGGCTTTCGACATCTGCGAAGACCCACTGCGATGCCAGGCGACGAATCTCACCGTTATCGGAACCGAGCAGTCCGGCATCAATCCGTACCAGTTCCGCGAGAAGGTCTGATGGGTCAGTGCTGGCAAGGGAACAGCGGGTCAAGCGGTGGTCACTGATACCAAGTGCGCTCAGGCTGACGGTGCGGTCTTGGATGCCCTGGGCGAAGCGAATCGCGTTCTCAGTTTGAGCCTCATCCTCATTCACCGAGATGTTTCGGATCAGTTCTCCGTAAACGCAGTCGAATTGCACCAGCGACTGCTGCTCAAGACTGAGTTGTCCCTCGCTTTGGGGACTCTCTTCTGAGGGCGCGGGAGACGGAGCTCCGTCGATCACGAAACTTGGGGTTCCCTCATCCGTCAGCCTGGCAGTTGCCTCGCCCAGTTGAAATCCAAACTCCTCAGCGAGCAGGGAGGCGGAAATCATTCGCTCGATAAGTAGGGACGAGAATGTGAGACGTTGGCTGGCGGGTACACTCTCGGCCTCGGCCATGGCTTGCAACTGACTTTTCGCAGTCTCGCCCATGTATCCCGCCACGGACTCAACCGTGAAACCGGGTTCCGGTATTGGATTGAGTAGTTGAACCTGGTTCGATGACCAGGGACGCTGTTGGAAGCCACCCCAGGGATCCCAAAGTCCTCCGGCCAGTTGGAGCCGCTCGGACGAAGCCACCAGGGCAGAGTCGAGAGCGAGCGAGCAGGTCGCGCACTCGTCCGCCAGAGCTGACAGAAGAGTAAGCCGACCATTGATCTGATCCTCGGTTTGCGAGACCATTTCTCGGGCTTGCTGAGTCCTGGTTAACTCTGGGAGTGAGGTGATCTCGTTCACGTCCTTGTTCGCAAACGTTCCGGACTTAGATTGGGTGTCTGGGCCATCTTCGGATTTGGAGGAACACCCGCCTATGGCGCAAACCAGCGCCGCAGTTACAACAGTCACAAGGACTCGACGTAGGGTGCCATGTGTTGTGGTCACGCACAACCTCCTACGTCTTATCGGGCAACTGGACGTCGCCACCATCGATCATGCCACCATTGGACGGCTAACATGGTTCTCACACGTAATATGAGGACCCGAGCCAGCGGTCAAGGCGCGACCGGAGAGTTCACCCGTCGCCCAGGAAGGGAGCAACGGCCATGGAGATTGATGACATCAAGGCGAACGTGCAGGAACTTCTGACCCCACTTGCCGAGGATCAAGGGGCACTTATCGACGGGGTCGAATACAGGGCCAATGCCAAGCCCCCAGTGCTGACGATCGCCGTGGTTCGAAACGACGCGACGGAATCACTCAGTTCTGACCAACTCGCAGACCTGACACGACTGTTCTCAAAGAAACTCGATGAGGTGGACCCGATTGAGGGTGAGTACACTCTTGAGGTCTCAACTCCGGGGGTGGAAGCTCCAATCGTTCGCGAGGATCAGTGGCGGCGCGCGATCGGCAAGACGGTTCTAGTCACCCGTAGCGACCGCCATAAGTTGCAGGGAGAACTGCTAAATGTGGGCGCGGACAGCATTGAACTCCGCGTTGAGGGGCAGACAGAATCAATTCCATTTTCGAAGATCACTGCGGCCCACGGGGTTGCCGTGACACCCAGGGAGGGCTGAGATGGAGATAGACATGAGCGCCCTGCGCATGGTGGAACAAGAAAAGGGAATCAGTCTCGACACTCTTGTTGACGCCATCGAAGAGGCCCTGCTCCGCGCCTACCACAACATGCCCGGAGCGGTGGAGAAGGCCCGGATTGAGATTAATCGGAAGAACGGCCAGGCAAAAGTGGTCGCGACCGACTTTGACGACGAAGGAAACGAGATAGGGGAGTTTGACGATACCCCCTCGGACTTCGGCCGAATTGCTACCACCACGGCACGGTCCATCATCATGCAGCGACTGCGCGAAGCGGACGACTCGCGTGTACTCGGCGCCTATGCAGGTAAAGAGGGCGCCGTGGTTACTGGAATCGTCCAACAGTCCCGTGATCGTCGGACGACTCTGGTGAAGCTCGGTGATGAGTTCGAAGCGATTTTGCCCGACAACGAGAAGGTTCCGGGTGAACGCTACGAACACGGAGACCGTATTCGCGCATACATCGTTTCCGTGGAGCGGACAGATAAGGGTCCTAGAATTCTCCTGTCTCGAAGTCACCCGGGTTTGGTCGAGGGACTGTTTCGTCGCGAGGTTCCCGAGATCGATGAGGGGCTGGTCCAGATCAAGGCAATTGCTCGAGAGGCGGGTCACCGCACCAAGATTGCGGTTGCCGCCACCAGGGACGGGGTCAACGCTAAAGGTGCCTGCATCGGTCCTATGGGGGGGCGCGTCCGCAACGTAATGGCAGAACTCGGCGGGGAGAAGATCGACATCGTTGACTGGTCGGAAGATTCGGGAAGGTTCGTAGCAAACGCGCTTTCGCCAGCCAGAGTCAGCAGAGTGGTTGTCCATTCCGAGGTCAACAAGACCGCGACGGCAATCGTTCCTGACTTCCAGTTGTCGCTGGCGATTGGCAAGGACGGACAGAACGCGCGACTGGCGGCCAGACTCACGCAGTTCCACATCGACATCCATTCCGATACGGCCGACGGCGAGGTGGAGACCTCACGTTCTTCTATTCCAGATTCGATTCCGGGTGCCGACTTTGAGGACGGTCGCTGACCTGTTACAGCTTCGAGATAGGCCATCCTCGCGTGAGCAGTCGCTCAAAAGTAGGCGGGGGGATGGCCTTTTGGCTGGTCTAGACTGGGTTGTTGTAAAGAACGGACGCGTGCGGTGGATGCCACACGCCAGTTAGGGAAGCGGGTTGGAAGCTGATGGGCACCCGATGAGTTCCCAGCGATGAGCTGCCAGCAGGTATAGACGTCCGTCTCCACTTCGGGGATGGACCCGAAGAGGAGTATTTGTGCCAAGGATGCGTGTCCACGAGCTCGCTAAGGAGCTCGGAATCACGAGTAAAGAACTACGGGAGTACCTCGACTCGCGAGGTGAGTTCGTAAAATCGGCTTCGTCAATGGTCGAAGCCCCAATTGTCCGCCAGGTCAGCGAGCACTACGCCGCTAAGGCCAAGCCTGAAGCAAAGGACACCAAAGAAGCTAAAGAGCCCAAGGCGAGTTCAAAGCCATCGGCGAAGCCAGCGAGGGTAGAACAGAGCGCGCCGGCCACCGAGAAAAAGCCGACCACCAAGGTTGCTCCCGGGCCTCGACCCGGGCCGAAGCCAGCGCCCAAGGTGAAGAAGGTCGAAGCGGAGACTGTGGCGCCAGCGGTGGAGGAGAAACCGGTACCGGCACCTCGTCCCGCGCGACCCGCATCGCCGAAGCCGGGCGCTGTTCCAGCGCCCCCTCGTCCGATCGGTGCCCCGCGTCCTCGCGGCCCGCGGCCCGGTAACAATCCCTATGCGTCAAGCCAGGGAATGCCCCGTCCCGGCGGCGGCAGACCAAGGCCCGGCGGTTCGTCACGTCAGGGTGGATCAGGTGACCGCGAGCGCGGTGGTTCGCGTCCTAACCCGGGCATGATGCCCGGATCGGCCTCGTTCCAGCGTGGCCAGGGCCAGGGACGTCCTGATCGTAGTTCGGCGCCTTCGGGTGGCGGCGGTCGAGGCCGTCCAGGTGGGGGCGGAGCTCGCCCTGGTGGCCAGTATCGTGGCACCCCTGGTGGTGCACCGAGCGCGCCCCCTGCCGGCGGTTTCTCAGGACCTCCCAGAGGTGGTCGCGGAGCGGGTCGTGGAGCCACTCCGGGTGCTTTCGGTCGTGGTGGCAAGAGCCAGCGCGGACGCAAGTCGAAGCGTGCGAAGCGTCAAGAGTTCGAGCAGCAGGATGCGCCGAGCATTGGCGGCGTGAAGATCCCCCGTGGCAATGACCAGGAGATTCGAATTCGTCAAGGAGCCTCTCTCGCGGACTTTGCCGAAAAGATCAATGTCAATCCCGCATCGCTGGTGCAGGTTCTGTTCCACCTGGGGGAGATGGCGACTGCGACCCAGTCGCTGGACCAGGACACCTTTGAGGTTCTCGGCGCAGAGCTCGGGTACCGTGTATCCGTCGTCTCACCGGAGGATGAGGACCGAGAGCTCCTGGAGACCTTCGACATCGACCTCGAAGCCGAGCACATTGCGGACGAGGCATTCCTTGAGGATCGAGCTCCAGTCGTGACCGTTATGGGCCACGTTGATCACGGTAAGACCAAGCTTCTTGATGCGATTCGTCATACGGACGTTATTCGCGGGGAGCACGGCGGGATTACTCAGCACATCGGGGCCTACCAGGTGGGTGTTCCGATTGAGGACGGCGAACGTCTCATCACATTCCTGGATACTCCCGGTCACGAGGCCTTCACGGCTATGCGTGCTCGCGGTGCCCAGGTTACCGACCTCGCAATCCTGGTTGTGGCTGCGGACGACGGGGTTATGCCCCAGACGGTTGAGGCCATTAATCACGCACAGGCGGCCGGTGTTCCGATCGTGGTTGCCGTGAACAAGGTTGATAAGCCCGAGGCGCAGCCCGACAAGATTCGTGGACAGCTAACTGAGTACGGACTGGTCGCTGAGGAGTACGGCGGGGATGTCATGTTCGTTGATGTCTCAGCCAAGCAGAACCAAGGCATCGATGAACTGCTCGACGCGGTGCTTTTGACCGCAGATGCGACCTTGGAGCTTACGGCAAACCCGAAGGCCGAGGCCCGTGGCGTAGCCATCGAGGCGAACTTGGATAAGGGTCGTGGTGCCGTTACGACCATGCTGGTTGAGCGCGGCACTCTGCGTGTCGGCGATGCCGTGGTGGTTGGTTCCTCTCACGGTCGCGTTCGTGCCATGTTTGATGAGAAGGGCAACTCGCTTGAGGAAGCGGGTCCCGCTCGCCCGGTAATGATGTTGGGACTTACTTCGGTTCCTCGTGCCGGCGACTCGTTCCTGGTTGCGACCGATGACCGCACTGCTCGTCAGATTGCTGACAAGCGTGAAGCCGCCGAACGTCAAGCACAGCTGGCTAAGCGTCGCAAGCGCGTCACTCTTGAGGACTTTGATCGGGTGCTCAAAGAGGGCAAGGTCGATACTCTCAACCTCATCATCAAGGGTGACGTCGCCGGTGCCGTTGAGGCGCTGGAAGACTCGTTGCTCAAACTTGAGGTCAGTGACGAAGTTGCGCTACGGATTATTCACCGTGGTGTCGGCGCTATCACGCAGAATGATGTCAACCTGGCGACGGTTGATAACGCGGTCATCATCGCGTTCAACGTCCGCCCGGCTGAGCGAGTTCAAGAGATGGCCGACAACGAGGGTGTGGAGATCAAGTACTACACCGTTATCTACAAGGCCCTCGAGGATATTGAGGATGCTCTGAAGGGCATGCTCAAGCCGATTTACGAGGAGCAAGAGACCGGTAAAGCAGAGATTCGCCAGGTCTTCCGCTCAGGTAAGTTCGGCAACATTGCCGGTTCGATTGTTCGAAGTGGCACCATCAAGCGGGGCGCTAAGGCTCGACTGGTGCGTGACGGGGTCGTGGTGGCTCCCGATCTTTCGATCCAGTCGCTGCGTCGTGAGCAAGATGATGTCACCGAGGTTCGTGAGGGCTTCGAGTGCGGTATCACCCTGGGATACAGGGATATCGCCGAGGGCGACATTATTGAGACGTGGGAGATGGTCGAGAAGGAACGCGACCTCTAAACGATCTCGACTTCCCAATCAGATAGGGGCCGACACGCCGCAAACGGGCGATGTCGGCCCCGCTCTGATTTAGCTGCGGGAAGAACTTGGTCCCTGTTGGAGTACGCACCAATGTGGCCTTCTGAGTTTGGCCGTCGTTGGAATAAACGCCAGTGTGGCCGGGTCAACCCCCGCTTTCCATATGATTTCGATCTCTGGGTAGCAACTCTGGCGCATATTCCAGATGGTCCTGCGGTTGAAGTGACACCCTGGCGGATATTCGACCCCGGTCGGGCTGAGCGGTGTCCTCTGGAACAAACGTCGAGTCGCGGGGACCGGGACCTCACTTCTCGGGCGGCGGGTGACTCCGCGATCTGAGAAGGGAAACTAGCCCCGAAAGAGATTCCCTGTTCGGCCCGGGGAATCGGGAATAATACCGGGGAATCGGCTGGAAGTGCCTAGATCTTTCCCTAGAGGCGTGAACGCCGTGATGGTTCTGTTTCCTTGTTCCACCTGACCGGCACTACCCTGGTACCAGTTAGCTAGAGGAGGACACAATGGCAGATGAAGGACGTCAACGCCGTATTTCTGAGCGTATCCGCACTTCGGTCACCGACACACTCACACGCAAGGTCAAGGATCCGCGTCTCGGATTCCTCACCATCACCGATGTTCGGGTCACCGGTGATCTTCAACATGCCACCGTGTACTACACGGTTTTGGGAGACGAGAAGGACCAACGTAAGACCCGTCGCGCCCTTGAGTCAGCTAAGGGCTTGGTTCGCTCCGAGGTTGGATCGGCCCTCGGACTCCGACTCACACCAACGATCACTTTCCAGCTCGATTCACTTCCCGAGTCGGCAGCGTCGATCGAGGACGCCCTTCGCGAGGCTAAGGCCCGGGACGAGTCCATCGCTGCAGCGGCAGCAGGCAAAGAGTATGCCGGGGGACAATCGCCGTATCGCGAGCCACGCGAGGATGAAGATGAGGAGGACTCAGAGATGACGGATAACAACAAGAGCCAGGCAGAAGAGCTTGAGGAACTGGATCAGGCATGGAGCGACTGGCGTGACGACTCCAGCTCAGAACGGCCACTGGATGAAGTTGAGGCGAATCTAGAGGCCCCTGAGAAGGACAACACACAAAAACAGCAGTTTGAAGCTGATATCAAGAACTCCGAAGACGACGTGGAACCTGGTGGCACCGCAGAAATCTAGCAGTGAACCAGTCGGACTGCTCGTAGTCGACAAGCCGCAGGGGATTAGCAGTCACGGTGTGGTCTCCAGGGCTCGTAGGCTTCTGAAGACACGCAAGGTTGGACATGGGGGCACTCTTGACCCGATGGCGACCGGAGTTCTGGTCTTAGGAGTTGGGCGAGGGACCAAGCTACTGGGGTACGTCTCCGGAGATTCCAAGACGTACCGGGCGACGATTCGCCTCGGGATCGGTACGGTGACTGAGGACGCTGAGGGAGAAGTCGAGGAAGCCCCGGGATTCGTACTCCAGGACGTTGTGGACATCGATCGGGCTATCGCCAGATTTGTTGGTCTGATCGAGCAGGTACCCTCGGCGGTGAGTGCAATCAAGGTCGACGGCAAGAGGGCTTATGCCCTTGTCCGTGCCGGTGAAGACGTGCAACTGAGGCCGCGTGCCGTCGAGGTGTTCACTTTTGAACGCACCTCTGAACCACGGACAACCACAGTTGACGGCGTTCGCGTGGTGGATATAGACGTTGACGTAGATTGCTCATCTGGAACATACGTTAGGGCTCTCGCCCGTGACTTGGCTCGTGAACTTGGAACGGCTGGCCACCTGACCGCCCTAAGGCGAACCCGCGTTGGTTCATTCAACGTGGAAAGGGCACAGTCCCTGGAGGAACTCCAGCAGACGATCGATGAAGGACGGCAGATTACGCTGATTCCTTTGGAACAGGCGGTGAAGAACCAGTTCCCCCTCGTTGTCGTCTCAGACGCGGCAGCCACGGCGTTCGCCAATGGCCGACCGATTACACCGGATGAAGTTGTGAGGTTGGATTCCTCGAACACGATGAGCGGGGACAAATTGCCGGTCGAGGTAGAGGAGAACAGAGGCGTCACCCATGAGCGCACGTTCCCTCTGCCGGATGAGAACTTGTTCCCACCGGGTCCAGGCGACCCGGTCAAGGAGGATCCCAGTCGAGGTTCGGGGGGCGAAGACAGGGTTGTCGCCATCGCTGAAGAGTCCAATCCCACGATCCCCCTCGCCCTAGTCAGATTCGAAAACGGTAAGTTTAGGTCAGTGCTTCACCTGCGCGTGGCGAAATAGGGTTGAGGCTTTGAACTGAAAGGGGAGAGATGATGAGCGATAACGAGCAGAAGACCTCCGGTGGTTGTGGCTGTGGTTGTGGTTGTGGCGGAGAAGGTAAGAAGAGCCGCGAAGGTCAGCCGGTCGATGAAGAAGGTCGCATGAACCTTGGCCTCCGTGCAAGCGAGAGCATTTAGACAGCATTGAAGATCTGGACCGATCTGGCGCAGGTTCCCGGTAACCAGCGTTCCGTTGTCACTATTGGCAACTTTGACGGGATGCACCGCGGCCACACCCGCGTGATCGAAGCCTGCGTTCAGCGCGCTCAAAAGCACGGGGTCAGTTCTGTTGCGCTTACGTTTGATCCCCACCCAAGGGCCGTGCACTCTCCAGGTAATCCGACCCCGTTGATCATGTCCTTGCAGACTCGGCTCGACGCCATGGCCAACACGGGTCTTGATGCGGTGCTGGTCGCCAGATACGACCCCTCCCTCTACAGTCTTACAGCCGAAGAATTCGTAGTTGAGTACCTGGTGGATCGACTCGGGGCCATCGAGGTAGTAGTTGGTGAGGACTTCCGTTTCGGGCGAGGTAACGAGGGGGATGTTGAGACTCTCCTCGACCTCGGCAAGCGCTACAACTTTACGGTCGCAATGGTGACGGATATCAGTTCTCCATCGGGTCGCCGTTGGTCGTCGTCCTGGGTTCGACAGCTTCTCGACGAGGGAAAGGTGGACGAGGTTGCCGAGGTGCTTGGTAGCCCGTACCGTCTTGTGGGAACCGTTCAGCACGGGGAGAAACGCGGTCGCGAACTCGGTTTCCCCACCGCGAACCTGTATGCGGGCGAGGGAGTACTTTCCCCAGCGGATGGCGTCTACGCCGGTTGGTTGGTTCGAGACGTTCCTGGGCATGTCCAGGCGCAGGAGTTCTTGCCGGCCGCAATCTCGGTTGGAACCAACCCTCAGTTTGACGGAATCCAGCGGACAGTTGAGGCTCATGTCCTGGGACGCGACGACCTCGACCTTTACGACCAGCAGGTAGCGGTTGTCTTCACCAAGTTCCTTCGGCCGATGATGAAGTTTGAGAGCGTGGATCAACTACTCGCTCAGATGGACGAGGATATTCGGCTCGCGGCCGCCTCCCTTGGAGTACGGCCATCAACCAGGACAACCGACGCGGAACGCTAGGTGTTGCATGTCACCGCTTCTCGATGGTGGGGAAGCCCTCACCAGCGGTTTTGGGTGAGATTCCAATGATAACCTTCTATTCGCCGTCATATCGGCCGCGGTGAGTCTGCTCGGGTGAAAACGCCCCGACGCTCCGCGCAACGACACGAAGGGATGAGCCATGGCTCTGACGAAGGAAAAGAAACAAGAGATCATCGAAGAGTACGCAACCCACCCGGGTGACACCGGCTCTCCCGAGGTTCAGATCGCACTGCTTACCGAGCGTATCAAGGAGCTCACCGAGCACTCGAAGTCTCACAAGCACGATCACGCCTCCCGCCGTGGACTGCTGCTATTGGTTGGTCACAGGCGTCAACTGCTGGGCTATCTGAACAGCATTGATGTTGAGCGCTACCGCTCGCTGATCGCTAGGCTAGGTCTGCGTAAGTAGCACTTTGTCGGCCCGCCTCCACTCGGAGCCGGGCCGCTTTTGCACTTAGGCGAGGCAACGAAGTTGGCAGGGCTCCTGCCAACGAATAGAAGTAAATATTGGAGAACTTGTATCGCCGCGGTTTTCGACAGTGGCTCCCGGAGCGAGACCCGAAAGGGAAAGCCTCCACGTGAGTGTTTCTCAGTTCCGAGGGCTTCGATCGAAGGCCGACGTACAGTTCTCCGCATTCAACAAGGAGAAATAAGCATATGTCGGAAGACATCACAACGGTCATCGAGCCTGCTGGCGTCGTGACCGAGGAAGCCGTTATCGATAACGGCAAGTTTGGCACCCGCCGAATCAAGTTTGAGACCGGCCGTTTGGCACTGCAGGCAGCCGGCTCAGCAGTCGCCACTCTGGACGACAACACTATGGTCCTTTCCGCCACCACGGTTGGCAAGCACCCCAAAGACCAGTTCGACTTCTTCCCACTGACGGTTGATGTCGAGGAGCGCCAGTACGCTATTGGCCGCATCCCTGGTTCGTTCTTCCGTCGTGAAGGACGTCCCAGCACCGAGGCCATCCTGGCCTGCCGTTTGATTGACCGTCCGCTGCGCCCCGGCTTTGTTAAGGGCCTGCGCAACGAGGTTCAGGTCGTTGAAACCGTTCTTGCGGTTGACTCTGATGACGCCTATGACGTTCTGGCGATCAACGCTGCGTCAATGTCCACCCAGATCGCGGGCCTACCGTTCACCGGTCCTATCGCCGGCACCCGCATTGCTCTGATTGATGGCCAGTGGGTTGCCTTCCCGCGCTACTCCGAGATGGAGTGCTCAGTCTTCAACATGGTTGTTGCTGGACGTATCGTCACCAAGGAGGACGGCACCGAGGACATCGCAATCATGATGGTTGAGGCCGGTGGCGGTGACAACCAGTGGGAGCTAATTCAGCAGGGTCAGCCCAGGCCCACCGAGGATGTTGTCGCGGACGGCCTTGAGGCGGCTAAGCCGTTTATTCGCGTTCTGTGCGAGGCACAGATGCGCGTCGCCGAGAAGGCATCCAAGGACACTGTGGAGTTCCCCGTCTTCCTCGATTACACGGATGAGGAATACCAGGCAGTCGTTGACGCCACCGGTGATCGTTTGGCGCAGGCGCTGCTTACCGAGGGCAAGCTGGCCCGCCTCGACGCGGTGGACGAGGTCAAGAACTCGGTTCTGACCGAGCTTCTGGGAGCCAACCCGGAGGGCGAGAAGGCATATAAGGCTGCTCTGCGTAGCGTTGAGAAGGAAACCATTCGCCAGCGCACGCTGCGCGATGGTATTCGCGTTGACGGTCGTACCCCAACCGAGATCCGTTCGCTTTCCGCAGAGGTTGGCGTTGTTCCGATGGTCCACGGTTCCGCTCTGTTCCAGCGCGGCGAAACTCAGATTCTGGGTATCACCACGCTGGCAATGCTTCGTATGGAGCAGCAGCTCGACAACCTGAGCCCGGTAACTTCCAAGCGCTACATGCACCAGTACAACTTCCCGCCGTTCTCCACGGGCGAGACAGGTCGTGTTGGCTCACCGAAGCGTCGCGAAATCGGCCACGGTGATCTCGCTGAGCGGGCCCTGCGGCCTGTAATCCCCGGTCGTGAGGACTTCCCCTACGCAATCCGCCAGGTCTCTGAGGCCCTCGGATCGAACGGTTCGACCTCAATGGGTTCGGTCTGTGCTTCAACCCTTTCAATGCTTGAGGCGGGCGTCCCGCTACGCGCTCCCGTTGCGGGCATTGCAATGGGCCTAATGACCGGTGAAGTCGATGGCGAGCAGCGTGCGGTCACCCTGACCGACATCCTCGGCATGGAGGATGGCTTCGGCGACATGGACTTCAAGGTCGCCGGGACCAGGGATTTCATCACTGCGCTTCAGCTTGACACCAAGCTTGACGGAATCGACTCAGACGTCCTCAAGAGCGCCCTAGGGCAGGCCCGTGACGCGCGCTTGGTGATCCTTGATGTGATCGAGGAGACCATCGATACTCCTGAGGAAATGTCGATCCACGCGCCGCGGATCATCACGGTTCACGTGCCAGTTGACAAGATCGGTGAGGTTATCGGCCCCAAGGGCAAGATGATCAACCAGATCCAGGAAGATACTGGCGCGGATCTCACTATTGAGGATGACGGAACTGTTTACATTGGTGCCACTACGGGTGAGGCTGCTGAGGCGGCGCGCACAATGGTCAACGCCATTGCGAACCCGCAGATGCCCGAGGTAGGCGAGCGTTTCGTCGGGACAGTCGTCAAGACCACCTCGTTTGGTGCGTTCATCTCCCTGACTCCCGGCAAGGACGGCCTGCTACACATCTCGCAGATTCGCCGCCTGGTTGGTGGCAAGCGAGTTGAGAATGTTGAGGATGTCCTCCAGGTCGGCCAAAAGGTTGAGGTTGAGATTGCTGAGATCGATGATCGTGGCAAGCTTTCACTCCACGCGGTTGTCGAGGGTGAGGAAAACGAGGCACCTGCCGAGGAAGGTTCCTCTGAGGACAGAGGCGAGAAGTCCGGCAACTCGGATCGTCGCCCGCGTCAGCGGAACCGTCGCCGTCGCTCGGATGACAAGTCAGGCGAGTAACCGAATCTGACGAAGGCGCAAACCAGCGTCGAGTAATACGAAGCGGAGCCGTCCTACGGGCTGTAAGCCTGGGGCGGCTCCCTTTCGTTTGGTTACTAAGTTGCGAAATGTCTTTACGCACGCCAATTTCGTATATGCAGTGTACATATGGGTGACCTTAGGTTTGAGTGGGACGGTCGGAAGAACGTGTCCAATGAGTGCAAACATGGGGTTTCCTCTGCTGAGGCGCCAACCGCGTTCTAGGATCCTCGTGCAATCGTTATTGACGATCCTGATCACTCGCAAGAAGAAGATAGGTTCATCATTATGGGCCTCAGTAACCGTCTACGGTTGCTTATCGTTGCCCATTGTTATCGCGAAGGTAGCTCGTCTATGCGCGTAGTCTCTGCACGGAAAGCATCAAGAAATGAAGCCCAGCACTACGAAAGAAGCTGAGAGAGTTGCGCGAAGAATATGACTTCACGGACGCGCGTCCCAATCCGTACGCCCGCAGAGTCAAGAAGCCGGTGACTATTCGGCTCGATCCTGACACGATCGATTACTTCAAGGCGCGAGCCGAAGAGACTGGGATCCCTTACCAGACCCTGATCAACCTTCACCTAGCCGACTGTGCTACGAACAATCGTCGTCCGGAACTGCGCTGGGTCTGAGAAGTACGGGGCTGCTCAGACTCGACAACTGGGAGTTGATCCAGTGGTCTTGTCGATAGGTGCGTAGCGGGAGCTCCATGGCAGTATTGAGTCATGACGTCCCTGTACGAAGAACTTAATCCTCCGCCCCCTGCTGATCCGCACGCTCTGCGAGTAATCCCCTTGGGAGGTCTCGGAGAGGTCGGTCGAAATATGACCGTTTTCGAGACTGAGGGCAAGCTACTCATCGTTGACTGCGGGGTTCTGTTCCCCGATGAGTATCAGCCGGGTGTGGACCTGATCCTGCCCGATTTTGAGCCAATCAAGGACCGCCTGGATGACGTGGTGGCCTTGGTTCTAACCCACGGGCATGAGGACCACATTGGCGCCGTCCCGTACCTGCTAAAGCTACGCCAGGACATACCGATCTACGGAAGTGAACTGACACTCGCGTTCGTTGAGCCGAAACTTCGCGAACACAGGATTACCGGGGCCGACCTCAACGTGGTTACCGAGGGCCAGAAGGTCGAGGCGAAACCATTCAGCTTCGAATTCGTCGCGGTGACGCACTCGATCCCTGATGCTCTCGCCGTCTTCATCAAGACTAGGGCCGGCACTGTCCTTGCTACCGGTGACTTCAAAATGGATCAGCTTCCAATTGATGGTCGTCTGACCGACCTCCGTGCCTTTGCGCGCCTCGGCGAGCAGGGAGTGGACCTCTTTCTCGTCGACTCCACGAATGCTGAAGTACCTGGGTTCGTGACACCGGAAGCTGAAATTGGCCCCGTCCTCGAATCGGTGTTCCACCAGACTAAGGGCGCGGTGGTAGTCGCCTCGTTCGCCTCTCACGTCCACCGAGTACAGCAGGTTCTTGAGGCTGCCGAGAAGACGGGGCGGAAGGTCGCGTTCGTGGGTCGTTCAATGGAACGGAACATGGGAATCGCGATCGACTTGGGATACCTGGAAGAGCCCAGTGATGTTGTCCTACCGATGAGCGAGGTGAGCGAACTTCCCAGGGATCAACAGGTCTTCATGGTTACTGGTTCGCAGGGCGAGCCAATGGCCGCTCTGGCTCGAATTGCGCACGGAACCCACCAGCAGATCAACGTGGGACCTGGTGATACCGTCGTGTTCGCCTCCAGCCTGATCCCGGGCAACGAAACTTCTGTGTATCGCGTTATCAACGATCTGACTCGCACGGGAGCCAAGGTCGTTCACCAGTCCAACGCGAAGGTACACGTGTCGGGACACGCGGCAGCCGGAGAACTCATCTACTGCTACAACATCGTCCAACCGAAGAACGTGATGCCCATTCACGGTGAGATCAGGCACCTGGTCGCAAACGGTGGCCTCGCTGTGAAAACGGGAATTGACCCCGAACGGGTCATGCTTGCCGACGACGGGGTGGTGATCGACCTAAAGGACGGAGTCGCGAACGTTGTCGGACAGGTTCCCTGTGAGCTTGTCTACGTCGATGGCACCTCAATAGGAGAGGTCTCCGAAGACGAACTTCAAGAGCGTCGCACGCTTGGGACCGAGGGCTTCATTACCGTTTACGCTGTGGTCGATAAAGAGACGGGGATGGTCCTCTCGGATCCGGTTATCCGGGCTGTTGGCGTGGCCGAAGATCAGGCGACGATCCAAGAGATCGTGCCGGAAGTAACCGAGGCTCTAAAGGACGCGGCGGCTCCTGGAAACGTTGATCCGGGAAAACTGCAACAGGTAATGCGCCGAGTCATCGGGCGCTGGGCTGGCAGGCGGCTTCGCCGCCGCCCAATGATCGTGCCGGTGGTCGTTGAACAGTGAGACGCGACCGAAGACAGTCTTACGGTGATGCGACGTGGCCCATCGGGTCCCGAACCCCGAGCACGATGGAGGCGGTGCCGCCCGAACTTGGCAAGTTTGTGACGACTCAGTCGCTTCACCTAAACGTGGAGTTGCGCGTACCCAGACTGCCGAAAGAAGGACTCAATCTTCAGGCTCACAGCGCTGAATCATCGCCGGGCGGGGGATACGTCGGTGCTGTTGCAGCGCGTGCGCAGGGAGTTAGAACTCTCTGTGCCTCACCTCTGGGAACCGGACCCAACTCGCACGCGATCCGTCGCCGTATGGCGCTCGATGGACTAGAGGCACTCCCCGGCGCCATTGTCGGAGATGTCGGGGTTGGCGTCTCACTGGTTGAAGAGGACGGCAAGGTTGCCTCGGTTATCGCGCCGGGGGTCGAAGCCGAAACATCTCTTGACCTTTTAGCATCGGTTCCAGTTGAAAGCGGAGACATCGTCCTTATCCACGGTGGTGATCTTGCGGTGAAATCCTCTGCTGAAGTGCTGACCCAGTGGGTTCCTACGCTTCCCGAGGAGCTCAAGGTGGTGCTCGCAGTCTCCCCAGCCGTAGATCAGGTGCCAGCCGAGGTGTGGATCCCCATGCTGCAAAGAGCAGACATCCTAACCATGAATATTCGCGAAGCCGACACCATCCGAGAAACCCTCACGGCTGACAGTCCGGGGACCAGCATCAGGAACGTCCTACGAAAAGATGCCGCCGTTGTCAGACGCCTCGGCGCAATGGGTTGTGACCTACAGGAGTCCTCTGAATCTCGGGCAGTTCAGGTGCCTTCTTTCCGGGCGGAAATGGTCGACACCGCCGGCGTTGGTGACACCCACGTTGCGGTCATGTGTGCGGCCCTGCTGCAGGGATCGCCCCTGCTCGGAGCCTGCACGCGCGCCAATGCAGCCGGTGCCCTAATGGTGCAACATTCGGGATCATATCCGCCTCCGACCAAGCATCAGGTTGATCAGGTTATCGCTCTGAAATCTGCGGCCGTCCTGGCCTGAGTTAGGGGGCCAGGGCGCGGCACCACGCCTATTTGGGTGGTAGCAGGTACCTTCAAGTTGTTATGGCAACTCAAGCAAAACAGAGTTCGTCCACCAAGGGCGGACGGGGTGGCAAACGCGCGACGTCCACCAACAGGGGTACAGGCGCGCGCTCAAACTCAAATCAGTCTCAAGAAAAGGCTCGCCAGGGCGAACTGGAATTTGAGGATGGAGGCCAGAAGAGCCACGGACCAATACGCAATTTTGGATCATCTGTCGCTATGGGATGGAGAGGAATTCCACCCCAACTAAAGCGCGATGCTCTCGCGTTCCTGCTTATCGCAGCAGGAATAATCGTCGCTCTTCGGGAATGGTTTGGTATCTCGGGGCAGGCGGGGGAGGCCATCCATCACGCGGTTGCCGGATTAGTTGGGGTCTTCTCGGTTATTGCCCCTCTTGTCCTGGTTTTTTGGGCGGTCGGCTTGATCACGGCGCGCAAGTCCACCGAGGCCATTGCCTACCGTTTCGCAGGCATGATGGGAGTAGTCGTTGCCGCAACCGGCCTGGTTCAGGTAGCAAAGGGCAACCCGCCGATCTCCCCTTTTGGTGGTCTTGAGGATGCGGGTGGTCTGTTTGGCTGGTTCTTCACCTACCCACTAGCGCAACTCTTGTCCGGCTGGGGCGCTGGTCTAGTTCTGGTACTGCTTCTGCTCTACTCGATCCTGATTGCATTCAGAACTCCTGTCCGCGAGGCTCCAGGAAAAGTCGCTGCGCTCTGGAGAAAGATTACCGGTGCGACCGATAGTGGCGAAGCGGAACAGGAAGAAACTCGCGTCGGCCTAGCAACCGCCGGTGACGAATGGCTTCAGCGCGAAGGTGCTAAGGACCTGGCAAACTCGAACAAGCGCAAGCCGCGTAGGAAACTTTTGCGGGGGAAGAAGTCCGAAGAGATAGCGCAGGTTCCGGTCGAGCCGGAGGGACCGTTTGGTCTAGGCAGCGGTGTTGCGGAGGTCGATTCTCGAAGCGGGGCGATGTCTCAGGCTCCGTTTGATTTCGGCTCGGGTGACGCGACTGAGACGGTAGTCTCTGAAGGGCCTATTGGGTCGACCAGTAAAGTTAGCGGCGGCCCTTCACCGATTGTGACGAGTGCGACTAGTGGATCGGGCCTCGAACCTCGCGGCCCTGCTTCCCGTCAAGAGGTTGCCGATCGAACGGACGTTTCGATTGAGATGGTTCGGCCCGGAGAAGCCGAGGCCATCATGGCGAATTATCAGCTTCCACCTCAATCGATGTTGAAGAAGGGACTTCCCCACAAGGAGCGCTCGGCGGTCAACGATCAAGTCGTTGAGGCGTTGCAGAAAGTGCTCCGTGACTTCTCAATCGACGCGACTGTTTCCGGCTTTTCCCGTGGCCCGACAGTCACTCGCTACGAACTTTCCCTGGCGGCAGGCGTGAAAGTTGAGCGGATTACAGCGCTCTCTGCCAACATTGCCTACGCGGTCGCAAGCGCCGACGTTCGGATACTGGCGCCGATTCCCGGTAAGTCTGCGATCGGTGTGGAGATTCCAAATGCAGATCGTGAAACGGTCGCCCTCGGCGACGTGTTGCGCTGCGGACAGGCCCAAAAGAATCATCACCCGTTGCTTGTCGGTGTTGGGAAAGACGTCGAGGGCGGCTACGTCGTTACTAACCTGGCGCGCACTCCGCACCTGCTGGTCGCCGGTCAGACGGGTTCCGGTAAATCCTCGTTCGTGAACTCAATGATTGTCTCGATCCTGATGCGCGCGACTCCGGAGCAGGTTCGTATGATCCTGATCGATCCGAAGCGTGTTGAGCTAACGATTTACGAGGGAATACCCCATCTGGTAACCCCGATCATTACTAATCCTAAGAAAGCCTCAGAAGCTCTCGAGTGGGTGGTGCGCGAGATGGACGCACGCTACGACGATTTGGCCGACTACGGATACAAACACATTGATGACTTTAATGCGGCTATTCGCGAGGGCAAGGTCCATCCTCCAGATGGGTCGAAACGGAAGCTGAAGCCATACCCCTATCTGCTTGTGGTTGTGGACGAACTGGCGGACCTCATGATGATTGCTCCGCGCGACGTTGAGTCATCGGTCCAGAGGATCACTCAGCTCGCTCGTGCAGCGGGTATCCACCTGGTTCTCGCAACCCAGCGACCCTCGGTGGATGTCGTTACGGGACTTATCAAGGCCAACGTACCTTCGCGACTGGCTTTTGCGACTTCGGCTCTCGCCGATTCCCGGGTTATTCTGGATCAACCGGGCGCCGAAAAGCTCATTGGGCAGGGCGATGCACTCTACTTGCCGGCCGGGGCAGCAAAGCCGATGCGCGTCCAGGGTGCGTGGGTAGATGAGGCCGAGATTCATTCGGTTGTTGCCTACGCTAAGTCGCAGATGGCTCCCTCGTACAGAGAAGACGTGATTGCCCCGGCGAAGACAGCGAAAGTTGCTGAGGATATCGGAGACGATCTTGATGATCTGCTGGCGGCTGCCGAGTTGGTTGTGAACACACAACTCGGTTCAACCTCAATGTTGCAGAGAAAACTCAGGGTCGGCTTCGCACGCGCCGGCAGACTTATGGACCTGCTTGAAGCCCGCGAGATAGTCGGACCTTCGCAGGGTTCGAAGGCTAGAGAAGTCCTGGTTCCCCCCGAGGAACTTCCATCGGTCCTTGCCCTGCTACGAGGGGAGTCTGACTCTCTTCACTCTGAGCCCGAACTCGCACCGTCGGTGAATGATGCCCCCTCCAACGAAGTCTGGGACGAGTGGGACAACATGGTCGATGAAGGCGCGCCCGAACCGTCTCCCGGCATAGATTCCTACCAGCCTTTTAGCGATCCAGAGGCAACCCAACCGATCTCGCGGGTGGGAGCCTGGGAGGACCCGAAGACGGTGAAGCTTCCAGGCACGGTTCAGCCCTCAGACCTATGATGGATTCGTTCGGGAGTATTTCCATTGCGGCCGATTAGCCTGCGTGAAGCTGCGCGTAGAGATTTCAGGTGAGAGAGATGATGTCTGACACCGACGAAGCAAAGAAGGCGGATCAGCCCAGTTCGTTCAACATCCCCAATGCCCTAACCGCTTTGAGACTGGTCTTGGTTCCAGTTTTCCTGTGGCTATTGCTGGTGGACACGGCACCCTCCAGGTGGTGGGCGCTCGCGGTCTTCATGGTTGCCGCTTACACGGATCACCTTGATGGCGAGATCGCCCGCAAGAAGGGCTTGATTACGAACTTCGGGAAGCTAGCAGACCCACTGGCGGATAAGTTCATGACTCTGGGAGCATTCATAGTGCTTTCAATCATGGGTGAGTTGACCTGGTGGTTTACCGTGATCGTGGCCATCCGCGAGATTGGGATAACCATTCTGCGAGAGGTGCTAAGGCGTAAGAACGTCGTGGTGGCGGCTAGCTCGGGGGGCAAGCTCAAGACCGTGTTGCAGATCGTCCTGATCTGGTTGATGATCCTTCCGTGGTCGTCTTTCCTTCCGGCGGGGACGGTCTGGATGCAGATTGTGACCGTCGTCATTGCGATCGTCGCTGTCGCGGCGCTGACAGTGACAGTGGTCTCTGGTGCGCAGTATGTAATAGCTGCGGCGCGCGGATCGGCGACCCAGGAAAGTGCTAGCAAATAGCTCGAAGTTTCCTGGGAAAAACGACTCATTCTGTGTTAGAGCACACGGAATATTTTGGCAATACCTGCGTTTTATATTGCATGAACATGAATTACTCGAATCGTCCCGGCGTATACCGGGGAAGCGGCGCTGGACGGGTCTCGCATCCCGTCCCATCTACCAAGTACTCTAAAGGCGTGATTGAGACAGTGAGCAAAGAACTACCCTTGCTTCGAACCGAACTGGGCGATGTGCTTCGTTCGCTTCGCTCCCTGCAGGGACGGACGCTACGCGAGGTCTCGTCAGATGCCCAGGTTTCACTTGGCTATCTGAGTGAAGTTGAACGTGGCCAGAAAGAAGCCTCGTCAGAACTCCTTGAGTCAATCTGCGGTGCGCTCGGAGTTCCACTGTGGTTCGTGCTACGGGAAGTGGCCGATCGCATGATGATGCTTGATGAGACTCGGGTTCCAGATACTGTTCCAGATGAACTACTTGTGGAACAGCTTGCGAACCTTCGCTAGTTCCTATTTGACGGTTCAGCCCCATGACTGAGTCTGAGTTTTGGGAAGCCCTAGAGCAGGTCTTCGGGCCGACTCTAGGGCATTCTCTTGTCCAGGATCTCCATATCTCGGGCCTTGGTGGAACTCCGGGTGAAGCGCTCGCTCGGGGTATCAAGCCTGATGAGGTGTGGGAAGCACTAATTGTCGAGGTCGGTGCGGGCGAGGAAGCCCGGTGGATTCATCGTCGCCCAAAGAAAAAGCATTCCTGAGAAACGCGCCCTCTCTCGGGTTTCCAATCAGATCGGGGCACGACACGCCGTATTCTGCGGCACGAAGACGCCCCGATCTGATTGGAAAACTAAAGTTTGCTGACGGAGTATGCGCATGCGAGTTTTCTGACAGGGGCCTTTTCGCCACTGCGTGTCGTAACCAATCGAACGGATGTTCGAGTATGGTTATCAACATGTAACCGCTTCTCATTCAATTCACAGACGTGGAATGGGCGGGAGGCCAAATGTCGGTGGTCGGGCATACGGTTGCTTTCGCAGTCCGGAGAGGACATGCGAAAAACTGACCAGCTTAGATTAACGGCCGGAGAGGCCGCCTGACACAAGGAGTAGCGATGGCTAAAGTCAGCACGGGTAAGTCTGAGGTAGGCGTAGCTGGAGATAGGGATAAAGCCCTTGAACTTGCGTTGAGCCAGATTGACCGACAGTTTGGCAAAGGATCGGTGATGCGACTTGGGGACGATACTCGTCCGCCGGTCAAGGTCATTCCGACAGGTTCTCTTGCTTTGGACATCGCCCTTGGGATAGGCGGACTTCCTCGCGGTCGTGTGATCGAAATTTACGGGCCGGAGTCCTCCGGTAAGACAACGGTTGCCCTTCACGCGGTTGCCAGCGCACAAAGAGCCGGCGGTAATGCTGCCTTCATTGATGCGGAGCATGCTCTGGATCCGGAGTACGCAAAGGCTCTCGGGGTCGATACGGACTCACTTCTAGTCTCTCAGCCGGACACGGGCGAACAGGCACTTGAAATCACCGACATGCTGATTCGCTCGGGCGGCATTGACATTATTGTCATTGACTCCGTGGCCGCACTGGTGCCCAAGGCTGAGATCGAAGGAGAGATGGGCGATTCTCACGTTGGTCTTCAGGCAAGACTGATGAGCCAGGCATTACGAAAAATTACGGGCGCACTTTCTGCAACGGGAACCACTGCTATCTTCATCAACCAGCTCCGTGAGAAGATTGGCGTTTTCTTCGGTTCCCCAGAAACGACGACGGGTGGCAAGGCCCTCAAGTTCTATTCCTCAGTACGCATCGATGTCCGTCGCATTGAGACACTGAAGGAAGCCGGGGCTCCGGTCGGGAACCGCACCCGGGCCAAGATCGTAAAGAACAAGATGGCACCACCGTTCAAGCAGGCCGAGTTCGACATCGTCTATGGCAAGGGAATCTCTCGTGAGGGTTCGATCATTGACATGGGTGTAGAAAGTGGCATCATCCGTAAGTCGGGATCGTGGTTCACCTACGACAAGGATCAACTGGGCCAGGGCAAAGAGAACGTTCGGCAATTCCTGACGGATAATCCCGACCTGGCTGATGAGATTGAAAACAAGATCCTTGCTGAGATGGGATTGGGTGATCCTGTGGCTGAAGCTGAAGCATCCCAGGTTGAAGCTGATAGCGAGTTAGCTGGACCCGAACTCTAGTCTCTAGCCTCGAAGCAAAACGAGGGGAGTGACATGTCCACGACCGCAGAGGGCAAGGAATTCCGAGTCGAGTTCTCGGGGGCTACCGGGAAACGGCCCCATGTCCACTAAGGATAACGCGAGGGAATCTAACCGGGATGGTTTTCGGAGCAAGGAACCTCCGAAAGGTAGCGCTTACGACGGCGCCGTAAGACTCCTCGGCATGAGGGAGCACTCAAGGTTTGAGCTGCAACAGAAGCTTAATGCGCGAGGTTTTGATCCTTCCGATATTGAGTCAGCGCTTGATCGACTTATTGAGCAAAAGTACCTCGATGACCAAAGATTTGCGGAGATACTGTCTCGACAGTATTCAAATCTCGGTCGTCGGGGACTCACGGAACAGATGAAGAAGCGAGGAATATCGAAGGATATCTGGGAGCCGCTAGTTCTCCAGATCGATTCTAGGGAAGAGTTTGACAGGGCCCTTAACGCTGCCAGACGCAAGACTCACCTCGTCCCTGACGATTGGGACCAGCGAGAGAAGTGGAGACGGAGAACCGCGAGCTTCCTGCAACGTCGAGGTTTCAACCAGTCGGTCGTAATGGCGGTACTGGCTAGGCTCATTGAAGAATCTGATAGCGAGGAGCGCGATGAGCAGGTCTGGTGATATGGAAGAGACAACGCGTGTAGCGGCTCCAAAGGCTACTACTCGGATTTGGGAGGACTCTAGTGTGAACGCCGAGGCGCCTGGCACTACATCAGCCCCGATGACGACAGCGTTCTCAGTTCCTGCCCCGCTTTCATCCGCAGACGAGCTACTCTCGCGACTCCGGGACTCCGGCCTCACACTTGCGACCGCAGAGTCATTGACGGGAGGGTTGCTGAGTTCGGCAGTAGTTGATATTCCGGGCAGTTCTAGCGTATTCAGGGGCGGGGTTATTTCATACGCCACCGACATTAAGCATTCGATCCTGGGAGTTGAACAGCGGCTTCTGGACAATGGTGGTCCGGTGCAGGCGGAGGTCGCACTGCAGATGGCGCTGGGTGTGGCAAGACTGATGGACGCCTCGCTCGGACTCTCTACAACCGGTGTCGCGGGACCGGGAGATAGCGAAGAGGGGCCACAGGGCCTGGTCTATGTTGCGGCAGTGCTGACGAGTCTCGAAGACCGGACACATGAAGAGTCCATTGAAGTAGTCTCGAAACACAGGTTTGAGGGATCCCGTGAACAAGTAAGGGCGCAGTCGGTGGACGCGGCGTTGGCCCTTAGCGCTGAATTGTTGAGAACATTCCGGGAGAACTAGACGTGGCACCTCACTCAATCAGGTCCGGCATGACGTGGGATTGGACGCTCTCAGTTGGACCCGCGCGGCAAGCGAAGTAGGCTTTCAGCCGATGGAAACTCAGTTACTTGACGTCCCGGCACTGCCGCGCACGTACTCGGTTCGAACGCTCGGATGCCAGATGAATCTGCACGACTCCGAACGGATGGCAGGTCTGCTTCAAGACATGGGACTCGTTCCCGTAGAGCTTGTCCCCGAAGCAGCCGCGAGGGCAACTGAAGCGGGCGACAGCGGAGCAGACGTCGTCGTCATCAACACCTGTTCGGTGCGTGAGAATGCCGCGAACAAACTCTTTGGCAATCTGGGCCAACTCGCCTCAGTCAAGCGTGATCGGCCCGGGATGCAGATTGCCGTCGGCGGTTGCCTCGCCCAACAGATGCGAGATGGAATCGTTCAGCGTGCTCCGTGGGTTGACGCTGTGTTTGGAACTCACAATATCGACGTGCTCCCGGCACTTCTGAAGCGGGCCCAGCACAACAGTGAAGCCGCAGTAGAAATTGAGGAATCGCTCAAGGTCTTTCCTTCCACTCTTCCCTCGGCGAGGGAGTCCTCATACGCAGCCTGGGTCTCAATCTCGGTCGGTTGTAATAACACCTGTACCTTCTGCATCGTCCCTCGTCTGCGCGGACGCGAGCGCGACCGCATGCCTGAAGAGATACTTGACGAGGTCGGCGCAGTGGTAAGTGAGGGCGCTATCGAGGTGACCCTGTTGGGGCAGAACGTAAACTCATATGGAGCCTCGTTCCGAGACCGTAAGGCGTTCGCTTCGCTACTTCGTAAAGTCGGCCAGGTTCAAGGCTTGGAACGACTCAGGTTTACCTCGCCCCACCCCGCGTCTTTCACGGATGACGTTATCGTCGCAATGGCCGAGACTCCTACGGTTATGCCGAGCCTTCACATGCCCTTACAAAGCGGCTCTGACCGAGTCCTAAAGGAAATGCGTCGCTCATACCGCCGCTCTCGCTTCGAGGGGATTCTAGAGCGCGTCCGCGATGCGATCCCAGATGCAGCGATCACCACCGACATCATTGTCGGATTCCCAGGTGAGACGGATGAAGACTTCGAGCAGACGCTAGAGGTGGTTGAGCAGTCACGCTTTGCCTCCGCATTCACGTTCCAGTACTCGCCTCGACCGGGAACTCCTGCTGCTGGCCGCACAGACATGATTCCAGACGACGTGATGGCCGAGCGATACTCGCGCCTAATCGACCTACAGAACCGAATCTCGACGGAAGAGAACGAGGCCCTGGTGGGCAGGGAACTGGAAGTTCTGGTTGCCGAGGGCGAGGGACGCAAGGACGGATTCACGCGACGACTTTCAGGACGATCCAGAGACAACCGTTTGGTTCACTTTGCAGTTCCTGAGGGGAGCGTCGAACCTCGCCCCGGTGACATGGTCTCGGTTCGTGCCACTCACGGCGCGCCACATCATCTATTGGCCGACTCCGGGCTTGAGACGGGCGGACTATACAGCGTGAGAAGAACTCGGGCGGGAGATGCTTGGCAGACACGTCAGAGCGCTCCCGAAGAAGACACCAGAGTAGGGTTGGGAATCCCAACCCTTCGCGTCAGGTAGAGCGCAATGATTCTGGCGGTAGTGGGACCCACTGCCAGCGGTAAGTCTGACTTTGCTCTCGACTTGGCCGAGCTGTACGCGGCACACCTCACAATCAGCGGCCCCGAGGCGGTCGAGATCGTTGGCGCCGACGCCATGCAGCTGTATCGCGGAATGGACGTCGGAACCGCGAAGCTGCCTCTTGCGGAGCGCCGAGGGATCATCCACCATCAGATAGACGTTCTAGACATTATGGACGAGGCTTCGGTAGCAAAGTATCAAAAGGACGCGCGTGCAGACGTTGCAACCATCCAGCGCTCCAACAAGCTTCCCCTTGTAGTTGGAGGATCGGGTCTCTATGTCAGGGCTCTACTGGACGAGATGCACTTTCCACCCACAGACCCGGCAATCCGCGAAAGACTCGAAGAGCGCTTGACTCGCTACGGCCCAGAAACGCTGCACCGGGAACTGTCGGAGTCTGATCCTGAAGCAGCTCGCAGTATCAATCCGAGAAACGGAAGGCGTATCGTCCGTGCACTCGAAGTTATTGAGGTGACGGGCGAACCCTTCTCAGCGACGCTGCCCAAGCGGCGGTATGTCTCACCTGCCGTCCAAATTGGGATTCGTCGCGATGCGAAAGAGCTTGAACAGCGGATTAGTCTTCGGACTGCGGCAATGTTTGATGAGGGTCTGGTCGAGGAAGTCTCCCGGCTCAGAGAGATCGGACTTGGCGAATCCAAGACGGCTGCAAGAGCAACCGGGTACTCCCAGGTTCTCGCGATGCTAGAGGGACAGATCAGCGAGAAAGAGGCGCGCGAGTCGATAACACTTGCGACAACGCAGTTAGCGAAGCGTCAGATCAAATGGTTCCGGGCGGACCCCCGGATAACTTGGATCGATGGGGTAGACCCGGTCTCGTTACAGCTTGCTCTTGAGGTTCTTCTGAACGCTCAGAACGCGGAAACCCCTCTTTGACGCGACGCGGCTGGTGACGAAGTCCTGACTGTCAAGCCAACGGGCCATTGAGTCGGCGCCGAGGTTCTTTCCGATAACCAGGTATGCGATACCCGTCTCAGAGAGGTGAGAGAGCCAGCGAAGCAGCAACTCCTGCAAGGGCTTTTTCCCGATCCGTACGGGCGGATTGGACCAGATAAGGTCGAATGTTGTATTTGAGGACGCCTGTCGTTTCAAGGCCTCTGGCTCGGTCATGGTCTTGATATTGCCAAGGTCGAGATTAGCGGCGTTCCTGGCAGTTAGGTTGAGCGCTCGTTCGTTGACATCCACTGCCCAAATCTGCGCGCCCGGAGACTTCGTTGCTAGAACGGCCGCAATGGGCCCCCAACCGCACCCTAGGTCAAGGAACGTTCCAGTCGGCGGGGGAGACGGGACTGCTTCTAGAAGAACTCTCGTCCCAATATCCAGGCCGGACGAAGAAAAGACCTGGTCGGCAGTGACCATTTGAAGGGATAGGCCCTGGATCGCGACGCGCACCGGCCGCAACTCGGACTCACGCGCGATCTCGTTGCTGGTGAAGTAATGACTGCTCACCCTAAGTAGCGTAGTTGCCCGGGCGGTAAGCTGGAACCGAGGACAGATGAAAGAGGACTTGTGCCAGAAGAACTGACTTTGGAAGAACAGCGGGAAGCCAACCTGCAGCGAGCTGAAGAAGTTGCTGCGCGGGTACTGGCGCGCGGTGCACAGGCCCTGCAGTCCGGCGAGACAGAAGATGATTCCTCGCCGGAGATGAGCGAGGAATGGGAAGAGCGTCGGGCGACTGGGCGCGGAACCTCATTCTCTACAGAACTCGAAGATGTCTCCGAGGTTGAGTACCGCAAGGTGCGCCTCGAACGTGTCGTCTTAGTGGGTTTGCGAACCGACCAGACCTTGGCTGAGGCCGAGAACTCGGTTGCCGAATTGGCGGCCCTCGCAGAGACGGCGGGGTCCGAGGTATTAGCATCGCTAATCCAGCGGCGAATGAACCCCGATCCAGCAACGTATCTAGGTCGAGGAAAAGCCGAAGAATTGCGCGAGTTGGTTGCGGAAATGGGTGCCGATACGGTGGTCGTCGACTCTGACCTTGCACCCTCGCAACGGCGCGCGCTTGAGGATGTCGTGCGGGTTAAGGTCGTTGATCGGACGGCCCTGATCCTCGATATCTTTGCCCAGCACGCAAAATCCCGCGAGGGCAAAGCACAGGTCGAGCTGGCCCAGCTTGAGTATTTGCTACCCAGGCTTCGTGGCTGGGGTGAGTCAATGTCCCGTCAGGCTGGTGGCCGAGTCGCCGGAGGCGAGGGAATCGGTTCCCGCGGACCCGGCGAGACAAAGATCGAACTGGACCGGCGCCGTATCCGCACTCGGATGGCCAAGCTGCGCCAGCAGATCCGCCAGATGGCCCCAGCGCGTAAAACGCAGCGTTCTGGCAGGCGCAAGGGAGGGGTGCCATCCGTTGCTATTGCCGGTTATACAAATGCTGGAAAATCGACGCTTCTCAACGCGCTAACCGGGGCGGGAATCCTGGTGCAGGACGCGTTGTTCGCCACCTTGGACCCCACGGTCCGTCGGACAACCACGCCCGACGGAAGACAGTACACCCTCACGGACACTGTCGGTTTCGTTCGAAATCTTCCGACTCAACTGGTCGAGGCTTTCCGGTCAACACTCGAAGAGATCGGTGAGTCTGACGTGGTTTTGCACGTAGTCGATGCCGCGCACCCTGATCCCGTGTCTCAGGTGCAGGCGGTGCGACAGGTTTTGGCAGAGATTGAGGGATACAGGCCTTCTGCAGAGGTAATCGTCCTTAATAAGGTTGATCTGGCAAAGCCAGAGGCCCGCGCGATGCTCCGAGCCACCTTTCCGGAGGCCATTGAAATCTCGGCTCACACTGGGGAAGGAATCGAAAAACTGCAGGAAGTTATCGCCGCCCGCCTTCCCAGACCTCAAGCTCAGGTTGACCTAGTTGTTCCTTTCTCGGATTCCCGTTTGGTCAGCGCCGCACACGAGACCGGTGAGGTGATGAGCGAGGAGTGGAGCGAGCGAGGAACCCATCTGGTCGCTCGCGTTGATCCAGATCTCGCGGCGGCGCTTGAGGCAGCAGCATCCGCTCTGCGTGACGGAGAGGTACTCGCTGACTCCGTCACGTCAGACTAGTAGATTTGATTTTGAGCAATAACACAGGTGCACCAGCAATAGGAGAACAAATTGTCCAGCGACGATGCAAAGACCTCGGATACTCCGACAATCTTGGCGCAGGGGCGCCCTTCAAAGCTCTCCGTGGTCGGTGCGGGTGCCGTTGGTACCGCTGTTGCGTACTCAGCAGCGATAAGCGGGGTAGCCCGATCCATTGCTCTCTACGACATTAACGGACCGAAGGTACGTGCCGAGGGGCTCGACATTGCGCACGGTATCCAGTTCATGCCGGTCGGAGCTGTTGAGGGCTCGGACGACATAAACATCCTGCAGGGTTCTGACATGGTCATTGTGACCGCGGGCGCAAAACAGAAGCCAGGACAGACCCGCATGGAGCTAGCCGAGTCCACGGTCGGTCTGATGAAAACCGTTATTCCAGAGCTGATGGCTGCCGCCCCCGATGCTATCTATATGTTCGTTACCAACCCGGTTGACGTCGTGACGTACGCGGCGATTCAGATCATGGGTCGGCCCTCGGGCCACGTGTTTGGCTCGGGAACAGTCCTTGACAGTTCAAGGTTCCGCTACCTTATTTCCCGTGAGACCGGGGTCTCATCGAAGTCAATTCACGCGATGATTGCCGGAGAACATGGCGACTCCCAGGTGGCGCTCTGGTCCAGTGCTGAAATCGGGAACGTTCCGGTCGACCAGTGGGGACCCACACTAACCGGCCGTATTTTTGACCCTGAACTAAAGAACGATATTGCCCAGGACGTGATCAACTCGGCCTACAACATCATCGAAGGGAAGGGTGCAACAAACTACGCGATTGGAGTGGCCTCGAACTACATTGCTGGTTCCGTATTGCGCGATGAGCACAGGGTTATGACTGTGTCGACGTACCTTGATGACTGGAACGGTATCTCGGACGTGTGTATGGCGGTTCCGACCGTTGTCGGACGTGAGGGTGCAGGACGTATCTTGGAGCCGCCGCTGAGCGTTGAGGAACTACGAGGGTTGCGTAAGTGTGCCGACCAGATCAGGCAGGCTGCGAGATCACTGGGGTTCTAGCTCAGAACTGAACTTCCAATCAGACCGGGGACTTCTACGGTGTTTTTTTGCGGCGTGTCGGCGCCTTATCTGATTGGAGATGCGTACGACGGATCGGCGAAATGTTCCCGCAAATACGCACGTTGACCTTTAGGCGAGCTAGAGCGCGCGCACCACGGTGACAACGCGGCCCAAGATGACTGCGTGTTCGGCTGGAATTGGCTGATAGTCCTCATTACGAGGCAGAAGCCAGGCGCCGTCCGAGGTGAGTGACCAAACCTTCACAGTTGCCTCGTCTTCAATCATTGCCGCGACAATCTCGCCGTTGTTGGCGGTTCTCTGCGCGCGCACCACGACAAAATCACCGTCGCAGATCGCTGCCTCAACCATCGAGTCGCCATGAACTTCAAGCACAAATAACTGGCCGGTTCCGGTCAGTCTGGTAGGCAGAGAAAACACATCCTCTACGTTCTGCTCCGCGGTGATTGGCGCGCCTGCCGCGATACGTCCCACTAGAGGCACATCGGATGCGTCTCCCTCTGCGTGGGAGACCGGAATCTCAATCGGTGTCGCGGCCTGACTATCAGGTTGCGGGGAGTGTTCAGTGGAGCGTAGTGCGCGAGGTCGCCCTGCGACGCGCTCCAATAACCCCAATTTTTCGAGTGCATCAAGGTGGTGTTTGACTGTCGAGGGTGAGGCCAGCCCGACACGCTCACCAATTTCACGAACTGACGGCGGGTATCCGTATTTCTCAATGTTGTCTTGGACAACGTCCAATATCTGACTCTGACGGGGCGTGATCCGCGTGGTTTCAGTCATTGTCGTCCCTCCGGTCTTCCGCTACCTCTCCTTGAAGCGTAGGCGAAAGTACGCCGTAATCAAACATATGTTCGAGCGAGTCTTCATTTTGTCGGACCCCGGTGTTATCGTACAAGTGTTCGACGAACAGATGTTCGACTAGATCAAAGGGTAGTGCATTCTCTGGGCCGATTGGCCTTGGGCAGTGGAGGTAGAACAATGAGTGCGGTAACGGCATACGTGGGAATTGATTCCAATATCGGCACCGCCGACAGAGAGCGTCAGCGCTTGGCTCCGGTAATTGATATCGCTGAAGCCCGAGATCGCAGGGTGCGGGCAGAGTCGAGGTCCGCGCATCTTTCCCAGAGTGATCGAATGGAACTTGAGAAAGCTATCCGTCGTCATCCGGCTTCTCAGACTTTGCGAAGCCCTCATAAGTCTCCTCAATCGGAACCACAAACTGCTTCGGTTCGCTACGTCACGCGGGTTCCGACCTACGCGAAAGTTCTCGGTTGGACGGCTGGAGTCATGCTTGCAGTCGGAGGGGGAGTGGGTCTCGGATCGGCTTTGAATCCGGGAACCTATCAGGGGGACACCTGGACCCATACTGTGGCCTCGGGTGACTCGCTCTGGGGAGTTGCCGCTTCCCTGAACTCCGGTCGCGGACTGGAGGATGTTGTCGAGGACATCCGGATGCTAAACGGACTGGTTGACGCAACGCTGATTCCCGGGCAAGAACTCTTGGTTCCCGTCGACTGAGGCTTGGGGTTCGCCGCGCTGGTTTGGTGGGATTCGCCTTTTTCTTAGAACCGGCATCCGCTTTCTTCTTTGGACCGGAGTCAGCTTCGTATTTCACCGCGTCTGTTTTGTCTGATTCGTTTTCTTTTTGGGTTCGTACCGATTGCTATTTCACCGGGTTTGTTGAGCGGACTCAACCTCTTCCTTGGACCAGTATCCGGTTGGTATTTGACCGGGTGTGTTGTGCGGATTCAGCCTCTTCCTTGGACCAGTGTTCGGTTGGTACTTGGCCAGGTTTGCTTTGCGGATTCAGCCTCCACTTTGAGTTAGCGCCAAGTCGGACTACGGTTTCCTTACCCGGTATTTGGGAGGAAACCTTGCGCTGCCCCTTTTGTCAGCATGACGACACTCGTGTAGTCGACACCCGTGTTACCGACGACGGCACCACTATCCGCCGTCGTCGTGAATGCAGTGAGTGCCATGGGCGCTTCACAACTACTGAGACTGCGAGCTTCTCGGTCGAGAAACGATCTGGTGTAGTCGAGCCATTCTCACGAGACAAGATCACCACCGGAGTTCGCAAAGCCTGTCAGGGGCGCCCGGTCTCGGAACGGGAACTGGCATATCTCGCTCATCAGGTCGAGGATGCCCTAAGAGCCACCGGACAGGCTACCGTCTCGGCTGACGAGGTTGGCAAAGCTATCCTGCCGTTTCTTCGTCAGCTCGACGAGGTCGCCTATCTGCGCTTTGCGTCGGTTTACTCGTCATTCCAGTCCCTCGATGATTTTGATCTGGCAATCGCTGAGCTTCGCGCAGATCAGACCCGGGAGGATTCCACGGCAGGCTAGAAGTCGTGAGACTTCTTCCGGTGGTGACAGCTACCGTGTGAACCAGTCTGTCCTTTACCGGACCTGCTGGTTTCGGGCCGAGTCCGCTCTTTTGGCGGCTTTACCGCTGTTCTGGCCCGGTTCGTTCTTCTGCGCTGGACCCGGTCTGAAGCTAGTTTGGCTTTCTGCCGGTTTGCTACAGTTCTGGCCCGGGTTTGTTCTTCTGCGCTGGACTCGGTCGCTGTTGAACTAGTCTGCGTCCGTAGAGTGCTCAATCTCCGTCGTTTCTTCACGCTGCTCGCTGGTTACCTCAGACTCATGTTCCTCAATGAGGTCCGAGTCATCCGTGCCGGCCGAGGCCTGCTTGATGAACTCGGTGGCCTTCGATCCAAGCCCAGAGGCAATGTCCGAGGTGGCGGCTGCCGCGCTCGCAAGAGATTCCTTTGCTGCCGTCGTGGCTTGTCCTGCCCGTTCCGCCAGATCAGAAACCTGTTCCGCCACCGCAGCCAGACCGACCTTCATGCCGTCCTGAATGTCGCTGATTTGCCGCTGGACACGGCGTCTCATGACTTTACCTATCTGGGACTTCGGAAGCTCTTGAACGACGACAATCTGCCTGGGAAGAGCGTAGTGTGCCAGAGACTTCTCGGCCCACTCGCGAACGTCGGCAAGCGAAATCGAGGCGCCGGCCTCAAGAACCAGAGCGGCGACAACGTCCTCGCCCGAATTCTTTCCGCTCGGCATTCCGACCACGGCAACGTCTTCAATGCCTGGCATAGATCGAACGGCGTCCTCTACCTGGCTGGGGTAGATGTTGAAGCCCCCGGAGATAATTAGCTCTTTGCGACGGTCTGCCATGTAGATAAAGCCGTCACGAATCTGGACCAGGTCGCCGGTGTGAAGCCAGCCATCCTTGAGGACTTCGGCTGTCTCTTCAGAATTCTCCCAATAGCCTCCAAAAACCTGCGGTCCTCGTGCCAGAAGCTCACCAATTTCACCTGCGGGGACATCCACCTCGGTGTTTTCGGGATCGACAATTCGCACCTCGGTCGAGGGGAAGGGGACTCCCAGAGCACCGGCCCTTTTGAGAGGTGAGACGGGTGAGCCGAGCAAAATCGGAGACGCCTCACTCATCCCATAGCCCTCGATCATTAGGCCACCGGTCGCTTGCTCCCAACGCTCCATCAGTTCCTGGCTAAGAGGCATCGCCCCGGACAGCGAGAACGTCATCGAAGTCATGTCTACGGGAATGTTCTCTAGCTCGGCAAGAAGACGATCGAACATTGGAGGTACTCCCAAGAAGAAAGTACAGGGTAGACGTCGCTGTGACAGCAGTATCTGGGACGGATCGAACTTAGGGAAGACAGCGATTGTAGCTGCAAGGCGTAGACCAGCGAGTAGTGAGATCGTGAGGCCGAATGCATGGAAATAGGGAAGCACTGAGTAGAACACCTCGGCGCCCTCGTGAAGCGGAGGAACCCAGGCGACCGACTGATACACGTTTGAGCAGAGATTCTTGTGGGTCAGGGCCACTGCCTTCGGAACCCCGGTGGTTCCGCCTGTGTGAATAAGCAACGCGACCTGGTCAGCAGCTGAGGGGCAAGTGCCATTCCAAGGCTTCGCGTTGCTTACGGTCTTGTTCCATGAAACAACCGTTTTTGGAACCTTAGCTCCGAGTTGGTTCTTCCGCTCGCGAATGGACTTGAGAGGAATCTTCAGTAGAGCGCGGCTGGTGGCCGAGAGATCGTGGGCCAGATTTACCCCGTAGACGCGTTTGCTAGCGTCCAGGAAGTCCATATTCGTTATGGCCTTCTCCCAGGCAACAACCACGTTCGCCCCGTGCCGTTCAAACTCGTGTCGCAGTTCCTCTGCCGGCGCGAGAGGATTGTGCTCAACAACGATTCCACCGATCAGGGTCGTAGCGAACAGGGCAACGATATGTTGAGGGCAGTTAGGCATTACGAGCGCCACGCGATCGCCAGGCTTGACCCCGGCCTCGCTTAGTACCGTTGCTGCTTTAAATACCTGTTGTACGAGGTCCTCGTACGAGGTTTGTTGCGCCAGGAAATCGAGCGCAACCCGCTTCGGGTAAAGCTTTGCCGAGTCGAATAACAGATCAATAAGGCGCCGGTCGCCAGAATCGGTCCGATATGGAACCCCCGGTGCGTACTCGGTCCTAAGTTCGTCAGTTAGCGACATCGTTGCCCACTCCCTCGCCGTCAAAGCTTGCCGGTCTCAGTCTAGGGTGCGTCTTCGTCACATTTGCAGGTTCAGGCACCGAGCCGAGACATTTGCGTTTGAGAGCTTAAGCCGTTCCAGAACTAGAGGGGGCAATGGAGTGGACACATCTGTTATCGCGTAACCTAGTGAGCCCATCGTCGCTAGGCCCTGCCCCTCAACATTGATGTGCGTTGATGCTAATGCTTCGTTCAGATGAGCCATCACGCCGGGAATGTTGTGGTGCATGAATGTGAGACGGGCAGCGGAAGAGGGAGTGACCGGAAGCGACAGGTTCGGCACGTTCACGGCCATTGACGTGTTGCCAAGAGTCAGATAGTCAATGAGCTTCTGCGCGACAAAAGCTCCGATATCGTGTTGCGCCTCAATGGTGGAACCCCCGATGTGCGGAGTAAGAATGACGTTGTCCATTCCCTGAAGCTCAGAGTCAAATGGGTCTCCCGTCTCCTTTGGTTCCTCTGGAAAGACATCCACTGCCGCGCCGATAAGGTGACCTGAGTCGAGTGCTTCCTTTAGGGCAACCTGATCCACCACGAAACCCCGGGACAGGTTGACCAGAACGGAACCGGGTTTCATCGTCGCCAGTTCCTCGGCGCCGATCAGGTTCTTGTTGGCGGGATTCCCATTGACGTGAATTGAGACCACGTCGCTTCTTCGCAGCATGTCAGCCATGGACGAGGCCTTCTCAGCATTACCCAGCGCGAGCTTTTCCTCAATGTCGAAGAAGAGCACTCGCATGCCCATGGCTTCGGCAAGGACCGAGAGCTGCGTACCGATGTTTCCGTACCCAAGGATGCCTAAGGTGCGTCCCCGAACCTCGTGTGCATTGGCCGCCGTCTTGTCCCACCGCCCTTTGTGCAGTTTCGAGTTCTTGACCGTGAGACGACGGGTGAGGGCAATGATTTCGCCAACTGCCAGCTCAACGACAGATCGTGTGTTGGCATACGGGGCGTTGAAGACGGGTACTCCTCGCTCAGCAGCTGCCCCAAGGGCTACCTGGTTGGTGCCGATGCAAAACGCCCCGATCGCCTCCAAAGACGGACTGTGCGCTAAGACTTTGGTCGTCACTTCCGTCTTTGATCGGATACCGAGGATCTGGACCCCATCGAGAGCATCGATAAGTTCGTTCTCGTCTAGGCCGCCCTTGACTACGCGGACATTAAGTCCTGCCGACTCAAGGATCTCGGAGGCAATCTGGTGTGGGTTCTCAAGCAAAAGTACGTTGGTCACGGCCCAATGTTCCTTCTTTTGGGGTTTTCGCGTCGCCTGGTTTCACCTGGTGGAGTCGAGGGCCCGCTTCCAAGCCGCTGGCAGGTCTCTAGTTCTGACGGAGTGCAGACGTCTTGTTGAACGCGTCATAGCCACAAATAGGTCTCCCGCGCCGCCCGCCGCAATCTCGTCGGGCTCGACAATGACTGTTACATCAAACTCCAGGCCCTTAGCCCCGACAACGCGAAGCAAACTGACGCGCTGGTCGAGAGCGGTGTCGCCCTTAGAGTCGGCTGCCCACATCCGCCCGCGTTCGTCGGAGACCAGGACGCCAATTCGGCCGCTTCCGGGTCCGACCTCAAGGTCCAGCTTTTCTATTTCCTCGTCCACCACGCGCTGTACCGCCTCCCAGAGGAGATCATCGGAAGGACGCTCGGAGGCGGAGTGAACCTCAATATGGGTGTCCGCCAGGGCATCGGGTACGTCTCGCGCGGAGGTCAGTGGGAACAGCACCGGATGACCGAGTTCTTCCATCACGGACTGTGCTACCCGTGTGATGGTCTCAGGCGTGCGGTAGGAGATAGTGAGAACGAACTCTTCTGACAGGCCTCGGGCGGCAGGTCCCAGTGCCTGATACCAGGAAGAAGGCCGGTGGTGTCCGCGCGCCTGGTCAAGGTCTCCAACAACTGTGAATGATCGGGAGGGGCAGCGGCGCAATAGCGTGTGCCATGCCATGGGGGTGAGGTCTTGTGCCTCGTCAACGACAATGTGTCCATAGCTCCAGGTGCGATCAGCTAGCGCACGTTCTGCCAGCGGAGCCCATTCTCTCGGTCCTCGTACATGCTGAGCTAGCATTTCAGCGCTCACGATTCCGCCGCCCAGATGCTGGCCCTCCATCGCAGTCCTGACCCGCTCTAACTCTTCTTCCTCGCGCCTGCTCTGGGCAGTCGACTCTGAGTTTGCGATGGCTTCTGAAGTGCCGAGTAGTTCCTCAAGCTCGTCCAAAAGGGGCACGTCAGAGATAGTGATCGGGGAGTCCGACGAACGAGAGACCAGTTCAATGTCCGACGGAGTTAGACCTCTTGCAACCCGGCGAAGGGTTTCTGGATGTGAGTACAGACGACGGAGCAGGCCGATGGCACTGGTCGGCATCCAACAGAGATTTATCTCTCGTCTGATGTCACGTTCGCCCCTGACGGATTCCCTCCACCAATCGAGTGTTTCGGGGTCCGCATCGCTCCCGGCCAACTGCTTAGAGAGTGCATCGACTAGCTCCAGCGCGAAACCATCGCGGGCAACATTGTGGGGCCGACCGGTTCTGCGCGCCCTAGTTCTCGCGTCACGGACCATCTGTGGGCTCAGATGTGCTTCGCGTCCATCGATGGTGAAGTGCTTGGTTTCGGCGGGAATACGTTGTAGGTCACGCACGGCCGCTCGAAGGGTCTGGGTCCATTCAATCTTGCCCTTAGCATGGGCAACTTCGGAGGTGTCTGTGATGTCTGTGCTTATTCCCGGCACCAGTGACCCCATGGTCACGGAAACAACGCCTGCCTCACCCAGCGAAGGTAGAACCTGTTCGATATAGCGGAGGAAAACCCGTGAAGGCCCTACAACCAGAACCCCGGAGCGCTCCAGGCGCTCTCTATGGGTGTAGAGCAGGTAGGCGGCACGGTGGAGGGCGACAGCGGTCTTTCCAGTTCCCGGTCCTCCCTGAACAACCATGATCCCGTTTCCGTCTGCTCGGATGATGGAATCTTGCTCTGCCTGAATGGTCGCAACAATGTCACTCATTCGCCCGTCACGGGCCGAAGCGAGAGCCGACATTAGGGCGCCCTCGCCTTGGAACTGCAATCCTTGTCCCGCCGCGGCCTGGGCATCGAGAACGTCGTCTTCGATCCCTCGAACCTTGCGGAGGTGGGTGGCTATGTGACGCCTTCGAACAACGTCTCCCGGTTCCGCGGCTGTTGCCTGATAGAAGGGTCGAGCTGCCGGGGCACGCCAATCGACCAGCAGTCGTCCGCCATCAGAATCGGGAAGCCCCGCCCGCCCGATGTAGTGACTGGACCGGTCATTCATGTCGATGCGACCAAAGACCAGTCGATCCTCAATCTGCTCTAGACGCGATGCCTGATCCCCGAAGTGGGCTGCCTTTGCGTCTCTTTCCGTCCGTGCCTGGGGAGTTCCGTAGCCGCCCTGCGACTCGACTTCGCGCTGGGAGCGTCGATACTCCGTACGCAGGCGTTCAAGTACTTCGTATGCCTGATCAACGAAACGTTGCTCCCTGGCGATATCGGCCTCGAAATCCTGCGGGGACTCACTCATTCACGCCGACCTTTCCCAAGCTGGATTTTCCAAGCAATCCATTATTCCCTATTCGGGGGACGAGGTCATCCTCGCTGCAAGAAGGTTTGATTCTTCATTGTTCCCTGCTGGCTCAATTCGCTCTGCTTCTCTCGATCTTCTTGCGACGGATGGATACGGTTAGAAGATCAGTGGAGTCCGCAAGGAGGTGCGCGATGGTAAGACCCGAAGATCTGTTTACACCGGGACCAGCCCGTGAGGCCAGGGCCCCAATTCTTGTCGCCCATCTGGACGGTTCACTTGACGCGGGGGCCGCTGGCGCGCTCGCGGTGGAACAACTGCTGAAGACACTGAATGTTCAGCGAGTCGCGACCTTTGATTCCGATGAGTTGGTCGACTACCGGTCCCATCGGCCGACAATGCAGGTCGAAGACTGGGTAACCACCGATGTCAGTGAACCTGAGATCGCGATTGACCTGATCCATGATGACCAGGGGCAGCCGGTTCTGTTGTTGCACGGTCCGGAACCGGACGCGAAGTGGAAGACGTTTACTGAGGCGATCCGTCAGATTGCCGATGACGCGGGAGTCGAGGCGGTTTTCACTCTGCACGGACTACCCGCAGCAGTTCCTCATACACGTCCGTCGACCGTTCACGTCCAGAGTACTGAGGCCGACCTGGTGCCGGACCAACCCCTAATGGCAGGCATCGCCCAGTTCCCCTCCCCTTACACCTCGTACCTGCAGTTCAAGCTCTCGCGTACCGGGCGCTCCGGTGTCAGCTTGCTTGCCACGGTGCCCTACTACATGTCGGGGACCACATTTCCTCGGGCGTCGTCTGCGCTCATTCGTCGCCTGTCCGAAATGGCCGAACTTTCGCTTCCTGTCGGTGACCTCGAACGCGGCGCGGATGAGGAGACTGGACAAGTAAATGAGCTAGTGGAACACAACCACGATCTACAAAGTACCGTGATGGCTCTTGAGAAGCATTTTGATGCGATCGCTTCCGGGCCGACTGACGGGGAGTTTGTCGCAGACGAGGACGGGGTTGATGTTCTCCGAACTGCTGAAGATACAGATACGGTTGACTGGGATCGGGTCATGGGGGCTGCGCCCCAAGATGGAAGTTTCCCCGAGGTTGAACAGCTAAACGGTGAGACGGATGAGTCGCTCGCGGATGCCATAGGAGAGGCGATCGAGAGCTATCTGCGAACCCACTCGAAACAGAAGCGCCGGCGCGATGTTGATATTCGACCGGGCGGATCTGTGAACTCAGAGAACAAGCACGTTCCGAGACATAGGGCTTCACCGCCGGGAGAAGATGACGAGACTCCGCAGACGCCCACCGCGAACGACGAGGATAGCCAGGAGGACTAGCTTCCTTCATTCGCGCATTTGCGCGTCATCGGCAATGACTGGGCAGTTTGCCCATTGGTGACCATCTCGAAAGTCCCGGTTCTGCTGTCGTGCGAAGGGCCCTCAGCATACGTCGTCCTCGGGCCGAGGTGGCTGTCAGCTAGGCGCTATCACGCGAAGGGTCAACTCCGGCGAGCCAGGTGGCGATTTCGGGGCGAGAGTAGACCGCGACGGGCAGCGGCAGTCTGCGAACTTGTTGCTCGAGCCACTCTCTGTCCATCTCGCCTCGTTCCCAGGCGGCCAGGGAAATATTGCCGCGGCGGTCACCTCGCCAGACTTTTCTGTCGGCGATCGCAACAAGCGAGGGAAAGACTGAGAATGCGGCGGCTACATCCGACTTGCTGGTGATAGAACCCGCCTGCCCCCTTGTCCAAGAGGAGGTCGCGCCGTGCGCGATGTTCGCTAAATAGGTGCCACCGGGTCGCAGTCTTGAGCGAACCAGTTCGTGCCACCCCGTAGTCGTGAGCGAACGGGGCGTCGATTCCCCAGCGAATGCGTCCCTCACGATCACGTCGTAGGTGGCTCCGCTTCCTTCAAGGACCTCTCGGGCGTCCCCGACACGAAGCTTGATTCGACTACGAGGGGAAAGCACCTTCCATTCCTTCAGCATCCCCAACATCTCCGCATCGGTATCGACCGCCACTTGTGACGCGGCCGGGTACTTCTGGGCCCAGTGGAGGGGAAGGGCGCAGGCTCCGGCTCCGCCGTGCAGTACTCTGAGCCTTTCAGCTTCGCGGTGACGTGATCCGAGAAGCAGATCAAGATGTTGCATGTACTCGAAATCGAGGACATCCGGCCGATCCAGGTCTAGGCGAGACTGCTCGGTTCCCGCGGTGGTGAGTGTCAGAATTGAGCCATCAAGACGCAGGATGAGTCCGCCCGCGGTCGCTGCTTCGACCGAATGAGTTTTTCTGCTCGATGCTCTACCCTTTGCCACAACTAGACAATGCCATATCTGAGAGTCGGAACTAGACAATGCCATATCTGAGAGTCGGAATGACAAATGAACGGAGGTTTCGTCGTGTCAATCTCTCCACGATCATCGTCTGCGAGACGAGACTGGGGGACAGATGACTCCGAAACCCCAATCCTCCACGTTGATATGGATAGTTTCTTTGCTTCGGTTGAACTGAAAGAGAACCCCGAGTTGCAGGGAAAACCCGTCGTGGTTGGCGGCCTGGGGAACCGAGGGGTTGTCACCTCGGCGACCTACGAAGCCCGAGCCCACGGGGTCCGGGCCGGACAGCCAATCGGGCAGGCGAGACAGTTAGTGCCTGGAGCCGTATTTCTTTCGGGGCGTCACGGACTGTATGCCGAATACTCGGCAAGAGTCATGGATCTGCTCGGTAAGGTCACCCCCGACCTAGAGCCGCTGAGTATCGACGAGGCATTCCTCGATGTTTCGGGATCTGTCCGCAGGCTCGGATCACCGCTGACGATAGGTGAGCGGATACGCAGAGAGATCCGGGCGCAGATTGGACTTCCCGCCTCCGTTGGCATCGCCTCCACCAAGTCCGTTGCCAAAATCGCCTCAGCCCACGCCAAACCAGACGGACTACTGCTTATTCCCAGTGACCGGACAGTCGAGTTCCTACACTCACTTCCGGTCGGAGCGCTCTGGGGCGTGGGAAGGAAGACGGGCCAGATCCTTACCAGCCGGGGAATCGACACGGTTGGAGATTTGGCGAACACGGAGCTGTCTTTGCTCTCACGCTGGGTCGGCGAGGCTTCTGCGCGTCATCTACTTGAGCTTGCGTGGGGGCGCGATGCTCGCGCAGTTGGGCCAAGGGCAAGAGAGAAGTCCATTTCGACCGAGCGGACGTTCAGTGAGAATGTGCTTGATAGAAGTGAGTTGGATCGTTTTGTGCTCTCGGCTTCTCACCAGTGCGCGAAGAGACTTAGGGCCGCTTCGCTGCTCGGTTGGACCGTGGTTCTAAAACTGAGATCGGGTGACTTCAAGACCATAACCAGGTCGCGAACGTTAAGCGCTCCGACGGATGTTGGCAGTGTTGTCGCCCACGCTGCCGCGCAGTTGCTGGCCGCTGAGGGGCTTCCTAGAGGGGGAGTGCGGCTGGCTGGTGTAGGAGTATCGGGCCTGGTCGGGACGGATTCCGGGGTCCCAGTACTGCTAGATGAAGACCCGAGGAAGCGGGTTACTGAGCAGACAATGGACAGGGCGAGGGAGCGTTATGGGCCACAGGCACTGCTTCCGGCGAGTCTGTTGAGGCGGGCCGAGTCTTTGAATAAGCCTCAGAGCGACTAAGCTGGAAGAGAGCAAGACCCAAGCCTGCTGATATGCAAGCGGAACTGAAGCTGAGGGGAGGGGCCATGGCACTTTCTGAGTACGAGAAGCAGATTCTCGCAGAGATGGAACAGCACCTGCGCCAGCAGGATCCTGATTTGGCCGATGCAATGGCTCAAGCCGCCCCTCCGACAGTGGAACCAGCGGCGCCGAAGTCAAAGCTTTCCCCTCGCCGTATCGCGTTGGGAAGTATCCTTGCGGCCGCTGGATTGGCGATTGTTCTAACGGGTGTGACGATCGGGTTCTCAATTCTCTCGGTGGTTTTGGGTGCTGTGGGGTTCCTGTTGATGGTCGGTGGGGTGCTGTACGCCCTGAGCGCGGACAAGAACAGCAAGAATACCGAGAACGCCAACCTGAAGTTACCTTCTTCGCAGCAGACGACGCCGAAGAAGGCATCGCGAGAGGAAGAACGACGTAAGCGGTGGGAAGACCGCAGATAGTCCTCCACATTCCACCACCGGCTTTGTAGAGCCGCATCCAACTCGGACACAGAAGGTGTCCGAGTTTTCTTTTGCCCATTTTTGGACGAGACACGGGGCCAATTTGGCTCGAAGTGGATGGATATGGGTGAAAGTGGAGTAATGTGGTGCATCAGAGGAGGTGTGCCGTGTTTCTTGGAACCTATGAGCCAAAGCTTGATGAAAAGGGACGCGTTATCCTCCCTGCGAAGTTTCGTGATCAGCTCTCGGCGGGACTTGTCTTAGCTCCCGGCCAAGAACGTTGCCTATACGTCGTTCCGGAAACTGAGTTTGAGCGGATGGTTACAGAGCTACGTGAGGATTCTGGCAAGCAGCGGAACTCCGGCTATCTACGCGTACTTTTCTCCGGAGCCGAAGACTCTACCCCGGATCGACAGGGCCGAGTAACGATCCCACCGCGACTGCGCAAATACGCGAAGCTCGAACGCGACCTGGTTGTAATCGGTGCCGGAACCAGAGCCGAGATTTGGGATGCCGAGTCTTGGAATGACTACTTCTCCGGAGTCGAAGATCAATTTGCGAGCACAGAGGAGGAAGTCATTCCGGGCCTCTACTAGGACCTCGCCGTGTCTGTGGTCTCGGCCGCGGGATCTGAGTTCACTTCCCCGATCTCAGAACCCGCGGGTGGGGGCCACGGATACGGATGGGACCACCGGGCACCGAGAGAAGAAGCAGGCAGTTCGCCATAGCAGCGGAAAACAGGGGAGCGGACACACATTTTGGGTAGGAGGAGACGTGGCAACAGAAGCTAGACCGCAAGCCACGGACCTGCCGTACCCGGACGCCGAAATCGCCTCCCTTCATGCGCCAGTCCTGCTAGAGGCGTGTCTTGACCTTTTGGAACCCTCCTTCGATACCGCCGAGCCGATAATGATCGACGCGACACTGGGATTGGGAGGCCACACCGAGGGTGCCCTAAAGCGTTTCGAATCACTGACGGTCATTGGGATTGATCGAGACCCTAGAGCTCTGGAGCTGGCGTCAAAGCGGCTCGCCCCGTTCGGAGATCGCTTTGTTCCTTTTTACGGAACCTATGACCAGATTCCCGACGCTAGTGGTGGACGAAGTGTTGACGGAATTCTTATGGATCTGGGTGTGTCTTCGATGCAACTAGATCTAAATGAGAGGGGCTTCTCGTACTCTAGCGACGCTCCTCTCGACATGCGGATGAACCCGGAGGAAGGCATTTCCGCTGCCGAGTTGATTAACACTGCTGACGAGAAGGAACTGGTCCGAATTCTTCGTGAGGGATCGGACGAGAAGTTCGCACCGCAGATTGCTCGACTGATCGTTGCCCGCAGAGCCGACAGACCATTTGAGAAGACTTCAGAACTCGTTGAGGTGGTTAGGGACGCGATCCCGGCCCCGGCCAGGCGCAAGGGGGGTAACCCCGCCAAGCGTACATTCCAGGCGATACGGGTTGCTGTCAACGACGAACTCGCGATCCTGAAGAGGGCGCTCCCAAGGGCCCTCGCGACATTGCGGGTCGGTGGCCGCATCGTGATTGAGAGCTACCAGTCGCTAGAGGATCGAATCGTCAAGGCCACATTCGCCGAGGGAACTAAGACACAGGGCTCCCAGATTCCCGTCGGTGTACCCGTGGATGCGGCCAGGGCCGAACAGGGGCGGCGATTGGAGCTTTTGACCCACGGAGCGCGCAAGGCAACAGAACAAGAAATCCAAGATAACCCGCGAGCCGCCTCAGTGCGATTACGGGCCGGCGAACTGATCGCACCCTGGAGTGAACAATGAATAGCAACAGTGCAGCCAGAGTGGCACCCTCATACGCGCCGCGTTACACCTCAGCCGCAAGCCGACCGGTTCGCAGATCGTCTCTATCAGAACAAGAAAGCGGTCATCCTCACATCCAGGTTGTCACCAGGAACGAGACTGCTTCGCCGGGCCGCGCTTGGCCGATTGTTCTTCTTGCGCTTCTTATCTTGACGGTGGCCATCGCTCTGCCTCTGGTTGTCAACACGCACATGGCTCAGACCTCTTACGCAATCCGTGATCTGCGCGTCGAGTTGGCGGAGGTGAATACACAGTCCACAGTTCTCGAATCCAGGCTGCTAGAACTCAACGCCGCGCCTGCGCTTCAAGAACGCGCGGAGACCCTAGGCTTCGTGCGTGCCGCAGCTCCGGGTGCGGTATCTCTGGTGGATGGAACGGTGACCGGAGGGGAGCCAGCCAAGTGACTCGTAGCGGCACAGATGCAGCGGGCGTAGCCATGCCCAAAGCGCGCAGCCGCGGGAAAGCGGTGTGGATCATTGCTCTGATGGCATTGATTGCTTGCGGAGTCCAGCTGTTCAATATCCAAATCGTCCGAGGGGCGGAACTGGCCGAACAGGGGCGGATCGTCCGTACCTCCGCTCTGCCGGTTGACGCGCCAAGAGGTTCGATCGTGGATGCCGACGGACAGGTGCTTGTCGACACGGTCAAGACCTATCACGTCGCTGTTCGGCAGCAGGTAATCCCTGAGTTCCGCAACTATGAAGACGGCAAGCTGGTCGGCACGGGGCCGGCTGAAGCCGCGAGACTCTTGGCTCCGATACTGGAGCGGGATCCTTCTGAACTCGGCGGAGAACTGGTCGGTGATTCGCAGTATCAATATTTGGCTAAGAATGTTGATTTGCAGACCGCTCGCGAGATTCGATCGCTAAACATCTATGGAATTGAGCTAGAGCCAAGCTTCGAACGTCAGTATCCTGCCGGAACGACGGCGGCGACCGTGGTAGGTACCGTCGATTATGAGGGCAACGGCAGCTCAGGACTGGAACTTACCTTCAATGATCTCCTCACCGGAGTTCCCGGTGAGGAAGCCTACGAGATTGGTCCTACCGGCGCGAGAATGCCCGGCGCAAAAGTTACCACCAAAGAGGCCGTTCCGGGAGCGACCCTGCACACCAGCATTCATTCAGATCTCCAGTACTCCATTCAAGAGCTATTGGACCAGTCAGTCGCGCAGTGGGGAGCCGAGTGGGGCTCCGTGGTGATCATGGACGTCGCTACCTCTCGCATCCTGGTGCTTGCGGACTCATTTGAACGCTCACCGCTCGAGGGACCGCAGCCATCAGCAACGGTGCAGAATCTCTATGAGCCCGGTTCCGTCGGTAAAGTCCTTACTTTTGCCACAGCGCTGCAAAAGGGGACCATAACACCGACCACGCGATATTCTGTTCCGGCCACGATCGACATTGGTGACCAGAATTTTCATGACTACTATTCCGATCACCCAACCTATGACCTGACTGCTACCGGTGTCCTCGCGATGTCCTCCAACACGGGAACCATCCAGGTGGGAATGACGGTCAGTGATGAAGACCGATACCAGACCTTCCTTGACTTCGGTCTGGGGCAGTCGACCGGAGTGGAACTGCCGGGCGAAACCGCGGGTATGCTAGGCGCTCCTGATTCGTGGGACGGTCGGACAAAGTTCGCCAACATGTTCGGCCAGGGAGTCGGTGTTAACGTTCTGCAGACCACCGCAATCGGGGCAGTCATCGGGAACGATGGGGTGTGGAATGCTCCCCATCTTGTAGACGGTTGGACCACTGCTGATGGAATCTACCACCAGAAGGAAACAGCCAAGCCGCGTGAGGCTCTCTCACCCGAGGTCGCCAAAACTCTACGGACAATGATGGAATCCGTCGTTGTCGATGAAATTGGGACGGGTCAGTTGGCTGCCGTTGAGGGATACCGGATCGCCGCTAAGACGGGTACCGCCGAAGTCGCTGGTGGAGGTATCGTTCCCTCGATCATGGGCATTGTTCCCGCTGATGATCCACAGATAGTAATCACGGCGATGCTCTATAAACCCTCGAATACCCTGCCTGAGGGAAACACGGTTGGTCCGCTATTCTCTGCATCCGTAGCCGAAGCAGTGCGGATGCTTGATATTCCGCCGTCTGGAGAACCGGCGAGATTATTCCCATCTGAGTAGAGCGGGATTATCAAGGTCTGGTCTGGAATAGTGGAGCAGAGCCCACGAGTCGGATTACTGACCCGGCCGAGGGGCAGTCAATACGGGAGAGTTATGCTACGGAGTCTTGAGTGGGTGGCACAGGCTACAGAAGGAAGTTTGGTCCTCACCCCGAATGAGCGGATGGAAGAGCCTGAACAGTCGGTCGATCTGTCACTCGTGGTTACGGACTCGCGCGAAGTGTCTGTGGGGAGCACATATGTTGCTCGAATCGGCGAGAACTCCGACGGACACGACTTCGCTAGATCTGCAGTAGAGCGTGGGGCGTCTCTACTTATCGTAGAGCGCGAGCTACCCGAGATACCGGTTGCTCAGATAGTGGTCGACGAAGCTACCTTCGCTCTCGGTAGGCTCGCCAAGGCACACTTAGCTGATCTGCGTCGTAGCGCAGACATCAAGGTTATTGGCATCACAGGTTCGGCGGGAAAGACGACCACCAAGGACCTGCTCGGGAGGGTTCTCTCTGGATTTGGGCCGAGTGTGTGGCCTAAGCTCTCGTTCAATAACGAGGTCGGTTGTCCCATGACCATTCTTCAGGCTAATGAGGCGACTCGTTACCTGGTACTAGAAATGGGTGCGTCTGCCAGGGGAGAGTTGCGGTACCTGACGAATATCGCTCCTCTTGATATCGGGGTTGTCCTTATGGTGGGACGCGCCCACCTGGGAGGCTTTGGAGGGGTGCAGGGCCTCGCCGAAGCAAAGGCGGAACTGGTAGAGGGAATCCTTCCCTCGGGCACGGCTGTTTTGAACCTAGATGATGACCGAGTGGTCCCGATGAGTAGCGTTGCCCCGGGTCACATATGTTGGTTTTCTGCCAAAGGTATCGCGCGGGCCGATGTGCGGGCAGAGAATATCGAGTTCGATGAAGCCGGACGTGCCAGCTTCGATGTTTCTACCGATTCGTTTACCTCTCGCTTGCAGCTCGGCTTAGTCGGGAGACACCAGGTGAGTAACGCACTAGCGGCCATTTCGGCCGCTCATGTTCTCGAGTTGGGCCTCGACAGGGTCACCTCGTTGATTAGCGGTCTTGAGGCTGGTTCTCCACATCGAATGGATGTTCGCGCTCTCGATATTCCACTTGAGGGGCAGAACTGTTCGGTCCGCCTAATTGACGACTCCTATAACGCGAACCCCGATTCGATGAAGGCCGCCTTCCAAACGGCTCGTCAGCTCGCGGGTAATGGGCGACTGTTTATGGTCCTTGGAGAGATGCTGGAGCTCGGCTCAGATAGCGACGAGATTCACCGGGAGGTGGGGGAGGCGGCGTTATCTGTATCTCCCGCCGGGCTGGTACTTATCGGGCCTGCAAAAGCCTATGTTCCCGACGCGACCCCCGGAGTCCTTGTGATGCGGGCTGAAGACTCAGACCAGGCGGCAGATCTGCTCCGGAGAAGACTTCGATCAGGAGATACTATCCTTGTCAAAGGTTCGAATGGTTCGCGGTCCTGGAAAGTTGCAGACGAACTGGTCCAAATGAATGAGTTCTCCTCGAAAGCAGAGATGGCATGATCGGCGTAATCGGTGCGTTTACCATCGCTCTTGTTGTAAGCATTGTGGGAACTCCGATTCTCATCAAATACTTGGTCCAACACGAGTATGGACAGTTCATCAGGCAGGACGGACCAACCACGCACCATGTCAAACGTGGGACTCCGACCATGGGCGGTCTGGTAATCATCCTTGCCATTGTTGTCGGGGTGTTCGTGGGATCCGCGATCAACGGGAGCTGGCCCAGGTATTCGGCATGGCTCCTGATCCTGCTGCTGGTGGGCCTAGGTTTCATTGGATTCCTAGACGACTTCATCAAAATCAGTAAGCACCGTAGCCTTGGCCTTCACCCCTGGGCCAAGATAGTGGGTCAGATCGCAGTTGGAACGGCCTTTGCAATTCTTGCGCTGGTGAATCCAAACCCCGATGGTCTTACACCCGGTTCAATGTGGATCTCGTTCACAAACACCCTGTCGATCAACCTGACATTTGCTGGCATCGCCCTGGGGGTCATTCTCTTCGTACTGTGGGTGAACTTCCTGGTTGCGGCGTGGTCAAATGCCGTCAACCTAACGGACGGTCTGGACGGGTTGGCAACGGGAGCTTCGATCGCTGCCTTTTCTGGATATACGCTCATCGCCTTTTGGCAGTTTAGTCAGTCGTGCGTGCGGGTCTCTGAACCGTATGTCGGCTGCTATGCCACACGTGACCCGTTGGCAATAGCAATCGTCTGTGCTTCGGTTGTGGGGGCGCTAATCGGTTTCCTCTGGTGGAACACCTCACCGGCTCAGATCTTCATGGGCGATACGGGAGCTCTGGCTCTGGGAGGCGTCTTTGCCGGCGTCTCGATTCTGACCCACACCGAGTTCATCGCCATTCTGATCGGCGGCCTTTACTTCGTAATCTTGATGTCTGACGTGATCCAGATCGGGTCCTTCAAACTGCGAGGCAAACGGGTTTTCCGCATGGCACCCCTGCACCACCACTTCGAGTTGAAGGGGTGGAAGGAAGTAACCATCGTTACTCGATTCTGGATTGTCGCCGCGCTGCTCGTCTTCGCAGGCGTCGGAGTTTTCTACCTTGAGTGGGTTGCGGCGCTCTGATGATCTCTGCGAGTTCCGCGTCCTCACGTCGGCGCGCTGCAGTCCTGGGTGCCGGAATCTCCGGCCTGGCCTCCGCTGAACTATTGCGGACCCACGGTTTTGAAGTTGCCGTCTTTTCGCAGGCACCCCTAGAAACTGGTTACGAGGTCGTCGTTGATGAGAGTGCCGACTCTTTGGCAAAAAAGGTCACGGATTACGCCCCTGAACTTGTCGTCGCATCACCGGGAATCCCTGAGCACTCACCGCTGATCCAAGCTCCTCTTTCAGCGGGCATACGGGTCATCGGAGAGGTACAGCTCGCCTGGGATCTGAGTCATACCTGCGAGGGAGAGCAGGTTGCACCGAAATGGCTCTGCGTCACCGGTACTAATGGGAAGACGACCACGGTCGGGATGACGGCCGCGATTCTGGCTGCCGCCGGGTATCGGGCTCCAGAAGTGGGGAATATCGGCTATCCAATTACGCGGGCGATTCAGGAACCCGCCGATGTCTTGGTGGTTGAACTATCGTCCTTTCAGTTGGCGACTTCCCCGGATTTGGAGCCGAGCGCCGCCATCTGCCTGAATATTGACAGTGACCATATCGACTGGCATGGAGACAGGAAGAGCTACGCGGCGGCCAAGTCGCGAGTCTACGACCATGTCGACCGGGCCAGAATCTTCTTTGATGATGAACCAGAGACCGAAGAGATGGCTCAAAACGGCACTGACTCAGAGGGGTCAAGGCTGGTATCACTGAAATTTGGTTCCGCCGTAAAGGGTGCTGTCGGGGTCAAGGATGGGGCAGTGATTGATTGCGCGTTCACCGATGATGGCCGCGCCGAGGTGCTGTTCTATTTGGCTGACGTGCCGCTGCTGGCCAGCGCTGATCTTTCAAACCCAGCGAGTGATCCGCTGGTTCGGGACGCGCTTGCCGCAGCCGCCCTCGCACGATCCTTTGGGGTGTCGTCGAAGGACGTCCTAAAAGGACTGTCCGACTTTGTACCTCAGGGCCACCGGCGCGCGCCGGTCCCGACCTCTGACGGCGTTCGCTGGGTCGATGATTCTAAGGCCACGAACGTGCATGCCGCACTGGCCGCCGCCCGTAGCGTAGAACCTGGAACACTAATCTGGATTGTCGGGGGCGATGCGAAGGGACAGGATCTTTCGCCCGTCTTTGAATTCGCTGCGAAACAGGCCAAAGCTTTGGTTCTGGTCGGAGCGGATCCGGAGCCGCTCATTGCACTCCGGGACACGTACGCTCCTAAGACTGCGATGACGGTCGCGGGGAGCGGCCCGGATGGGGCGTCAGTGTTGCGCAGCGCCGTGCGCGCCTGCGCAGAAATAGCTGTGCCCGGCGATACGGTATTGCTAGCCCCCGGCTGTGCCTCTTGGGACCAGTTCAACAGCTACGGTGAACGGGGTGATGCCTTTGCGGAGGCGATCAGAGAGCTTGAGGTAGCGGAGGGGTCTTAGGAATGCCTGAGCAGACGTCGCAATCCTCTCGAAAAACCCCGCGGGCAGCAGGCAAGCGGTTTCGGTTGCCCAAACTGCAGTTCGGATCAAGTGACTCGGGTCCGGCGCTTACGGCGGTACAAACCTTCTACTTCATTTTGGTCCCTGCTTTGCTACTTGGCGTGTTCGGCCTGATGATGGGCTTTTCGGCCACTTCTGTCACTAATATTGCGGAGGGAGTAAACCCGTACAAGAGTTTCCTGCGGACCCTCCTGATAGCGTGCGTTGCCCTGGTTCTTGGGGCAGTAGCGACATTCGTTCCGCCGAAGTGGTGGGAGCGATGGTCCTTCTGGATATTTCTGGCCGCGCTGGCCCTTCAGCTGATGCTCATCCCCTTTGGCGTTTCGAGGGGCGGTAACACCAACTGGATTGAGATTCCCGGCACCGGCGGTCAGACGATTCAGCCATCAGAGTTCCTGAAGTTGGCGACCGCCCTGGTGCTCGCAAAGGTACTGTCAGGAAAATTCCTCGACGTGAACGACTGGCGCGCAGTCCTGGTCTGGGCCGGAATCCCCTCTCTCGCCGCCATGGCCGCAGTGATGGTCGGTGCGGACATGGGCACCATGCTGATCTTTGTCGCGATCGTTGTTGGTGCCCTTTGGATGGCAGGAATTCCGGGCAGATGGTTGGGTTACCTCGGGGTGCTAGGAGTGGGGGCTCTGGTTTTCCTGGTCTCGATAAGCCCATCCAGAATCAGGCGAGTCATTGAGTTTCTTCCCGGCTACGGGACCCCGCCATCAACTTCGGCTCCGACACAGACCGACCACGGACTATGGGCCCTGGGTTCGGGAGGATTAACCGGACTTGGTGCAGGCGCCTCGCGAGAGAAGTGGAACTATCTTCAAGAGGCACATACGGACTTCATCTTCGCGATTATCGGTGAGGAGTTCGGATTGCTTGGCTCGCTCGTAGTCTTGGCAATCTTTGGAGCCTTGATCTTTGGAATATTCCAGCTTTCGGCCAACACGACATCGGGGTTCATTCGCGTTGCATCTGGCGCAATAGGGGTTTGGCTTGCGGTCCAGGCATTGATCAATGTCGGTACGGTGATCGGGCTGGTTCCCGTGATCGGAGTTCCGTTCCCCCTGGTGTCCTACGGCGGCTCTTCTTTCTTATTTACTGCAACATCGGTTGGAGTGCTGCTGTCTTTTGCTAGATATGACATGGCAGTCGCTTCAGGGAACAGGGAGGCTGAATGATGCCGTTACGTGTTGTGCTCGCCGGTGGTGGAACGGCCGGACACGTAAACCCATTACTGGCAACGGCACACGTCCTTAGGGAGCGTGGCCACGGCGTAGTGGTCTTGGGCACCGAGGAGGGACTTGAGTCGGATCTGGTGCCTTCGCAGGGCTTCAGGCTCGCGGTGATTCCAAAGGTACCGATGCCAAGGCGTCCATCGCTTCAGATGTTCTCAGTTCCCGGCAGGCTACATGAAGCGGTCACCCGCTGTATGAAGGTTATTGACGATGCAGATGTCGTGGTTGGTTACGGGGGGTATGTTTCTGCCCCGGCATACATCGCGGCGAGGAAGCTTGGCGTTCCAGTAGTGATTCACGAACAGAACGTCAGGGCTGGCTGGGCAAACAAGATGGGCGCACGATTCGCCGCTGCAGTCGCACTTACGTTTCCCAGCACGACACTGCGGGCGAAAAGCGGTAGAACCGAGGTGACCGGGATGCCACTGCGGACCGAAATCATGGAACTGGCGCGGGTCAGGCAGACCGATGCGGGAACCCGCACCGCCCGACAGGAAGCGGCGCGTTACTTCGGCATGGATCCGGATCTTCCGACCCTGCTGGTGACCGGCGGCTCCCTCGGGGCGTTGAGGCTGAACAACGCAGTCATTGAGGTAGCTCCCGACCTCCCTCCTGATATCCAAATCCTCCACGTAACGGGCAAGGGAAAGATGGCTGCGGTCGAGAAGGCTAGTTCGGACCCTGCGGTGAGCGTGCCGTGGTTCGTCCACGAGTACATCACCGAGATGGATCAGGCAATGGCCTGTGCCGACCTGGTTGTCTGCCGCTCCGGTGCGGGGACCGTCTCGGAGTTGACCGCCATCGGAATGCCAGCCCTCTACGTACCATTCCCAATAGGCAACGGAGAACAGGCGCTCAATGCCGCAGATCAGGTCAGGGCTGGAGGCGCACTGCTGGTGTACGATCAGGACTTTGGAGGCGCAACGCTCAAGGAGACTGTGTTGCCGTTGCTCCGGAACCCAGACCGACTTATGGCGATGGGGAAGGCGTCACGCTCGGTGTCCCCGGGTGATGGTGGCGAGAACCTAGTCAAGATGATTGAGATGGCAGCATGAATGACTCAAACGGACCCCGGACCGAACAGCAACAGGTGGGTCTTGATCCCTCGTACCACATGATCGGGATCGGCGGTCATGGAATGTCCGTTGTCGCAGAGCTACTTCAGGTGCAAGGGGCCCGGGTCAGCGGATCCGACCGCGACGACTCTGAGACGTTGCACCTACTCCAGGGAATGGGAATCGACGCCTACACACCGCACGGGGCTAAGGAATTCGACGTTGACGCAACGGTGGTTCTCTCATCAGCGATCAAACCTGGCAACGTTGAACTGATAGCAGCCAGGGAGCGGGGACAGAAAATCATCCACCGCTCGCAGGCGCTGGCGCTCGCGGCGCGCGATCAATCGTTTGTGGCGGTGGCGGGAACCCACGGTAAGACAACCAGTTCAGCAATGATTGCTGTCGCCCTGCTTGAGGCGGGAATGGATCCCTCCTTCGCGATTGGATCGTCGATTGACGGCGTTGGTACCGGTGCGAGAAGCGGTACTGAGGTTTTTATTGCGGAGGCAGACGAGTCCGACCGATCCTTCCTTAACTACAGCCCGCAGATAGAACTGATCACCAATATCGAGCCGGACCATCTTGACAGTTTTGGTACGGCGGAAGCCTTTTATGACATCTTCCGACAGTTCGCGGATCGCATCGTCTCCGGGGGGTCACTTGTGTGCTGCGCCGAGGACCGGGGGAGCGTGGAACTGGCACTAAAGATGCGAGCCAGGGAAGACATTACGATCCTTACGTATGGCCGCCCCGAGTGCTCGCTCGTTGAACCCGACGTGAGCATTCTTAATGCTGAGGTGGGGACCGAGGGAACTGTCGCGACCCTCCGCTACCGGGAAGTCGATACCTCTCTTGAACTGGTAGCAACTGGAGAACATAACCTGGTGAATGCCGCAGGTGCTTGGGCATGCTGTCTGAGTCTGGGCGTCGCCCCGGAAGTCGCTGCAAAGGGACTGGCCGCCTTCAGAGGGACAGAGCGACGTTTCGAGGTTTGCGGGGTGGATCAAGGACGCACTCTGATAGACGATTTCGCGCACCACCCAACCGAGGTCGCCACGGCCCTTCGCCAGGCGAGGTTGGTTGCAGGAGACAACAACGTGATCGTCGTTTTTCAGCCGCATCTATATTCGCGAACCAAGTTTTTCAAACAGGAGTTTGCGGATGCTTTGGCAATTGCTGACACGGCCGTGGTCGCTGACATAGACGGAGCCAGAGAAGACGCATCTCAGGGTGTTGGAATCACCTCAGACCTGATAGTTGACCTGGCTCCAGATGGAGCAAATCTGATTCTGGGCGGACCGGCCGTGAACGCGGCTCGAACGGGAGCGGATCTGACCGGCGCGGGCGATCTTTGCATTCTGATGGGTTGCGGCAACATCTATTTGCAGGAGCCGACGGTGCTTAAGCGCTGGGCCGAAACTCCGCTTGACACCGATGACAAGTAAACACGGCGGCTACGGTCTGTGAGCAGTAAACAACCGCTGATTCCTCCCACACGAGGCGGTTCGGGAGGCTCGGTTTCCAGCATTGATGAGCGTCGCGCGGAGAAGAAGCGTGCTGGAAGGCGGCTTTGGCTAGTCCGCGGGGCCATCGCCGGAGGGGTGGTTGCCCTCATAGCTCTTATTGGTTGGCTACTCCTCGGCTCACCGGCGTTCGCCCTTAGGGCAGACTCGGTCGAGGTTACCGGGGCGGATACCGCCTACTCGCCGGATTCCACTCTCGAAACCATCGCCTCATCGACCGATGTGTATGAGGGAACACCACTACTTCGTGTTCCCCTGGACACGCTTGAGTCTGAGATTATGAAGAACCCAAACGTTGACCAAGTGACGGTCTCTCGCGCGTGGCCCAGGGGACTGTCAGTTGAGGTCATCCCAAGAGTCCCATCAATGATGCAGAGACTTGAGGAAGGATTCGACCTGCTTGGACCTGACGGTGTTTCGCTCGGGCAGGTTACCGATCCCTACCCGGGTGTTCCGACGGTGGTGCTTTCGGGGTATGGAACCGATGGAGTTACTCGGGAGGCTGTCGAGGCCGCCGAGGTCTGGGGATCTCTTTCCCAGGGTCTGCGAGACCAAGTTTCCGTCATCAACGTGAATGGAGCAGACATCACGATGCAGACTACCGGTGGTGCTGAGATCCTTTGGGGCACAACCGATTTGAGCGACGTCAAGAGCCAAGTCCTTGAGGTACTGATTGCCGGGCGCGAAGCGAGCATCTATAACGTGATGGATCCGGCCTATCCGTCAACCCGATAGAATCCGCAACCGGTCTCTGGTGTTTCGCGTCGTGAATTCGGTCCCTCTCTCACGTCCGAGTCAGCACCTCACGGCAGTGCCCTTGCTTGACTTGCCCCAGAGAATCCTTTGCGCATCTTGCTTTCGATGTGCCGACTCGTCGCGCGATCTAGGAAACGAGTCTGCGCGCGGGACACGGGGAGCAGTTTTTGAGGCGGTTATTGCTCTCTGTTGCGACACACCGGACGACCTTCCGGATCGCTGACCGAACCCCCAATAACCTCTAGGCGCTAACGTAAACAGAAAATGCAACCTTCAACTTTAGCTTTAGAGTTCTAGCATCCGGGGGTACCAGTGGCCGCACCACAGAACCATCTAGCCGTCATCAAGGTCGTCGGCGTCGGGGGAGGCGGAGTAAACGCTGTCAACCGCATGATCGAGTCCGGGATGAAGGGCGTCGAGTTCATTGCGATAAACACCGACGCTCAGGCGCTGTTGATGTCCGATGCTGACACCAAGCTGGATATCGGTCGTGAGATCACCAAGGGTCTCGGTGCGGGCGCCGATCCTGCTGTCGGTCGTAAAGCAGCAGAGGACCACGTCGAGGAAATTTCTGACGCTATCAGCGGCGCAGATATGGTTTTCGTGACGGCCGGTGAAGGTGGTGGCACCGGAACTGGTGGAGCTCCCACAGTTGCGCGTATTGCCCGCGAAGGCGGCGCGCTGACCGTTGGTGTTGTCACGCGCCCGTTCGCGTTTGAAGGAAGCCGTCGCTCTCAACAGGCTGAGGCGGGGATTGCTGCCCTTCGCGATGAGGTTGACACGCTCATAATCATCCCGAATGAACGTCTGCTTGAGGTTTCAGATCAGACACTGTCCATCCTCGATGCGTTCATGGCAGCCGATCAGGTCCTCTACTCTGGCGTTCAAGGAATCACTGAGCTGATTACTATTCCAGGCCTGATTAACGTTGACTTTAACGATGTCAAGTCGGTTATGAAGGACGCCGGATCAGCGCTGATGGGGATGGGTAATGCTTCCGGGGAAGATCGCGCTCTGCGAGCGGTTGAGGAAGCGATTTCTTCGCCGCTTCTTGAGGCTTCAATCGATGGTGCCCACGGAGTTCTAATCTTTTTCCAGGGTGGTCCTGACATGGGAATCCACGAGATTGACCACGCAGCTACACTGGTTCGTGAGGCCGCGCACCCCGAGGCGAACGTGATAGTCGGCGCCGTGATCGATGACGCACTGGGTGATGAACTTCGAGTGACGGTGATTGGTGCCGGATTTGATGTTGTTACGCCGCAGCCCGCCAGTCAACCTCGTGCAGGGCAGACGAAGACTGAGTCCGTCGACCAACCGAGGGTGCAGGCGCCGGTTGCCGCTCCGCCGGCCGAACTGCCGACCGAAGGCGACTGGATGAGCGCATCAAGGACTCCTCGTACGGCGCCTCTTCATCGGGCCGAACCGGAGGTTCCGACGCGAACCGGAGCGGTTCGGATGATTGATCTAGACGAGGCTGAGCAGTCGGTATCCAAGGGCGAGTCGGAACCCGGGTTCGTGGTACCAAGGATTTTCGAGGACGACTCACAGTCAGATTTGGACATTCCAGACTTCTTGCGCTGAGCCGCAACATGCCGCCCGGCTTCGCCGGTTCAGGCACGGGGTTGCACTAACTTTAGAGGCAACGCCGGGAAGACAAGGCGACCAAAAAACACTAGACCAAGGGGACATGATGGCGGAGCGATTCAACCGTGCGATGGAGCTCATGGGATGGCGCGTACCGGTCGAGAACGACGACTATGAGGATGTCGATGGGTTCGCGGAAGAAGGCGCCAGAGAATTCACCCTGCAGTCGCTCCCCGGCGGTGACGTAGACGGACCAAGGACTGAGCATCGCCCCGAGTTCCATTCTGTCTCGTCCACCCCGGCTGGTTCACTCCGCCGGATATCGACGATTCATCCGGAGAGCTATGCGGATGCACGCGCAATCGGCGAGGCGTTCCGCTCTGGGATTCCGGTAATTATGAACTTAAGTGATCTTCCCGATTCGGAAGCTAGGCGCGTGGTTGACTTTGCCGCGGGTCTTGTCTTTGGGTTGCAGGGTAATATCGAACGAGTGACCTCTAGGGTGTTTTTGCTTTCGCCTCGCACTGTCGAGGTCACCTCAAGCGGAAGTTCCACCTCTTCCGCGATGTTCGGATGATAATTGGTTTCCGTCAGAGGAGTTGTCTCTGGCGGTCCTAAAACCCAAGGGACCTGAGTGGTACTAGTAATAATCGGTTCGATTCTTCAGTGGGCGTCGTCGCTGTATGTGCTCGTCCTACTGGCCCGAGTTGGCTTTGACTGGGCCAGGATCCTGGCTCCGCGTTGGATTCCTTCAGATGCTGTTCTTCGAATTGCCGACTGGGTCTATCGCCTCACGGACCCGCCCCTTATTTGGATGAGGAAGTATATTCCCCCGCTGAGGCTTGGAAATGTTGCCCTAGACGTTGGCTTCTTGGTTGTCTTCTTGGCAGTCACGGTAGTGGGACGTTTCGGACAGTTTCTTCAGTATCTCGGATAGACACCGTGCGATTGAGTGCACGACTCTGACCCGTAATCGCGTGGACAAATGTACTTGCTGTGGCACTTGTGGTTAAAGTTGCATAGACAGATGGCTTCCTGCGATATGATCTAGGAGGCTGAACCTGATCTCGGAGTCCCATGGAATCCGGTCCCAGCCGAAACGCTAGACCGGTGAAGCCAACGGAGCTTCGGAACCTAGAGACACAAAGTAGAGGTGACCACCATGGCGCTGCTTACCGCAGACGACGTACTGAATAAGAAATTCCAGTCCGTCAAGTTCCGCGAGGGATACGACCAGATTGAGGTTGATGAGTTCCTTGATGAGGTTGTAGCTACCATCTACAGCCTGACGGTTGAGAACAACGAACTGAAAGAGCAGCTTGCGGCCGCTGGTGAGCGGATTGAGGAGATGTCCTCCGGCGTCGCGGTGGCTCCAGAAGCCCCGGTCGTCGCGGTTGAGGAGACGGTCGTTGAGGAAGCTCCCGAACCGATCGTTGAGCCCGAACCAGAGAGCGCTCCAGAAGCCCCGCAGGCGGTAGAGGCACTCGCTCCTGCACCGGTTGACGATCCTCAAACAGCTACTTCAATGCTATCTCTTGCTCAACGTCTGCACGATGAGTACATCGATGACGGCAAGGCTGAAGCGCAGCGGATTATTGGTGAGGCAAACACCAAGGCCGAGGAAATCGTTGCCGGGGCAAATACCCAGCGCGATGAGGTTCTTTCGCAGCTCGCTCAGGAACAGGGTGGCCTGGAAGAGTCCATCAACCAGCTACGCGAGTTCGAGGGTGACTACCGCAAGGCTATCTCTGAACACCTCCAGGGTTTGCTGCAGCAGGTAAACACTGACGTCAAGGGCGAGTAGTCTCCTGGACTCAGACCCGCCGAACTTGGGTTTATAAGAAGTGACTAAGGGTGCCCCGCCATGTGGTGGGGCACCCTTAGCAGTCAAGGGCTCCCGAACAGGTAGACTCGCTTCGTTGTCCACGGTGAGCAAGAACGGAGTTACGGGTGACTGAGGCGGATCAGACCGGTGCGGATGGTAACAGTTCGGCGACTCGGTCACCGAAGCTTATGGCGCTGGTTGCAGGGGTCGCCCTCCTTGCCCTGGGGCTAGATCTTGTTACGAAGTGGTGGGCTCTTGGGAACTTGGAAGAGGGCGTGCAGCATTCCTTTGTAGGAAACTTCATTACTCTTCAACTCATTTTCAACCCGGGAGCGGCTTTCTCGCTCGGTGAGGGAGTCACCATTGTTTTCACCTGCATAACTGTGCTGGTTATCGGCGCCCTGATTTGGTTCTCGACACGAGTTCACGAGGTGATTCCGGCCATCATCGTCGGCCTACTTATTGGTGGAGCCGCAGGTAACCTCTGGGACCGACTTACCCAGCCTCCCGGTTTTGGTCGTGGTCACGTTGTTGACTTCATCAACTACAACAACTGGTTCATCGGCAACGTTGCTGACATCTGGATCGTTGTGGCAGCTGTCGGATTGCTTCTGTGGGTATTGGTAAAGTCCGAGACAGAGCGCCAGGGGGAGATTGCTGATAAACAGGAACTCCAGGTCGATGCCAATAGTGAACCCACAGATGAGTGACACCAGGTTCATTCCGGTCCCAGACGGGCTAGCGGGGGAACGACTGGACGTGGCGCTGTCGCGTCTTTTAGGGCTCTCAAGAAACGTCTGTGCCGGAATGCTGGATGACGGAGACGTGTCCGTGGACGGGAAGGTCGCAGGTCGCTCTGAACGTATCCGCGTGGGTTCGATGCTCGAAGTAGATCTCCCTTCCACCCGGAAGCCACCGGAGCCCACCCTCGAACTAGAGGTGTTGTACGAGGACGACGATCTGATCATCATCAATAAACCGGTAGGGGTTGCTGCTCACACGGGTCCAGGTTGGGACGGACCTACTGTCATTGGCTCTCTCGAGGGTGCCGGAGTGCGGGTGTCGACCTCTGGCCCTCCTGAACGTAAGGGCATAGTGCAACGACTCGACGTTGGAACATCGGGCGCGATGATGGTGGCGAAGTCTGAACGCGCATATTCGAGACTTAAGCACATGTTCCGCGAACGCACAGTGGGCAAGACCTATCACGCGGTGGTCGAAGGGCACCCAGACCCTCCTAGAGGCACCGTAGATGCCCCTATAGCGCGTCATCCGTCCCGAACCTGGCGAATGGCTGTGATAGAGGGTGGAAAGCCCGCTATCACCCACTACGACACGATTGAGCTGCTTCCGGGGGCCGCCCTCCTCGAAATCGGCCTTGAAACGGGTCGAACTCATCAGATCCGTGTTCATATGTCTGCGGTGGGGCACCCCTGCGTCGGCGATACGTTTTACGGGGCGGATCCGACCAGGGCCGAGGTGCTTGGGCTCACGCGCCAGTGGCTCCACGCGCGCGTGCTGGAGTTTAGGCACCCGATCACGGAAGAACAGATCAGGGTCGAGGCACCGTATCCGCAAGATCTGACGGAAGCACTCGAGACCCTCCGCAACCCGATGTTTTAGGGCGTATCTCAGACATGGAAAGCAAGATCACCTGCAGTATCGCGGATACCGATAGTAAACGACTTGAGCAAATGTCGGTGCGGTGGGATGTCTTTGTAGTCGAACAGGAGGTCGCCCCCGTCCTTGAGATCGACGCGCGAGATTTCGCCGGGACGACAACGGAGTTGATCGCTTCGGACGATTCGAAGGGGCGGGTTGTCGGGGCGGCAAGACTGTTGCGAGATGGGGAGATCGCACCGGGCGAAGTGGCCAACTTTCATATCGGCAGGGTTGCGGTACGAAAGGAAGCTCGCGGACAGGGGATCGGCGAACGACTGATGCGTTTTGCCGAGGAGGTGGCGCGTAGCCAGGTCCCATTCGGTGGCTTCCTGCTCTTGACCCTCGACGCGCAGGTGCAGGCAGAGGGCTTTTATCGCCGTCTTGGGTACGAACCCACGAAACGCAGGCAGTTCTACGACGCAGGCATCCTGCATCAGGAAATGGTGAAGACGACCACCGGAACGGACTCTGGTTCCGTCGGGGAGGGTCGGTAGACTCTGCTCTATGGCTTCTTCGGGATCTAGCTTCGTTCATCTGCACAACCACACCGAGTACTCGATGCTTGACGGGGCCGCGAAGATCAAGCCAATGGTCGCTGAAGCAAAGCGGCTTGAACAACCTGCTCTGGGGATAACGGACCACGGATACCTGTTCGGCGCCTATGAGTTCTACCGCGAGTGTGTGGCTCAGGGAATCAAACCCGTCATCGGCCTTGAAGCTTATGTGACACCGGGAACCTCACGCTTTGACAAATCTCGACTTCTTTGGGGTGAGCCCTGGCAGAGAGGCGACGACGTGTCGGCTCGCGGGGCATACACGCACCTAACGCTCGTCGCTCACTCGACCGAGGGAGTCCACAACCTCTTCCGCATGGGCTCGGAGGCTTCACTTACCGGACAACTGGGCAAATGGCCACGAATCGACCGCGATTTGATGGAGCGATACCACGAAGGTCTGACCGTTTTCACGGGTTGTCCTTCCGGAGCGGTACAGACGCGAATACGACTCGGTCACTGGGATGAGGCCGTTCGAGAAGCCTCAGAACTTCGGGACATTTTTGGCAGAGACAACTTCTACGTCGAGCTCATGAATCACGGGGTCGAGATCGAGAAGAAAACTCGAGATCAACTCCCTGAACTAGCCAAACTTCTTGATGCTCCCATGGTCGTCACCAACGACTCTCACTACGTCTCAAAGGACGATGCAAAGACTCAGGAAGCGCTACTTGCCCTCCAGTCCGGAACAACCTTGCTTGATGAGCCAATGGAGCGCGGCGGCCCCCGGTTCGCGTTCGAGGGCAGCGGGTACTATCTCCGTTCGAGTGAGGACATGCGACAGGAGTGGGCAGAGTTACCTCGGGCGCTGGATGCAACACTTGAAATCGCCGAGCGCTCAGAAGTGCACTTCCAGACAACCAAAGACGGCGCTAACTTCATGCCGCAGTTTCCGGTCCCGGAGGGCTATACCGAGGAGTCCTGGTTCATTGAGGAAGTTCGCCGGGGCCTAATAAAGCGCTTCGGAGAAAATGTTCCCGAGCAGGTCCGCGAAAGGGCGGACTACGAGGAAGGCGTAATCCTCCAGATGGGGTTCCCGGGATACTTCCTGGTCGTCGCCGACTTCATCAACTGGGCGAAGAACCAGGGAATCCGGGTTGGCCCGGGCCGCGGCTCCGGCGCAGGTTCAATGGTTGCCTACGCCATGGGCATCACCGACCTCGATCCGATTGAACATCGCCTACTGTTCGAGCGCTTCCTTAATCCTGAACGCGTCTCGATGCCAGACTTCGACGTTGACTTCGATGAGCGTCGCAGGGACGAGGTCATTGACTATGTCCGCCAGAAGTACGGGGATGATCGAGTCTCGCAGGTCGTCACCTACGGCCGAATCATGGCAAAGGCGGCGCTAAAGGATGCTGCGCGAGTCATGGGACGCGAATACCGGGTCGGAGAAGAACTGACCAAGGCGCTTCCCCCCGACATCATGGGCAAGTCAATGCCTCTTTCGGGAATCTTCGACAAAGAACACAAGCGATACGCGGAGGCGGCCGAATTTAGGAAACTGTACGAGGAGAAACCGGAACTCCACGACGTTTTCGACCTGGCAAGGCGCCTCGAAGGTCTAACCAGGCAGTGGGGAGTCCACGCCTGCGCCGTGATCATGTCGAGCGAAAAACTAACGGACATCATCCCGCTGATGATGCGTCCCGCAGATGGAGCCATAATCACCCAGTTCGACTATCCCTCGTGCGAGGAACTGGGACTGCTAAAAATGGACTTCCTGGGTCTGCGTAATCTGACCGTCATCAGTGACACTCTTGCAAACGTTGAGCTTCAGGGTCATGAGCCGCCCGACATGGAACACCTTGGTCTCGACGATCCCGAGACATTCGAGCTACTCGCACGTGGCGACACTCTCGGAGTCTTCCAAATGGAAGGCTCGGGGATGCGAGAAGTACTGCGGCTAATGCAGCCTGACCAGTTCGAACATATTTCCGCTGTCAGCGCCCTGTATCGACCGGGGCCGATGGGGGCCGGGTCTCACACCAACTATGCTCTGCGAAAGACCGGACGTCAGGACATTGTCCCGATTCACCCCGAGCTTGAGAAACCACTTGAAGAGATTCTCGGGGAAACCTACGGTCTGATTGTCTACCAAGAACAGGTCATGCAGATTGCGCAGAAGGTCGCGGGCTTCACCCTGGGTCAAGCAGACAACCTGCGTCGTGCCATGGGCAAGAAGAAGAAAGAGGTCCTGGACCGGGAGTTTGAGCCCTTCAAGGAGGGAATGCTAGCGAACGGGTACTCACTTGAGTGCGTTAAGGCTCTGTGGGACATCCTGGTTCCATTCTCTGACTACGCCTTCAACCGTTCTCATACGGCGGCCTATGGGCTCGTCTCATACTGGACCGCCTACCTGAAAGTGCACTTTCCCGCCGAGTACATGGCAGCTCTTCTCACTTCTGCTGCTGCCAACACCGACAGGCGTGCTCAGTACCTGGGGGAGTGCCGACGAATGGGACTAGCGGTCAACCGCCCGGATGTTAACCGGTCATTTGGTAACTTCACTGCGGAAGGAGGCGAGGTTCGTTTCGGCCTCGGCTCCATTCGAAATGTCGGAGCAAACGTTGTTGAGGGAATCATCGAAGCTCGCGAAGAGAAAGGCGAGTTTGCCTCATTCCAGGATTTCCTCGATAAGGTTCCCGTAACCGTTTGTAACAAGAGGACAATGCAGTCCCTGATCAAGGCCGGAGCTTTCGACAGCTTCGGACACTCTCGGCGAGCGCTACTGGCCCGTAGCGACGATGCAGTTGACTCGGTCATAAGTCTGAAGAAGAACGAGGCTGATGGACAGTATGACCTGTTTGCGGGCCTCGGCGGCGAGTCCTCGGCTTCCACTTTCACGGTTGAGATCCCCGATATTGCCGAGTGGGATCGGCGTGAGAAGCTGGCGCTAGAGCGAGAGATGCTAGGACTCTACGTTTCTGATCACCCGCTACGTGGTGCTGAGCGTTCGCTGGCGAAACACCAGGACACTCAGATTGGGGACCTGAAGGAAGACCCTCGAAAGCACGATAACAACACCGTTCGAATTGCCGGGTTGATTACGCATCTGGAGACGAAACTGAACAAGAGCGGCCAGCCGTGGGGTGTGGCCACAGTGGAGGATTTCTCGGGCTCCATTGATGTCTTTTTCTTTGCGCGCCAATTTGAGAAGGTCGCTGAGTTCCTCAAGACCGACCAGGTCATTCAGTTGAACGGACGTGTGGGCATCAGGGATGACTCGGTTTCAATCACCGCTCAGGGGGCCTCCGCAATCGAGGTGATGGACCGCAGCGATAGGCCATTGGAGCTAACCCTTTACGCAGGTCAGTGTACGGCGGCGATCCTTGAAGGTATTCGGGAAGCTCTGTCGAGCCGTCCCGGAGCAACCAGGGTCAAAGTAGCGTTGAAGGACAAGCTGAAGACTACGCACATCGACCTCGGGGATGCGCTGAACGTTGATGTCGATGCGTCCCTCTATGCCGATCTCAAGGCCCTGCTGGGCCCTGACGCAGTCAACTAAGGTTTTCGACCAGATTATTGGGGCCGCGACCCGATTTTTCGGCGTATCGCGGCCCCATACAGCGGGATAGGGAACTATCAGCCGATTCCTAAGGGGATTGAGGCTCCCGGCACTGCGTTGATTAGTTCTTGGGTGTATGCCTGCTTTGGATTGGCAAAGAGTTCCTCCGATGTGGCGGCTTCGACAATCTTCCCGTTCTCCATCACCACAACGTCGTCGGCAACCAAACGAACAACGGCCAGGTCGTGAGTGATGAAGATGTAAGTCAGGCCCAGGTCGGCCTGCAGATCATTGAGCAACTTCAGTATCTGGTCTTGGACCAACACGTCCAGAGCCGAGACTGCCTCATCCAGTACGACGACCTCCGGGCTCAAAGCCAGTGCTCGTGCGATGGCGACCCGTTGGCGCTGTCCGCCCGACAGCTCGTTCGGGTAACGACGCATCGCGGAACGGGGGAGTGACACCAGATCGAGTAGTTCGGCTACTCGCTTCTCGCGTTCCTTCTTGGTTCCGACCTTATGCACCCTCAATGGTTCCTCGATGATACGGAAGACCGAGTACATTGGATCGAGGGAACCATACGGGTTCTGGAAGACGACCTGAAGTTTGTGTCTCAGATTGAAGAGTTCTTTACTGTTCAGACTTGAAAGATCGCGGCCACGCATATAGACCTTGCCGGAGGTCGGGTCCAACAGGTTCAAGATGATGTTCGCGACCGTGGACTTGCCCGATCCGGACTCCCCAACGATTGCCATTGTGGTTCCGGTGCGAACGCCGAACGTCACATCATCGACCGCGCGGAGTGTCTTGTTCTCGCCCTTTGCTCCACGGATGTCGAACTCCTTGACCAGGTTTTCGACGCGGATGATCTCTTCTGTTGCCGTCGAGCCAGCCCCCGAACCGGTCAGTTCTTCCTCGGTGGTCTGTACACCGTGCTCATGAGCGACTGAGATGCGTTTGGACGCTAGGGAAGGGGCCGCCGCTACCAGACGCCTGGTATAGGGGTGTTGTGGATTCTGTAGGATTTCCAGTGCTGGACCTGATTCGACGACCCGGCCGCGGTGCATAACGACAAGCTGCTCCGCACGTTCCGCGGCGAGTCCTAGGTCATGGGTAATGAACAGAACCGCTGTGCCCATATCGCCTGTCATTGTCTCCAGGTGGTCCAATATCCGCTTTTGAACGGTTACGTCCAGTGCAGATGTCGGCTCGTCAGCGATCAGTAGTTTCGGGTGAGCGGCGAGACCGATGGCAATGAGAACGCGTTGACGCATTCCTCCAGAGAACTCATGTGGATACTGTTTCGCGCGGCGTTCAGCATCGGGAAGTCCCGCTTCTTCAAGAAGCTCAGCAACGCGCTCTCCCACCTTTGAACGAGGTACGACGTTATTTGCCTTGAGGGCTTCAGCCACCTGTGTTCCGACTCGCCAAACCGGGTTAAGGTTCGTCATCGGGTCCTGCGGGACCATGCCGATCTCACTGCCCCGATAGGCAACCCACTCTTTGGAGGACAGACTCGCCAGGTCTTTGCCCTGGAACTCGATTGAACCGCCCGTGATCTTTCCGGTTCCGGGGAGCAGACCGATGATCGCGGCCGCAGTGGTTGATTTACCCGATCCAGATTCGCCAACGATCGCGACGGTCTGGCCCGGGTAGATCGTAATGTTAGCCTCGCGAACCGCAGGAACCATGCCGGTAGAGGACTCGAAGGCAACACTAAGATCCTTCAGTTCCACCAGGGGCTTCATCGGATCCAGACCCAGAGACTGAGCGGTCTTTGTGGCGACCGCGTCTTCGATCAGGGTCTCTTGGTAGCTGGTCTCGTCGACGGCAAGGTCAGGGTGCTGAGCGGCGGCCTCTTCCATTGCCTTGCGGTCCGCGCGATCAGTTAGCACGCCCGGAGCGTCGACGTCGTTCTCATAGTTCGCGAGCGGGTCGGCTCCCGGGAAGAACGAGTCCTCGTTTGGTCCTACCTGTCCTTCTTTGTCGTCCTTGGACTCAGTGGCGCGTTCCAGATTCTTGTCGTCCGGAATAAAACTCATGTCTGTCATCGTTTGCGGGCCTTTGGATCGAGTGCATCACGGACGACATCGCCCATCATGATGAAGCTAAGAACGGTAAGTGCGAGGGCGATTGCCGGGTAGAACAGCACCATCGGCTGTGTCCGCAGTGCCGCTTGAGCAGCGCTGATGTCACCACCCCAAGAAACGATGTTCGAGGGAAGACCCACGCCCAGGAACGACAGGGTTGCTTCCGCCACGATAAACGTACCCAGCGCGACCGTGGCATAGACGATGATCGGCGCAGCGGCATTCGGAAGGATATGCGAGGTGACGATCCGCCAGCGTGACGCGCCAGTGGCCCGGGCAGCAGTAATGTATTCCTCGTTCTTTCCGGACATGACTGCTCCACGCGCGATGCGTGCAATGGACACCCACCCAAAAACTGACAGGATGAAAACAACCATTACAACGGTGCGGTTGTCGCGGAACAGTTGCATGAAGACGATTGCGGCTAGAACTAGTGGAATCGCGAAGAAGATATCGGTCAGACGCGATAGCAGAGAATCGATCCAACCACCAAAGTATCCGGCAAGAGTTCCGATGACGGTCCCGATGATCGTGACTACCAGCGTGGTCAGTACGCCCACCGAGACCGACGCGCGGGCTCCGTACACGACGCGGGAGTAGATGTCGCAGCCCTGGCGGTCAAAGCCGAACGGATGTCCGCCCTCTGGCGATGCCAAGGACTTTGACAGCTCGCAGTAGCGCGGATTCTGGCTTGTGAACAACTGTGGGAAGACCGCTAGAAGCACTGCTAGCAGGATGATTGCCGCAGCGACCCAAAATAGCGGTCGGGTGCGCAGATACTTCCATGCCTCGCCCCACATTGAGGACGGTGCGGAGTCGTCGGCGACAGCATCTACGGCCCCCAGGCCCGTTTCGTCGGTTTCCGCGACGAAGTGTTCCTGGCGCGGCCTAGGAGTAACGGCGCTAGTAGGGCGCTCGTTCTGGGAGTGAATGTTAGGAATGTTAGACATAGCGAATCCTCGGGTCCAGGACCGCATAGAGCAGGTCGACCAGCAGGTTGGCAACGATGAAGACCAGGACTAAGACCGTGGTGATCGAAACGACGGTGCCGGGTTCACCGCGGATAATGCCTTGCCACAGCGTTCCTCCCACGCCCTTAATACCGAAGATTCCCTCGGTAACGATCGCGCCACCCATCAAGGCGCCTAGGTCGGCACCGATAAAGGTGACGACGGGAATCAGCGAGTTGCGCAGAATATGTCTGGACATGACGCTGCCACTTCCCATGCCTTTGGCGCGCGCCGTACGGACGAAGTCGGCGCTTGTGGTCTCAGAGACCGACTGGCGAGTGAGTCGAATAACGTATGCCAGCGAAACTGCCCCTAGGACTATCGCGGGCATCAGCAGTGCCTTGAATGACTCGTCCGCCACAACGGTGGTCGGCAATATTCCCCATTTGACGCCCACAAAGAACTGAAGCAGGAAGCCAAGGACGAAGGTTGGCAGGGAGATCAGCACCATCGAGAAAACAAGAATCGTGGAGTCGAACCAGGTTCCCTTGCGCATCCCAGCAATGACTCCAAAGAGTATGCCGAAGACGGTTTCAAAGACGATGGCCATTAGAGCTAGCTTGATAGTTACCGGAAAGGCGCTCGCCATAACCTCACCGACTGGTCGGCCTGAGAATGTCTTGCCGAAGTCAAGCGTGACGACACCCTTCAGGTACAGCAGATACTGCATCCAGAAGGGTTTATCGAGGTTGTACTCCTCGCGGATGCGCTCTGCGACAGCCTCAGAGACACCTCGATCACCGCCAAGAGCTTGAACGGGATCACCTGGCATCAGGTAAACCATCGCGAAAATAAGGAAGGTGGCGCCAAAGAAGACCGGAATGGTCTGGAGCAATCGGCGACCAATATATCTAGGCATAAAGGAATCCTCGGCTGGGCCTACGAGATTACTGGACTATAACGCAGACTCGGGATGGCAGGGTAACCCTGCCATCCCGAGGACGTGCGCTATGGCGTCAACTACTTGGTGATGTCGTAGTAAAGCGGAACGGAGTTCCAACCGAACACTACGTTGTCGACCTTCTCAGAGAAGCCGCCAGTAACGTTTGCATACCACAGTGGAACAGCCGGGAGCTCTTCGAGCAGGATCTCTTGAGCTTCCTGCAACTTCGCGTTGCCTTCTTCAACTGTCTTGGCTGCAGCTGCGTCGTTGAACAGAGCGTCGACTACAGGATTCGAGTAGTCGCCGTCATTTGAGCCAGCGCCGGTTCCGTATAGTGGGCCGAGGAAGTTACCCAGTGCCGGGTAGTCTGCCTGCCAGCCCGTGCGGAATGCGGTCTGAATAGTGCGATCGGTAACTTCGCTACGCAGGGTCTTGAAGTCCGGGTACGGAGCACCCATCGCATCAATTCCGAGGTTGTTGACCAACTGGTTCGCAACAGCGTCCGCCCAAGCCTGGTGTCCACCGTCAGAGTTGTAAGCGATCTCGAAGGTTCCGCTCCAGGGGCTGATTGCGTCAGCCTGGGCCCACAGGTCCTTGGCGCCTTCTGGGTCAAAATCGACGTTTACGGCGTTCTTCAGGTTCGCGTCGTATCCGGAGATAACCGGTGAAGTGAAGTCACGCGCAGGGGTGCGGGTGCTGGAGAAGATCGCATTGGTGATCTCTTCGCGGTTGATTGCACGCGAGATGGCTTCACGACGCAGGATGCCCTCTTCACCCGAGAAGTGCTCCAGGCGCTCCGGAATGGTGAAGGACTGGAAAACGGCGGCCGGCTGGTTCACAGCTCGATCACCTAGCTCTTGTTCGAACGACGCTAGCGCCTCGTCCGGAATAGCGTCCAGGACATCCAGTTGGTTGGAAAGCAAGTCTGCGTAAGCAGCCGACTGAGTCGGGTAGAAGATGAAGTCGATGCCAGCGTTCTTTGCCTGGCGATCACCCTTGTATGACTCATTGGGGATCAACTCGATGCTCTCATCGTGAACCCAACCCGCGTCACCAACCTTGTATGGTCCATTGCCAATCGGACTCTCGCCGCCTGCGACGGGATCATCAAGAGTGGACTGGGGGAGGGGGAAGAACGCGGAGTAGCCGAGTCGTAGTGGGAAGTCAGATTCGGGCTGCTTCAAGGTCACCTTGAAGGTGGTGTCGTCGACAACCTCCAGGCCAGACATTGAGTCTGCCCCGTCCTCAAGTTCTCCGTCATCGTTGGTGCCAGCGATGGGTGCGAAGAAGTAGGCGGACAGATCCTTGTTCTTTGAACCCAGGGTCCAAGCGTCGACGAAGGAACTCGCGGTCACCGGAGTGCCATCCGAGAAGGTCTGGCCGTCCTTGATCTTGATGGTGTAAACCTGCGAGTCTTCGGTTTCGATGGACTCTGCCATGTCATTCTTGACCGAGCCGTCAGCCGCGTAGTAGGTCAGACCGGCGAACAATAGATCAACAAGCTTTCCGCCGCCGACCTCATTTGTATTGGTTGGAATCAGGGGGTTCTGCGGCTCAGTGTTGTTAGCAATGATCTTCTCACCCGATGCCGCAGGTGTTGCCTCTTCACTCTGGGTACCGCTGGACTCGCCAGACTCGCTGCTTGTGTTTCCACCAGACGAGCAGGCTGTCAGCGAGAGTGCTAGGACGGCCGGAACGGCCAGCCATGAGCTCCTCTTAAGCTTCATGGTCCCTCCTTCAGGGGTCTAATGCTGGGCACATCTAGTGCCCGGTTTTCAGAGACGACAGTAGATAGGACGTGAGTCCCCGGGGTAGGAGTACCAGAATACGAACACACTATTGACTGAGTTGTGCTAGATAACAGCAGGTCATAAGGTGTTTGAGGGTTTTGTTGCAGTATGGTCTCGACCCCCTTGATGTTAGGTGTCTCACACGAATGTCATTTGCGTGTTGATAGCGGACACACGAATCCCGCAGACGGGGTGATACATGGCCGAAGGGCGGTCGGCGCCGTCCCCTCAGTCCAAGCCCAAATAGGATTGTCTGCGTGAGAGTAATCAATCTGCGTGACCAGAAGCCTGCCGATCTCGACGGGGTGCTTCCGCGCCCGGAGTTGGACATCAGCGCCGCCGTGAAAGTCGTCGAGCCGATCATCGAAAAGGTTAGAGATCATGGAGGCCGCGGCCTGCGCGAACTCTCGGAGAGATTCGACGGGATCGTTCCTCACAACCTTCGAGTCCCGCGTCAGGCCATGAAGGACGCTCTAGCTGAGCAGCCACAGGAACTAACCGATGCGCTAGAGGTGGCGATAACTAACGCTGTCAGAGCACATCGGGCCCAGCTTCCAGACGAGGTTGTCTCCGAGGTCGTGCCGGGAGGTTTTGTCTATCAGCGCTGGGTTCCGCTTAGTCGTGTCGGACTCTATGTTCCCGGCGGCCTCGCCGTCTATCCCTCGTCCGTGGTGATGAACGTCGTGGCAGCGCAGGTGGCGGGAGTCGGATCACTGGTCGTCGCCTCACCCCCACAGAAAGAGTTTGGGGGCCTACCCCACCCGTCAGTTCTTGCGGCCTGTGAGATGCTCGGTATTGCTGAGGTGATCGCGGTCGGTGGCGCTCAGGCAATTGCAGCAATGGCGTATGGATTCACTGACGGCGACTACATCTGCGAGCGGGTCGATAAGGTGACCGGTCCTGGAAACATTTATGTGGCGGCCGCAAAGAGGGCCATCCAGGGCGTGTGCGGGATCGACGCTGAAGCGGGAACCACTGAGATTGCGATCCTTGCCGATGGCGGAGCGAACCCCTCGTTCGTTGCAGCAGACCTTATTTCCCAGGCGGAGCACGATCCGGCAGCGGCATCGGTGTTGGTGACAGACAGCTGCGACCTTGCTGACGCGGTTCAGAAAGAACTGACCGGTCAGGTCGATGCCGCCCCGAACAGAGACCGAATTCGACAGGCGCTAGAGGGTCCACAGTCAGCGATCGTTCTGACTTCGGACATAGAGCAGGCAACCGCCGTTGTTGAGCGTTACGGGCCGGAGCACCTTGAGGTGGTCACCAAAGATGCACTCGAGCGCTCATTATTGATCAGAAACGCCGGAGCCATCTTTGTTGGCGACTATTCGCCGGTTCCGCTCGGTGACTATGTGGCCGGGTCAAACCACGTTCTACCAACCGGGGGAACAGCCAGGTACTCGTCTGGACTGAACACTACTGCCTTTCTTCGTAGTGTCCAGGTAATCGACTATGGCCGTGATGCTCTCGATGGGTTAACCGGATCACTGGTGACGCTTGCAAAGGCGGAGGGACTGCCCTCGCACGGAACTGCGGCCACGATCCGGCGAGAGTCCAGTTCGCGCAAGCAGGAACCAGCAGCACAGGAGGTATCACTGCCCGTTCGAGAGGACCTCCGCGATGTGGAACCGTACGGCGCCCCGCAACTCGACGTGCCCGTGAGGCTCAATGTCAACGAGAACCCGTACCCGCCAAGTGACGAAGTGATCGCTTCTATCGCCGAGTCCGTCAGGGCCGCATCTGATCGCCTTAATCGCTACGCCGATCGCGATGCGTTGGGGCTACGTGAAGCACTGGCAGAGTACGTCTCGCAAGAATCCGGAGTTCCGGTTGATCCCGCGCATGTCTGGGCGGCCAACGGATCAAACGAAATAATGCTTCAGATGCTCCAGGCGTTCGGGGGCCCCGGTCACAACGCCCTGGTGGAGGCGCCCACGTACTCGATGTATGAGGAGTACGCCCGCGATACCTTCACCTCTTTCGTGACGGTCGAGTCTCCCGACCTGGAGTTCGATGTTGATCTACTGATTGGAGCCATGCGGAATGAGAGACCGGCGGTTCTGTTCCTCCCGAGCCCGAACAACCCAACTGGAACGGCGATTTCCACGGTGGATTTGCTCCGAGTTCTAGACGCGGCGAAGGAAACCGGGCCGCTAAGACGGATGCTGCTCACGGGATCAAAACCGCCCGTTGCCTCGAAAGGCCCTACCTCAACCATCGTTATCGTCGATGAGGCATATGGGGAGTTCCGCGAGCCAGGAGAACCCTCCGCCATTGAGCTGGTCGCCGACAATCCACACTTAGTTGTCACCCGAACCATGTCAAAGGCCTTTGCAGCTGCCGGTCTTCGTCTCGGGTACATGGTCGCTTCCACCGAGGTTATCCGCGAGGTAATGAAAGTCCGTCTGCCCTATCACCTCTCACTCGTTACTCAGGCTGCCGCTATCGCCGCCCTCGGATCGGCCGAGTCACAGCTGCAGCAGGTGGATTCGATTCGCGCGGCTCGTCAGCTACTTGTAAAGGAACTGACCGGCATGGGTTTGAAGGTGCTTCCCTCATCCTCAAACTTCCTTTTGTTTGGCACGTTTGAGGACCGCCATGCCACTTGGCAAAAGCTCCTGGATCGAGGGGTACTTATTCGCGAGGTGGGACCCACCGGTTTCCTGCGGGTTACAGTTGGAACAGAGCAAGAAAATAGACAGTTCCTCGACGCCCTCAAGGAGGCGCTATGAGTGATCAGAACCGGACGGCATCGCTCGGGCGAAGGACGAGCGAGTCCGAGGTGAGCGTCAAGATCGACCTTGACGGGACCGGGAGGTCCAGTATCGATACTGGCGTTCCCTTCTACGACCACATGCTTACGGCGCTTTCTAAGCATTCCCTGATAGACATGGAGATTAAGGCCGTCGGCGACACTGAAATTGACGTACACCACACGGTCGAGGACACCGCGATCACACTGGGACAGGCCTTTTCTCAAGCTCTGGGCGACAAGGTTGGAATCCGTCGCTACGGCACCGGATTTGCCCCACTGGACGAATCACTCGCCCGATGCGTTGTGGACGTCTCCGGTCGTCCCTACTGCGTGGTACGAGGCGAGCCCGCCGGACAGGAATACCACCTAATTGGCGGTCACTACACCGGTGCGTTGACCCGGCATGTTCTGGAGTCTTTCGCCTTCAATGCTGGCATCTGCCTTCACATGGAGTTGCTATACGGTCGCGACCCGCATCATATCGTTGAGGCTCAGTTCAAGGCGTTGGCGCTGGCGCTTCGCGAAGCCGTAGCTCCAGACGCCCGCGTCGAGGGAATCCCCTCCACGAAGGGATCACTGTGAGTTCCAAAGAACCTGATCCAGACGAGAGCTCTGACACCTCCTTTTCGGATGAGGAGTTTTGGGCGTTGGCAGAACTTGCCTCCGGGTCCAACGACAGCGACGTGACCCCGGGCGACCCCGATGAACCCGAGGTGGCTAAAGGGATAGCACGCGCATTGGTTCTCTCACAGATTGATGCCCCCGCAGCCCTCAGTGCCGGTCTGAGCATGGTCGGCGCGTCGGCGCCGGTCATTCAGGTCTCCCAGGGATCGGCCGTCATTATGGAGGTCGAACAGAATGGTCCCTCCGATGAAGAAGAACTTGCCATGCTGCTCGGGGACGACAGGCCAATCCCTGACAGCGTTGACAAGATGGCTTCTCTGGTCTCAAAGATGACAGAGGGAGGAGCCGTCGCGCTCACTTCCTGGACTTCATCAGAAAAAGAGGGAACGGAGGGCACCATCGTTGCCCGCCGCTACATAAACGGAAAACCGGAACAAAAACTCTCTGCCGGTCTGGTACTGGCGGGCCTGGACCCCGTGTGTGAGGAGCTACTTCTAGGCAGGCTTACCCCGGAGGAAGCCGACGCCATTTCCAAGCGAGGCCGATGGACCGGCTGGATGAGAGGACCCGGTTTCAGGCCATAGCCGGACTACGCCGCCCAGATTCTAAGGACAGTAAGAACAACATGACCCATAACGCCCTGACACTCTTGCCCGCTATCGACGTTGTTGCCGGAAAGGCCGTACGCCTAACCCAGGGGGAGGCGGGTACGGAATCAGAATACGGAGACCCAAGAGAGATCGCACAGCAGTTCGCCGAGGCCGGGGCAAGCTGGATCCATCTGGTGGATCTGGATGCCGCATTTGGTAGGGGCGACAATGCCAAACTGTTGGAGGAAGTGGTGACCTCCACGACGCTTAGCGTCGAACTCTCTGGTGGAATCAGGGGCGAAGATTCCCTGCGTCGCGCTCTTGACCTGGGAGCCACACGAGTGAATCTGGGAACCGCGGCGCTGGAGGATCCTGACTGGACGGAGACTGCGATTGCGCGGTTTGGAGACCGGGTGGCTGTTGGTCTAGACGTTCGTGGATCGACATTAGCCGCTCGCGGATGGACACGCGAGGGTGGCAATCTGTGGGAGGTCCTCCGCCGACTGAACATGGCTGGGTGCTCTCGCTACGTGGTAACTGACGTTAACCGTGACGGAATGCTGAATGGACCCAACCTGGATCTTCTTGAAAAGGTCTGCGGTGCAACGGATGCACCCGTAGTTGCCTCGGGCGGGGTGTCCGTTCTAGATGACCTCGCAGTGCTACGAACACTGGTTCCGATCGGGGTTGAGGGCGCCATAGTCGGTAAGGCGCTGTACGCAGGACAGTTCACCCTTGAACAGGCTCTCGAAGTCGCAGAAGGACCGACGGACCGGGTCTGAACGATATGAACGAGACAAAAGGGCAGAATCTTCGCCCCGACGAACAGTTCACTCAGGCAATGAAAGATCGCCTGGCAATGAGACTGCTGATGCGACCGGATAGGCGCGACACCGGAGAAGAATTACCAAAGACCGCTGCGGCATGGGCTCTTCCCGACGGTACCCCGGAGTTGGCCGCCGAGCGAACCCGACAACTGGTTCTGGCGCTGGGAGAGGAACGTCTAATCGTTCCCGTCAGCGTTGAAGCCGATCCTGACGATCCCGACCATAAGCCCCTCGACCCAGCCGCCTCACCGTTGAAGACCGCCGACAGCCCGTATGGCAACAGCGTTGTTGGCTTCACATCGGCCGAAGAACTGAAGCGATGGGACTCGAATGGTCGTCCAATGACCATAAAGACTTACCGTGTTGCGGTGGGGGCGCTTACGGGGCATGGCTCGGGCACGATAACGCTCAATCCGGGCTCTGGAAGGCGGACGCTAATTCCTCGTCCGGCGGTGCTGGCACTCGCGTCGGGCGACAGCTGGCTTCCGGCATGGGAGGATCGGGAGTTGCGTGACGAGCTCACCGCCTTAGCGAAGGAAGAATGTCCGGGCATCGTTAGAATCGGGCTTCGCCCGGGAGCCGCGTATGGCGCGGCCTCATGGGATGGGGGAGTCGCGGTAGACATTGCCTTTGATATGGGGGCCATGATTGGTGCCGCCGGCGGGAACGAGTCAAAGGCTCGCGCAATGTTCGCTGGAATGATGAAGCGAGTCAGTGAGAATTCCAGACTCCGCGAGGCGGCTCAACAGGTCGAGTTGGTTCCGCGCCCTGTCGCTACCTCATAACGGGACTCTTTCGCAGAAGCTCGAGTACTCCTCATAGAGACTGAATGGTCAAATAGACCAAGTGGTCGGTATAGTCATCTCACATAGAGTTTGACAGCCTTAGATCAGAGGGGATCTCCATGAGCGAACCCGGACTAGAAGTAGCCCCTAACGGGGTTGATCGCCCGCTGATTTCCCGAGTAAACGCGATGGTTCTTGGTGGAATAATCGTCGCTTTGGTTCTAGTCGGGAGCTTTTGGGACCTGCAGATATCCGAGTTACTCTTTGACCCAACTGTGCTCTCGGATCCTAGGCACGCCAATGTTTTCGGCGTGTTTGGCGCCGCGTTCGGCGAGGTTCCTTTGGGCCTGGCAATGGTCACCGCCGGGACGCTGTTCATTGCTTACAGAGAGCGAAACAGGACGTGGACGATGATCCTCCAGTTGGTTGGAGGAATACTGCTGTTTTTGGTAGGAACGCTGCTAGTAATGTACTTGCCGTCGAGGTATCTGCCTATATCGCTTGTTGCTACGACCATAATCGGAGCGGTGATAGTCGTTGCTGTCACGTGGGGTGTTCTGAAGTTAGCATCCGGGGCCGATGGAAAACTGGCACTCCGCGTCGCTCTGGTCCTGTTCGTGGTGGCGGTGGTTGAACTCGTCCTAGTCAATGTGATCAAGATCGGTTGGGAGCGTCCCCGGATGAGAATGCTTGAGGAAATGGCCGGGGAAGGAATCGATGGTCTCGGTTTCAACTCCTGGTGGCAGATCGGAGATGCCGCTAAGGCTGAAGTAACCGGTACCGGGCTGATCGAACACGAGGAGTTCAAATCCTTCCCGTCGGGGCACACGGCTAACGCGGCACTGCTAATAATGCTGACTGTTCTCCCCGTTTTGCGCCCCGCTCTGGAGAAATGGAAGGGAGCGTTCTTCTGGATTGGGGCTGTATGGGCGTTCATGGTTGCGTTCTCCCGAATGGTTATGGGCGCTCATTTTCTGACCGACACTATGTTCGGACTGACGGTGACGTTCATAACGATCCTGGTCGTGTACCGGCTTGTTTTTCCTAATGGCTTGACCACCGATATCGAGTCACTGCCAGACCGTCCGAGAAAGGTGTGAGCGCGTGAGCACAACCGTTAGCCATCCCGACCTAATCGATCAGATGACTCTCGACGAGAAGGCGGCGCTGATGTCCGGGGCCAACTTCTGGAACACGAAGAGCATCGACCGACTGGACATTCCGTCGATCATGCTCACCGATGGACCACACGGTCTGCGAAAGCAAGCGGGTGCGGCCGACCATCTCGGACTAAACGCGTCCGTCCCGGCGACGTGTTTCCCGACCGCTGCGACGTTAGCGAACACTTGGGATCGCGATCTACTGTTCGAAATTGGAGCAGCACTGGGAGCTGAGGCGGCAGCCGAAAACGTTAGTGTTCTTCTAGGCCCCGGCATGAACATCAAGCGCAACCCGCTTGGAGGAAGAAACTTCGAGTACTTTTCTGAGGATCCGTTGCTGTCGGGTGAACTCGCTGCGGCATTCGTAATGGGGGTGCAGTCTAAGGGTGTCGGCGCGTCGGTTAAGCACTTCGCAGTTAACAGTCAGGAAACGCACCGGATGAGTGTTGACGAGGTGGTCGATACCCGCGCACTCCACGAAATCTATCTTGAGGGCTTCCGCATAGCGATTGAGAAAGCCAAGCCCTACACGGTCATGTCAGCGTACAACCGAGTGAACGGGGAGTACGCGAACGAGAGCCAGGAACTAATGACTGATGTCCTCCGCAACCGGTGGGGTTACAAGGGCCTCGTGGTAACCGACTGGGGTGGAAGTAACGACCGAGTGGCTGGAATCCTGGCGAGCAATGCACTTGAGATGCCGTCGACGGGCGGAATCACGGACGCGGAGATTGTCGATGCCGTAAAGACGGGAGCCTTGGACGAAAGAATCCTTGATCAGCGAGTCGACGAGCTCCTGACTCTTATTGATCGCACAGCGACCGCCCGCATACCTGGCGTTGCTCCCGACCTTGAAACAAACCACGTCCTTGCTGAGCAGGGCGCGCTGGAGGGGCTAGTTCTTCTAAAGAACCACGACGGAGCGTTGCCACTCAAACCGGGGATCCGCGTTGCCGTTGTCGGTGAGTTTGCGCAGAAAATCCGGATTCAGGGCGCTGGAAGTTCTCTGGTGAATCCAACTCGGGATACTTCGCCGCTCGAAGAAATGGAGGCGGCCGGAGTCAACGTGATCGGATTCGCCCCCGGTTATAGGCGACACGGTGGCTGGTCGCAGCGCATGAGAGAAGAAGCAAACCAGTTGGCTAGGCGAGCGGACCGGGTTATTTTCTTCGCCGGGCTCGACGAATCAAGTGAGGGCGAATGCGCTGATAGGCGTCACATGCACCTCCCGAAGAATCAGTTGATTCTGCTACGAGATCTGATTCGTGCCGGTCATAGGATTACCGTGGTTCTAGTTGGGGGATCGCCAGTCGAACTGCCGTTTGAGCCAGCCGTCGACTCCATCCTTGGCGGCTATCTCTCGGGGCAGGGCGCGGCTCACGCTATCGCCCAGGTACTGATGGGAAAGTCAAACCCTAGTGGACACTTGGCGGAGACCTGGCCCCTGACGTACGAAGACGTGCCCTCGTCGAGCGACTTTGGCTTGGGCGAAACCACGCAGGAGCACCGCGAGAGCATCTACGTCGGCTATCGCTACTATGACAAGGTCCAAGCGCCCGTCAGATACTGCTTCGGGCACGGCCTGAGTTACACCTCGTTTACCTTTACCGACATGGTTGCAGATAGTGAGGGGGCGACGGTGAGCGTGCAGAACACCGGTGATCGAGACGGTGCCGAAGTGGTGCAGGTATACCTTCGTCCCCCAACGGAACTAGGTTTTGTAGCGCCTCAGTCACTTCAGGGCTTCATTAGAATTCGTCTTGCAGCGGGAGAGACGAAGACGGTTCAGATTCCTTTCGCCGAACACGCGTTTGATGTTTTTGACGTTGCGGGGGACGACTGGCGTCGGATCGGAGGGACGTACGAGGTTCTGATCGGGTCTTCCTCACGAGACATTCGATTGCGAACGACCATCGAGGTCAAGGGCGAGGAAGCTAAGCTCCCGTATGAACCTTCGGCTCTGTCCAGTTACTACTCAGGGTGGGTGAAGAGGGCTTCAGACCAGGAGTTTGCCACGCTGCTTGGTCGAGAACTCCCCGAGCTCCACTGGGATCGGACAGCTCCTTTGAACAGGTTGAGCATTCTGGCCGAAACGAAGGGGCGAGGAGGACTGGCCAGCGGTGTGCACGGTCTGTTGTCCGCCACCCAGAAGGCCCTCGGAGTAGCGGGGCGCCCCATCGATGCCAATCAGATCAATTTCGCGTTGGATTTACCTTTGCGGAACCTTCCGAGATTCTCTGCTGGGGCGTTCAGTGAGGCGGCACTCGATGTGCTACTAGATGCTCTCAACGGTGAGTGGCGACGGGTTTTTGCACGCGCTCGCAACCTGCCAAAGCGACTGAAGACCAGATCAAGTTCAAGGACCCAAGAAATGGGCACAAGCGAAAGATAGTGCGTTGACAGACCAAGCAGAGATTCCCGAATCGGCTGGATCAGTATCCGAGTCTGTGAGGCGGAGTCGCAAAGAGATAAAGCGTGACGCAGTAGCGGCCGCGCGAGAAGAAAAAGACGCAAGGATAGCGATTAAGGCGTTGCCTCCAAAAGAGCGTAAGGCAGCGGAGAACGCAGCAAAAGAAACCAACAAGCGAGAAAAGACGGCGCGGCAAGCGGCACGAAAGCAAATGCCTCGTTCTGAGCGGAAAGCGGACAAACGCGAAGCTCGCATTTTCCGCAAGGTTGCGCATCGTCGTCGTAGAGCAGTCGGATGGGGAATTGTTGCAGTCGTAGTGGTGGGAGTAGCAGTGGCCGCCGCCCCCTACGTGTCGGACATCAGGCGCCTGTTCAGCATTACTGCCAACTCAGAAACTGCTGAAGGGCAGGCCGCGCGTGAAGCGGGAATGCGGGTTGCGAATCAGGTCTCGGACGAGGGACTTGTGCTACTAAAGAACGATGGTGACCTGCTGCCGGTCCGAGATGGAAAGATTAACGTCTTCGGTTTCGCCTCGTTCAATGTGCGCTACGGCGGCGGCGGGTCGGGCGGAGCTGATCTCTCACAGGCCGTTAACCTATATGACGCTCTTCAAGGTGCCGGTATCGAATACAACCCGGAGCTGTTCAAGACGATGCAGGACAACGGAGCCTCGCTCAACACGGCTAACTCCACCGGATTGGTCCAGGTCGTAAAGTCGTTCGTCCTGCCGACCAAGGAAGATGAAAAAGCCCCGACGTACCTGACGGATGAAGTCATGGAACAGGCGGCTCAATTCTCAGATGTTGCTCTGGTGGTGATTGGAAACGATGGGGTTGAGGCTCAAGACTTCGCTCCCGAACAACTGCGACTTACCCAGGTTCAGCGTGACCTGCTTGATCGCATTTCTTCTAAGTTCGAGAACATCGTTGTCATCATTAACTCTGGTAATCAGATGGAACTTGGGTTTCTCGACGAGTACCCGCAGATCAAGAGTGCCTTATGGATTGGTACCCCCGGTCCGTTCGGCACGGTCTCACTGGCGGATACGCTCGCAGGAGATATCAACCCATCAGGACGCCTGAGCAACACGTACGCATACGACGTCGAGACGGCCCCTGCAACCGTCAATTTCGGTGACTACAAGTACGAGAACGCCAAGCGGGCATTCCTCAACTACCAAGAGGGGATCTACGTCGGATACCGCTATTACGAAACACGGTATGAGGCGGACGAGGCCGGGTACCAACAGGCGGTTCAGTTCCCGTTTGGCTATGGTTTGAGTTACACAGACTTCGAATGGAAGGTCTCAGAGCCGGTTATTGACGCAGATCAGATTGCGATTGTTGTCGAAGTGACCAACAGCGGCAGCCGCGCGGGGAAGGACGTTGTTCAGGTCTACTACACCCCACCATGGAGCGAGGGTGGAATCGAGAAGTCCTCGAAGAACCTGGTGGCGTACCAGAAGACCTCTGAGATTGCCCCTGGAGACACCGAAACGGTGAAGTTGGTGTTCCCAGTGCGCGACATGTCCTCGTGGGACGAGTCTGGCGGCGGAGGATACGTACTTGATGCCGGAGGTTACAAGATCCACGTGAGTAGCGACGCTCACAACTCCGTTGCCGCGTTCGACTATGTCGTTCCTACGAGGGTCGAGTATCGACAAGACGAGGTAACGGGCACGGAGCTTATGAACCTGTTCCCCTATGCGCACGGTGATTTTTCCTATCTATCACGCGGTGACTGGGAGGGCACGTATCCAAATCCCGACGACAGGAACTATGTCGCAAGTCAAGAGTTACTGGATGCCATGTTCCCAAAGGATATTCCGGCCGAGGGAGAACTCCCGATCTACGGTGCGGACAACGGGATCATGCTCGCTGATCTCAAGGGTCTTTCCTTCAATGACGCCAAGTGGGATCTGTTCCTTGACCAACTTACTAAGGAGGAGCAGGTCAATCTGTTCTCCCGTGGTGGTTGGAAGACTGAGTCGGTGGATCGACTGGGAATTCCCTCCACCGTACTGCTCGATGGGCCAGCGGGTCTCAACTCATTCTTCAGCAACGTGACTGCAGCGTCGTATCCGACAGCGGCAACAGTGGCGTCGACCTGGAATGACGAACTGGCCCAGACCATCGGTGACGCGGTCGGTGAGGAAGCAAACGCCTACGGAGTTCAGGGATGGTACGCGCCGGGGATGAACATCCAGCGAAGCGCACTTGGCGGACGCAACTTCGAGTACTACTCTGAGGACCCGCTTCTGTCAGGCAAGATGGGTGCCGCAATGGTGCGCGGAGCAGAGAATCAGGGCATCGTCACGTTCATGAAGCACTTTGTGCTGAACGATCAGGAAATCAATGCGCGGAGCGGCGTTAATGTCTTCGCGAACGAGCAGGCAATGCGTGAGCTCTATCTACGTCCCTTCGAAATCACGGTTAAGGAGGGCGGCGGGACAGGCGCAATGTCCTCATTCATCCATATCGGTCCAATTTGGTCCGGCGGCAACTCCCAGCTATTGCAAGACCTGTTGCGGGAGCAGTGGGGATTTGAGGGTGTAGTTTCGACCGATGCGGTTCTTGGCGGGTTCATGAACCCCACATTTGCAGCGCTGAATGGAAACGACCTGATGCTTTCGGCAATGGGTAGTGCCACAGCGAAGACCACGATGAACGCGGTCAACCACGATCCGGTCGGTGTTGGGAATGCCCTGCGTGAACGAGTTCACCAAATCTGTTACATGGTTTTGGAATCGAACTTGTTTGACTAGGTTGTGCCTCCTATATCTCTGCTCGCTGTGGTGATCGGGAAATCCGCGTTTGCTACGTTGTTATCGTTGGCTTTGCCACCAGCAAAGCAAAGCCTCCTCTTCCGCCTTGCAACCACGAATTTCCCGGGCATCCTCGCCTGAGCACAGATATAGGAGACACGCCCTAGTTGTGTCAGCGGGGTCGTGTGAGTGATCGCACGGCCCCGTTGTGGGCTGGCTCCTGCTTCCGAGGGAGGCGCTACTGCTAAAGTTGTCATCGACCGTAAGGGTCACGTCATCAGTCGTGGCTCGACGTAAGTGGAGAAATCCCACCTGGGTGCCGATATCAGGCCCAGCCGCAAGCGGCAGGGAAGATAAGAAGACAGGCGCCGGGTAACAGACGGAATGCTTTCGCATGCCGCCTGGATTTCTCCGTTGCCACGTCAAAGGGCACGGAGTTTTTCTTTGCCCGAAAGAAGTTTTGGAAGGAGAGTCCCATCAGCGACGAACTTCGTATTAATGACCGCATCCGTGTACCCGAGGTGCGACTAGTTGGCCCTGCGGGCGAACAGGTCGGAGTTGTGCGCGTTGAAGATGCGCTACGGGTTGCCGAAGATGCCGGTTTAGACCTGGTTGAGGTGGCCCCAGATGCGCGTCCTCCGGTCGCGAAACTGATGGACTATGGGAAGTTCAAGTACGAGGCCGGACAAAAGGCCCGCGATGCTCGCCGCAATCAGGCGAACACTGCGCTGAAGGAAATTCGCTTCCGCATTAAGATCGACGAGCACGATTTCGAGACAAAGACCGGACATGTTCGCCGGTTCCTTGAGCAGGGGGACAAGGTCAAGGTAATGATCATGTTCCGTGGGCGCGAGCAGCAGCGTCCGGAGGCGGGTATTCGTCTTCTTCAACGTCTCGCAGAGCAGGTCGAAGAGATCAGCACAGTGGAGTCTCTACCGCGTCAGGATGGACGCAATATGACGATGGTTCTTGCTCCGACTCGCAGGAAGGCAGACGCAATGGTTGACCAGCGCGAACGCCGACGCGCCGAGCGGGAAGCACGCCGCGCGAAGCACGAGGAACGGGCTCAGCGAGACACTGCTAGGCACGGAAAGCCTCAGGCCGACTCACAGACCAACGAACAGTAGTAGAACAGACTTCTGCGCGCGGGCCTCTAACGGGGTCTGGATGCGTCGCAGGAAAACGAAATAGGGAAAAGAAGATGCCGAAGAACAAGACTCACTCCGGTGCTAAGAAGCGCTTTCGCACCACGGGCTCTGGAAAGCTCATGCGCCAGCGCGCTGGTCGCCGTCACCTGCTCGAACACAAGTCCTCACGCCGTACACGCCGTCTAGAGGGTGACGTTGTCGTTGCAAAGAACGACCAGAAAGAAGTTCGTCGCCTGCTGGGCAAGTGACGCTGAACTGGAAATAGGAGAGAACTTCAATGGCACGTGTAAAGCGCTCAGTCAACGCTAAGAAGAAGCGTCGCGAGGTACTTGAACAGGCATCGGGCTACCGCGGACAGCGTTCACGCCTGTACCGCAAGGCGAAAGAACAGGTAACCCACTCAAACGTCTACGCCTACCGCGATCGTCGTAATAAGAAGCGTGACTTCCGTCGTCTGTGGATCCAGCGCATCAACGCTGCGGCTCGCGCCGAGGGACTAACCTACAACCGCCTTATCCAGGGCCTTAACTTGGCAGGGGTTGAAGTTGATCGCCGTATGCTCGCTGAGTTGGCCGTCAACGAGCCTGCCAGCTTCTCGGCACTCGTAAAGGTTGCAAAGGACGCGCTGCCCGAGGACGTAAACGCCCCTAAGGCCGCCTAGTTTCGCTTCGTAAGAACGCAAGTAGAACGCCCGCTCATGCTCGACAACACCAGGTCCGAACGGATCAGGAAAGTTACGGCGCTGAGCGGGCGTTCTGCGCGAAAAAAGAGCGGAAGCATCCTGGTCGAAGGCCCTGGGGCAGTGAAAGAACTGGTGCAGTTCCGAGCCGAGTGCATCCTCGATGTCTATTTTTCTGAGGAAGCTATTAAGCGCAACGCGGCTCTGTTCCAACTTGCTAACGAGTCAGTGCAGTGGGTTCATGTGGTTTCCCCTGAGGTGTCCGACAGATTATCGAAAGAGTCACAGGGAGTTGTAGCGGTTGCCCGCAAGGAGGCAATAAACGCTGTCGGGATTGACTCTGAATCGGGTAAATCTGCGTTCTGGGTCCTACTTCCGAAGACGCAGGACCCGGGGAACCTAGGAACTCTCGTTCGCACCGCCGACGCCATGGGAGCGCGTGGAGTTCTTCTGGGACAGGGAACATGCGAGGTGTCTAACCCCAAGGTGATTCGCGCTTCCGCCGGATCGGTGTTCCATCTCCCCGTCGCCTACGGAGACTTTTTTGACGCGGTGACAGAGCTACAGCGGAAAAAAGTCGTGGTGCTCGGCACCGCTCTACACACTGATTCAGTCGCTCTTTCGGACCTAATGACTGATACCGTGAGCTCGCTCGACGGACCGCATGCATGGGTGTTCGGAAATGAAGCGCGGGGTCTGACCGCGCATGAAATGAGCGTCTGTGACCGCCTGGTTCACATCCCGATGCACGGTGAAGCCGAGTCGCTTAACGTCGCTTCAGCGGCAGCAATGTGCATGTTCGCTTCGAGCCTTGCGGGCTAGGATTGAGTCAAGTACCCCACTCCGGTTTGCCAATCACATCGGGAGTCGACACGCCGCAAATTCCGGCCAAAATACCCCCTATCTGATTGGCAAACCCAGAAGACGAGGCGGATGACATTGGCGCAAAGACTCCTGGTTAGCGACCTTTCCGAGGGACAGATTCTTTCTCGAATCCTTCCAATCCTCCCGCAGGGGAAGTATGCCATCCTCGGTTCCGGTGACGACTGCGCAGTCGTCCAGTCACCGGGGGGAAGGTTTGCCGTAACAACCGATGTGCTAGTTGAAAACGTTCATTTCCGCCGCGACTGGTCCAATCCCGACGAAATCGGAATGAGGGCTGCGGTCCAGAATCTTTCTGATGTGAATGCGATGGGGGCGCACACGACGGCGCTGGTGGTTTCGCTGGTACTGCCTCCCGACCTTGAGATTGACTGGCTTGAAAGGTTCGCTGGGGGACTTGCGGCGGTGGTTGCTCCGACCGGAGCCGGGATCGTTGGGGGCGATCTCAGCAGGGGAGAGGGGCTAGTAATCTCCGTGACCGCTCATGGGAAGCTATCGAACTCGCCAATCACTCGATCTGGAGCGCGTCCAGGTGACACGCTTGCTGTTGTCGGTAACCTGGGATACTCCGCCGCTGGATTGGCGGCCCTGTCGAGTGGAGCGGTGTCGGGATCCCTGCATGGCGCTGACGTTCCGGTTCCCTATCGCAGAGCGGTTGCTTTGTATCGCTGTCCAGAGGCCCCGCTGGAGGCCGGCCCTCTTGCTGCTAGCAGGGGAGCGACGGCGATGCTCGACATCTCAGACGGCCTGGTCGAGGACGGCATCCGTATGGCCGAGGCATCCGATGTAACCCTTGATTTGACGCGTAACGCCCTCGCTTCGCGGGTTGAGGAACTCTCGGAGGTCGGAAACGAACTCGGTGTCGATCCGTTGGAATGGGTGCTATATGGCGGTGAAGATCACGGACTCTTGGTTGCTTTCCCTCCCTATGTCCTAGTTACCGCTCCGTTCACTGCGATCGGAACCATCGGCGAACGCAAGTTTGCTCGGTCTGAGCTGGTTACCCTAGATCGGGTTCCGCTCGAGCAACGCGGTTTCGATCATTTCCGTTCATAACAGGGCCATCCGACCTGTTGGATAATATGTGCGGAACCCGAACTTAGGTCACTTCTTGATAACGACTGGCGTTAGTGGCGACTGGTCCCGAAGCCCAGATGTAACCTTGCATTAGTCCAGGCTTCTAAGGTGAGCTTGGTTACAGAAAGGATCTTCAAAGGTGAAGAGAATTACTGCACTCAGCGCGGTCGCGGTTGCGGGCGCGCTTTTGCTAAGTGCTTGCGGTGGTGGCGGCTCCAACACCACCGAGAGTGGCAAAGACACGACGACCCCGGAAGAGGGTGCCACTGGCGATAGTCTCAAGACCTCCATCTCGATTCTTGCGCCCTCCTACTCTGAATCGTCAAAGAGCGATTGGGAGGCGATCATTGCTGAATTCAACAAGAGCTACCCCGATGTCGAGGTAAACCTGCAGATTGAAGGATGGGACGACTTCTCATCCAAGGTCCAGGCTCGAATCCAGGCGAAAGACTATCCGGACATCCTAAATGACAACACTTTCTCCGCTGCGGCCGAGGGGGGACTGCTCTATCCGATCGATGAAGTTCTTAGTCCCGAGGTAATGTCGGCAATCGAGCCCGCGCTGCTAAAGAACGGTCTGGGCGCCGACGGCACACAGTGGGCCGCGCCCGATGTGGCGTCCTCACGTCTACTCGCATACAACACGAAACTCCTTGAAGAGGCTGGAGTATCGGAAGTTCCAACGACGTGGGACGGTCTGATGGATGCGGCGAAGAAAGTCCAGGCCCTAGGCGGGGACACCTATGGCTACGGACTACCGCTGGGTCGTGAAGAGGCGCAGGTCGAAAGCTCCCTGTGGCTCTGGGGCGCAGGGGGAGACTGGGACGTCGACGGCAACCTGGTCGCCGACCAGCCAACCGTCGTCGAAGCATTCACTCAGATGAAGGCAATGATCGACGCCGATGCGGTGCAACCTGATCCGGGAGCAACCAATCGCCAACAGGCAGCCGATCTGTTCAACAATGGCAAGCTGGGCATGATGGTTAGCCACTCCGGTCTGCTCGGCGTTACTCGCTCAGATTTCCCGGACGTTGAGTTTGCCCTAGCTCCCGTCCCCTCGAAAGAAGGCGAGCCCGTCGCCATTGGAGTTACTGACTTCATTCTGGCCTTTGATAACGGCGACGCTGACAAGAAGGCAGCAACGTCCGCATTCCTTGATCTTCTATACAGCGATGCGCTGTATGAGACCTGGTATCAGGGTACCGGCCTACTCCCGGTAACCAAGTCGATGATCGAGAAGGGCAAAGCTAACGATGCTGACAACGCAACGTTCTACGATGCTCTTGAGTACGTGAAGTTCCTCCCCGTTGGCAACCCACAGTGGGACTCGCTACAGGCGGCGCTTCAGGGTACCGCCGGGAGCATCCAAAGTGATGGTCCCGAAAGCGTTGTGCAATCGATCCAAGCTCAGCTTGACGCCGGTATGTAGCTATTGACGGTTACGGTGGCACTGGAACAAGGTATTCGGTGCCACCGTCTCGGCATGTTCACATTCAACGCGGAGTAACCAATGTCAAGATCCCCGGCTAGTGAAAATCAAGAGTCTAAGAAGAGGGCGAAAACAAAACAACGAAAGGAAACGTTAGCTGCTCTTCCCTGGCTCACCCCGACCCTACTGCTAATCGTTGGCGTCGTCTTGATGCCAGCGGCCCTGCTCATCTATTACTCGTTTGTAAAGTTCAACCGATACGGAATCGCCCAAGGATTTACTGGTCTAGACAACTATGTTGGTAAAGCCGGAGCGCTGACATTCCCCGGCGTTCCGATCCAGAGGATTTTTCTCAACACGGTCATCTGGGTAATCGTGGTTGTCGCTATCACGGTCCTGTTGTCACTCGCGCTGGCACAGTTTCTCAACAAGGATTTTCGGTACCGAAAGTTGATTCGGCTATTCGTTATCCTTCCCTGGGCAAGTTCGGTGGTTATGACAACGACTGTCTTCAACTACGGGCTGCAGACAGACGTAGGTCTGTTCAACCGACTGTTGGTAGACACCGGAATACTGGAAAAAGCCTACGGATTCACCAAAGACCCCCAGTCAGCGTTCTGGGTTGCAGTTTTTGTCGCGATCTATGTCTCGCTTCCCTTCACCACATACACGATTCTTGCTGGTCTTCAGGCGGTGCCCCAGGACGCCATGGAGGCGGCTCATGTTGACGGAGCAGGACCATGGCAGAGGTATTGGCACATTGTGCTTCCATCACTGCGGCCAGCCATCGCTGTCGCAGCACTGATAAACATCATTAATGTTTTCAACTCGCTACCAATTCTGAAAATACTTAATGAGACTCCGGGCTACAACGCCGGCCAGATTACGACGACTTTGGTATTCGAGTACAAAACTCAGCTGGGCCCTGGCGTCGCCAGTGCGTTGTCGGTACTGAACTTCATGTTCTGTCTGGTTATCGTTGCGATCTATCTCTATGTGGTCAAGCCAACGAAGGAGGTTGATGCGTGATGTCGAACAAAACAGAGAAGAAGACCAAATACAGGGGCACCAGTCCGATCAATCGGCCTCCAAACCCCTGGCTGACGGCACTAGGTTCAATCCTGATTGTCGTCTTTTTCAGCTTCCCATATGCGCTGATGGTGATCACGTCACTGAAAACCCAGGCGGACGTGCGAAAGATTCCACCAGAGTTCTTTCCATCGAACCCCCAGTTTTCTAACTACCTAACGGTCTGGGGTTCAAACGTCCAACCCGGCAAGTCGCTGCTGGCAACCGCAGTCATTGCGTTTGGGGCGACAATCGTGGTTCTGTTGGTTGCGACCCCGGCGGCGTATTACGTGGCGCGTTTTCGGTTTCGAGGAAGACTAATCTTCCTACTCCTGGTGCTGACCACGCAGATGCTACAGCCGACGGTTTTGGCTGTTGGGCTGTATCAGCAGTTCTCAGGTTGGCAGGGATATGCGGTTTGGGGTGCCTTGATCTTGATCAATGGTGCATTCAACCTTTCCTTTGCCATCTGGATGATGCAGGCGTTCTTTTCATCGATTCCGAAGGAGATTGACGAGGCGGCGCTTCTTGATGGGTTGGGTCGAATGCAGACCATGTTCAAGATTTCTCTTCCGCTAGTGTGGCCGGGAATCGTCACCGCGATCGTGTTCGTCTTTGTGAACACTTGGAATGAGTATGCGGCCGCGTTCATCCTGGTTCAGGACCCGGACCTTCAGCCGCTTACAGTATCGATGCCGAGATTCCTTGGTCTCTACATCAAGGACTGGCAGTACCTCTTCACCACTGCCGTTATCGCGATTGTGCCTGTTGTCATTCTGTTCGCCATGATTGAGAAGAAGCTGATCGGGGGCCTGGCCGCTGGGGGGATCAAGTAGGCACAGACGGCCGATTTGTATATTGCGGGGCAGGCATCATTCGGCTTGATCTCCCCGGATGCCGCCCGTAGCCCGCGACTAGCCTTCCTCCGCATCATCCTGCTGGCGTCCAACCCCTTGGACGCCAGCCTAAAGGCATTAGGCTATGTGGGGTGCAGGGCTACCTGCTATGAATTTGGGATGCTTGAGGTGGATTTAGTGACGAAGAAACCGGTGGATAAGCCGTGTCTGATTCTGGTGAATCTAGGAAGTCCAGACGAACCAACAACCAGGTCGGTTAGGAAATACCTCCGAGAGTTTCTCTCTGACCGCCGAGTCGTTGAGACGCATCCCGTGTTGTGGCGTCCCGTCCTTGACGGAATAATCCTGCAGGTTCGCCCCAAGAAATCTGCCGAGAAGTACGCGATGGTCTGGGGCGAGGTACATCCACCACTGGTTGAGTACACCATTGATCAGGCCGAGGCAGTTCAGCGCGCCCTAGGGGACACCGCCGAGGTCCGCTACGCGATGCGATATGGAAGTCGCGGCCTGCAGGCCGCTCTTACCAGCGCATACGAGGATGGCTATCGGAGGGTTGCCGTTTTCCCGCTTTACCCGCAATATTCGGCGTCGTCTCTGGGAACCATTAGTGACGAGGTATTCCGATACGGTCTGAAAGCCCGGGACCAGTTTGATCTCCGCATCACCCGCTCTTTCCAGACATTCCCGCCGTACATCGAAGCCATGGCAGTGGCTTTGGAACAGTCATGGCAGCAAAACGGGCGTCCGGACTTCGCGTCGGGAGACAAGCTCGTCCTGAGCTACCACGGTATTCCTCAGGCGATGGCTCAAAATGGTGATCCGTATCCGGATGAGTGCAACCAGACGACCGAAGCGCTACGGGTGCGATTGGGTCTTGACGAGTCCGATATCGTGCACGCCTACCAGTCCAAGTTTGGCCCTGCTCCTTGGCTACTCCCGGCAACAATCGACACGGTAGGAGCCCTCGGTGCTGGTGGAACCAAAAGGATTGACGTTCTCTGCCCAGGCTTTGTAAGTGACTGCCTCGAGACGCTTGAGGAAATCGAGATGCTCAATCGTGAGACTTTCGAAGAGGCTGGGGGGCGAGAGTTCAACTACATTCCCTGGGGAAACAACAAGCCGGATTGGCTTGACGCACTTTCCGACCTTTCCAAGAACGCTCTGGCGGGATGGATTGAGTGATTCCCCTCTTCAAACCGATAATCCACTAAGTTAGGCTTACCTAAGTTATAGTAATTTTCCTGACTTAGGTGAGCATTTGAGCGCTAAACAGGCGGCAGCAACGGCTTCGTCAGAAGAAGCCGTTACCACGGAGCACAGGCGGGGTAAACGCGGCTGGGAAGGCGCGATGATGCGCTCTTTTGGAGCCGTTGATCACCTGGTTACTGTCACCGGAACCGAGCAGACTGCTCCGCACATTGTCCGCGTTTCAATGTGTTCAAAGACGTTACTCGGTGAACTTCCGATCGGTCCCACTAACTGGGTTAGGTTCTGGTTTCCAGATGACAAAGGCTTTGAGCATCAGCGCGCGTACACGCTCATAGATCCTGACCCAGAGAGCGGGAAGTTCAGTTGCGACTTTGTGCTCCACACTCCGGCGGGACCCGCAGCCAGTTGGGCTCAGCGTACGAAGCCTGGCGACCGTCTTGAGGCAATGGTCATGGGATCCCAGCCGTTTGAAGTCTCGGTTGATACTCCCGCCGGATACCTGCTGGCCGGTGACACAGCCTCGTTGCCTGCCATCAATCAGATTCTTTCCACGATCCCGGAGCACGTGCCGGTCGAGGTCTACCTCGAACAACACGAGCCGGGCGATCTTGAACTCCCCATAACTACTCATCCAAAGGCATCGATTCACTGGATTCCAAGGAATGGAACAAGCTCGCTGACCACCGCAGTAGACTCCCGTGACTGGTCCAATTGGTATGCCTGGATGGCCTCGGAAGCGGGATCACTTAAGATGCTCCGTGCGAGTTTGACCGACCGGTTTGGCTTTCCGAAATCTGCCCTATATGGCCGTGCCTACTGGTCCGAGGGAAAGGCAATGGGTAAAGGGCGTGAGGTTGAACCGAACGGGGCATCCTCCTCCGTAGAAGACTATGGGGCGAAGATCGAGGTAGAAACCCCCACGGTCCTCCCGGAAGGCGAGAAGGGGCGGTGGAAGTCTCAGGGCGGCACCGAACTACTGAGCCACTTGAAAACAACGTTCTGGATCGCGGGTATCGTTCAGGTATTGGTGACGCTCCTCGAACTGGCACCTTTCGTCCTTCTCGCGCACCTCGCGACTCAGATGGCGCAGGGAGACGGCCTCCCGGCGATGCGATCAACCCTGGTCGCCGCAATTCTAACGATGCTGGGCGGGACACTATTGGGGATTGCGCTGATGTTCTGGCTCCATTTGGTGGATGCGAAGTTTGAGCGGGACCTGCGTTCTCGACTGCTTACGAAGTTTGTGCATCTGCCGCTCAGTTGGTTCTCTTCCCGGAACTCTGCAAAGGTAAAACGACTGGTTCAAGACGACCCCCTCTCGCTTCACTACCTGGTAACCCACGCGGTTCCGGATGCCGTGGCGGCGGTTGTAGCCCCTCTCATGGTGCTGGTCTATCTATTTGTTGTCCAGTGGCGACTAGCTCTGCTACTGCTAATCCCAGTTCTGGTCTACCTCGTCATCATGTACGTCATGCTTGTGGTTTCTTCGGAGAAGACGCCGCAGTCGGTGAAGTGGGCCGAGGCAATGGACGGTGAGGCGGCCGCGTACATCGAAGCGCAACCGGTAGTTCGTGTTTTTGGAGGAGCGAAACGTTCCTCGTTCAACCGGCGACTTGGCGAGTATGTGCGTTTCCTCGGAGATTGGCAGCGTCCGTTCTCGTCAAAGAAGGCGCTGATGGATATCGCCACTCGTCCAGCTACCTTCCTCTTGATCATCGTGGTGTTTGGTACCTGGCTAATCACCTCTGGGAAGATGCCCGCGGGCGAGATATTGCCTTTCCTCCTGCTAGGTACAACTTTCGGTTCGCGCCTGCTCGGTCTTGGATACGGGCTTGGAGGACTACGCGACGGTATGGAGGCGGCGCGGCGGATCAAGAACGAACTGGATCAGCCTGAACTCGAGTTGCGTGAGTCAGTTCCAATGCTGCTTAGCTCGGATAGCCCCAAGATTTCGCTAAAGAATGTCAGTTTTGAATACGAGGTTGGGGTGCCGGTTCTATCAGACGTCAACCTTGAAATCGAGCCTGGAACGACAGTTGCCCTGGTCGGACCGTCGGGTTCTGGCAAGTCCACGCTGGCTTCTCTTATCGCCAGATTCAATGATCCGACATCCGGTTCTATTGCGCTGGACGGTACGGACTTACGCGACATCACATCCGATGATCTGTATCGAACCGTTGGTTTCGTCTTCCAGGACCCGGGACTGGTCAGTGGCACCGCCTTCGAGAACATCGCGTTGGCAAAGCCCGAGGCAGAACATGACTCGGTAGAAGGCGCCGCCAAGGCTGCCCAAATCCACGAACGAATTGAAGCTATGCCCGGTGGATACCAAATCAAGTTCGGTCAAGCACCACCGCTTTCTGGCGGCGAGAAACAGCGCGTTGCAATTGCTCGCGCCCTTCTTGCTGACACCCCGATCTTGGTTTTGGACGAGGCGACCGCCTTCGCGGATCCTGAATCCGAGTACCAGGTGCAGCGTGCGATCAATAAGTTGACTGCGGGTCGAACCGTCATTGTCATTGCTCACCGACTTCAGACCATTGCGGGTGCTGACCGCATAGTGGTCATGGACAGGGGAGAAATTATCGAGTCAGGAGATCACGGAGAGCTTTTGAACCTCGGGGGTAAGTACGCCCAGATGTGGGATGTCGCCAAGCATTCGGCCGATCAAGAAGGGCCGCGAAAATGATTCGGACATTCCTCGAACTACTGCCGTCCGAAAGCCGATCCGAGCTTCGATCATACGGGTTTTGGAGCGCCATTAGTGCACTACTGCGAGCAGTAGCAACGCTGATGGTGATTCCCTTGATTTCAGCCCTGTTTGGCGGAAATCCTGGGGAGGCGTGGCCCTGGGTTGGACTTGTGGCTCTGGCGACTGTTCTTGGCTGGTTTGTCGATAAGCTGGCTGCGAACCTCGCTTTCGATATAGGTTTCTCACTACTGGAAAACGCGCAGGGTAAGGCTGCCGGTCGACTTTCCGGAGTCGAGCTTGGCTGGTTTGGTCAGAAAAAGTCGGCTACTTCCCGGCAGGCCATTGCCGCCATCGGTCCAGACATGGTCGGATTAGTGGTCTACCTGTTTACGCCGTTGATTGCATCGGTATTGGTTCCCCTGATAGTTGCGGTGGGACTTCTGTTTGTTTCGTGGCCGTTAGGCCTCGCCGCACTGCTGTTCCTGCCGCCCCTAATCGCCGTGTACTTTGCCGGGGCCTCATTCTCTCGAAAGGCCGAACGAGACGCAGAGACAACAAATGAGGAGCTGTCTTCCAGCCTGTTGGAGTTTGCGAGGACGCAGGCAACACTACGAGCTTCCCGGCGGGTGGAGGGTGAAAACAGCCGGGTGGCGGGAGTACTTGAGAACCAGCACCGGGCAATGCTCGGCCTGGTCAGTGCGCAAGTTCCAGGGCAGTTCATGTTTATGGTTGTTAGCCAACTAGCTCTGTTCACCCTGGTTGGCATATCTGTCTATCTGACGATTTCTGGATTTGTTGGTCTTCCGGTGGGTGTAGCTCTACTCGTTACATCAGTGCGTTACATGGAGCCGCTTTCGGTACTTGCGATGCTGGCACCGGGGATTGAAACGATCACTTTGACCCTTCGCAGGCTACGCACCGTCCTAAACGCGCCGGTTCGTGAGTCAGGGTCAATCGCGTTTGCTCCTGATGGCGCACCTCAGATATCTCTGCGTGGAGTCACGTATGCATATGGGGCAGGGGATGACGAAACAGCCGTTATCAGGAACCTCGACCTGGACCTGAAAGCTGGGGAGACAACCGCAGTTGTCGGTCCCTCGGGGTCTGGAAAATCAACCCTGTTGAAACTTGCTGCCGGACTGATTGAACCAACCGTTGGAACTGTTGTGCTCGACTCGGAGGTGAGACTCGCTGACCTGGATCAAGATTCCCGAGAGGACCTGATTTCGGTTGTGTTCCAGGAACCGTACTTGTTTGAGGGAACGCTACGGGACAACGTGCTTCTTGGTAGGCCAGAAGCAGGCTCGGAGCAGCTGGAGGAAGCGGCATCAAGAGCCCGTCTCCAGACGGTCCTCGAACAGGTTCTCGGCGGATGGTCGGCTCGGATTGGGGAGGGTGGAGCGACTCTTTCGGGAGGCGAGCGTCAGAGGGTATCGATTGCAAGGGCGCTGATCAGCAAAGCGCCGATCCTCCTGCTTGATGAGGCAACCAGCGCCCTGGATCCGGAGAACGAGGTGGCACTGATGGATGCCGTGCGTTCAGATGAGGGGAAACGCACTCAGCTACTCGTTACTCACTCGCTCAAGACCGTGGAGTTCGCTGATCGAGTCCTGTTCATGGAAGAAGGCCAAGTCGTGGAGGACGGGACTGTCCCAGAACTGCTGGACAAGAATGGAAGATTTGCTGAGTTCTGGCGCCAGCAGAGTCAGGTTGGAAACTGGCGCTTGGGGGCCTGAGTACTTTACTCCCTCGCCTCTCCTCCTGTTTGCCAATCAGATCGGGGCGCGACACGCCGCAAAATCCTGGCGAAAAACCCCCGATCTGATTGGCAAACAGGAGGAGAGGGAAACAAAGAACCCCTCGTCCCAGTTTGCAACTGAGGTGAGGGGTTCAACTCAAATAATGAAGCGATGCGCTAAACAGCCTTCTCGAAGCGCTCGCTCTTGATGCAGTTGGTGCAAGCGTTGAGTCGCTTGGTCTCGCCGTTAACCTTGGCGCGGACGCGCTGGATGTTCGGGTTAAAGCGACGGTTGGTGCGCACGTGCGAGTGCGAAACAGACTTGCCGAACTGCGGGGTCTTGCCGCAGATGTCGCAGACTGAGGCCACGGGGTCCTCCTAGAAGATTGTCAGTACCGCCTCCGCTGGGGCATCCGACCTTGAGAAACCAAGGAACGCTGAGCAGAAGCAACCTAGAAAGAGTATCGGAGTGAGCCCCGCAGTTTCAACGCTAGAGGCTCTCTGGGGATGTCGAGTCTCCCACACTTCCTGCCGTATCCGGCATTTCGGGCCGCCGGGCGGGGCGTTGAGGGGGTCGAGAGGCCCAGGTGTCGGTCACAGGTGAGAGACTAAACGATAGTAACTGCGGGGACTGATTACCAGGGGGTGACTCGGTGGATGTTGATATTCCGCTAGCGCTCCGCTTGCCAAAGGCTGCTGCAAAGAAACTTGCCGATGGTGGGTTCGAGACGGTGGGCGATCTGTTGAACTATGCTCCCGTCCGTTATTACCAGTGGGGGAAACTCACTGACATCTCGTCATTGGTAGTTGGAGAACACGCGACGATACTGGCGCAGGTGGTAAGTGCGTCGATTGTTCAAAATCGCTCGGGTAAAGGCGTTCGCTTCCTGGTTCAAGTAACGGATGGTGGGGCTTGTCTCACCTGTACGTTCTTCGCTAAGAATGCCTATATGTTGAGCCATCACCAGCGCTTACTACGCCCGGGTGCCGTTGTTCTCGTTGCGGGAAAGGTAGGGGAGTACCAAGGGAACTTGCAGATGGTTCAGCCGGAGTTCGAGGAGATTGAGGAGGGGTCGGCGGTAGACGCAGCCCGCCGAGCCGGTCGTCCCATTCCGATCTACCGAGCCGTCTCGGGCCTCCCTTCTTGGAAGATCGCCTCGCTGATCGATGCTCTATTGACATCCGACGAGGGAGAGATCGCAGAGGAGGTCGTGCCGGAGAACGTCCGTGCAATCCACGCGCTCTTTACGCACGACAAAGCGATACGAATGTTGCACCAACCGCTTTCTTCCCTCGACTGGGAAACGGCGCAGCGCTCACTTGCGTGGGAGGAGGCGCTGGTCCTGCAAACCGCTCTGCTCGGGTCCAGAACGGGCGCGGTTCTCCAAGCCGATCAGACATCGAGAGCGGCATCCAGTAGCGGTTTTGGAAGTCGATCGGCCCCAGTCTTGAGTCGGGATTCTGAACGCTCCGAAGACGGGGCAGGGGATCCGGTTATTGAGCTTGTTCGCAGCCTTCCCTTTGAACTTACTTCTGCTCAGCGCCAGGCTTGGGGTCGGATTGAAGATGATATCGCGAAGCCAGAACCCATGCAGCGACTGCTTCAGGGAGACGTGGGGTCGGGGAAGACAATTGTCGCTCTACTAGCGATGTTACAAGCGGTGCAGTCCGGCTATCAGGCCGCGATGCTTGCCCCTACGGAGGTGCTTGCCAGGCAACACTGGTACTCACTCACCAACATGCTTGATCAGGCCGAAGTGCGAGTTCCGGTACATCTGCTCACCTCAAAGCGCGCCTTTGCCGAGAAGAACCAGGTGCTTGCAGCCCTCGCATCGGGAGAACCTTCGATAGTGGTGGGCACGCATGCACTACTTCAAGAGGACGTAGAACTCCCCACTCTGGGCCTGGTTGTGGTTGATGAGCAGCACCGCTTTGGGGTTGCGCAACGCGAGCAGCTCAGGTACGGACGCGCCCTGGTTCCTCATCTGTTGGTCATGACGGCTACGCCGATTCCTAGGACAATTGCGATGACCGTTTTCGGAGATCTCGACGTAACGGCAATGTCCGAGCTCCCTTTTGGGCGCAAACCGGTAGAGACCTTCTTGGTTGATGAGCGCAACACGGTATGGATGGACCGAATGTGGCAGCGGGCTAGGGAGGAAATCGATCGTGGCGGTCGGGTCTACGTGGTGTGCCCCCGGATTGAAGGGGACGAGTCTGAGATCGGCGATCAGGAGTTGGGTGCGACCGGCTCCGGTGGACGGTCATTGCCAGCAGCAATGGAGGTGGTCGAGGAACTGCGTAGTAAATCGACCTTTAGTGGGATAAATATCGGCATTGCGCACGGACGTGCTAAACCTGAGGACAACGCCGCGGCCTTTACTGCCTTTGCTGACGGCAGTGCCCCGCTTCTGGTGGCAACCACTGTGGTCGAAGTGGGTCTTGACGTTCCCGAAGCGACGATGATGGTCATTCTGGACGGAACCAGGTTTGGGCTTTCCCAGCTTCACCAGCTTCGCGGTCGAGTTGGTAGATCGGACACACCCTCGCTATGCATGATTACCTATCCTGGCGAGATTTCCGATACCAGTGCGGAGAGGCTTGACGCGATTTCGAAGACGAATGATGGCTTCGCCCTCGCAGAGGTAGACCTTCGCCTTCGCAAAGAAGGAAATGTACTGGGCAAGAATCAGTCGGGTCGAGTCTCGGGACTGCAGTTCCTCTCTGTTCGCAGGGATGCTTCAGTGATCTCGGCTGCTCGCGAAACCGCGAGAGAAATCCTGACTGAGGACCCTACCCTTGAAAAGCACCCTGATCTTGCCAAGGCCGCGCGCAAGAGGGCGGGGGACGAGTTGGTCTGGATGGAGAGCTCATGACGCGGGTGATTGCTGGAACCGCCAAGGGACAACGTCTCGTTGTTCCCGACATGGGAACAAGGCCCACCTCTGATCGGATCCGAGAATCGATCTTCGCGCGGCTCGATAGTTGGAACGCCGTTGCCAACGCCGAGACGCTAGATCTTTTTGCCGGTTCAGGCGCCCTCGCGATTGAGTCGCTTTCGCGCGGCGCTTCACGCGCGACGCTAGTTGACTCGTCCGCCAAGGCCATCAAATCCGTGAACCAAAATCTCGCATCAACAGGATTAAGCGGGCGAGCGTCTGTGACCAGACAAAGGGCGCTGGCGTTCCTTCAGCGTGGAGCAGACGGCACTCTCTATGAACTCATTTTTGTCGATCCTCCCTATGCGATGTCAGAGACCGAACTATCGGCGCACCTAGAGCTGCTGTCCCAAATGGTGACTAACGACGCCACAATCGTCATCGAGCGGGCAGCCAGGTCGCCTGAACCTGTGATCCCGACGGAGTGGGAAATGCTTAGTAGCCGTAAGTGGGGCGATACGGCGGCGTGGTTCGCCGCCCCAATCGCTCATGAAAAGTAGGATGAACTTATGACATTGGCACTGATTCCCGGATCATTCGACCCGGTGACTAACGGCCACATCGACCTCGTCTCTCGGGCAGGGAGAATGTTCGACGAGGTCGTTGTTGCGGTTGGTGTGAATGCAACCAAGCAGGCGTGGCTGGCCCCGGGGAAACGGATTCAGCTTATCGAAGCCGCACTGGCGGAGCAGTGCCCAAAATCCGACGTACGAGTTACGAGTTTTGACGGGTTGCTAGCCGACTTCGCGGAGGAGCTCGCGGCGACGGCAATAGTAAAGGGAGTTCGTGGGGTAGTTGACCTGGACTCCGAGACCATACAATCGGAAGTCAACCGCGACCTGTGCGGAGTCGAGACGTTATTGCTTCCGGCGCGCCCGGGTCTGGCAGCCGTCTCTTCATCTCTGGTACGGGAACTGTTCGCCGCGGGCGGTGACGTTAGCAAGTACGTTCCGCGGGCGGTCTGGTCCTTCCTCCAGTCCATAACCCCCAAGAAACCAAAACCTGCCGGATTTGGTTCATAACCGACATGAAGCCATAGGAGTCCAAATGCCTCAGCAATTTGACGACGAGTTGTTCAGCACCGATGCGGACAGCCTTGAGGTTCCCGGGCCGGAGGCGCCGACCGGACCTATTGAGACTACCGAGCTAGAGGCGGAAGAAATCTTCTCTGCAGAGCCTGAAGAGACGCCCTATGGACCTTCTGCGGTGATTGCGGCACTTGATCAGATCGAGGTCCTGGTTGACCGAGCACGAGCCGTGCCGCTCTCAGCCAACGTTGTCCTCAACAAGGCTGAGGTTCTCGATTTGGTCGACCAGGCACGCGAGGCTCTTCCCGAGGACCTGGTGGCTGCAGATGCGGTTGTGGCCGATGCTGAGGCAGTTCTGGTCCGCGCAGATACTGCCGCTGACGCGGCGGTGAGCGAGGCGAACCTCAAGGCAGGAACCATCCTTGAAGAGGCGCGTGAAAGAGCCGACTCGATCATGAGAGAGGCGCGCGGCGAAGCGGAACGCACTATTGCTCGCGCTACCGAGGACGCGGCACACACTCAGACTAAGGCACGGAAAGAAGCAGAGGACCTCATGGCCGATGCGCGTGCGCAGGCGGAGCGCTTGGTTGCCTCAGACGCAGTTACTGAAATGGCAAACCAGCGTGCTCACGAGCTAATGGCCAATACTCAGAAGGAAGCCCTCAAGCTTCGTGCGGGTGCAGACGACTATGTCGCAGGAACACTAAACAAAACCTCTGAACTGCTTGCGGACCTGCTCCGTCGCACCGAAGCAGGAGTTCGCGCCGTTGCTGAACGACAGGGAACGGCCACCGACATAGATATCGAAGAGCGGTAGGCTGTTTGGCTGTAGTCGCTTCGATAGTGGATGGAGTAGCGGTGGAAGTAAAGGGATTGCGTCTCTCCCTCAGAGATCAGCCAGTGGAACCCGGTGCCCGTGAGGAAGCCAGTTTTGACTGGACTGTCCCGAAGGGATGGGAGACCGAGGTGCTACGCCTGGAACCCGGAACTATCGTCCCGCTCGACGTAACAGTCACCACGATCGACGGAGGCGTGGTCGTTGAGGCTGCCGGCGCGGTAACCCTGATGGGAGAATGCGTCAGGTGCCTTGACCCCATTGAAGTTCATCAGGAGTTCAACGCCAGCGAAGTGTTCGTCTACGAGGACAAGCGCGGCCAGCGAGAGAGATCCTCTGATGAAATTGAAAGCGAAGGGGACGACATGGACTCCACTCTGCTCATCGAACGGGACAGCGTGGATCTTGAGCCGCTTCTTCGCGACGCTATTCTTGCTGAAGCTCCGCTCCAACCAGTTTGTAGCGATGACTGCCTCGGCATCTGTGTCCACTGCGGCATTCTTCTTCGGGATGCGCCCCCGGACCACAAACACGAGTTCCTCGATCCGCGCTTTGCCGCGCTGGAAGGTTTCTTCGATAGCCTGCCTGAAGGGGAGCCTCAAGAGTAATGTCCCGAAAGACTCGAGCCGGCGCGGACAATCCTGATGTAGCTGAACTGCAGGACAAATGGGGTGTAGTGCTTGACCCGGAACTGTTGATTCTTGCCCTAACCCACCGTTCGTTTGCAAACGAGATGGGGGGACTTCCAAACAACGAAAGACTTGAATTCCTCGGCGATTCGGTCCTTGGCTTGGTGGTGACGGAAGAGCTGTACGCAACCCATCCGCAGGTTCCCGAGAGTCAACTGGCGAAACTTCGTTCGGCTGTTGTTTCGCAGAGGCCACTTGCGCAGGTCGCGCGCGAGCTGGATCTCGGATCCTATATTCTGCTTGGGGTAGGTGAACACAAGACGGGTGGTCGAGAGAAGGACTCTATCCTCTCGGACACGCTTGAAGCCCTCATCGGAGCAACTTACATTACCAGCGGGCTTGAACCGACTCGTTCTGTGCTTTTACACCACCTGAGGGGCGTCCTAGAGGCCGCGGATGAACCCGAGTCGGTAATGGACTGGAAAACGCCGCTCAGGGAATTTGCCCTGGCAAACAGGATGGGCGAGGTCTCTTTTGATGTTAGGGGAGAGGGGCCAGATCACGACCGGCACTTCTACGCAACCGTGCTGGCTGGGGAGCAGCCGCTCGGGACAGGGGATGGACCATCGCGGAAAGAGGCTGAGAACGACTCGGCAAAGCACGCGTACCTCGCATTGACCGACGGACACGTTCCGGACGGTAGACCAATAGGTAACAATGCCTGAGCTGCCGGAAGTCGAGACCATTCGCCGGGGCTTGGATAAGCATCTGTCGGGAAAACAGATCGTTTCTGTCGAAGGCGCGGGTGGACGTCTGGTGCGAAATAACCCCGGAGGCATGATGCAACTTCGGGACTCGCTCACTGGTGCACAGATCGAATCGGTGGAACGCCGTGGCAAGTTCATGTGGATGCTCTTGGACGGCGCCGCCGAATCTAGTCTGGTTATTCACCTTGGAATGTCCGGTCAGGTTCGTACCGCGACTCACCCTCCAGCGGAACTTGATCGACACGAACACGTTCGACTGACGTTCTCTGACGGGATGGCGGCACGCTTCGTCGACCCGCGAATGTTTGGTCACCTTACGCTCTCCGAACTGGTTCAGGATCAGTATGGGCGCCGAATTCCTGAGATCACCGGGCATATCGCGCCAGATCTACTGGAGTTGCGTGACCGAAGTAGCCTTCTTGAACTTGCTGAGCGCATGCACACCCGAAACCGCGCCATCAAAACGATGCTCCTAGACCAGGGGCTGGTTTCCGGTGTTGGGAACATCTACGCGGACGAGGGACTATTCCGCGCGGGAGTTCAGGGGCGATCAACCGGTGCGTCACTGAGCATTCAGCAACTGAGTTCTCTTCTCGAGAGAACGCGTGAAGTAATGACCCAGGCCGTGGCGGCGGGAGGAACCTCGTTCGACACGCTCTATGTGGACGCCGATGGGAACCCTGGCTACTTTGAACGCGAACTCAAAGTCTATGGACGCGAAGACCAGGAATGCTTGGTCTGTGGCGGTCCGATAGCCCGGGAAACCATTGGTGGTCGGTCCCACTTCCACTGCGCGACGTGTCAGCGTGTGGTGGTTTCCAAGACTTAGGACCTTCCTCCCTTATGATGAAATGGTGCAGAACATGGTGAACAGTGAACGGCCACCCGTACGAGTCATGATCGTTGACGATCATGAGATTGTCCGCAGGGGCATAGCTGAAATTGTCGACCGCGACTCTAGATTTGACGTTGTTGCCGAGGCAGGGACTGTTGAGGACGCGGTGCGCCGCGCGAATCTGGTCAACCCGGACGTAGTCCTCGTTGACCTTCAACTCCCTGACGGTACGGGTATCGATGTTATGCAGGCGCTTCATGAGACTGTCCCGGAAACAAAGGCGATCGTCCTTACTACCTTTGATGACGATGATGCTCTGACTGCAGCTCTTGAGGCGGGGGCCAAAGCATACGTCCTGAAGACCATTCGTGGTGCAGAGATAAACGACGTGATCCAAGCTGTGGCAGATGGTCGCGTCCTTCTCGATGAGCGCACCGTGACGCGTCACCGGGCCGATTCGGATGATCCCTCGATGGATCTAACGCCGTCAGAACGTCGCGTACTAAACCTGATTGGTGACGGCCTATCGAATCGTGAGATTGGCGAGCATCTAGGAATCGCCGAAAAAACGGTCAAAAACCATATCACCTCGTTGCTTGCGAAAATGGGCCTTCAACGGCGGACACAGGTGGCAGCCTGGGTGGCAGCACAAAGATCAGCTCCGTGGCGTAGCGGAGCACAAAAGTAGTGATTTAGCGACTGCGCCGGTCGAATGTCCTGCGTCGCAACTTCACCCGTATCTCATGCACCGAACCGGCGCCTCTCGGCGGCGCCCTCGCTTAACTTATTGCCTCCGGTTCAACTCGGCTTGTTTGCCTTGCCTTGCGTCGACTATGCGCGCGAATTGCTGCACGCAATTTAGGAAACGAATTTGCGACGCAGGAGACTAGGTTGTGTCTTCTATATCCCAGCTTGCTGTGGTGACCGGGAAATCAGCGTTTGCTACGTTGTCATTGTCGGCTTTGCAACCAGCAAAGCCTGCTCTTCCGCCTTGCAACCACGAATTTCTCGGGCATCCTCGCCCGAGCACAGATTCAGGAAACACACCCTAGCTCAGGCCGGCGCGCCAAACCAGTGAAGTACCCCTGCCGCGGGGGCCCGCGCCCCATCGCAAATGAGCCTCCGTGGATTCTTGCCCGGCGTTGCATGTTCGCCAGACCCGACTGTCTCGTTACGGTGGGATCCACGCCTTTGCCGTCGTCCACCACGGTAACCACGACTTCTCCAGATAGTCCGCTTCCATGTATTGCCACGCTGACGCTCACGGAGTTGGCCCGAGCGTGCTTGGCGACATTCGCCAGAGCTTCCCGCACCACAGCGACCACATCATCTGAGACATTGGCGGCAGTCGCATTCGCACGTACTGTCAGGTTTTCTTCTACGCGACTATTAGGCGAAGGCTGTCCCTGGGAGGAGGAGAGAGTGATGTTCTCTTCATCAACTTCGATGATCAAAGTCGGTGCGAAGCCGAGGTGTCCGCGCGCAGAAGACGCTTCGCGGCGAAGCATATCAACAAGACCGGCGGATTCCTCGGCTTCCTTTAGCTGATAAACGATGGAACGGATCTGACCAACTGACGAATCGAGGGAGTCAAGGGCCTGTGTGATCCCGTTGTTGAGTTCGCTATAGCTGGCGCCCTCATTTATCCTTCGCTGCACTTCGCGTAGCTTCATGCCTGTGGCAAACAATCCTTGGATTGCCAGATCGTGCAGATCTCTGCCGATACGTGATCGTTCCTCGACCAGTTCGATCTCGCTCAGTGCTTGCCGAGAAACAACCAGGTCATTCGCCAGAGCCGCCTGCATCGCAAAAGCCGAAGCAGGAACTGACTGGGCGAGTTGAAAACTATCCCTGTCATGGGAACGCACCAGGACAAGAACTCCGTCCAGGCTTTGGGGCGCCATAACAGGAACCAGCATTAGTGAGCCGGAGATTCCCAGGTTAGTGGCCCATGCAGGTCTAGGCTGGTCGCGCTTGATGACCACTCCTGTGCCGCCACGAAGCAGTTCCAGACTTGGATCGGGGATCTCAAACGCTAATCCGACGGCTTGGTTCACTTTGATTAGTGGATCCTGCCTGCTACGAGAAAAGGCCTCTTCACAGAGCATTACGCCGCCGACGGATCTAAGAAAGATCAGGGCCGCATCCGCATCCGCCGCGTTACAGGACAGATCGAGGAGTTGATTCAACATGTCCTCGGGGTCATCTGCCGAAAGAATTTCTTCGGAGAATCTGCGAAAGCTTTCGACCCACCGCAGAGAATCCTCAAGTGAGAGGAGTCCCTCGCTAGGAGAAGTGCGGTCGGTCATTCTTGCTCCATTGCCCATCGGTATCCAGAGTCACCCGCCAGCAACTCCTCGTGCGAGTTAGCAATGCGAGCGATCGCGGGTCCGCCGTCTCCGGGAACCAACTGCACTATCCGAGTAGCCTTCTCAAGTCCCGAGAGTCTGTGTGTGACGACGACTAGCCCTCGTTCACTGCCTGAACCTTCGAATAGGGAACTCATGATCTGGTCTGCTGTCTGGCCGTCCAAATGTTCGCCCGGTTCGTCAAGTAGAAGGATTCGGGCAGGTGAAGCCAGTGCGCGCGCCAGGAGCAACCGTCGTCGTTCGCCTCCGGATATCGTTGTTGCTCCCACACCCAGTAGCGTATCCAGACCCTTCGGTAGCCCCGCAAACCATTCACCAAGGCCAACCTGGCCGAGAAGAACCCCGGCCTCGTCACGCGAGAGATCGGCGCTGGCCACCCTGAGATTCTCGTAGACGGTCGTTGCGAAAACATGAGAGTCTTCGGTGGTAAGCGAAACCAGGTGTGTCACCTCGTTGCGGTCACCGTTCCAGAGCGGCACGCCGTTCAGATCAGCGGTTCCGCCGCGAGGGGCAAGCATTCCGGCAAGGGTGTAAAGAAGGGTTGTCTTGCCAACTCCCGACGGCCCAACGATCGCTGTGACGGTGCCCGGCGCTATCTCAAGATTGATATTGGTTACTGCTACTTCACGCCCAGGCCACCCGACCTCCAGGTCTTGGGCAACCATCTCGACGCGTGGGGGAGTCGAATCGAATCCGGGAATCTGGTGTGCCTGCTGACTGATTTTGTCATCTGGACCCAGAAGAGCCATGATGCGCTCCGCCGCCCTGGCTGATTTGATTAGCTGAACGGAGGCGGGTCCCAGATCCGCGGTTCCTTCGAAAGCCGCAAGAGGCGTGAGGGCTAGAACTGCTAGGGCGACGGCCGCAACCAGACCAGCATTGGTCTCGGGGATCGACACGATTAGAACCCCGACAACGGTTAGTCCCATAGCCAGACGATCGAGTGCGCTGGCCAGTGCTGCCGGGCGTGCAGCCTTGGCACGTGCGGTGTTCAGGTCGGCCGAAGCTGTGTCGACATCGGCTTCGGCCTGGTCCAAGTTCCCACTGACAACCAACTCGTCCGCTGACTCCAGAATAGTCATGGCGACAACGGAGAGATCGGTCTTCGAGCTCTGTTCCAGAGCTTCGGCTTCTCGCGCCGATCTCGCAGTAAGTAGTGGTGCCACGATCCCGGAAACGACCAGGCCGAGGGCAATAACGATGGCCGCAGGAACTGAGAGAAAAGCGAACCCGATGACGGTTCCAACTCCGACGATTGCGGTTACGGCAAAAGGAAGCATTGACTTCACGACATAGTCGCCCACGGCATCAATGTCACTGCCGATTCTGCTGAGAAGGTCGCCTCGCTGTAATTTTGCGACCTGGTCGACCGGCGCCTCTGCCAGGGCGTCGTAAACGCCTAGGCGCAGGGAGTCCATTCCATCCAGCGCGACCTGGTGACTTGCTAGCCGCTGCAGATAGCGCAGTAGGGCTCGAAGCACCCCAAACATACGAACTGACGTTGCTGCAACGGTCAGATATAGCACGGGAGGCATCTGCGACGCCCGGGCGATAAGCCACGCGGAAACGGCGGCTAGACCAATGGCAGAGCCGAGTCCGGCAACTCCGTAGAACAGTGCAAGAGCGAAGTCCGCCTTCCTGATCTTGAGCATTCGGACGGCGCGGTCAAGAGCCGCACGCTCAGGAGCGGTAAGTATCCATTTCACTTGGGAACCTCCTCCTGCTCCTCGAAGAGTTTCATGCCCTGGACGTCGTCCTCTGGCAGATAGGAAGAATCTAGGAAGCCGGGAAGCTCACCGCTCAAATCTTCGAGATCGTAGTCGTCGAGTAGTTGCGGGTACAGCTTCATTTCCGCCTCCGTCGCGGGATGCGACTCCACGTGCAGCACCGCGTCACTTGCGCGGAGGACTGCCTGCCGGTGCGCTATGACCACTATTGTCGTCCCTCGACTGCGCAGTTCCTTTAGCACCTCAACGATTTGTTCCTCGTTCATTGCGTCCAGGTGCGCAGTTGGCTCGTCTAGAACCAAGAGTGTGGGGACATTTACTAGGACTCGAGTTAGTGCCAGTCGTTGTCTTTGGCCCACAGAGAGCCCAACGCCGCCAAGCCCGATTTCTGTGTTCCATCCCTGGGGGAGGGAATCAACTACGGCATCGAAACCGGTGGCACGTGCAGCACGGCCGAGTGCGGAGTTGACTTCGGACGCGGTGCTAGGAAGAACGTTGCTGAGAACCGTACCCGGCGAAATAGTGGGATGTTGGGGTATCCACGAAATTCCCTGATACCAAGAGTGGGGAGAGAAGTCCTCCACGGGTACCAGTTCCCCTGCCGCACTTTCAGCGCGGATCATTCCACGAGTGGCTGGCTCAAGACCAAGCAACACCTGGACGGTTGTCGACTTACCCCCACCTGAAACACCGGCAAGAGCCGTGATCCGTCCCGGCGCGATCGTTCCGTTGAGATCATAAGGAGCCCATGCCCCCCGACTGGCCACAGAGAGACCCTCGATGCGAATAGGGCTCGTTCCTGCCCCGGCCGCTTCTACTGTGCCTGACTCTCGCTCTGGCGTCTCGAGGATCGTGAAGCATTGCTCCGCCGCAGCAACGCCGTTGGTTGAGGCATGGAACTGGGCTCCAACTTGGCGAAGAGGTTCGAATACCTCCGGGGCGAGCATTATTATCACCAGCCCTACAAAAAGGCTCAGTTGTCCGGAGACCATCCTCATTCCGACCTGGACGGCAACGAGAGCAACGGACAGGGTCGCCAGAAACTCAAGAACTCCGCCCGAGAGAAATGCGACGCGGAGCGTCTGCATAGTCGTCTTGGTGTTCTGCTTGCTTAGGCGAACTAGATGCTCGCGCGGTCCCTTCTCGCGTCCCAGCGCTCGAAGAGTAGGAAGTCCGGTCAGAAGGTCGAGAAGCTGAGCTCCGAGCCGCTCCATTGCGAGCAACTTCTTGGAGGAAAAGCCAACGGTCATTTTACCGATAAGCACCATGAAGATCGGGATCAGCGGAATCGTGAGCAGAGCTATCAGTGCCGACCAAAAATCGAGGAACAGGATGGTCACCAGGGCGAGGGGAGTGGCCGTCATAACCAGGAGCAGCTGGGGCAGAAACTTCACAAAGTACGGGTCGAGATCGTCAAGGCCGCGGGTGACTAAGGTAGCGTTTTCGGCGGCATTGCGGGCCCGCCACCGGGGACCCAAGCGTGCGCTCTTGGCGAGTACTTGGGCCCGTAGTTCTGCAATAGTCTGGTCTGCTGCGCGGTGCGCACCAGCCTCGCGCAGATACACAAGCAGGGCGCGAACGGCCACGACTGCTGCCAGACCAAGGACGGTGGGCATAACCTCGGCCAGTGGTTTGCTACTTGTGACCACGGGCGAGAGGGAAGCGGAGACTAGGAATGCCTGAGCGATTACCAGCGCGGCGGTTAGCAGTCCGAGTACCGCAATCTGAGCGATGTATCGTCGGGCCGATCTCGCATACTTGAGCAGGCGCGGATCGAGTGGTTTCATACGGACTATTGTCCCAGATTTTTGCCGGGAGATTGCCGCGGAAGTACTTCTTTCATCCCTCATACGAATCTCTGATCACATCGGAGACAACCCAGGGATGCTTTGCGAGTCGTTTTCCTACCGGATAGAGAGGACGATGCCGAAAACCAGGGTCTCAATGACGAATACCTCGCTGAGACCCCGGATTTCGGTCCTAATCGACCACAACTCCGACGAGGACCACTCGAATGGTCGCCGGGATCGACTGCCGAGACCCGGGGGGGGGGGGTCCTCATCGACCGGTTGTGGGGATGGAGCAAAAGGGGTGGCCCGCCAAACTTGGCGGGCCACCCGATTTCTGATCTGAAGTCTACTGATTTAGATCAGTTACATGGGGTTCTTTCCGGTAAGGAAGTTTGCCTTCGGACGAATCCAGTCCGGAAGGATACCCGGGTTGGCGTCGATGGAATCGACCGATACACGCTTGCGGAACACCCAGTAGGACCAGATGGTGTAGACCAGAACAATCGGTACCAATAGCACGGCAACAACTGTCATGACGATCAACGTCGGCTCGGTCGAGGATGCCCAACTAATCGGAAGAGAGTATGCCGGGTCGATGGAAGAGACCATGACATTCGGGAACATCGTGGTGAAGACCCAGGCAACCGCTCCGGCGATGCCGACTGACGAGAAGATGAATGCCATACCTTCTCTTTGAACCTTGGGCTGTGCATAGACCGCGGCTAGAACCAGTGCAACGGCTGCGATAACCAGCGGGATCCAACCCCAAGCGTTGGGCGAGTATGCCAACTGGCCCCAGAGTACCCAGATCGCTGCGAGCGCAACTGTAACCACTGAGGCAACAGCCCCAACCTTCACTGAGCGTTCACGAACCTCTCCCTCGGTCTTTAGTGCCAGGAACTGAGCTCCGTGAGCCATGCAGACGGCTAGCACGGTGATACCGCCGAGCAGTGTGAATGGCGTGAACAGTGAGAAGAAGCCACCGGTCAGGTTGAAAGCAATGTTTCCGTTAGCCATTGCCGCCGGTACATCGGCCGGTGCGATGGTGGTCATGACCAGCGAACCATCGACGACCGTAGGCGCCTGAGCCTCGATCTTCATTCCCTGAACGAAGTTAGAGAATGCCACGCCGAGGATCAGCGGAACCCCGTATGCGGCCACGATGTGGACCCAGTCCCAGGTGTCGCGCCATCTTTGACTCTTCAACTTCGAGCGCCACTCGATGGCGGTAATCCTCACGATGAGCAGAACCAGCATCAGGAACAGTGCCAAGTACATTCCAGAGAACATCGTGGCGTACCAGAGCGGGAAGGCCGCGAACATTGCGCCGCCTGCGGTTAGCAGCCAGACCTCATTGCCATCCCAGTGAGGGCCGATAGTGCGAACAGCGACTGAGCGCTCATCCGGGGTCTTGCCGACAACTCGGATAAGCATTCCGACGCCGAAGTCAAAGCCTTCAAGGACCAGATAGACGGTCCAAAGTAGGGCGATAAGGATGAACCAAATAATGCTTAGAGCCATCATTTCTCTCGTCCCCTATCAGTATCCGAAGCTCAGCGCCTGGGCGCTGTCTTCTTCATTTGCGTTGGAATCATCGGGACCCTGTTGGTCACCATCGATTCCCTCTAAAACATACCTTCGCATCAGCCAAACCCAGATCACTCCTAGAACCGCATATAGAACGGTGAACAGAATCAGGGTTATCAGCGTCTGTGCGGCTGGAACCGAAGTGGAGATTCCCATCTCCGTCATCTGGAAGACGGACGCACCAGGATCGCCGTTTTGCATCGCCATCAAGTTTGGAGAAACCACCCACGGTTGACGGCCCATTTCCGTAAATATCCATCCGAATGAAGCCCCGATGAACAGCACCGGGATCGAGATGATTCCAAACCTTCCGAGTCCGCGACTGGTGGGGATTCGTCCACCGCGCATCGCCCAAAGACCCCAAATCGCCAATAGTGCCGCGAATGCAGCTGTCCCGATCATCAGACGGAATGACCAGAAAGTCGGCATTGCAGGGGGGCGGAAGTCGTACTGCGCAGCGTCTCCATACTTTGCGACGAAGTTCGGGTCGGCGTTGAGCAGTTCAACCAACTGTTGTTGAGCTCCCTGCACACCCATTTCTTCCGAGGTGAACGAGTTCGAGGCCATGAGTGAGGCGACCCCAGGGACCGTAATAATGCGCATTGGTCCGCCATCGCCGTCGAGAGGACACTCCCCGAAAGCCGCAACGGTAAACGCCGCCCCTTCGGTATCAACGCATATAGCCTCAGCAGTTGCCATCTTCATTGGTTGGAGTTCGACCATCTCTTGACCTTGGAAGTGACCGGTACCGGCTGTAAGTACCCCGCCGACAACCACGATTCCAAGTCCGAAGGCAGTGATAGGACGCCAAACCTGTCGCGCTTCTTTGACGCCAGCTTCGCCGCCATCACGAGCCGAGCGTGTCATCCACCAGATGGAGATCCCGGCGATAAACGTGCCGGTGATCAGCCAGGCCGAAGAGATGACGTGAGTGAAAGTCCAGAGAAGAACCGGGTTGGTGAGGAGAGCTCCGAAGCCCCCGACTCCATCGAGCTCAGCTCGGCCCGTCGCCGGGTTGAACACCGCACCGACCGGATGCTGCATCCACGAGTTGGCGGTGAGGATCCATAGCGCCGAAAGCGTGGTGCCAATCGCGACCAGCCATATCGTTGCGAGGTGAAGCTTCTTGGAGATGCGTCCCCAACCGAAAATCCACAGGCCGAGGAACGTAGATTCAAGGAAGAACGCCAGCAGCGCTTCAACTGCCAGTGGTGCACCGAAGATGTCACCGACATAGCGTGAGTATTCTGACCAGTTCATTCCGAACTGGAACTCTTGCACGATGCCGGTTGCAACACCCAGTGCGAAGTTAATTAGCAGTAGTTTCCCGAAGAACCTGGTGGCCTTTAGCCATGTCTCGTTCCCTGTTTTATGCCAAATGGTCTGCATGATGGCGACTGCCAGAGAAAGACCGATGGTAAGAGGGACCAGGATAAAGTGGTAAACGGTGGTGACACCAAACTGCCACCGTCCCAGCACTACGGGATCCAGCGCCGTAGACAAAATGTCCATGCGATGACCCTTTCAAAACTGTGTTAGTCGGATACTCGGCGGGATAGGTCTTCCTTCCCACTCACAAGCAAGAATGTACCGTATCGCGCGGATAGCTATGCACATCTCGGATGTGAAGTCTAGATGTTAAGTCCTAATTCGACTCCCCGTGTCGCAGCTCGTTGTCGCTGTCCGTGGCGGGGACCTCACGGATACTTTCACTCGGTGCGCTAGAATCTTCAGCAGGGCGCCGAGCCACACCACTCGGAGCACATCCTGTTCCCGATTCTTGGAACAGATCTAGAAGTGTCTAGATCTACCGAGAATCGAGCGGGACAGGAAGACGTGCAAAGCCCGCAGAATTTGCGCCTCAAAGTGCGTTGCACTGGGGCGATATGTGAGAACTTGAGAAGGCTCATCGTCCCGGTGTGGGGAGGATGAACCCCATTGGAGAATCTTGAATATTGAAGACAAGGCGCCCGAGGAAGCCAAGTCGGCACCGGCGGCAGCACTGTTGTTCCAAGCCCCTGAGTTCACCGCGCCGGTGTTTCAGGCACCCCCTCCCACGAAACAGGAAGAGGCGAAACCCGATAGATCGGGTGAACGAGATCGAAAAAATAGTCAGGAAACGGGGCGTAGGAATGGCGCGTCGAACCCGTCCGAGGACGCTGATTTAAGCAACAAGGATTCTGCGAATAAGGATTCGGGCGCACGTAGCGGTAAGAATCAGCAGAAGTCGAAGCGGACCAAGAAGGACTCGCCGAAGGGTGAAGAGGGCAAACAAGACCCGGCTTCGGATAAGGGCCAACAGAAGTCCAAAGGCGGCAAGAAGAAGCAGGAAAAGGACGCCCCAGCGGACGACTCTGCCAAAGTCGAAGCCGGAGATGTTGACACAGACACAACTAGCTCCACCGAGTCAGCCGAATCAGGGGAGGAGTCTGGCACATCGACACGCAGACGTAGGCGAAGGTCTCGAAGCACTGATAGCGATTCTCAAATCGAGAGTGCCGAAGCCGATCAGGTAAAGGGACTTAAGGGTTCAACGCGGCTTGAAGCAAAGAGAATGAGGCGGCGCGAGGGCAGGCGAGAGAGCCGTCGTCGACAGTCGATAACCGAGTCTGAGTTCCTTGCGCGTCGTGAGGCAGTTGACCGGGAGATGGTTGTTCGCCACCGTGATGGCGCCGACCAGATCGCCGTACTTGAGGACGGCATTTTGGTCGAGCACTTTGTCGCTCGCAGGACCGCCCAGTCAATAGTTGGAAATAGCTACCTTGGTCGTGTACAAAACGTGTTGCCCTCTATGGAAGCCGCATTCGTGGACATCGGTCGGGGCCGCAACGCCGTTCTCTATGCCGGAGAGGTGAACTGGGATGCACTCGGTATGGAGGGCAAACCCCGGAGGATAGAGACGGCCCTCTCCCCGGGAGACACCGTAATGGTGCAGGTAACCAAGGACCCCATAGGCCACAAGGGCGCAAGGCTCACGAGTCAGATCACGCTTGCTGGTCGCTACTTGGTGTTTGTCCCGGGCTCGTCAATGCTCGGAATCTCCCGCAAGCTTCCCGATGTCGAAAGGAATCGACTCAAGAAGCTCCTGAAAGAGATCGTTCCTGAGGGAGCCGGCGTGATCGTACGCACGGCGGCGGAGGGAGCGAGCGAAGAACAACTTCGCGATGACGTCGAACGACTCACCAAACAGTGGGCGTCCATCGAGAAGAAGGCCGAGAACACCAAGAAGGCGCCGGTCCTGCTTCGAGGTGAGCCGGAACTGGTAGTTCGAGTGGTTCGCGACCTCTTTAACGAAGACTTCAGCAAGTTGATCGTTCAGGGGGACGAGACCTGGAACAAGGTCCACGAGTACGTCAGCGAGTTGTCACCGGAACTGACCGATCGCCTTGAGCACTGGATCGGCAAGGACGACGTCTTCGAGGCGAAGAAGGTCAGCCAGCAACTTGCGAAGGCAATGGATCGCAAGGTTTGGCTTCCTTCGGGCGGCACCCTGATCATTGAGCGAACAGAAGCGCTGACGGTGGTGGACGTGAACACCGGCAAGTTCGTTGGTTCGGGCGGCACCCTTGAAGAGACCGTCACGCGAAACAATCTTGAAGCGGCCGAAGAGATCGTTCGCCAGCTACGCCTGCGAGACATCGGCGGCATCGTCATCATCGACTTTGTCGACATGGTGCTCGAATCTAACCGAGAACTGGTGCTTCGACGTCTGGTCGAGTGTCTTGGACGTGATCGAACTCGTCATCAGGTCACTGAGATCACCTCACTCGGGTTGGTTCAGATGACACGGAAGCGGGTTGGGGAGGGCCTGGTTGAGGCGTTCTCTACCACCTGCGATGAATGCGAAGGCAGAGGCTTTATCGTCCACGACCATCCGGTAGAACTAGGCGGGTCACAGAACGGCCACGGGAAGTCTTCACGCAGGGCGGACAGTAGCGACGTCAGGGATGAACGGAAGCCGCGCGGACGCCAGGCAGAAGCCGATTCGAGTCCAGCGGTTACTGAGAGCCATGTGGGCGAGGAGAAAGTTCGTACTGCCCTCAGCGCGATTGCCGCCGCTACGAGGCCCGGCGAGACGGACGTAGATGCTGCCGATCCCGATCGAAGCAGGGACGAGCCCGCGGTCAGGGTCGAGGAACCACGGGCGGAGAAACCCGTTCCCGCGATTACGCTTCCGGAACCCTCAAACGAGCAACGGAGCCGTAAGGCGAAAAGCGGGACACGGCGGGTGGTCACGCGTGCGGCAGGCAGTCCTCCGGTCCGAACCGCGTCGGTTCCGTCTAAAGAAACAGACGTAGTTTCGGCCGAACAAAAGCACGAGTCCGCGCGCGAAGCAGTCCGAGCTCTATTCGAGGATTAGTCCCGTGAGATTCGCGGGAATATCGACAGCGGCCGTAACCTACGCCACACAGTGCCTAATCGCACAGGCCACAGGTGGGAGTAACGGGCCTGTCTCCTTGATTGAACAGGGCAAATTCCGTTAGATTTACTAGTCGGCGCAACCCGCGCCCAGGACTCAAGATTTCGGTCAGTAGCATTTGCCGAAGTTAGGGTTCCCAAAGATTTAAGACATGAGAAGCGAGCAGTAACGTGGTCTACGCAATCGTGAAGTCCGGTGGCCGTCAGGAAAAGGTCGCTGTGGGCGATAAGGTCGTCATGGACAGGTTGCCAAATGAGGTTGGCGAGACCGTCGAACTTGAGGCAGTTCTGGTTGGTGACGGCGAAAAGGTCACCACCGACGCTAAGAAGCTTGCTTCCACAAAGGTCTTGGCTGAAGTTATTGACGACGAGGCCAAGGGCCCGAAAATCAGCATCGTCAAGTACAAGAACAAGAGCGGCTACCGCAAGCGTCAGGGACACCGCCAGAAGCTCTCGGTCGTAAAGATCACCGAGATCGCCTGATTCGGTTACAACGCTTAAGGAGACATAGAGATGGCACATAAGAAGGGCCAGGGCACCTCACGTAACGGTCGCGACTCTAATGCACAGCGACTCGGAATCAAGCGTTTCGGTGGCCAAAAGGTAAATGCAGGCGAGATTCTGGTGCGTCAGCGAGGCACCAAGTACCACCCCGGCGTAAATGTTGGCCGAGGCAAGGATGACACCTTGTTCGCTCTAAAGAGCGGTGAGGTGGAGTTCGGTAACATCCGGGGCCGTCGCGCGGTTAGCGTGGTAGCGGACTAACAGCTTTATGGATATCTCCCGACTAATGCGGGAGAATCTGTTGGGGCACTCGCGTTGCGGGTGCCCCGATTCTATTATCGAAGCAGTCAACACAAGGAGATGCTCAGTTGGCAAGTTTTGTTGACCGCGTGAAGATTGACGTCAAAGCGGGAGACGGTGGAAACGGTTGCGTTTCAGTGCACCGAGAAAAGTTCAAGCCGCTTGGAGGTCCCGACGGCGGAGACGGTGGAAACGGTGGGTCCGTTATTGTCCGTGCCGAAACTCAGGAAACAACGCTCCTCACCTATCATCGACGTCCTCGTTATTCCGCAGAAAAGGGCACTCAGGGCGCCGGAGATTGGCGTCCTGGCAGGAAGGGGCAGGACCTGGTTCTTTTGGTTCCTGCCGGCACCGTGGTGAAGACTTCCTCCGGCGAGCTACTTGCTGACCTCATGTTGCCCGGTTCTGAGATTGTCGTGGCTCGTGGCGGTAAAGGTGGCCTTGGGAACTCATCTCTGGCCAGTAGGGCGCGGGTGGCCCCCGGATTCGCTCTGCTTGGAGAACCGGGTGAGGAAGATCAAATCGTCCTCGAACTCAAGTCGATCGCTGATGTCGCGCTTGTGGGATTCCCGTCATCGGGAAAGTCATCGTTAATTGCCGCGATGTCTAAGGCTCGTCCGAAGATCGCCGACTACCCATTCACCACTCTGATCCCAAACCTGGGTGTTGTTGAGGCCGGCGCGATTAGGTACACGATTGCCGATGTCCCGGGCCTGATTCCGGGTGCCTCCGAAGGAAAGGGACTAGGACTCGATTTCCTTCGCCATATTGAGCGCTGCGCAGTTATTGCGCACGTAATTGACTGCGCGAGTTTTGAGGTCGACCGGGATCCGGTTCGGGATCTAGATGCCATTGAGAAAGAACTCGATGAATATCAGGGAGATCTCGGGGAACTCGAAGGGTACGTTCCGCTCGCACAGCGCAAGCGAATTGTCATTTTGAACAAGATTGATATTCCAGATGGTCGAGAAATGGCCGACATGGTCCGCGCCGACCTTGAGGGGCGCGGTCTCGATGTCTTTGAGGTTTCCGCCGTCTCACACGAAGGGCTGAAAGAGCTCTCATTTGCGCTTGCACGGGTGGTGGAGGCTCAACGCGCTGCAACTTCACCGACCGAGGCTCCGCGCGAGATCATCAAACCTAGACCTGTGGGATCACCGCGAGAGGAAGTCTTAGTCAGCAAGATTCAGCACGCTGGCGAGACAATGTTCCAGATCCGTGGCAGAAAGCCGGAGCTCTGGGTCAAGCAGACAGACTTCAACAACGATGAAGCGGTTGGATACCTCGCGGACCGACTGAATGCTGCAGGGGTAGAGGACCAACTGGTGGCCGCTGGGGCATTGCCAGGAGATGCCGTGGTTATCGGAGCACTTGAAGGCGGTGTTGTCTTCGATTGGGAGCCGAGCATCGGAACGGGTGCTGAGCATCTTGGAAGTCGCGGACAGGACCTGCGTCTTGAGCAGTCACCTCGACCCAGTCGAAAAGAGCGCCGCGAAGCGTACCTGGACCAGATGGACGCGAAGGAAGCGGCGAGGGTGGAACTTCGTGAAGAAGGCGCCGCGGGACTGTGGACCGACCCGACCTGGGGTGACGATGAGGAAGACGAGTGAGTAGTATGAAGCGCCGCCGTATCGGCATCATGGGTGGCACATTCGACCCGATTCACCATGGGCACCTGGTCGCCGCCTCCGAAGTGATGTATGACTTCGACTTGGACGAGGTGATCTTTGTTCCAACTGCTACCCAGCCTTTCAAAGTTGGTCGTCAGACGGCCCCGGCCGAAGACCGCTACTTGATGACAGTTATCGCAACCGCATCGAACAATCGGTTCAACGTTTCCCGAGTTGATATTGAGCGCGGTGGCGTTACCTATACCTACGAGACGCTTCGTGATCTACGGCGCCAGTACCCCGACGCCGAATGGTTCTTCATTACGGGAGCTGATGCGCTCAAGGACATTTTTTCTTGGAAGAACGCGGACGAGGTACTGAGTGCGGCTCACTTCGTCGGAGTTTCTAGACCGGGCCACAAACTTGAGATCGACGGTCACGGTTCTGAAGACTCAGTTTCGCTTGTCGAGGTTCCCGCCATGGCCATCTCATCTACTGACGTTCGTGAGCGTGTAGCCAAGGGCGCTCCGATCTGGTATCTGGTTCCCGATGGTGTCGTGCAGTACATAAGCAAGCATCGGCTGTACCGTAGTGGTACGTCCAATGAAGAAGGAGACCAATGACCCGTTCGCCCGAATCAACTCAGATTCTGGAAGTTGCGACCGAAGCCGCCCTTGAGGCACTAGCAGAAGACCCAGTGGCAATCGACGTAACCGAACATCTCCCGTTTGCGGACGCGTTCCTTGTCCTTACCGCGGATAATCCGCGTCATTTGCGTGCGGTTCAGAACGCAGTGGCGGATAAGTTGCGAGATGAACTCGGCATCCACTCGGTCATCGAGGGCAGTGAAGAATCCGAGTGGGTACTCATTGACGGGGGAGACGTGCTGATACACGTGATGCTGCCAGAGGCCCGAGATTTTTATGCTCTTGAGAAGCTGTGGGGACACAGCCCCCGATTGCCCCTAGCGAAGTACACCACCACGTAGTAGTAGCGGGCCTGAAGCAATAAGCCGGGCACTCGTCGGTTGACCCTGGGTTGTCCCAGGCGCAAATGGTCGAATGGTCCGTGTTCGCGGCAGTACCACCCGAAACACGGGGAACTCATGCGCTGGATTAGCGGACGTTCTCAGGAAGCTTCGCTAAGAACTCCCTGGTTTCGGGGCGCATCGGGCTATCAAAGATTTGCTCCGGTGGACCGATCTCGATTAGTTCGCCCTCGTGCAAGAAGGCGACCCGGTCTGCGACCTGCCGGGCGAACCCCATTTCATGAGTTGCCATGACGATCGCCTGACCGGAGGCTTTGAGCTCACGTACCAAATCTAGGACTTCGCCCACAAGCATGGGGTCTAGTGCTGAGGTTACCTCGTCCAACAAAAGTAGTTCCGGATCGGTTGCGATCGCGCGAGCAATTGCAACGCGCTGTTGCTGGCCCCCAGAGAGGCGATCAGGGTAGGTTTGTGCCTTATCTGCCAGACCGATTCGTTCGAGGAGTTCCATTCCTCGCTTGTCGGCTTCGTCCTTGGGGATGTTCTTGACCTTCCGAAGTGCCAGAGTGACGTTGTCCAGAACGCTCATGTGAGGGAACAGATTGTAGTTCTGAAAGACCACTCCGATTCGACCACGAATCCGGTCGGCATCAATCGAAGGGTCAGTGATGTCCTCACCCGCAAGCAAGATCTGTCCGTCATCAACTCGCTCAAGTAGGTTCACGGTTTTAAGTAGTGTTGATTTACCGGATCCTGATGCTCCGATTAGTACGACTGCCTCGTGCTGGTCAACATCTAGGTTTACGCCTTTGAGGATATGGCTATCCCCGAACCACTTGTGCAAATTATCGACTGAGAGAACGGCTGTCATACCAAGCCTCCGACCTGCTCGCGCTTCTGTGTCCTAGCCGTGTACCAGTCCGTCAGCCGAATAAACGGCCAAGAAAATAGGATGAACAGGATTCCTGCGACAACGTATGGCGTCGAGTTGTAGGTGGTCGCCGCGGCAATCTGAGCGGCACGGATGGCATCGACTGCGCCGAGTACCGAGATCAACCCAACGTCCTTTTGCATCGAGACGAAATCATTCATCAAAGCGGGTGTGACCTTGCGAATCGCCTGGGGGAACACCACCATGCGCAGCGTCTGATAGTACGTCAGGCCAAGAGAGCGAGCAGCCATGCGTTGCGAGGGGTGTATCGCCTCAATTCCCGCGCGAAGAACCTCACTCACGTATGCCGAGTAACAGAGGATCAGCGCAATCGTTCCCCAGAAAGCCTCCGGCATTCGGGGGAGAATCTGTAATCCCGGGATGCCGTAGCCAACCAGATACAAAACCAAGATGACCGGAAGTCCGCGGAAGATATCCGTGTAGGCCGCGGCAAGCAGCCTGATTGGCGTAAAGACCGAGCCCTTGAGGGTCCGCGCTACTGCCAGCAATGAGCCGAAGATTGCGACACCGATAACGGCGAAAAACAGAACTCGAACGTTGAGCCACAATCCTTTCAATATCCTTGGGAAAAACTCGGCGCCGATTTCGAAATTGAAGAACTTTTCCTGAACCACTGCCCATCCAGGCGATCCCACGACCAGGAATCCCAGCACTGCCGCAAAGATCAGGGTTGAGACTATCGAGATAAGAATGGATCGTGTGTCCTGTTTCTTGCGGAATGTCCGGCGGTCCAGCTCCACTTGACTTGGAGTGGGTCGCACAGCCCTATCTTCACTCACCATCTATCTCTCACTGCCGGGGTTCTACCATCGCCAAACTAAGCGTAGATGAACCAGTCCAAAAACGCTGAGAGGCGGCCGACAACGGAACAGATCCGCGTCTGCCGCCTCTCAGCGGTTGAATACAGAATCTACTTTAGGACCGGTGCGCCGGCGCCCTCGGCGATCCATTTCTCTGCGAGCGCATCGAGTGTGCCGTCAGCACGGAGGGCGTCTACTGCGGCGGTTACCGGAGCGGTCAATCCGGAGTCTTTAGGAAGGAGGAAGGCAAACTCGTCTCCGTCTCCCTCTACGGGCTCAAACTGTCCCACAACCACGCCGTTGTCCAGCACCGCTGCTTGCAGATAGAGGACCGTTGGGAGGTCAGTAACGATTGCATCTATCTGTCCTGCCTGAAGGGCAGCAACCGCATCGTCATTCGAGTTGAACACACCAATTTCTTGATTGGGTGCGACTTTCTCTTCGATAACGGCGGCACCGTTCGAGCCGACAGCAACCCCGAACTTCACGTCTTTGAGATCGGCGAGTGTCTTAGCATCGGCTCCGGCGTTGCCCTCAAGACTGACGATAGCCTGAGTGGTCACATAGTACGGACTTGAGAAGTCAACGGCTTCCAAGCGTTCCTCAGAGATCGAGAACTGTTGGAGGTTTACGTCGAAGTCCTTGGGTCCGGGACTGATGACCGTATCGAAAGGCGTACGGATCCAAACCACGTTTTCACGTGCGAAGCCAAGCTGTTCCGCAACCGCATAGGCTACCGCCGCCTCAAGTCCCTCTCCGGAAGCGGGATCATCATTCTCAACCCAAGGGGAGAAAGCAGGCTCACCGGTAGCTACCGTGAATTTGCCGGGAACCACGGTTGGAAGTGCGTCAGCATCCGAGGTGTTTTCGGCCTCAACGGCCTGAATGTCCTCAGATTCCCCGGACTCTTCGGATGTGGAGCCGCTACTACCGTTGCTACATGCGGCCATGGACAGTGCGGCCACGGTAGCCATGGCTCCCACTCCCAGACGCTTGGCAAATGATTTTGTAGATCGTGTCAGTGAAATGGCCATGGGTCTCCTTAGATCTTCCTGGTCCGCGCCATGTCCAGTCCAGAACCCGATTGTCTGTGCTCGCCGTGCGAACTCAGCTACCGAGCTTCAGCGTTGCAGCACGAACTAGGCCAAAATACCAAACCCAGACGGGTCTTCGCCCTGGTATCCGACGAATGGATGGGAAGCTACACACCCTTGCTTCCTGCAGGTGGATGTTGCTTCCTGCGGACTAACCTGTGTTCTAGGCTTTGGACGAACAAATACGAGTTGGGAGTGTCAATGGATCGGTCGAAAGACGTTGTTGGTATCGTCGTTTTCCAGTCGGACTTCGGAACCCGCGACGGTGCGGTAGCCGCGATGAAAGGCGTCGCTTCCGGCGTTGATCTAGACCTCAAACTCTATGATCTGACTCATCAGATTCCGCCCTACACCATCTGGGATGGCGCATACCGCCTCTATCAGACCATCGAGTATTGGCCCCAAGGCACCGTATTTGTTTCCGTGGTTGATCCGGGGGTAGGTTCCTCGCGTAAATCCGTGGTCGCCAAGACAGGTAGCGGACACTATGTGGTGACGCCGGATAACGGCACTCTCACCCTTATCGCTGATCGCTATGGTGTCACCGAAATGCGTGAGATCGATGAGGCAGTGAATCGTCGGCAGGGCGGTCATAATCCCTATACGTTCCACGGCCGCGATGTCTACGCATTTACCGGCGCGAGGTTGGCCTCCGGAAAGATTTCATTCGAGGATGTGGGGAAGGTCATCCACGAGGCTCCGGTCTCATTGGATTTCCAGCGCGCCTCGGTTAGCGATGGAAAGCTGATCGGCACCATTCCTGCCCTCGACATTATGTTCGGGAACGTTTGGAGCGATATTGACCAAGAACTCGCATCGGGAATCGGGCTGCAACTTGGCGAGAGATATCGAGTCGAAATTTCTCGTGGCAATGAGCGGGTTTACTCCGAAATTCTGCCGTATGTAAACGTTTTTGCAGATGTCGCGGCAGGGGAGTCCCTGATCTACTTCAACTCTTTGAATATGCTCTCCGTAGCGACAAACCTTGGCGGCTTTGCTAGAGAAAACGACATCGCCTACGGAAACGACTGGACAATCTCGGTCGAACCAATCGTCTGAGCAGTTTGATTGCTATACGTACCCGCGCAGCTTCGGTCCTACATATTGGGAGCTCAGCCCCGTAACATGGCAGTTGAGAGCGAAGATTGAGAGTATCGCTCAGAAATACTTGTCCCCATCGTTAGCGGAGGTGTTTGGTATGCCTAACGATCCGGCCGCCCGAATAGAGGCACCGGTTGACAACTCCACGCCGGCGAGTGTAGGCGACCGACCCAGCAAGATCTCACTGAAAGTTCAACTTCTTCAAGTTCTTGTCTCAATTGTTCTCGGGGCACTCACCCCCTTAGTGGTCGCTACAATAACTGGCCAAGACATGACGGCTGCAGGATTTCTCACACAATTCTGTTTCGCCACCCTAATGGCACTAAGCCTCATCAACTTGGTTCTGGGTATCAGAGAACGTCGGCTATCGCAGATTATCGGTAGTTGTATCGCTCTTGTCTGCTGGTACTTCGCATTCCAGCTCTCTACGAACTAGGCGCCGAGCCTTGCTGCCGTACTAGATCCCCAGGATTGCCCTTGCGATTGCCAGGTAGATGATCAGTCCTGTTGCGTCTGTGAACGTTGTGATGAACGGGTTTGAGAAGACTGCTGGATCGGCGTGAACCGCCCTTGCGACCAGTGGCATTATGCCGCCAATGGTTGCCGCCCAGGTACAGATAGCGAGCAGTGTCAGGCCGATGATCAGCCCGATCTGCACTTCGAAGATCAGTGAGGTGACGGCGAAGCCGATGATTCCGAGTGCGCCACCGAGCAGCATCCCGACACCGAATTCCTTGCCTAGGACTTTCATTATGTCCTTGGGTTCAACGTCACCGAGGGCCAACGCTCTGGTGACTGTTGTTGCCGCCTGGTTGCCGGTGTTCCCTCCGGTTCCAATCAGTAGGGGTACGAAAAGCGTCAGGACCGTAACTTGAGCCAGAGTGGCCTCCGCAGTCGACAGAACCTGGACGGTGAGGACCGCCCCGACGGCAAGTACCAGGAGCCAGACAATGCGGGACTTGACGATAGCCCAGGTCGGGGTCGAAAGGTACGGTCTGTGCAGAGGCTCCACGCCACCTTGACGCGCGGTGTCCTCGCTCTCCTCGTGCTCAATGATTCGCATGGCATCATCGAACGTCAGGATGCCCACTAGACGGTCTTCGCTGTCGGTGATGGGCATTGCAAGCAAACCCTGCTCGGCTAGGCGACGAGCCGCTTCTTCCGCGTCCTCGGTTGCTTCCGCGACGTGCGTGGGCGAAAGGACATCTGCTATCGGGGTGTCGGGGTCCTCACGAAGCAGATCACGAAGGCTAACAACTCCAACCACGTGGCGGGAATCATCCAGAACCGGAAGAGTGTAGATGGTCTCGGCATCATCCATTCTGGCTCTGACCCGGTCCATTGCCTGACCGACCGTAGCTCCCTCTCGGCAGGCCACGTATTCGGGACTCATACGACGTCCAATGGAGTCCTTCGGGTAGCCGAGCACGGAGGCAGTAAGCCGACGATCCTCCAAAGAGAGTCCGTGGAGCAGCTTGGGGGCCACGCTCGCTGGGAGCTCATCGAGCAGCCAAACACGGTCGTCAGGCTCGAGTTCTTCGAATATGGCCGCAACTTCAACGTCCCGCAGTGAGTTGACCAACTCGCCTTGAATAGATGGGTCAAAGTCCTCGAAGACTTCAAGCGCGGTCTGTTTGGGGAGCAGTCGATACGCGATAGCTCGATCCTTGGCGCCGAGGCGTTCCAGGGCATCGACGAGCTTCTCTGTCTGCTGAGGTTTCAACTCGTCTGCGACGCCGGCAAGGTCATTGTGAGCCAGGGTGTCCTGGATTAGTTCGATTAGGCGCGTAACCTCTGGTGACTGCTCGGGGGTCATGTAGCGCTCCCGTCTCGCGTTGGATTGGGGCCACGCATAGCCTATGCCCCCAGCGGCCCGATAAGCACCTCGATCAGGTCAATAGGGTTGTGAGTTGCCTAATCAGACTCAGCGAACTCCTGGAAGGCGTCGAGTGCTCGGACCTGATTGAGGACCTGCAGGTAGCGCAAGGGATTGATTTTCTTGGCGATGACGTACTCGGTTAACTCGTTTCGTACGGTGTGTAGTAGATCATCCGCGTTCCACGGCTTCGCAATGAAGTGGTCAATGTGGGCATCGTTGACGGCACGAATGGTGTCTTGAAGATCCGCCTGGCCGGTGATTAAGACCTTGCGGGTATCGGCCGTAGCCTCCTTTTTAGCCAGTTCAATCATGAAGTCGATTCCGGTAGTGCCCGGAAGACGATGATCACAAAGGATCAGGGCGAAGGCATCATCGTCATCTTGGATCTCTTCGATAACGGTCTCGGCATCGGAAACATCCTCTGCCGGTTCAATCCGGACCGTGGGAGCCAAGGTCATCAGGTCTCGCTCTAGAGCCGCCCGAACCTCCGGCTCATCCTCAAGAATCACGATTGAGAGTTTCATTGCTGCTCCTTAGGTGCCTCTGTCGGAATGTCGACGGTGACTGTTGTTCCTGATTCTCCGGTGTCAATCCGCATGGTTCCATAATGCCTGCCAATTATGGTTCGTGAGACACTCAGACCAATTCCCATGCCGAAACGCACCTGACCGGATTTTGTTGTGAACCGTGGTTCGAAAATGCGAGGGAGAACATCTGATGGAATTCCTGGCCCGTCGTCGAGTATCTGAACTCGAACCCAACCTGAGCGTGGACTACGAGTCCGGATGGTTATGGTGCCGAGGTACTCCTTCGTGGTTTCGGTATCTTCCGTCGCGTCCGTAATCGCCTCGGCCGCATTGGTGACCAGGTTGGTCCAGACCTGCGCGAGTTGCCCGTGATATCCCATGACGGTGGGGGCATCGTCGTAATCGCGAGTAATCCGAATTGCGGAAAGTTTGTGAGGCAGAAGGCGGATCGAGTCTTCGAGGCTCTGATGGATACTGACCTCGGTGATTTTGTCACCGTCTGGGCGGGCGTAAGAACGAAGAGAGGAGACCAAATCGGTAATGCGCTCGGAGGCTGAGCCGAGGTTGCGAAGTCCTGCCCCTATCGATGCGGCCTGCAGAACACTGTCAATTTCGATTCCTGCTCCCTTTGCTGCCTTGCGCGCCAACTTTGTGTCTCGAATGCCCCCGAGGGCGAGTCTCATGGCCAACGATTCGTCTCCCGTGACCTCGGTGAACTCTTTGCGCATGGCACGTTCCTGGCGTGACGAAAGAGCCTTTGATTCCAGCCCGTCGGTTAATGCCGACATCGCTAATTTGGCCCATTTCTTGTCCGGGGCGGTCTCAAGAAGTGCGATTACATCATGGACCAGGTACTCACTAACCCTTTCGATTGCAGCCACCGGGTTGTTTAGTTCGTGAGCAACTCCTGCCGAAAGCGAACCGAGCGAGGCAAGGCGCTCCTGTGCCATTAGTTCAGTTCGGGCTTCCTTAAGATTGGAGAGGGCATTCGCCAGATTTTTTCTTTCTACCTCCAACTGCTTCGAAAGCTCCGCGTTATCGATGTGAAGTTCCTCGGCCCGTCGTAACCGTCGGTCAAGGGAACGGATAAACAGTGTTGCAACCAGCTGACTGATCTCTGCATTTCCTTGGGTTGCGCTATTGAGCTGCTCCACCGTCAGCTGCACCGCCCGCACCTGGGTTGTGGTGACGGCATCCAAAAGAGCTCTGCGTCCCTCGCTCACCGCCATCAAACCGATGATTCGACCCGTGGACTCCTCGTGCATCACAATCTCGTTGCCACTGGGCGTTTGGTGCATCAGTGCCACGCGTCCGGAGAGGATGAGGGTTATGTCCTCGACGACCTGACCGCTTGAGGTAAGACGAGTTCCCGCAGAGAAAGTCTCTCGTGGTTGCGCGCCAAGAATCGACTCGATTCGAAGGAGCAGCTTCTCGATGATGGCGTCGTCTGAGAGCGGAGACTCAAACAGTGAATACACACGAGGCAGAGAGTCCCCAGCATCCGAGTCGGAAGAACCCATGTGCCGAGGATACGGCAGAAACGTAGTCTGGTGTGGTCTTTTGGCCGACGTGAGGCCCCGGTTGTCTCAATAGCCACTGGATAGCGGTATCGTCAAGCCCATGTTCCAGGTGGGTGGTGCTCCCATAGGATTGCTGCCATGACTGATCTTCAGGCCGTAACTGACCCGTCTCTGCTAAGCGTTTCCGAGGTCGCGAAAGATTTCGACGTCGACCCGCAGATCGGGCTAAGTCAATCTGAGGTCTCTGAGCGTCTTGAAAGATTTGGCTCTAATGAACTCCGTTCAAAAGAGGCTGAGCCCGGCTGGAAGCGATTCTTGCGGCAGTTCGCCGATCCCCTCGTCTACCTGCTGCTGGTTGCTATAGCAATATCCCTTGCGGCCTGGGTGTTTGAGGGGGCCAGCGGCGTCCCGATAGACGCGACTGTCATACTGTTGATCGTTATCGCGAACGCGGTAATTGGGTTTGTTCAAGAGAACCAAGCGGCGGACGCTGTGGCGGCGCTCGCGGACATGACGGCGTCCTCCTCGACGGTGCTTCGTGAAGGGGAGATGGTTACCGTTGCCTCTGCCGAACTTGTTCCGGGCGACATCTTGGTCTTGAGTGAGGGTGATGCGGTCGGGGCGGACGCACGTTTAGTTTCCGCCAGTGCGCTACGAGTTGAGGAGGCGTCCCTTACCGGCGAATCCGAACCGGTCGAGAAGAACCCCGAGACTCTGACGAAGCTCGTGACTCTCGGAGATCGCACCGATATGGTTTTCCGCGGAACTGCCGTTACCCGGGGAGTAGGTCGAGCGATAGTCACGTCGACCGGGATGAAGACCCAGGTCGGAGCAGTTGCCACACTACTTGACGAAACGGAGCGTGAACCTTCCCCACTGCAGATAGAAATCGCGAAGATATCCAAGACACTGGGTATTTTGGTTATCCTCATCGCCCTCGTGGTGATGGCCGCTATTGCACTGATAAATGGGGTTCACTCAACCGAGGAGGCCGTGCAAATCCTCCTTCTGGGTGTGTCGCTCGCGGTTGCTGCGGTTCCGGAAGGACTGCCCGCCATCCTTTCCCTCGTACTCGCAATTGGAGTGCGAAAGATGGCGAGACGGAACGCGGTGATGAAGAACCTCGACTCGGTTGAAACACTGGGTTCCGTCTCCGTGATCTGTTCGGACAAGACCGGGACACTGACACGCAACGAAATGACCCTAAAAGAGGTGGTGACCGGCTCAGGTCGAATGGAGCTGTCGGGAGTTGGATATTCGCCTATAGGGACCTCAACCGTGATCTCGGGAGACGAGGCGACGGTGCTGGACGAGGCCCGGGATGCTCTGTTGGCCGGTTCTATCGCGAATAATGCACAGCTATTGCAGCGAGGTGGTGAGTGGGAGATTGTCGGAGATCCGACGGAGGCCGCATTCTTGGTCGCGCTACGCAAAGTTCCGGGGGCAAACGACGAACTGGATAGCTACGAACGCAGGGCAGAGGCCCCGTTCGACTCCGAACGCAAGATGATGTCCGTCTTGGCTGAGGGCCGCGCGGGTGGGGAGAAGCTATACGCAAAGGGGGCTCCCGACCTGCTAATCGAAGACAGCGTTGCGGAGCGCGTTGGCTCCGAAATCAGGCCGCTCACTGATCTGCGGCGCGAGGAGCTTCAGCAGACTGTCACCCGTCTTAGTGAACAGGGATATCGCACGCTCGGGGTGGCTGCGCGTGCGGCCACACCCGAAGAGACAGGTTCAGGTTCGCTTGGGGAAAATCCTGAACGTGATCTGGTGTTTCTAGCGATAGTGGCAATAATCGACCCGCCCCGTAGCGAGGCCGCTGAGGCAATCCGCGATGCTCACGCCGCTGGAATTGCAACGGTAATGATTACCGGCGACCATCCGGTCACAGCTTCGCGAATCGCCACCGACTTAGGGATCGCTGACGGGGACGGGGACGTCGTTGCGATTACCGGGGCACAGATTGAGGAAATGAACGACGAGGAACTTTCCGAAGTTGTGAAACGAACTCGCGTCTATGCCCGAGTCTCGCCTGAGCACAAGCTCCGGATTGTTGATGCGCTCCAGGCAAACGGGAACGTCGTTTCGATGACGGGAGACGGGGTGAACGACGCGCCCGCGCTCAAAAGTTCGGATATCGGCGTTGCGATGGGGATCACCGGCACAGAGGTGACCAAGGAAGCGGCCGAGATGATCCTGGGCGACGACAACTATGCCACTATCGTTGCGGCAGTTCGTCAGGGTCGTGTGATCTTCGAGAACATCACTAAGTTCATCCGCTACCTGCTCTCATCGAACATGGGCGAGGTCGCGACTGTGTTCTTGGGGGTTGTCCTCGCTGGAGTGATCGGTCTTGCCAATCCTGCGAACCCCGGTGCCGCCGTGGTGCCATTACTCGCAACACAGATTCTGTGGATCAACCTGGTTACTGACTCAGGTCCGGCCCTAGCAATGGGAGTCGATCCCGAGATTGATGACGTGATGGCAAGACCGCCAAGGGACATCAAAGTCAGGATCATTGACTCCCACATGTGGTCGCGGATCATCGGCATCGGTCTGGTAATGGGGATCTTGTCGCTCTTTGTCATGGACATCAACCTGCCGGGTGGTCTGGTGAGTGGCATGGAGCACCTGAGTCCGGTCGACAAGCAGCTAGATGCTGCACGAACCACCATGTTTACCGCCCTGGTGTTCATGCAGTTGTTCAATGCACTGAACTCCAGGTCCGATAAGGCCAGCGCCTTCCACCACCTGTTCACGAACCGTTGGTTGTGGATTTCTCTGGCTTTCGCGACGGTGGCACAGATAATCGTCGTTGAGGTTCCGGTATTACAGAGCGCCTTCGGAACGACTTCAATTGCACCCGCGCAATGGGCATTGGCTATTGGAGCGGGAGTGATTGTGCTTGTGTTTGAAGAGATAGTAAAGCTGATCCGTCGGGCAGTAACAGGACCAAACTAGAGTTGTCGAAAGAGGCTTAGTGGCAACTCAGGGTGCGAGTTGCTGACTTGGTGGGAGGTACAAATGGTCGCATCAACAATCATTGTCTCTGGCGCGTCTGGCCTTATTGGCACCGCACTGGTGAAGTCCTTGCGGTCGGATGGCGCTACAGTCAAAACCCTTGTCCGACACCCTCCACTGACCACAGATGAAATTGAGTGGAACCCCGATAGGGGAGAGATCAGTTCTGCTGAGCTTGCAGGCGCTCAAGCGGTCGTCAACCTAAATGGTGCGAGTATCGGCAAGCTGCCGTGGACCAAACAGTACCGCCAGACACTGCGTACTTCACGGATTCGACCCACCAGAATCCTTGCAACGGCAATCCGCGATCTAGGCGATGAGGCTCCAGCCCTTATCTCCGCTTCAGCAGTCGGTTTTTACGGTGATCGACCAGACGAGATATTGACAGAGGACAGTAGACCGGGGCGAACATTCCTCGCGAAGTTATGCGTGGAGTGGGAAAAGGCGGCGGTCGCTGCCTCTCCCTACACCCGAGTAGCGCTACTTCGAACCGCTCCGGTGCTCGACCTGGACGGTGTGCTTAAGCCAATGATTACACTGACGAAGCTGGGGCTAGGCGGTCCTCTGGGTAAGGGCACACAGATCTGGCCTTGGATCTCGTTAGAGGACGAGATACGCGCTATCAAGCACGTCATTGCCAGCGACATTGAAGGACCTGTGAACCTGAGCGGCCCGACCAGAGCTAGCGAGAACGATATAGGGCGAACCATTGCTAAAACCTTGAAACGCCCCTACTGGTTCAAGACACCGGGACCTCTCATAAGGGCGGTCCTGGGCCGGGACCCGGCCGATTCCCTGCTTCTCTCAGATGCTGACGTGCGTCCGGCTGTCCTCAAGAACACCGGCTTCGAGTTCCAGTACGAAACTCCCCGGGCGGCGATAGAAGAGTCCCTGAGAAGGGCGTGATCTAGCCACGCCGCTATCCCGACTTGACTACCTAGCCAACTCGGGACGACAGAAGGTCTATTCATAGTTGAGCGCGAGCTTTGCCGAGTTTGATACCGTCATCTGGTGCCCCATCTTGATGTCTCTTCAGTTTCATACACTCTGCCAGACGGCCGTCCGCTTCTGCGTGATGTCTCCCTGCGTGTTGGAGCAGGGGAGAGGGTTGCTTTGATCGGCGCCAACGGAGCCGGAAAGTCAACCCTGCTCAAGATCATCATTGGCGAGCTCAGCCCTGAATCTGGTTCCGTCACCATCGATGGTTCCCTGGGCGTAATGCGCCAGTTTGTCACCGGGGGCACCGTCCACGAACTTCTTCTGTCCATCGCGCCGCCGGCAATCCGCTCGGCCGCTACAAAGTTAGCGGAGACCGAGGCGAGGATGGAGTCGAATGGCACCACTAAGGCTCAGATGGCTTTTGCCTCTGCGATCACCGTATGGGGCGACGTTGGTGGCTACGATACCGAAGTGCTCTGGGACACCTGCACTACCTCTGCCCTCGGCGTCCCATATGACCAATGCAAAGACCGCCCACTCACGACGTTATCCGGTGGCGAACAGAAACGTTTGGCACTTGAGGCTGTGCTGCGTGGTCCCGATGGCCTACTTCTTCTTGATGAGCCAGACAACTCCCTTGACGTTCCCGGCAAACGTTGGCTCGAGGAACAGCTGCAACTGACTGACAAGGGCATCCTCTACGTCAGCCATGACAGGGAACTCCTCGCCCAAACCGCTACCTCTGTTGTCACTCTGGAACTTGGTGCTGCGGGAAACACAGCGTGGACACACGTTGGCAGTTTTGAGACGTATCACGAGGCGAGAGAGAGTCGTTTTGCGCGCCTTGATGAACTCCGTCGCCGCTGGGATGAGGAGCATACGAAGCTACGTCAGCTCGTGCAGATGTATAAGGAGAAGGCCGCTTACAACGACTCCATGGCGTCCCGCTATCGCGCCGCGCAGACCCGTCTTGCCAGATTCGAAGAGGCTGGGCCGCCGGAAGACCAACCCCGCGACCAAAGTCTTCAAATGCGATTACGAGGAGGACGAACGGGTAAACGTGCGCTTTCCTGCACCAACCTTGAACTCACTGGTCTGATGAAGCCCTTTGATTTCGAGGCGTGGTATGGGGACAGAGTGGCCGTGCTTGGTTCGAATGGTTCGGGAAAGTCTCATTTTCTCCGCCTTTTGACTGCCGGTGGTTCCGATCCTGAGATCGAACATGAACCGGTGAGCGAAGTCAGCATCGAACCGGTGAGACACTCGGGACTCGCTAAGCTTGGCGCCCGAGTTCGCCCGGGCTATTTCGTTCAGAACCGCTCGCGCCCTGACCTTGAGGGCAAGACGCTTCTTGAGATTCTCCACCGAGGCGATGAGCATCGCCAGGGTATGCCGCGTGAGGAGGCGAGCCGAGCACTGGCGCGCTACGAGCTAGCGAGGGCTGCAGAGCAACGCTTCGACACTCTCTCGGGAGGACAGCAGGCAAGATTTCAGGTTCTGCTTCTGGAACTGAGCGGTGCGACAATGCTTCTTCTCGATGAACCCACCGACAACCTTGACCTTGTCTCCGCTGAGGCCCTGCAACATGCTCTCGAAGCATTCGATGGAACCGTGCTTGCTGTCACTCACGACCGCTGGTTTGCGCGCGACTTCGACCGATACCTGGTCTTTGGCTCAGACGGAACCGTCTATGAGAGCAATGAGCCGGTCTGGGACGAGACGCGGGTGGAACGCGATAGAACTTGAAGTCCTGATCGTTTCACTGGATTAATCGGCGTTGGTAGACGAACTGTTGCTGAGACCGTTTGCGGAGCATCCAGAGAGCGCCCCGGTCGCAAGGCGTTGAGCACCCAAGTCTGAGGCTGCGCCCCTACTTTTTTTGGGGGGCAACCGCATGCGTCATAGATGCCTTGATAATCAGGGGATGGAAGTACCTGACTACGCCCCAGTAGAACCTTCCTAGTGCGCCATTGATTCGCGCCAGGGTCGTCATCGCAACTTTGTTTTCGTTGACGGTTGCTATTCCCCCAGAAGGTCAGATGAGTGTCTTCTATACCGGTGATTGCCTCGCTAGGAAGCTCCACAAGGACGGGGAATCTTGGCCTGCTGGGGACGGCTGGCCCGATACCCCAAGCCCTAGTGGTCGAACAAGTAGGTCTCTTAGGTACATGAGTACTTCGACCCAATGCGGAGACCTGGTGGTTGCCGCGTTCTTTAGTTCGTGGCGTTCGGTGCAAAAATCCGAGCCAGTTCGCGTATACGCACCGACCGTGTCGTAACACCGAAATACGGTAGCTAGCACGCGGGTGAACTAAACCAGGTCCGCCGTCGACAATGACTTGATTGTCCGAAGCAATTTGTCGGTCATGATGCAACTCGCGATGGGCACCACGCGCAGGAGAGGATGGAGTGTCTCACCCCAGTTGTATCTTTCTCTCGTAAGCAAGCGGGTCCGTCTGTCTCCGACGGGCACCAAAACGAACGCCCACGAGAACGAATCAGGGAATCCTTTACCGGGACCCTCTTTTGTCTGGTCCTCAACGAACGCCAGCGCTTGACCTGGAATCACCTCGCCAACGATTAGCTCAACCTCGGGAGCCAATCGAACAACATCACCAACGTTGCGAGACTGCCACTCGGGTCGAATCTCGTTTATCCCCTCAATATCGCAACCGATGGCGTTTTCGAGAGCCTCATAGGAATAGAATCCTCCCCGGTCCTGACCTATCTGCAAAAGCCACGGCCAGATGTCTTCGGGAGGCGAGTCGATCGTGATGCCATGAGTTGCAACGAGCTGCACTGCTGGAATATGAGAATCTCCGGGCAACTCCATGTCTTGTTCGGTCGGCGTTGCGCCCCAGGTCTTCGAAGCATGAGCCACCCATGCCCCAAGAGTTGCCGCACCAAGGACTCCTGCTGCTACCAGACGCTTGGCTCCCATGCGGTGATACTACCAAGGTGATTAGCGCGGCGCGTATTGAATCCCAGCGGCATGTAGCGCTTTGTTCCACACGCTGAAGATGCTGATGACACCAATCCCCACAATGATCGCTCCTGCAATCGTGCCCATAATGTGAGGCACTGTCGCGTCGATCTCTGGGCGCGAGACGAGAAGGTCGATGAGCTCCGGATTCACCAGTGCTCCAGTGATAAGCAGATAGAGAGCTTCCCCGGTGAAGAGGAGGGTAGTGATGGTGTCCGCCGCGGCGAGACCCTTGCTCCATCCGCGACTGCGGTAGACCATGATGGCGACGACCGCATCCACCGCAAGAAGAAAAAAGAGTGCAGTGATCCACCAGGGCCACAACTGAGGATTTAGCACTGAGAAATGGTTGGTTTGTTCTCTTACCCCTGTGCTCGCATCGAAGTGATCCCCGCCGAGAAAAACGAGTCCTATAAAGTGATCCCAGAGAAGCGCGCCTGCGGCTAGCGTTACAAAGATAAGAGAACCCGCTAGGTCAACGACACTGGCTCCGTTTTCCTGCGGCTCTGGCAGAGAATCTGGATCCCATGTCACTTTGGCTTCAGCGCCGGCGCGCTCCGCGACTGCAAAAGCGAGTGTGGTCCAGAAAATCACGTTGATGACGCTGCCAATCGCAACCGATATAACCGTGGCAATGAGGTCCCCGATAGGAGCATCTTCGATGAGTTTAGCGATAGCGATGACGGCGACGGCACACGTCGGTACGATCCACAGCAGGAGTCTCAATAGGCGCCGCCACAGCAGGTAGTAGCGAGGCCCAATGAGGTAGAGAGGTTTGTCGGCGAAATCCGCCGCGAGTCGCCGTGGGTCTCCGAGATCCATCAATGTGGCGCGCTCGGCGCCCTCGTGCGATTCTCCCGCCTCCACGCGAGTGTCAATCTCGTCGGCGATGGAGGCGACCAGTTCTTGTCGAACGTCTTCCTGGGACAATGCAGGAAGGCCGTTTGTCACCGCGAAAATGTAGCGTTCTGTCAACGTCGATGTCATTGCGGCTCCTTTGGGTTCGGGAGGGAAGCGATAGCGGCGCTCAAGGCCGCCCATTCGTCGGTCAGCTCGCGGTCAAGAGCTCTTCCGGCGGGTGAGGTGCGATAGAACTTGCGAGGTCGGGACTGGTCTGTGTTCCACTCGCTGACCAGGTAGCCCTGTTTTTCGAGGCGGCGTAGCAAAGGGTAAAGGGTGTTCGTGTCGGTAAAGAAGCCAAAGCGCGCCAGATTCTCGAGGAGCCCGTATCCATAACCAGGTTGTTGCAACAACCGAAGGCACGCCAGCACGATGGTACCGCGCCGCACTTCCTGCAGGTGCGTCTCGAACGCCTCATCGGAACTCATGCTTAACACTATAGTGTGTGTCGCACACTATAGGCAATCAGACCCTAAGGGTGTCGATAGTCGCCACAGTGCGTCGTCCTGAGGTTTGCGAGGCTCTTGGTTTTCAAAGTGGCGCATGTGCGGGCTCACGGGTGAAGAGAACTCGCTTGGTGGAAGATTAAGGCTGTTAGGCGCAGCGCTTTTAAGGCGGCCTCTGAAGTGAGGTGTCCGCCCGCGACGAGTTGCGCGCTCCCGTGGGCCGTGCCCCACAGGGCTGCAGCCGCCGTAGCCAGGTTTTCTTCTGACATCTGCGGGCAAAGCTGGTGCGTGAGCTAGGGGGCGTTGTGAGTGACACCAGTAGCTCGGCAGCTGCCGACAAGAGTGCTGCGCGACGGAGCGACGTTTGGGTGAACGTCTAGAACTCTCATTAGGCAGGTATGACCTCGACATGGGCAGTTCAGAACTGACCGGGGGGCGAGGCAGGCCGTGTGCTTAGGCGAGTCCACAGCTACTCTCCGGTGTATCCGCAACAAAGTCGGCGAGTGGTTCCAAGCAAGTGTGCTTTTACACACCGGGAGACGTTCGCAACCCTTTGGCGATAAGCTCTGGGCTCTGCCGATCTCCAGCCTTTGGGAACAGTAACGGCTCGGGACAAGACATGAAGGGCGAGGAAAGATCACGCGGAAAACCGAGCTTGCTGAGAAAGATAACTAAACGACACCGTATCCAAAAGAGTGTCAGAGTGGTGGAGCTCCTACGGACTTACTGCAATCAAGACGAGACAGTCCGCCAACTCGATGGCCTGGTGGCAGAGGCCCGAGGTCAGATCAGAGGTGCAGCGCCGCGACGCGTGCCGCGCCCTCCGCGATCGGGGCGTAAAGGGAAGCACTTGCCTACTGAAACGGAGCGGGCCATTGTGGCCGAGTACCAGGCAGGGCAGACGATGAAAGCGATCGCGACGAAGCACAGTATTCATCGCGTCACGGTCAGCGAGGTACTCGATAGGACGGGCACGCCGAAACGACCGAAGGGCATGAGCCCGAGCGAAGTCGACATGGCCGCACGCCTCTATGAGTCTGGCCTCTCGCTTGCGAGTGTCGGCGCGCAGCTCAATTTCGACGCAACAACGATCCGCACGATGCTTCTACGAAGCGGCATAGCGACGCGTGACTCACATGGACGGTACTGACCGGAATTCACGCTAGAACCCGTAAAGGTGCTGGCGAGCGTTGAAAGCTGCTGGCCCGCCCTCGAGCACGTTCTCAACGTGTGAGCGAATGGCTACATCGTCCAGGGAGCCGATCCCGTCCGCTGCCGCACGGCCGTTCTGGCCATCTCCTTCGAGAGCCACAATCAACTCAGCATCCCCGAGCACGGGAACGTTCGCATTATGGGTGCTCGCGATGATCTGACGCTTACCCTTGAGTCTCCGAAGGTTGATGACGATGCCGTCATAAACAAATCGGTTGTCGAGATCGTCCTCAGGTTGGTCGATCACGAGCGGAGCGTTTGATGCGCCGAGCAAGAGAAGGAGCAGTGCGGTCGCACGCTGTCCTTTCGACAGATCGTCCATCTTCTTGAACTCGCGTGTGCCGGTTCCTGCCTGCACGTCCAGCTGCACCTCCACAGCTTGCCCAACCGACTGCTCCTCAAGCTGGCGGAAAAGGGGCTCACCGGCCTCGATCAGAGATCGTGCCTGTGCGCCGGTGATCGAGAACTGTGCACTCAGCTCAGACTCGCCAGCTCGTGCCGCCTCCACGAAAGCACGCGTTGAGAAGTTGTCCTGGTCAATCGCCGCCATGATGCGATTGCGCTGACCGGAGATGGACTGGTCGATCAACGACTTGATGTGCTTCCGATCCGACGCGGGGACAGGCTTTACGATCACGACACCGCCGGTCGCGGCGTTCGCGGCACGGATCGCTTCGGTCAGTTCTCGTGCCCGGTCGTTCTCGTGGCCTGCGAGTGTCTGCAGCAGGGTGTCCCGCTCGGTTTGCAGGCCTTGGAGACTCGTTGCGATACCGGCGCGTCGAGACTCCTTAGCCTTCAGCGTCTCCAGCGCTTTGGTCGTGTCGAGGTACTTGTTGGGTTCCAGCCCCTCCGCCACGAGCTTGCGAAGCACCTCATCGGTTCGTCGCGCTGCTCGCGAACTGCGTCTGACCATTCGGTCTTCGCTGTCTCGATCTCCAAGGATGCCGCGTCGAGCGCTGTGCGGGCCTCAGCCGCAAGAGCAGCCAGCTTGGCGGCCAGTGTCGTCGACGCAGCCTGAGCGCGCTTGAGATAGTCAGATCTGGGTGAGTCGTCAATGTTCTCGAACGCGGCCTCCAGCTTCGTGATCAGCTGCGGGTCGGTGAGCGCTGTTAGCGATTCCTGAGCTGTAGCCACGCGCGCCGTTGCCTCGGTGAACGCCGCTTCATCCTGGGTGAGTCGCGTAACTTCCTTGAGGCGAGTCGGCACATCCGTGTCGGTGTAGTGCCGCACCTGCTCCTCTAGCCGCGGGATATCCGCAAGCTCATCTTCGAGCTGAGTTCGCCCTTCCTCCGCACGAGTCAGCTTCTCTCGATTCAGCTTGAGTTTCTCCAAGGTGTCGGTGTGCTCGACTGTCAGTTCGCCGCTCCCTTGGAACCGCTGCAGCATACTCGCGACCTTCGAGCTGTCGTTCGTCAGCTCGGCGAGCTCGTGCTGTCCGAAGATCTCCACGTTTGCGATGACATCGACTGGCCGCAGGTTGGTGGCAGTACCGCTCTCGTCTTTCACTACCGGAAGGTTGTTGACAGAGCGTTCGACGGTGAACGTGCGCACCGACGGCGAGGTGGTCTCGACAAGCAGCTTCACCACGGTGCCTGACTTGAGCACGCCGTTCACGATGCCGTCATGGTCTCGCTTCGCCTCTGCACCAATCGGAGTGAGCCCCAGCACGAATCGGAGGCTCTCAATGGCGGTCGACTTCCCAGTTCCTCGTCCGCCAATGAGTGTCGTGAGATCGGTCGAGAGCGGGATCGTCACGCCGTCCAGGAAGCCGCCGACCCACGAGATCTCCTTCAGGGTGGGGCGCGCCTCGATCGCGGGATCTTCCAGCGAGACGCGGGTCTCCGGAGTACGGACGGCGAGCTTGAGACTGTCCACGGAGAGGCGACTGACCTTGAACCAGCAGCTCGCGCCCTCGCTTTGGAGGGCGGAGGGCTTCGTCACATCGTCGGCATGGATCGCGGCGAGCGGGTGAGCTCTGTCGTAGGGCTTGGTGCCGTTGAGGATCGCCGACTGGTCTGTGCCATCGGGTTGGCTCGGCGTGATGCCGAGTGCATGAAGGTCCGAGTGCTTGATCTTGGTGACGAGTGGCTGTCCAGCGCGGCCGGTCAGGAGGCCGCTGTTTGGGACGTTGACGTGGGCAGGAATCACGAGGGCGCCCTGCGCGGTCATCTTCTCGAGGATGTCGGTGAACGGCTCGCCGGTTGTTCCGTTGGCGCAGCCGGGCGCGACCCCGCACATCCCGATCGCGGCGTTGATCGTTGCTGCGGTGGTACACGCTTCGAAGATCACAAGGATGTGGATGCCCTCGTCGGAGTTCGCTTCGAAGCCGGGAAGGGCAACGATGCCCCGCTCGGCCGCGTCGCGGATGAGCTGAAATGAGGAGTCGACCTTCCAGTGATCCGTGATGGCCAACAGGTCGATGCCCTGCGCTTCGCACTCGTCGAGCAGAGCCTTGTTGTAGTCTGCCTCCGTGTTGTACGTGGCCGATGGCGCGTTCTTCCCCTGGTATTCGTAGGGGTTCACCTGGAGTGCAGCTCGCACCCACCGTGCTCCATGTGTTGTCTTCCCGCTCATCTCTGTCCTCGCAGCCTGCAAATGCACATCACTTGTGCCTCCTGTTCACCTTGATAGGCGATACATCTGGGTCATACGAACTGACGGTTCCGTGACCCTTCAAGCACTCAAGTAGGGCTCGGTCTGCGGGGGTATTCGCGATGTGCAGGGCGGTGCGTCCCACCGTGGTCAACTTCGAATAGTCGCCTCCCAGCGACTGCAAGATCGCGAAGAGGTCTGCGCGGGCAAGGTCGCCAAGGTGCGGTTCGAGAAGGGGTACTACGTACTGCGCAGAAGCGCCACCCTGCGCCATCTTCTGCACGACGACGGACGGGATGGTGTGCCCGTGCTTCACAGCAAGGCGCGCCAGTTCATTCAGCCCTCGCTGCCCAGCGACCTCGGCGTACGCTTCAGACTGCTCGACGATCACCCGCTTGATCGCGTCCTCGATCTCATTGTCGGCGAGAAGCGCCGCCAGATCCGGCTGCACCAGCTCCGGCGTCATGTAGCTCGCGAACTTCTCCGACTCGCGGATGAACGCCCTTCGCGTTGGCCAATCAGTCGCCGCAAGGTGCGCATATGACTCGGCGGTGTCCGAGATGATGTCGTACTTGAGGAGTAGCGCGAACAAGTCGCCGGTCTCGGCAGCAATCTCCCCAATCTCGAGGTGGCTGCCCAGCTTCAAGCTCGCAACAAGGTCCGCGCGCAGTGTTGCGGCTGGCAGCTGCTCCCGCGCCGCAAGGATCGTGGTCGCCAACGTGGTCTTCTCGCCCTCGTCGGCCGACTCAGCCTCGGTGAGCGTGCCTGCTGCGGCCAGCAGCGGAGCGAGGTGGGCATCGACTCCAAGAGCAGCAACGTATCGGCTGACGTTGTTGAACGTTGCAGGGAACCGCTGATGCATAGCCAACGCCGGCCACGCTCCCTCGGAGATGGCGCCAAGATCGACAACCTGGCACGCTGGCGCAGCGCGCTCAACCACGTCGGCCAGGCGAGGCGTCCCTTGCTCGAGTAGTTCCTCGAGCACTGCGATGAACTGCTCACCTGTATCGACCGCTGCGGAAGAGCCTTCGATCGCGCCCAGATAGACATCGATATGTTCGAGGACGTAGTCATAGACCGTCTTGTTCGCCGCTCGGATGACGTCGAGAGCAACCGTCTCGTCATTGCCAATCGCGAGGGTCAGGTTCTCATGCGTGATGTCGTACAAACTGCGCGAGACGAACGACGGACGGGCACTTGCCGAGAGCGGCGTCAGGCTAGGCAGCGTGATACTCGCCTCGGCGAAGAGCGCTCCAACTCGCTCTGCCTGGGCGGACATCCCGTCGTTCGTGAGGACGGAGAACTCCGCGTAGTGCGTTCGTAGATAATCGACGACCCGCGCGTCCGTGCGCTGCGCTGACGATGACAGATTCGCCAGTGCAACGTCTACTAGTTCTAGCTGCGAAGCGTCGTCCAGCTCCGCTTGGTTCACGAGGTAGAGAAGCGTTCTCGGCGACACTGTCACAAACCGCTGGACGAGTTGTGCGCGCTGCTCACCGGCGGTCAAGTACGCCTGCAGGAACTGCGTCTGACTCTCTCCCAGGCCAACCAGCGAGCGAATCATGATGTCGGCTGCATCAGCGTTGGTTGCAAGGAGACGATCAAGGATCGGGATGTTGTAGAGCGCTGGTTCTTTCAGTGCGCTCTTGCCACGTTCCCGCACGACGGCATCGACATCCTCCGGGCCGAGTTCAAAGTGCGCATCCATCAGGTCTCGCTCGACGTGGTGGATGATGAAGTTCGTCGCCGCTGGGCTTACGCGGTCGCCGTGGAACGTCGAGGTGTACAGCGTGAAGTTGCGGTTGATGTGTCCGGCCCGAACAAGCTGATAGGCCAAGCCGGGCTTGAGCAGTGCCTTGGCGACGTACTCAAGCGACTGCGCCGTCTCCTTGTAGGTCGCAGACGTACCTTCGCTCGCAGGCGTGTCGAGTTCCTTGAACATGACTAGAAACTCCGGGCGCTTGATCAGATCACCCATGTCCGCACCGCGCAGGAACTTGATGTCCTCGAACTTCTCGTTGAGTTGTTCATTCAGCGGATCCCGATCTGCATCGCTCCAGCTGTCAGCATCCAATGGATCACCGAGCGCGCCGACAAGGCTGGATCGCGAGAACGTTAGTACGTTGCCAGACGACATCTGCTGACGGAGCTCTGGGTCACCATCCGCCGCAACGAAAGCCGCCCAGAACTCCGCACTTCGTAGATCCGCGTCCGACTTCGGGGCGCCATCAACCGAGGATGTCAAACCGTTCCGACGTCGGCTTCCTAGCGCTGAGGCCGAGGCTGCCGTCCGTTTGATGTGCGCCGCCAGCAAGTCCCCAAGGTGGGAGCTGCGCGACTCTGCGCCGCTCTTGCGTGCAAGCCGCTGCCGAAGCGTACGACGCTCGCCCTCGATCCGCTTGATGTTCTCGGTTACCAGCTCGCGACTGAGCTTGTAGAGGGTGTCCAGATTGCTCTTACCGAGTCGGATCGTCTCGAAGTCCGTGAGGTGCGTGCTTTTGTAGAGCATCATCGCGAACAAGTCAGTCTCGCTCAGGTCGAGTTGCTCACCGTCGCCTGAGAAGATTCGATCGCGGAAGACGATGAACTCGTTGCGGACGTTCTTCAGCAGCCGCATATCAGGGACGTACTGCGCAGCCAGATCGAGCAGTTCCGGCTCCACCTTGTGCTCGATCTCGGCCAGCAACCGAGTCGCCAGGTTCCGTGCACTGCGATGCGTGATGAACGGCACCACCGGAATCACGAGATCAAAGAACTTGGTGCGGTTAGCACGCACCGCCTCAGCCTGCGCCGGATCCTCGATTGCCAGTACGCCTGTCTCGAGCTTGCGGCCTTCCGCCTCCAGCCCGATTCGGTCGAAGATGCTGTCCTTGATCGCATAGATGAAGCGGATCGGCTTCTCGATCTGTGGTGAGGCGTTGAGCAAGGTATTGAGTGCGCGCAGCGTCTCGAAGATGTGTGAGTCGTTGAACCGGTCGATGTCTTCGAAGATCACGACGTCACGATCCGACACGTCGAAGAAGTAGACGATCTCGTCAAGGTACTGGTCAAAGTACGAGACGGAGTTGTCATCGAGGGTGACCGTGGCCGCACCCGCCGAGAACTGCTTGATGCGGATCTTCCCGTAGAACAGCCAGCGCACCAGGAGCACCGCTGTCGTTGCCACGACCCAAACGATCAGGTGTGCCCAGACCCCGAGATCGTTCAGTGCTGTGAAGGTGGCCGCGATCCGCGCGGTCCACCCGGTCAGAAGGAAGATGACGGCAACGGCGAGGCCCAACAGGGCGGCAGTGCCGAGTTCTCTCCACCCCTGGAAGCGTTCGATCCGGCGAAACCGAGATGCAGGAGTCTTGCTGGGATCCTCTCGGTAGAGCAGCTGCTTAACGATCTCCTGCTGGATGCGGTTCGTCGGAGTCGTGGCATGCAGCGGCACCGACTCGTCTAGCTTGGACGCTTCAATCGGGGCAAGGGTGGACAGCGAAAGCTCGACGACGCGGCCGTCAAGGCGCTTCCCGAGCTCCCGCAAGATGCTGCTCTTGCCGACGCCGTAGTTGCCGGACAGCGCGATGTTACGAATCTCATCGTCTTCAAGCGCAGCCTCAAGTGCCGAGACGTAGCCACTGTGCTCAGCTTCGAGGTACTCAGGGGTGAGTGGGATGAGGCTCCACTTGGACTTCTCGGTCGGTTCCTTCGGGGCGTAGCTCATCCCTCCGATACCTCCCCCTTAGCAAACAACTCAGCTTGCTCCAGCACCAGCTCGATCGCCTTGGCCTCAGCATCAGGCGGATAGTCGTAGCGCGCCAGCAAGCGCCGCACCTTGGTGCGCATGGTGGCACGGACGGAGTCCTTGAGATTCCAGTCGATGGTCGCGGACTCCCGAACTGCCTTGACGAGCTTCTGCGCGATCTCCTTGAGAACCTCGTCGCCAAGCTCCAGCACGGCTGCGTCGTTTTGGACGATGGCGTCATAGAACGCGACCTCGTCCTCGCGAAGCCCCAGCGCATCATGACGCTTCTGGTCGTCGCGCATCTGCTTGGCGAGCTTCACCAACTCCGCGATGATCTCCGCCGTCGTCAGCGACCGGTTCGTGTACCTGTTGATCGCCTCGTCGAGCAGTTCGGAGAACTTCCGTGCCTGCACAAGGTTGGTGCGCTGCACGGTGCGGATCTGGTCGTTGAGCAGGCGCCGCAGCAGCCCCATCTGCAGGTTGGGCTTGTCCTTCTCCGCGAGGGAGTCGAGGAACTCGTCGCTCAGGATCGACAGCTCCGGTGTCTCGACGCCGGCGAGCTTGTAGATGTCGACGACCTGGTCGGCAGCGACCGCCTCGTTGAGCAATTGCCCGAGCGCGGTGTCGATCTCGACCGCACCGGATCCGCCACGCCCCGAGTCGGGGTTCTGGATCTTGAGAACGGCTGCACGCACGTCGGTAAATAGGCGCACGTCGTTGCGGATCTCCGCAGCCTCGTCACGCGCTCCAGCCAGAGCGAACGCCTTCGCCAGCGCGAGCACCTGGTCGTTGAAGCGCTTCGTGCGATCAGGGTCGGCCATGACGAAGTCGAGCACCTTGGCGTACTCCGCCAAGCGTTGGGAGGCGGTGAGTGACGGCGAGGAGTCGTAGTCGACGCCGTGCAGTAGTCCCCGGATGATGTCGTGCTTCTCCAGCATGACGGCGACCATCTCGTCGATGGGGACGCCGGCCTGGTCACGGTCGGAGGGCGAGTACTCCTGGAGCGCGGCCTGGAGGTTCGAGAACACGCCGATGTAGTCGACGATGAGCCCGCCGGGCTTATCTCGGAATGTGCGGTTGACGCGGGCGATGGCCTGCATGAGCCCTGCGCCCTGCATGGTCTTGTCGACGTACATCGTGTGCATGCTCGGCGCATCGAAGCCGGTCAGCCACATGTCTCGGACGATGACGAGTTCGAGCTCGTCGTCGGGGTTCTTCGCCCGGAGCTTGAGGTCTTTGCGGACGTCCTTGGAGTGGATGTGTGGTTGGAACTCGGCCGGGTCGGCAGCCGAGCCGGTCATGACGACCTTGATCTTGCCCTTAGCCGGATCGTCTGAGTGCCAGTCGGGGCGGAGCGCGATGATCTTCTCGTAGAGGCGCACCGCGATACGACGGCTCATCGTGACGATCATGCCCTTACCGAACAGCGCCTCACGCCGCTTCTCCCAGTGCTCGACAATGTCCCGGGCAATGAGGTCTAGGCGCGAGTCAGCGCCGACGATGGCTTCCAGTCGCGACCAGCGGGACTTCGCTGCCGTGGCCGCGTCCTCCTCGACGGTCTCAGTGATCTCGTCCGCCAGCTCGTCGAGCGCGGCAAGGTCGTCGTCGGACAGATCGATCTTCGCCAGACGCGATTCGTAGAAGATCTTGACGGTCGCACCGTCCTCGACCGCGCGAGTGAGGTCGTAGACGTCGATGTAGTCACCGAACACCGAGCGCGTGGACTTGTCGTTCGATTCGATCGGCGTACCGGTGAAGCCGAGGTAGGTAGCGCCGGGCAAAGCATCTCGCATGTGCTTCGCGAGGCCGGCGCGCAAGCGTCCGTGACGATCCAGCGTCTCACCGAAGCCGTACTGGCTGCGATGCGCTTCGTCGGCCACAACCACGACGTTGCGACGATCCGTCAACACCGGGTTGGCATCGCCATCCTCACCAGGAGCGAACTTCTGCAGTGTCGTGAAGACGATGCCACCCGAGGCACGCTTCAACTTCGTCCGCAGGTCAGTACGAGTCGCGGCCTGCACCGGTGTCTCCGGCAGGATATGGGCAGGAGCGAACGTCTCCCCGAACAGCTGGTCGTCCAAGTCGTTGCGATCGGTGATGAACACCAGCGTCGGATTCGCCATCCGAGGATCGCGCATGATCTTCGCGGCATAGAAGACCATCTCGAAACTCTTGCCCGAGCCCTGGGTATGCCAGACGACGCCACCACGACGATCACCATCGGGCCGGGACGCCTGCACGGTGGACTCGACCGCCGCGTTCACTGCCCAGTACTGGTGGTACTTCGCCACCCGCTTGACCAGCACCCGCGTCGGCTGCCCAGTGGCCTTGTCAGTGGCCGTCTCGTCACTGAAGACGATGAAGTTCTGCAGCAGATCGAGGAATCGCTTCGGCTCGAACACCCCCTTGATCAGCACCTCAAGGGCAGGGCGATCACTCACCACTTCGCGACCCTCGATCGTTTTCCACGGGGCATAGTGCTCGAACGCCCCCGCATAGCTGCTCATCGCGGCCGACGTACCGTCGGAGATCACCGTCACCGCGTTCGACACAAACACGGACGGGATGTCCTGTCGGTACGTCTGCACCTGGTTCCACGCTGACTTCAACGTCGCGTGCTCGGCAGCCGGATTCTTCAACTCCAGCAGCGCCAACGGCATCCCATTGACCAGCACCAGCACGTCAGGCCGGCGGTTCTTGCCGTTCTCAACAATCGTGAACTGGTTGATCGCCACCCAGTCGTTGTTCTCCGGGCGCTCGAAGTCCATCAGCCACAGGCGTGTCGTGCGCAGCGCACCGTCGGCATCCCGATGCTCAACAGGCACGCCCTCCGTGATGAGCTGATGCAGCCGGTAGTTCTCATCGATCGGGCTCTGCGACTCCGCACGACGCACCCGCTTGATCGCCTCGTCGACAAGGGCAGGGGAAGTCCCCGGATTGATCCGCCTCATCGCATCACGCAGCCGGCCCCACAGGAACACCTCCTCGTAGGAATCGCGCTCCGCTCCCGGCTCACCAGGAGCGATATCCGGCCCGTGCAGCGTGCGGTAGCCCAGCTCCGAGAAGTACTCCAGCGCCGCCAGCTCGACGGTGTTCTCGTTGAACGCGCTCACGATGCAACCTCCAACGTCGATTCATCCACCCAGCGCGCCAGCACACTGAGCGCCGCCAAGTACTCCAGCGCTTCTTGCTCCGGCATCTCCTGGTCAGCCTCATGAGCAAGCGGGTTACGGATACCAGCGAACACACCCTCGGCAAACATGCGAGCCCCACGCTGCACCGACTTGAAGGTCTTGCTGCCGTCATCCGGCATCCGGTGCAGACGCGGATTCTTCGCAACGGCGGGCTGCTCGCTAAACGCCTGGTTGAAGAGATCTGTCTCGCTCACATCACGACGACCGAGCTTGTTCTGCGTCTCGGCGTTCAACTTGCGAATCGCGCCTTCTACGGCCTCGCGGAAGTGCCCCGAGTGCCACAGCGACGAAGCACCGCCCCAAACCCACGGATGCAGATTCGCAGCTGACAGCTCCGGGGCGTCATCGCCAAGGTTCTTGCGGATCTCCTCCTGACGACGGAGGTTCTCCCGGGCACGAAGCGAAGCCTCATGGTGCAGTGCCCACTTCTTCCGGCTTGTGCTGACCTCAAGGGAACGCCAGGTGGGAAGTACCCGATCAAGGATCTGCTCAGCGACCTGAGCTCGCTTGACTACTTCCTCTTCCGAGTCCGCCGTCCGATAGCTCCCGGCGCTTATGACTCCGCTCGGCGGCGACACGTGATGCACGGTGGTAGCCCGGATGAAATCATCCAGCTGCTCCAGTGCCCACTCAACGTTCAGCCCGGTCATGCTGCGGCTCCTTCAGTTGGAACACGCATGCGACCAGAGAGCAGTTCGGGAAGAAGCGCGTTGCGGAGCTCAGTAAGGCGGACGACTTCTCGCTCCGCCGAGAGCAAACGTCCCCAGAGCGGCGACAGCATCTCGTTCAGCTGCTCGATCTCGGGGCCAACCGGAATCTCGACGTTCGTGCTCTCCAGATGCCCTCTCTGGATGTGACCCATGGTGGTGGCCTTGTCGGCGGCAACTCCTCGGAAAATCGGCATCACCGCGTCGAGGCGGTCGAACACGAGCCAGGCTGGATAGCCGGTCGGGATCACCTTGAAGATGTGCTGGTTGACGATCGCCTCGTCGCGGAACCACCGGTACACCGCAAGTGATCCCGACCAAGACATCAAGATGTCACCAGCACGCGCGACCTTCTCATCCGGCACGTCAATGTCGTTATACACAGTCGAACCTCCGGGCCCGGAGTTCAGCTCAGCAATTCGGATCACCATGCGCCCCGTTCCGGTCGCGCCTTTTGTGTAAGCGCCGCCGTTGACGAAGCGCGCGAGCTCAGCGACTGCGATTCGGTCACCCGCTTGAGAAATCGAAGCATCTACTCGAGCGCGAACGAGCTGAGGGATCAACGCGATCGCCCGCCGATTCGACTCGATCTTGTCGTCGAGTGCGCCGAGCGTCGCGGCGATGGCACGCTGCTCCTCGATTGGTGGCAGTGGAATGGGGAATGACTGAAGATGCCCCTTCGTAATTGCTTTACGTGTCCCGCCAGATGAGTGCCCGAGCATGTAGTCCTTCATCAACGGCAAAGACAGCCATTTCTGCAAGAACCCAGGACAGACCTTTCCATTCGACCGCACAATTGCGACGTGCTGGTTAACTCTTGCTGGCAGGACAGCATCGGGAACCATCGCGGTTCGGAGAATCGAGTCTCCAGTGATGTTTATCAGAACGTCGCCGGATTCCACAGTTACCCCGCGAAGCGCTGTGGCCGCGTCCGGACCTAGAAATGCCAGCCCTTCCGTCTTGAACTCGTGGTCATAAACATTCTGGCTGCGGATCAAAGCTGGCCCCGAAGCCACATAGACGGCGCTACCTCCTCGTGGCGTTGCACCACTGCCAATCTTTGATGTCACTTCAGCCAACGTCGCTGCACTCCAAGACCGCGGCAGTTCAAGATTCAATCCAGGCAAGACGGTCATGCTAACTTCCCCAACCGCTGCCGCACCTCGTCCTCCAACTGCCTGCCGCGTTCAAACTCTGCGAAGAGTTCCTTTGTGAGGCGGTCGATCTTCTCGTCGATCGGTTCGTCATCGACTTCTGCCTCGGCAGCCCCGACGTAGCGGCCCGGGGTGAGCACGAAGTCGTGCTTCTCGATCTCATCGAGCTTCGCGGCCTTCGCGAAGCCAGGGACGTCCTCATAGCCGCCGTCGTGGTTGCGCCAGGCGTGGTAGGTATCGGCAATCTTCGCGATGTCGTCGTCGGTGAGCACGCGCAGACGGCGTGACTCCATCGTGCCGAGCTTTCGGGCGTCGATGAAGAGCACCTCGCCGCGGCGCTCCCTGTGGCCATTGCCGTGCCGGGCCTTCGAGACAAACCAGAGCGAGACGGGGATGCCGGTGTTGAAGAACAGCTTGTCGGGCATCGCGACGATGCAGTCCACAAGGTCAGCCTCGACGAGCTTGCGGCGGATCTCACCCTCACCGCCCGTCTTCGACGACAGCGACCCGTTCGCCAGCACGAACCCTGCCGTGCCCTTCGGGCTCAAGTGGTAGATGAAGTGCTGCACCCACGCGAAGTTCGCGTTGCCCTGCGGCGGGGTGCCGTACTGCCAGCGCGGATCATCTGCGAGCTTGGCGTCCCACCAGTCAGAGACATTGAAGGGAGGGTTGGCGATCACGAAGTCGGCGCGCAGGTCAGGGTGCAGGTCATCGGTGAATGAGTCGGCCGAACGCGGTCCCATGTCGGCTTCGATGCCTCGCAGTGCGAGGTTCATCTTGGCGAGCTTCCAGGTCGTGTCCGTGAACTCCTGCCCGTAGACGGAGATGTCGGTGCGCTTGCCGCCGTGAGCTTTCACGAACTCAGCCGACTGCACAAACATGCCGCCTGAACCCGCCGCAGGGTCATAGACACGCCCCTGGTAGGGCTCCAACATCTCGACCAGCGTCTTGACTACCGAGCGCGGCGTGTAGAAGGCCCCAGCATCCTTGCCGGTCTCCTTGCCGGCAAACTGCCCAAGGAAGTACTCGTACACTCGGCCCAGCACGTCATCGGCGCCGTGGTCGTCGGTCTCGGTGAACCCGATCGAACCGATCAGGTCGACCAGCTCGCCAAGGCGCCGCTTGTCGAGGCCGTCGCGGCCGTAGTTGCGCGGGAGCACACCGCGCAGGGAAGGGTTCTCCTTCTCGATGAGGTCCATCGCCTGGTCGATTTGCTGCCCGATCTCAGGCTGCTTCGCCACGGACTGGATGTAGCCCCAGCGCGCCAACTCTGGCACCCAGAACACGTTGTGACTGGTGTACTCGTCGCGGTCTTCGAGGAAGTCCGGTACCCGCTCGGCCTTGATGCCGTCAGCAGCCAGTTCTACCTCGAGCGCCTTCCGTCGCTCTTCGAAGCGGTCGGAGACGTACTTCAGGAACACCAAGCCCAGCACGACATGCTTGTACTCACTCGGTTCCTGGTTGCCGCGCAGCTTGTCGGCAGCCTCCCAGAGGGTCTGCTCGAGTGTCTTCGTCGGTTTCGGCTTCGCGGCGCGTACCATGCTGTTGTCTCCTCTGCGCCGCAGGGCGCGTCTTAAGTTGTGCTCATAGTGCCGTGTATCACGGTACCGGCGGCCTCCGACACTGCTAGGGTGCCGCGCCGCTCGGGCGGGTCGTGCTGTCGCAGGCGGGAGCCGGATGGCTCGACCGGGACGCTGCGATCTACGTTCTATTCTCTCATAATCCGCAATTTGCCGGAATAGGAATATCGCAAAGCCACGGATAAATGCCTGACGAGAAGCGCTTTCAGTGTTGTCTCAGTAATCGATTCATCTTACATTCCAGAGCAGTAATGCGTCTGGCTTTCCACCACACCATCTCCAGCTCTTTATGCATCCTCGTCTCACGAGGGGGTGATTTGAGAGTCCGCGCGTAGTGCGTCTCGCGCCCGATCTCACGCCAGTCGGCTGGTTCCTGTTCGGGGCGATGGTGCTCCTGATCCCGACCTACCTCTACTTCTGGTGGATGGTGATCAAGGCCAGTGCTCACAAGCATGTCTCTCGTGAGAAGATCACCAACCGGAAGCTCACTGCGTCGCTGGCTCACGCGAAGCGGAAAGGGAACACGCATCGTTTCCTGATCCAGATCACGACCAAGGGCGGTGCGCTCTCCGTCGTCCAGCGCGGCATCGACAACGTCCTGGCAGGCGTGGCCCGCTATCCGGTGCTGCAGAAGGTCGTCTGGGTCGAGATCATCACTGAGGACGCCGATGAGGTGGCCGCTCTCCAGACCCGCTACCGAAATGCGGTCATCCCGGTGACGCCGTATCTCCTGCCGACCGACTACCGCACACCCAAAGACACCCGCCTCAAGGCTCGTGCGCTGGAGTACATGGTCGAGCAGCACCGCGCCTCTCCGACCGAGTCCTACGTCGTGCACTACGACGAAGAATCCGTCTTCACCCCCGACAACCTCGCACGCCTGGTTCATCGCCTGAGCCGTCATCCAGTCGGGATCTCGGAGGGCATGATCTCCTACGGTCTGGACTGGAACGAGACGACACTGCTGAACAAGGCGATGGAGTCCAACCGTCCCTTCGGCTGCCACGAGCGCTACTCCGTCATGACCAGCCCGCCTCCCATGCATCTGCACGGCTCGAATCTCGTCGTCCGACAGGATCTGGAGAACCAGATCGGCTGGGACATCGGTAACCTCGACGGCTCGGCCCTCATCGCTGAAGACCTTGTCTTCGGCCTTGCCGGCTATCTCAAGTTCGGGAAGGACATGTTCGGCTGGCACCACACCGAGATGATCGAGCAACCGCCATTCACACTGAAGGCCGCCTACAAGCAGCGTGAACGCTGGGTGTTCGGCGCCATGCAGGCCCTCGCACACATCCGCCAGCAACCCGACTGGATGCGCCTGTCCCGCAAAGATCGGTGGCACATCAACGTCATCATCCGCCTGCGCGTGCTGACCTACGCACTCGGCTTCCCGGTCTCGCTCCTCGCGCTCGGCTCCAACGTCGTCATCCTGCTCATTCTCGCTGCCGAAGCCGTCCGAGAGGGCACCATCACGGTTGTCGCGCCCGAGCTGACCGTCTACGGCATCATCACCTCGATCGGCCTCGCCCTCTGGCTGGCGGGCACGCAGCTCGGCCTGTTCTACAACCTCCGCTACACCGGCATGACCCGCCTGCAGAAGCTCCGCGACCACGTCCTCGTGCTTCTCGTCACGCCGTTCGCCGGGGTCATCGACACCGCTGGCCCGCTCGTGGCCGTCCTGAAATGGCTCGCCGGTATCCGTGAGGTGGCGTGGAAGCCGACCCCGAAGTTTGCCGTCCCGAACCGTGAACCAACATCTAAGCGCGTCGCTGCCGCCGAAGTAGCAGCAGGAGAAAAAGCAGCATGAGCAGCTACCAGCAACAACGAGAAATCCGCAGCCAGATCATCTTCACGGTCCTGATCATCGCCGTCAGTGTCGCCATCACCTACGGCCCCATCCGGCTCACTCTGCCAAGCCTTACCGGCCAGACACCGGCCATCAACGACTCGAGCAACCAGACGGCCCAGAAGCAGGAAGAGAAGAAAGACCCTCCTCGAGGTGACGCCAAGCGCGTTGCTGATCTCGACCGCCTCGCCACAGCGCTCAAGACCTACAAGGAACGCCACGGCGGCTACCCGATGAGTACCGGCACCTGCGCGGGCGGCACCTTCGACAGCGACGCCGACCTCGGCTTCCTCGCAGACCTCGAACGCGAAGCCGTCATCGACGCCATCCCACGCGATACCGATGGCATCGCCAAGAGCACCAAGACAGAGCGGGGCACGAACGCCACGACCACCGCTGACGACTGCGACACCATGTACGGCGCAAAGCACTACCTCTACTACTCCAACGGCACCAAGTTCGCCCTCATCGCCAGCGTCGACGACGCCGACGCCATCCCCGGCGACGCCACAGGCGTCTACCTCGCAGAAGGCGACCGCGAATGGTTCGATGGCTCAGCCCTTATCAAAGACTGGCACTGGAGCCGCAACGTCTACATCGTCAGCAACCAGAAGCTCGCAGAAGCCGCTGGGGAATAGTCCACACGCTCGAGCGGGTCAGTCAGATCGAGCGAGAACGTCAGGATTCGACCGCTGCCGCCGGAAACACAACGACAGACCCGTCATGTCCCCGCTCGATCTCGATCACTACATCGGCGTGGTTTCCGGCAGCGTCGATTCCGCTGCTGAGGCCTCTGAGCCGATAGGCGGCGGTAAGGAGCTTGTCAACGTCGGACGGTGCGTAGTGCACCTTCTTGAGCAACCCACCTGGGCGCTTGAGCTCGAGCGAGGACAGTCGCAGCAGCACGCCATTGATGCTCGCTTCGAGGTCGTTCAATCGTTGCTCGTCGCTGCGCAGCTCGCTCAGGAAGGACTTGAACGGGTTGCCAGTGCCGTCGAGCTGCGCGTGCTCCACAGCCTGCAGCACCAAGACACGACGCTTCAGCGCAAGGGCCAACCTCGCGGTCTCCAGGTGCGCACTGAAAGCACCGTTCTCGTCCGTAATGCCAGGGAACGCCTCTGTGAGCGTCGCCAGCTCCACCGGTCCTTCGGGGAATTCATCGAGCGCGTCGTGCCACTTCTTGAGCCGCGTACGAACGGCGGCAATGGCGGTGCTGATCTCGTGTGACGCGGAATCCAGTCCCAGCGACTGCCCGATCTTGCCCTGATCCAGCAGTACCGACGTGGCCTTGTCTATCGCGTCCCGGCAGCCATCGAGCCGGTTACGTTCCTGCTCCAGCTTGTCGTCGTGCAGTTGCTCAAGCAGGTCAGTGATCCGTTCGATGGCCTTCTGCCGCTGATGGTCGGCGTAGGCGCTCGCGCCCACGGCCACAGCCATCAGGACGAGCGGGGCGGTGACGGTCAGCGATCCTGCGCCTGCAATACCGACGCCTGCGGTTGCTGCAGCGCCGGTTGTCGCGCCCGTGCCAGCCACAGGGACGAATGTCGCCTTGGAGACGATTCCCGTCGAGTCCCGGAGAGCACTGTAGACGCCGCCCGAGACGGCCTTGGACGCCATCGGCTTCACGAGTCCCTTGCTCACCTGGGAGGCGACCTTCGCAGGCACCACCATGCGGTAAAGCACTTCGCCGGAAGCCGCGATGTCGACCTTCGCCGGCGCTGAGCGCGCGGTCTGAGTCACGAGCTGCGAGAGCTGCTGGGCAAGGGGACTGCTCGCGTGCAGCGCGATGCCGCCAGCCGGGTCACGGCGTCGCTCGATCGGATGCATCTCCAACGTCGCGATGGGTGCCTGTGTGAACGTCGCGAGCGCGGTGCGCAGGTCAGCAAGCCGCTCGGGAGTCATGTCCGCATCACCCACGAGATCGGGCACCGCCACGGCCTCAGTGGCAAGTGTCCACACCGGCACGAGCGCGTTCTCGTCTGCCATGCTGTCTCCCCGTTGCCGTGAGTTCCACGCCCCGGCGACGCGCATCTCCTAATAGCAGCAATTCTAGGCGGCTAATAGCAGCAATTCTAGGCGGCGGCACTGACACTCCCTCATGCTCACTTGGTACGAGGTGCTCTGTATCGAGACCGTAGGACGTCAACCAATGAAAAGAGCGGCATCCGCCGAACGAGAGCGCATAGTTCTCAAGCTCGGTCGGATGCCACCAAGGCACGCGGATAGCGTCATCATTCCACGGGAGGCAGTGCGTCCACGAGGATCTGCATCCGCCGGGGAAGCTCCACGGAGGACACCACCTTCACGTCGACGGCATCAGTCCAGCGTTCGCGGAACACTACTGCCCACGCTGCTGCAGAGAAGTAGTCCTCGTACCGGGTCAGGCTGAGGCACCAGCTCGGGTCGCCGTGAAAAGCACAACATCCCGAACAGACCATTGACGAATTCTTCCCAACCCTCCATAAACGTCCATCCGCCGCCCGTGAAGCCGCGAGTGCTTCGAACAATTCGGGTGGAGAAAGGAGCAATTTCATGTCCATCAACACGAAAGAACCAGCGACTGAGGACCGAGCCGCGAGCGGGGAGCCGCTCTCTGCTGACGAGGCGTCTCGCCTGGCTCGCTTCGGCACGACCAAGCGGATCAAGGTCTGGTACGCCGACCCGCCCTGGGACATCGCCCAGACCGGGAAGCGCGGTGCGATCCAGCACTACGACCTCATGACCCTCGATCGGATCAAAACGATGGGGCCGCTCATCCAGGAGCTCAGCGACGACAACGCGACTCTCCTGATGTGGGTGACCAGCGCCGCACTCCCCGAAGGGATCGAGGTGCTAAGGAGCTGGGGCTTCACGTACAAGTCCCACGCGGCCTGGGACAAGTACCACATGGGTCTCGGCACCTACTTCCGTTCCAGCCACGAGACGCTGCTGCACGGCGTGCGAGGTAAGGCGCCGTTCAAGTTCCACGGGCAGCGTTCGATGCTGCTGTTCCCGAGGACGGAGCACAGCCGGAAGCCCGACGAGATGATCCCGCTTATCGAGCGGCTCCTCGACGGCCCCTACGCCGAGCTGTTCGCCCGGCGTCGTCCGAACTCCCGCTCGGACTGGTCGATCTGGGGCAACGAGTGTGAGAACGACTTCATGCTGCCGGGTTTCCCAGTGCCGAGCGACACCAAGTTCCGCTGCGCGGCGGTGAGCAACGGAGAGTCTGGTGATGCCTGATGCTTTCCACCTCCAGGAAGCCCGGCAAGAACGACAAGGAGCCGGTCACGATGGCCTCCCGCGTCCTCGGGTTCTGCTTCACGATCCTCCTGAGCGTGATCCTCCTGTACCTCGCGATGGAGCTGCTCTCGGCGATCTGGGGATGGCTGCTCCTGGTCGCCGCGATTATCACGGCGGTGTGGATCGGACTGCTCATTTACCGCCGCTGGCGGGATCGCTGGTGAAAAGCATGAGCGCGTTCACCTCAGTTGAGGTGTTGTCGAATACACAATCCCTCTTGACAAGCAGAAAACAACGGTGCGTAATCATCCGCACCCTATGTTAAGGGCTCTCCGCACGACATTCTGCGACTGCACGTGGCAAACGTAATTCGGTGACTCGCCGGAAGGAGGTGTGTGTTGTATGAGTCGGAAATCTCAACGTCGTTACCGCAAACGACCTGATCGCAGGGTCTGGGTCTTCAGCGAACTGAATCACGATCTGCGCCCAGAGCAGATCGCCAGCATCCTGACCGCCGCAGGACTCGAGCAGGCCCGGCTTGAAGCGGAAGCCGCCCACGAGCACGAACGGCAACGCACCCGCCACGACTCGGCGGGAACGACCACGAAGGAGGCGCCCGATGCCTGAGCAGATCCACTACACGAGGCTGCTGCCCGGGATGGAGCTGACCTCTGCCCAGGTGCAGCGCCTCTTCGAGCGGCTGAGCGCACCAGGGTCGCCCCGCCCCCCGGTCTTCGAGACCTGGGCGGGCGACGAGGGTATCACCCACCTGGTCGGACGTACGCAGTCGGGGCAGCCGACCGTCCGTCACCTGCTGCGGTCGCACTTGCCGGAGAGTCGAACGCTCTGAGCCTCCCGCCCCAACGTGCCGGAGCGAGTCGCTCGCCTCAAGCTGACGCCGAAAGCGATGCCGCTCCGGGACGACACCACCTCGGATGTGCTGCACGGCATCTACAGCGTGCTCGCCGGGCGACGGAAGGGCGAAACCATCACGCTGCAGATGGTGCTCGGCCGAGGTAGCAGGCCCGCAGTGGTGCCGAGCAAGATCCTCGACCCGAGCGCGTCCGTACCCGAGTTACTGCTGCGCGGGGCGGGGTCGGCTCCGACCGATACCCGTCGCCGGGTTGCGCAGAACGCTGGTCAGGCTCGGATCGACGTGACGGTACGCGTCGGCGTCACCGCTGCCGTTCCCGAGCGTCGCCAGCAGCTCCGTGGGCAGTTCCTCTCCGCGCTCGAACAGCTCGAAGCTCCCGGCGCCCGGCTGTCACTGGTGAACGAGTCGCCGACGAGGTGGGAGCAGGCGACCCTCGGGTGGAGTCCGCTGGCTTTGACCGCGTCGCAGCTCGTGGGAGTCGTCGCCTGGCCGGTCGACGAGCTTGGAGCTTCCCGGTCTGCCGCCCCGGCACCCACAGCTCATCCCACCACCTCCTGGCATCACGGAGAAGGTGTCGCTCTTTGCGAGGAGCACCGCTCCGGGGGTCGAGAAGTGTATCGGGATGACGACAGAGGGGCGGCTGCTGCATGCGGCTATCACGGGCGGGACGGCGTCAGGGAAGAGTGAGATCTTCGCGCACCTGGCGCTCTCGGACATTGAGGCGGGACGTCCGCTTGTGCTCATCGAGCCGAAGCGGCAGCTGGTCGACGCCATCGTGAAGCGCGCACCGAAGGAAACCGCTGGGCACATCGTCGTCATTGACGCTGCAGAACCGAATCCGCTCGACATCGGGGATCGTGATCCTGACCCGGTGGTCGATGGGATTCTCGAAGTCCTCAAGACCGTCTTCACCGATGGTTGGGGGCCGAGAACCGAGGAGCTGATGCTCACCGGCCTGCTCACCCTCGTCGCCGATGGGCAGCGCCGGGGCGTCCCGTACACATTGCTCAATCTGCCGATGCTGCTCTCTGACGACGGCTACCGCAGGAGCATCATCGGGGCGGTTGCTGACGACCCGATCCTGGCGGGCTTCTGGGCGACCTTCAATGAGCTGTCGCCTGCGCACCGGGCGAACATGGTCGCAGCACCATTGAACAAGCTCCGCAAGTGCGTGCTGCGGAAGAACGTCGCGGCGGTGCTCGGGCAAGCGCAACCGAAGATCCGCATCCGCAACGTCTGGAAGCACGACCATGCCATCCTTGTCCCGCTCAACGATGCGCTTATCGGGCCGGGAGCCTCCCAGTTGCTCGGTGGCCTCGTTGTCGCAGAGGCGTGGTTGGCGACCCAGGAACGCGCCGCTGAAGAGAACCCGCGCTCCCGTCCCGGGTTCGTCTTCATCGACGAAGTGCAGCGCTACCTACACCTGCCGACCAGCATCGAGTACGCCCTCGCCACCAGCCGCTCCCACGGCGTCGGCTGGCACCTGGCCTTCCAGGGGCGTGGCCAGGTGCCGACCAAGCTAGCCGATGCCATCCAGCTGAACGCCAGAAATCTGATCACCTTCGCCGCCAGCCCGAACGACGCCCGCGAGCTGGCCAAGACCACGACAAAGCTCAAGCCCGACGACTTCCAGTCCCTGGCGCTTCGGCACATCTACGCCAACCTCGTCGTCAACGGCGCACCAGCCGGTTGGTTCTCAGCGAAGACCAATCCTCCTGTACCTGATGCAGGGCACGCCGCCGAAATCCGCACGGCCTACCGCGAACGGTTCGCGGGCGACGGCGCACCGACTCTCCGTATCGAATCCGAGCGTGCATCGAAGAATGCGACTCCTTTGCCAGGCGATACATCGCTGACCGCAGGTGAGGCGTCTGGGGTGCGTTCGCATCAACGGAGGCGGCGATCATGACGACGATGACGACGTTCATGGGAGGCGTGAGTTCGCATTCGAGCAGTGTCGTTCCTGATCCATTCCTGATCCATTCGATGCTCCGTTCGCTTTGCTGACACGTCCCTCTGTCGGCCACTGTTCCGGCGCATCTGGCCTGAACTGGGATGGGACTCCCGCTCATTCGAGCGGGGCGCACGGCCACCACACAGGCCACCCCCCGACCATCTCCTGGAGGCGGCAGGGAAGTGTCGCATGACACCGCGCACGCCGTACAAGATCGGGGAACTCCTGCTGCACCTGACTGACCGCGACCTACGGATTCTCGAAGACCTCGAACAGTTCCGCCTACTCGATACTCGCCTCATCCAACGCCTCGAGTTCCCAGTAGGCACACTTTCGGGCGGGCAGCCTGGATTCGCCACCCAGGCCACAGCAACCCGGCTCACGCTCCGGGTACTGCACCGCCTGGAGGAGCATGGCCTCATCGCTCGTGTCGAGCGGCGTGTGGGCGGCAGCGGCCGCGGTTCGGGGCAAACCGTATGGCAACTCGCCGCCGCCGGAGAACGCCTCCTCCGCCCCCGACGTGGCCAGGGCGGGCGCAGGCGTTACGTCGACCCCGGAGCCGGGTTCCTCGCCCACACCCTCGAGGTCGCCCGCTACGCTCACTGAGAAGGCACGATCTGACGGCTTCGACATCCTCGACCTACAGGCCGAGCCCGCCTCTTGGCGACAGTTCCAGGCCGCGCAGGGCGGGGCGCTCACTCTCAAGCCGGATCTCGCCGTCGTGACGGCTGATGCTGAGAGCGAGACGCACAGTTTCGTGGAGATAGACCGCGACACCGAGCATCTGCCTGCGGTGCTGCGTAAGTCCGGGCTGTACCAGCGGTACTGGGAGTCCAGCGCAGAGCAGGCGAGAAGCGATGGGCTGTTTCCGCTCGTCGTCTGGGCGAGCCCCGCCGTGGAGCGGGCCGACAAGATCCGGCGCGCCATCTAGGAAGACCGCCGCCTCAACGCCGCGCTCTTCCGCGCCGCCACCGGCGAGCAGTCGCTCACCGCGGTCGCCCCGTACACATCACCTAATCCGAAAGGAGGTTCATTATGACTTCACCAACAACGACTTCACCATCAACGGCTCGCAACAAGGCCGCCCGCTACTACGACGAAGCCGCCACGCTCTATCGCGCGCATCTGCAGTCCGTCGAACACAAAGCAGAGCCGCTGGAGCCGCTCACCGAGTCCTGGCTCGACTTCGAAACCAGCTACGCAGGCAGCTTCGAGGGGCGCCTGGCGTTCGTCGAGCACGTCGCGGACGAACTCGGCTGGTTCCAGATCATCCACAAGATGACCACGCACACGGGCATCCCGCTCGCCGCTGTGCGACTCGACCACGCCGCGATCTACGACTACCTCAGCCGCTACTTCCACATCTTCGACACACCCGAAGGCGTCCTGCACGTGTTCACTCGGGGCGGCATCAAGCCGATGTCCGCCGACATCGCCTCGAGGGGAGGGCGGTTGTGATGAGCGAACGACACCTCCCAACCCCGGGGCAGGGTGAACAACTTTCTTGCTCGCCAGACCGGCCAGGCATGCCTTGTCCTGTACAAGAAAGTGGAGCACCGGACTGGCGACGATTCGAGGTCGCCGCGCGCCGCTTCGGTGAACTCATCGCCTCCGGCATCAGTGAGGCGATGGCTGAGAAGCGGGACGTTGACCGAGGCACGGCGCGCTGCATCGCACACGTCCTGGGTCGCAGCCTCGGCCGCCACAGTGCACTGGCGAACTTCGCCCGCACCGGCGAGGGCGACTACGAGACGCTGCGCGAGGAATACCTCAGACTGCACAACGACGAAAGCGTCACTGCGACGACGCAGGAACTCATCGACTGGCTCGGCACCCACCTCATCCGCCAGCAGCACCCCGACGCAAGGCCAACGACCTACGTCGAGAGCTACCCGCCCCGGCTTGACAACATCCTCGTACTGACCGGGATCGAGGTGGGCGACTGGTACCTGCGCGTCAACGTCCCCGGAATCTACGGCACGAAAGACATCCAAGAGCTGACCGAAACGCTCGGGGAACTCTCTGTCGACCGAGATGCGGCTCTGCGCGCCTACCTCAGCCTGCCGGACACCAACGCGATGAGCGGCGACATCATGGAGGACTTCCACGACTGCTACCTCGGGGTCTTCGCGACCATCGAGGAAGCGATCCACGAACTCGCGGAAGTCGACGAGCGCGAACGCGATGTCTTCACCTACGCCGAGGAACGCCAGCTTGTCATCGAACAGGTGAACCCCGACTACCAGGCGCTCCTCGAAGAAGTCGCGGACGCCTTTGACCTCGTCGAGGAGGAAGGCCGGGTCTATGTCTTCCACAAATAGCCGAGCCGTCTCCCGTCGTGATGGGGCGGTGTTCTCGGAGGGCAGACGGAAAACGATGCGGAATAGTCAACGACCGCAAAAAGGCCGGTCAGGCGAGGTAAAATGGGGAGGTAAACGGAGAACGCAGCCGATGGCAATTCAAGCTTCGGGCTTGCGCCCCGGCCCGATCAATCTCGGGGCGCCGCTCCTACATCACCGCTCTCTCGAAACGCGACTCACCACTCGTGTCTCGAGCTGCTCTCACCGGAAAGAGGGCAGTCATGAGTCTGCCTGATACCGACCTCGCGCCGTTCGCCTTCGACGGGATCCCGCCCGCGCTCGCCCCGGTCGAGGAGGAGGACGACGCCCGCACCGATGACGGCACGGTCTCGTCGCTGCCGACCGGAGCCGTCGACGCTCCACCGGGCAGCCGCGCGGTCATCTACCTGCGCGTGTCATCAAAGGGGCAGGTGAACACCGACTACGACCCCGAGGGCATCTCTATCCCTGCGCAGCGCATCTCCTGCCAGCGCAAGGCCGAAGCGCTCGGGCTGACGATCGTGCACGAGTACATTGAGCCGGGCCGGTCAGCCACGGAGATGACCAAGAGGGTCGCGTTCCAGGAGATGCTCGAACGCATCCGCCGCGACCGGGACGTGGACTACGTCATCGTCTACAAGCTCTCCCGCTTCGCCCGCACCCCCACCGACGACGCCATCGTCATGGCCGATCTGCAGAAACGCGGAGTCGCCCTGATCTCCGCGACCGAGCAGATCGACGCCACTCCCGTAGGGCAGCTCATGCACGGCATCCTCGCCGCGTTCAATGAATACCGCTCCCGCGAAGACGGCGCCGACATTGCCTACAAGATGAGTCAGAAGGCCAAGAACGGCGGCACCCTCGGCCGCGCACCCATCGGCTACCTCAACGTCACCGAGAACATCGACGGACGGAAGATCAACACCGTCAAGGTTGATCCCGAACGCGCACCGTTCGTGAAGCTCACCTTCGAGCTGTACGCCACCAGAGACAAGACGTTCCAGGACATCGCGGACGAACTCACCGACCGGGGCCTTCGCACCAGGCCCACGCAACGTCGCGCGGCCGGGCCAATCTCGGACTCGAAGATCCAGCAGATGCTCCGCGACCTCTACTACCTCGGAGAAGTCCGCTACAAGGGCGAGACCTACCCTGGCCGGCACGAACCTCTCATCACGGAGGATCTGTTCAACCAGGTGCAAGAACTCATGGACGAACGTGGCTACGCCCGCGAACGCCGCAAACGACACGACCACTACATCAAAGGCACCATTTGGTGCGGCCAGTGCCGCCTCGAACAGCACGTCAACCGCCGCATGCTCCTCATGCGCACCACCGGCAGGCACGGCACCGCCGACTATGGGTATTTCTTCTGCCGAGGCGTGCAAGACCACGTCTGCGACGCCCCATACTCCTCGATCGACCGCGTCGAGGACGCCATCGCCGAGCACTACAAGACCATCCGCCTCAGCCCCGCATTCGTCGCCGCTGTCCGCGACCACATCGAAGCCGCGCTGGACGACCAGGTCGCCGCGCAGCAGTTGCTCCGCAAGAACCTGGAGGATCAGCTGACGCAGCTCGCGACCAAGGGAGACAACCTCCTCGACCTCGCCGCAGACAGCTCACTCCCGCAGGAGCGCATCCGGCAGCGTCTCCGGGAGATCGCCGCGACCGGCAGCGCGTCACCGAACAGCTCAGCCAGGTGCACGGCGGCCTCTCCAGCGGCCGCGCGTTCCTCGACGCGCACCTGAACCTGCTCGAGAACCCCACGAGCTGTACCTCCACGCCAGCGAAGCCACCCGCCGCAAGCTCAACCAGGCTATCTTCGCCCACGACGAGGTTGTCGGAGACGACATCCGCTCGCCGCTATGGGAACTCCTCGCCGCCGAACGCGGCTGGGAGGCTCTCGCGGCGGGCGCAACGCCCGAGGTGGCACGCAGTACGGCCCAGGCCGCGACAGCGCGCCACAGCGGCCCAGAAACGCCAAAAGCCGCCCCGAAGGGCGACCTGGCCGAACTACAGAACCTCTGGCTTGACCTGCCTGGCGGCGTTTACGAGGACGCCGATTGCAGTAAGCCTCTTATGGTGGAGCATAGGGGATTCGAACCCCTGACCTCTTCCATGCCATGGAAGCGCGCTACCAACTGCGCCAATGCCCCGTACAACAGAAATAGATTCTACGGATGCGCGGCCCCGCGCACAACTTGGGAGGGATCCGATGGCGGTGGGGTTCGTTACTTATCGAAACAGCGGGGATAGAGTTATCGAGTTGAAAGTAGTGGGTGCCGCGCTAGATAGACACGCCCGGTCGCGTTCAATTACCGCGCATCGGCTACTTGAAATCACGAGTATTTCGTTTTTGGAGAGTCGGTTGGCTTTGACTTCAGCAGCAAGCAACGGGGGGCCTGCAGGCGTGTACGGATGGTCGGGGACCAGATCGCGCAAACCCTTGAGGGCCAGTAGCAAACTGGTTCCTTCGTTCGCCGAGCTGATGTCGCCCTCGTTCGTCTCGGTCGACTTCGAAACCGCGAATCGTCTAGGCGGCGTCTCCGCCTGCCAGATAGCCCTGGTCAAGGTCGTGGACGGCAACGTCGTGGCGCGCCAGTCCAGCTACCTCTGTCCACCCGTTGGGTACGACAGATTCGAGTTCACCTGGCTACACGGGATCTCACAAAAGCAGACAAGCGATGCGCCCGCATGGGATGAGGCGAGCTCGGATATAGCTGAGTTCGTTGGGGACAGTCCCGTGTACGCGCACAATGCCTCATTCGATGCCCGCGTCTGGCGTGAACTGGACAACTACTTCGACACCGAAACACTTCCGGACCGTTTCTACTGCTCTTATCGTCTGGCGCAGAGAACCGTTCCTGGCCTGGTTAACTACAAGCTCCCGACCGTTGCGCACGCCTGCGCGCCGTGGTTCGAGCTAGACCACCACCAGGCTGACTCGGATGCGGAAGCGTGCGCGTTGATAGTCGCGAGTATCCAGGCGATGAGCGGTGTCGATTCCCTCCTCAGTTCGTGAACCTGAGTTCTTGGACAGCCGGGAGTTGAGTAGCCTGGCGTTATGACCCTCGCCCTAGTCGTTTCTCTCCTTGCCGGTTTGGCGACGTCGATCGGTGGGCTGTTGGTCCTGAACTCAAAGACACTGGAGCGTCAGTGGCTGGCGGTCTCACTGGCCTTTGCGGCCGGAGCGATGATAATTGTCTCCCTGGTAGAGCTAGTACCGCTTGGAATCGAATACATGGGCGAGTACGCTTCGCCGAAACTCGCGCAGTTGTACGTGTGGCTCGCGTTTTTCGGTGGGATTGCTCTGGTTCTGGTTATCGACCGGATACTGCCAGACGTGCTAAATCCAAACGAGATGGAGGGGCGCGAGGACGCTCTTACTGAAACGGATACTTCATCAACTCGAAACCTGATGCGCTCGGGCGCTCTTGTAGCAATGGTGCTGGCGCTACACAACTTTCCCGAGGGCATGGCGACATTCTTTACTACATATCAGGACCCGCAGGTCGGATTCACTCTGGCGGTAGCAATCGCAATTCACAATGTTCCCGAGGGCATAGCCGTTGCAGCCCCTGTGTACGCGGCGACAGGATCGAAGAAGAAGGGTTTCTGGTGGGCGACATTTTCGGGGCTGACTGAGCCAATCGGCGCATTGTTCGCTGCTTTGCTTGTCGCCTGGGTGATTCCGCCGCAGTTCTTTGGGATCTTCTACGGAGTTGTCTCCGGCATGATGGTCTTCCTTGCCCTCGACGAACTGCTCCCAGGTGCATGGCGTTACCAGACTGACAAACACCAAACGATCTACGGAATGTTGGCCGGAATGGGAGCTATGGCGGTGAGCTTTGTCCTGTTCGCTAGCGGCTCATAGACAGGGCGAGGAACGCGCTGCCCCCGGTGGTCGGGCATACTGAAATCACGAAAAGCAATATGAATGGAAGAGGAACACAAATGAGGTCAATCGCGAAGCTCACCGCAACACTCGCCGCAGTTTCACTTGGATCTGTTGCGTTGGTCGGATGCAGCTCTGGCGATGGTGGCACCGCCGGTCCTGATTGCGAAGGAAGCTGGACCCTCGCCGCAATGGAATCCGATGGTGAGAAGATCACCGAGAACGACATCGAGGACATGAAACAGTCCGGGGTGGACCTAAGCGCAGCGTTCACGCTCGACCTCACCTCTGACGGAAAAGCAATGCTTTCAGTGTTTGACGCCCCCTCCGAGGGCACATGGGCCGTCAAGGACGGTAACTGTGAGATCACCATTGAGGGCGAGGCAATCAGTGCGCCAATAGAAGACGGCAAGCTGATTCTCGCTGTGGACGGATCATCGATCAGCTTTAAGCGAGCTGAGTAACCAGCCGCGTGGAAAGTCCGATGACCTGCAGGTCATCGGACTTTCATAGGTGATTCCAAGCTTCGATATGTAGTGTTTCCACGTGAGATTTCTGGTGGGCAGATTTTTCAGGCGGTCGGTAATACCGAGGGGTAGTCTGAGTTTGACCTCTCGGAAGTCCGTCGCACGTTGCGGGCTGTTGATGGGAGTCGTCCTTTCCTTACTTCTGATGCCGATGGGAGTTGTTGCGGCATCCGCAGAGGAAATGGATAGCGTCACGACCGACGATGGGACGGCGCAGCGGTCCGATTTTGAGGACGTTTTCCGCCAGGCCGGTCCCGTCGCTCAGATGCAAGAAAGACTCGCACAAGAGGCAAATCTGGGGCCAACTGGCGCCTTTTGCGGTCGGATCGTTGGAGGATTGCCGTCGGGACTTCATCTCTCGGTCAGTTTCGAGGAGCTAATCTCGGACGCCGAGGCGGCTCTGGGAGATGCCCCCGAGAACGTTTTGAACACCCAGGATGCGGTCGTTCTGGAGGAGACGATCGAGATTGCGCAAGGCCTCGACGGAACCTTGACAGTAGGAGCTTCAGAGTCGGGCAAAGTTCGCCAGGAACTGAGTCGCGCACTCTACGAGTTTGAGAACCGTGTAGCCTCATACGACTCTCTGCTGGAAGAGCTTTCCTCAATGAGCGGTGGCGACGAGGGCGGAAGCATCTGGGTAGAGGACGAGGAAGACCCAGACGGCGGATTCATGGTTCTGCTCGGTGCGGGCCAGGTCGGGATTCAGGTAGTGGATTTAAGTACCGGTCTTCCAGTTGTGTCTTTGAACCAGAATGACCCGTTCACCATGGCCAGCACGTACAAGCTCTACGTGGCCAGTTCGATGATCGACGCAGTTGAGTCGGGTGCGGCCAGTTGGTCGGATGATCTGATTGGCATGACGCTTGACGAGTGTTTCAACGAAATGATCACATACTCGGACAACGACTGTCCCGAGGCCTGGCTCGAGCAAATCGGTTGGGAGAACATCGGACCCACGCTGACCAAACTCGGGGCGCAGGATACCGAGTTTGTCCCCTACGGATTGGTCTCGACTCCAGCGGACCTTGCGCGGGCACTTGAAGTGTTGGCCTCCACCGACTCAATGAGTGATGACTCGCATCAGAGGCTGTTTTACGCGATGGAGAACCAGATCTATCGAGACGGAATCCCGGCCGCGCTGGACCCAATCGGCACCGTTGCTGACAAGGTCGGATTCCTTGAGCCCGAGGAACTACATGACGCCGCGATCGTATCCACGCCCAAGGGCGAGTATGCAATCGTGATCATGACCGTGTATCTCTCGTGGGAGACAATAGCTGAGATGACTCAGGCGGTCTATGACTATCTGTGAGGACTACGGTCTGTGGGGATAGAGGTACACGTCTAGGGATACCTAGACGAGCCCGATACGTTCCATCTCCGTGAATAGCTTGGCCTCGTTCTCGTCGGTCATGGGGACGAGGGGAAGGCGTAGTTCGTTATCCAGCATTCCCATGCGTGACAGAGCGGCCTTGATCGGGATCGGACTCACCTCACAGAACAGCAGATCAACGAGGGGTAGCATATCCAGTTGCATCTTGCGGCCAGTCCCTAGGTCGCCGGTCATGGTCGTAGCAACCATGTCGTGCATGTAGCGTGGCATAGCATTTGCAACCACGGAGATGACCCCGTCACCGCCCATTGCGACCAGTGGAAAAACATGGTCGTCATTTCCGCTGAAGATCTGAATCTTGCCCAGGCACAGTCGGAATAGTTCCATGATCTGTGTGATGTTTCCGCACGCTTCCTTAACCGCGACGATGTTTGGGACCTCTGCCAGCTCGGCGATGGTGGCGGGAAGCATGTTCAGCCCGGTACGAGCGGGAACGTTGTAGAGGATCACCGGCAAGTCTGTTGCGTTCGCGACGGCCGTGTAGTGCGCAACCAAGCCGCCCTGCGTCGTTTTGTTGTAGTAGGGGGTCACTCCAAGGAGCGCATCGACTCCGGTCTCGCTCATCAGTTCGGTCGCGTCCAGGACCTCTTGTGTTGCATTTCCACCGATGCCGGCGATTATGGGGATGCGGCCGTTCACCTGCTGTGAGACCGCCTTTGCGACCTCTACCTCCTCCTTCAGCGTCATCGTTGAAGGTTCGCCGGTCGTACCGCAGACGGCTATCGCATCTGATCCGCCGTCAAGCTGAAAATCAACCAGCCGCTCAAGAGAATCGAAGTCGATCTTCCCGTCCCTAAACGGAGTGACGAGGGCGGGGGCAGATCCCTGGAAGACCATTTCGGCTCCTTGAAGGTTGTAGCAAGTCCCAATAACGACAACGACTCTACCCATTTATGCGCTGCCGCAGCGGGAGCGTCAATATATCGAACAGTCCCTTACTGACCTGGATTGAGTTAGAAGGAAGACCGATAGACTTCCGTCATGGATTCAGCAATTCGCAAGGCTCTTACGTGGACCGTCTTTGGAATCGGAATATTGATGGCCGGCTTTACCGCACTCGATCTGGGATCAGGCGTTGCCTCCACCGCGTTGTGGATCGGACTATTCGCCTGGCTGGTGGTCAGCGGGATCGCCCTGTCTATTCTGCTCGCAGATCGTAAGAATGATCCCGCTGCCACCGAGGATACGGAGTTGTAAACCTCGCTACGCGAACGCCGCTGCTACCGCTAGCTTCAGTGCAGTCTGGAACTTGGTTTCTCGTTCCTCTGCGGTCATGTCCTGTGATCCGTCGAGTAGGTGGTCAGAAACGGTGAGGACGGTCAGGGCCTCTTTTCCAAGCTGAGAAGCATTGCCGTACAGACCGGCAGCTTCCATTTCGACGCCGAGCACACCATATTCTGCCAACGCTTCGGTTTGGCCCGGGACCTCCAGGTAGAAGTGATCGTGGCTAACGATGGGCCCAACGAACACGGTCGGATCATCGGCTGCGGCGTCGGCGGCCGCGCGGACCAGATTGTATGCTGCGGTGGCAGAGTAGTTGATTCCTGGGATGCGTACCTGGTTGTAGTTCGAATCTGTGTGGGCACCCATACCGATAATCGTGTCGCCAACTTTGACTTTGGGGGAGATTCCGCCGCAGGTTCCGACGCGGATGATGCGCTGTACGTCATATTGGCTAAAGAGTTCGTATGAGTAGATGCCGATGGAGGGCATTCCCATTCCCGAACCCATGACAGACAAGGGGCGCCCGTCGATCTCACCGGTAAAGCCCAGCATGCCGCGAACATCGGTGACCAGTTTGGGATCGGTAAAGAGCTGTTTTGCGATCCGTTCCGCTCTGCGGGGATCGCCCGGCATGAGCACAGCGGGAGCGAAATCGCCCTTTTCGGCGGAGATGTGAGGGGTTGCCATTTAGTCCTCCGTGGGAAGTAGTTAACGAAATCGACGAGCCGCGCCGATCACGCTCTGAAGCCTACCTGTCTGTAAGGTCTTCTTGTGAACAAAGATGCTGATCCTCAGACTCTGCTCAAGAAGTCGGACTGGAAGCTGGTCGCTTTCGACCTTGACGATACGTTGGCGCCCTCAAAGTCTCCGCTCCCCGAACCAATGGCAACGGCTCTTCGCCGTCTTTTGGATGTAGGCGAGGTAGCGGTAATTTCTGGGGGCGCACTGCCGCAGTTCCGTCTACAACTACTAGACAACCTTGGGGCAAGCGCCGACGAGCTTTCTCGACTGCATCTGCTTCCGACCTGCGGCACCCAGTATCTTCGATTCGACCAAGGGAAGCTTGAGGAGGTCTACGCTCACCATCTCTCGAAGCAACAGCGCGATGAAGCAATTCAGGTACTGGCCGATGCCGCGAACGAACTGGGACTGTGGGAGGCCGCCCCCTGGGGTGACATTATTGAGGACCGTGGTTCACAGATTACTTTCTCTGCCCTGGGACAAAAGGCACCACTGGACGCGAAGCGTGCCTGGGATCCTACGGGGGAGAAGAAAAGCTCCCTGGTCGCAAAGGTGGCACCTCTTCTGCCTGAGCTAGAGGTTCGCGGGGGTGGGTCAACTTCAGTTGACATCACCGCGAAGGGGATCGACAAGGCTTACGGAATGAATGCGCTTTTGGGCATCACGGGATATGACAAGAACCAGATGCTTTTCATCGGTGACCGGCTGGATCCGGGCGGAAATGACTACCCGGTACGGGCCGCTGGCTGGCCCACGTTCGCCGTGGATAGTTGGCAAGAAACCGTTGTCGCCGTAACTCAAATCGCGACCGCAATTGATCGCGACCAGTCCCGCTAGTCCCTAGACTTGTCTTCCTTCGCTTTTCTGGCGGTAGAGCGGGAGCCATCCGGATCAGGGAACTGCCCGCGCGCAACCTGTGGTTTGGGGGAGCGCCAACGGCGCGCCATAACCATTCTGGTGTACATGTAGAACCAGGTGCCTTTAGGAATTGGCGTATCTGGGTAAAGCTTCTTTAGACGGCTCTTCATGCGGAGCCAGACGATGATTCCCTCAACGATCGAAATGGCTAACAGGGCATAGAACAACAC